>JARFTV010000016.1:0-68272 GCA_029289325.1 Alphaproteobacteria bacterium
GCGTCGTAAGACCCGCGCAAACGGATCGGTTGACCCGCCTGCCCTTGCGCCAGCCGGGGGAGCGTCGAGGGGGAGCCCCTCTCGACCCCGGTGCGGGTGGCACGAGCGGGCGGGGGTTCGGGGGAGGGTGCGGAACGCCTCACCCGGGCGCTTGGGGGAAGCCGGAGGGGGCGTGCAGAGCGAACCCCACGGTCCCGCGGAAGGCGGCCAGAGAGGGTGCAGGGAAGGGCGGCGAGCGGTCCTTGTCCGGGGAGTCCAGAGGGGTGTGGCGCTTCCCTCTGGTCCGTCTGAAGGACGCCGGGGGGTGCAGGGGGGCGCGGCGAGCGTCGGCCCTGCCGAGGGTGTCCAGAGGGGTGTCGAGCCCCCTTTGGTCCCGCTGAAGGCGCGGGGTCCGGGGCAGTGCCCCGGCGAACGATGCAAGTGGAACGGATGCGCCCCTCGGGCGCAGGAGCGCCACTTGCTTAGTGAGTACCATTCTGGCGCTTTCCCGCGTCCCGCCCCGGAAATCTGTTCCCGCGTTTTTGGATCAAAAGACCCATCTCCTGCTCGCCCCGCAGGAGACTTGGCAATGAACGATCTGCACCGCTCGATGATCCTCGACAAACTGGCACGGATGAAGGCCCGGCATCCCGTCGTCCTTCGCTTCGCCGAAATGTTCCCGAGCGCCCTTGCACGCTATGAGATGCACGCCGCCCGCAAGGGCGGGAACCTTGATCACGTGGACCCAGAGCGGAGCGGATCCAACCGCCTCCTGATCGGCGACCCGGACTGGCGGGGGAAGTTGGAGCAGGAGATCAGGATCGCCGCTGCGACGAACCTCGCCGAAGAACTGGAGTCCCTGCAACGGCGCAAACGCTGGAAGGAGATCGAGACGCGGATTCAACAGGGCAAGCAGGATCCGTGGCGTGCTTCGGCGGGCGGACCGCTGCGGGAGGTCATCCTGACTGCCCATCGCGACTGGTTCGCCGGACGGGACGAGGGCGAAACTGAAACCCGCGCCCAGCGGTTCGAAGCGGAAGCCGTCAGATGGCTGCAAACCCGGTTTGGCGACGCCGTGGTCCACGCCAGGGCAGACCACGACGAGATGACCTATCACATCCACGCCATCCTCGCCCCTTGGGTGGAAAAGACCTCGACCCGTCGCGGCACGCAGCGGGTGCTCCAGCCGTCATCGAACCCACTCCTGAAGGACTACGAAGCCGCGCAGGATGATGTGGGCGAGTTCTTCGCCACCGTCGGCCTGAAGCGCGGTAAGCGGCGGGCCGAGCAACGGCGCCAGATCGCGGAGCGGATCGCCGAACGGGAGCGGAAGCGGGCCGGTCTGGCGGCCAAGGGCGAGGCGGTGCCCGCCGATCTGTCTGAAGATCAAGATCCGCGTCTGCCGGATCCGGTTCGGCACAAGCCGACACCCGTCTGGTGGGCCGAAGAAAGGGAACGGCTGGACGAAGAGGCCCAGAAGATCGAGATCGCCCGGCGACGCGCGGCGGCAGAGGCCAAGCGACAGGCCGATCAGGCCGCCGCGATTGCAGCCCGCGAGGCCGAGGTTGCCGAGCGCGAAAGCGACGCGAAGGAGGTCGTCGAAGCCGCCGAGGCCATAGCCGCCGGCAAGGCGCGGAGCGAGGTCGAACCCGCAAAGGGCTTCGGCCCGCTCACGGCCCGGTTCATCGCGGCACTGAAGAAGATCCAGGGCGAAATGCGGGCCAATGCCACGGCCAAGGCGCGTGCCGCCGTCGATGCCGAATGGCAGGCGGTGGACGCACTGCGGACCAGCGTCGAGGCGCTCCGGGACAAGCTGGGAACCCTCCTCCCAAGCGCCCTGCGCCGTAACTTCGACGCCTTCAAGGAGATGACGGAAACCCCAATCGCCGAGGCCAAAAAGCGGGTGGAGGATGCGCGCCGGACCGGGCGCGGGGAGGATCGGTGATGCCCCGTCAGGGCCCGCTGCGGGGCGTCGAAAAAAAAATCGCAAAAGTCGTTTCCGCGCGGAATCTACCAGTACCAGCTGTCGAGAACTAACCCGCAACGCTCAACAGGAAGAGAGCAAAATATGCCCATCAAGAACCCCAAACAGATCGAAGCCGCCGCCAACGCCCGTGCCAACAGAATCAACCGCGATGCGCAGAAGCGCATCCTGCTGGGCGAGGCCCTCAACAAGAAGGCGGTCCACACTGCCTTCGACACCTGGCTGGTGAAGGGCTCACTGGCGGAACGTCAGGCATTCCTCGAAATGATCGCCCAGTATGCCAAGGGCATCGCCGTAGAGCGCATCGCCCTCTTCGCCGCGACGCTGGGAGAGGCGCCCGAGGCAGCCACCGCGCCTCTCGGGGCTCCGTCCGCCCCGGTCAAGTCCTCCAAGTCCGAAGCAGGCGCCGCGCAGACCTGATCCGAAACCACAATCGAGCGATCAGTGAAGCCACCGCACATTTGGCGAGTGCAGGCAGCAACACAATGTTGACTTCTGCAACCACAGCGCGCAGAAAAGTTCGGGGATAGCTTGAGAGTACAATGAAGCGGGAAACCGAAGTCGTTGCTGAACGAATAAAGAAAAGCGCTGAAACGGGTCATCCAGCCGAAGGGTCATTGCAGACCAATGAACGGATTATTGGTCGTGTAACGGATGGAATTTATCGTGAACCGTGGTCAGCCTTTCGTGAACTCATTTCCAATGCTTATGATGCTGATGCCACGCGCGTAAGAATAGATTCCGATTTTCCGTTCTTTAAGGAGATTCGAATTTCGGACAATGGCAACGGGATGGATGAAACCGCTGTTGCCGACTTATTGACGAATATTGGCGGGAGCTCGAAACGGACCAGTCGTGGTGTCGTGGTCGGTACAGCCAACCCCGAAGATCCGCGTCGCAGTCCTTCGGGCAGAAAGCTCATCGGGAAGATTGGGATTGGCCTTTTTGCGGTAGCGCAGCTGACCCAACATTTTCAGATCATTACAAAAAGGAAGGGTAGCAACAAGCGAGTTTCTGCGACAATTAAATTGAATACATACCAAGAAGACCTTCTCGTTGAGCAAGATGAAGGCAGTTACGTTAGTGGTGCATTTCGTGTACTGAGTGAACAGGTTGATGACGAGACGGCACACGGAACCACCATAATCCTAATGGATATTCGGCCAGCCGTTAGAGAGAAGCTACAGAGCCAAGAGATTTGGCAAGCCCTTGATGACAGTGCAAGCGATCAATCCCTGGGTTTGATTGATATCGTGAAGCCACCGCGCTTTCATATAGGGCGCGTTGACAGAGATGGGATAATGGTGGATGCGCCGCAGCTGCCTTGGTCGGAGGGTAGCGAGCCCATTGTTAAGTTTCGCGACCTTTTCCGTGCTGCTACAAGAATAAGCGATAATCCTTCCGATAGGGCCGACCTGTCCCACTTTGACAACTACTTTAAGATGGTTTGGCGCTTAAGCTTAGGATCTCCGTTGCCTTACCTTGAGTGTCATCCCTTTGACATTGAAGGCGGATCTGGCATAGACTTTTACCGATTGTCTAACGTCCGAAGAGGTTCCGCAGAGAAGGTATCGCTCCGCCCGCACCAATCAATACGTTCAGCGCTCAACCTCGAGTCTGGCAGCGATGATCCTTCAGGTGGATTCTCGGTTTTTATTGATGGCATTGAGTTACGCCGACCCATAGAGCTCCCCCAAAAAGTTGCCAATTCAAGCTCTATAGCGAACCCCTTGCTATTTATTGGCAAGGTAAGTTCAGCTTTTTCCGGCGTACCATCTGAGCGTTCGGGCGGCAAGCTTTCATTTGAAGCCTATCTTTATTGGAATTCGAAGATAACCCCTAAAGATAGCATTGGTGCGCTTATTCGAATAAATGGCGCAAGCGGGTCGCTGTTTGATCCTGATTTCCTTGGGTATCAAGTTTCTGAGCAAACAAGAAAAAAGCAAGTCACCGCAGAGATCTATGTTACTGAAGGATTGGATAGCGCTCTCAACATAGATCGTGAGTCTTTTAACACGAGTCATCCCCACTATGTTTTCGTTCAAAAATGGTTGCATAGTGCGTTTCGTCAATTTGCAACTCAGCACAAAAAGCTTGGCTCACTCTTAAGGGATCAGCAGAGATCGGCACGCATCGCTGCGACGGAGACAAAAGTTTCAAAATATGCGGAGTCAGTTTGGGAAAGGATGAGGGGTACAAGCGAGCAGTTTCCAGCCATAGAAAAGTCTGCTGTTCGTGATGCCGTGGTTCCCACAGAGGTGAGCGGTATCGTCCTTGATTGGTCAGATCCGCGATTGTCTCAGCCAGTGAAAACTGAGGTGGGCAAACTGGATGCTCTTACTGTTGTGCTAAATGCCTATGGGGTTCTGGATGGCCTTGACGAAAAAGCGAGAGCCAATTTGATATTTGATATCATCTCGATTTTCGAGGGCGATGCGTAATGATTGATTTCGACGAAGTTGAAGAAGCAGATATTGATTCCGCACTACCGCCAGAACTTGGCCAGCTCGCGGCGCCAGCACCATTGACCTTTGCTCCGTGGCACAGACCGCGGAAGCAATTTGTGCGTACGTATCAGTGGGTTCATCACGCGGAACACACATTAAGAAGAATGAAGGCGGATGGATTCCTCGACGATGGGGCGACCATCAGTTATTTGACTCTTCCCGGGCCAGATATGATTGACGTGCGTATGATTGCCGAGGTGTGCAACCGTGAAGGTCACAATCTGAAATATACAGGTTTTTGCTCTGTCAATGAAGATGAGTCCAGCCGACTTCGGCAGAATATTGCAATGTTTCAAACAGACTTTGGAGTCAAGCTGGCCCCGGGGTGTAGCGTTTACCCATACAGACTGGAAGAGATTGCGCACCAAAAAAGTGCGGCACGAGAAATGTTTCAGCGGCAAGGGCCCTACCACGTTATAAACATCGATGCTTGCAGCCCGCTGATGAATGAAGGTCCAGATGGGGCTGTCAGGTTAATCGACGCCATCAAGGAAATTATCAGCTCTCAAATTAACCGTGTTAGGCACCCGTGGTTGCTCTACATTACCACCCCAGTTCAAACTGATTCGGTAGATCCAGGAGCGATCGGCAGTTTAAGGAGGGAGATCGAATTAAACTGCGCGGAGAGCGAAGAGTTTGAACGAAGACTTGCTGAGCGGTATTCCGCAGATGAAGATTTTGACCGGTTTGTCGCCAGATCAACTCAGAACAATGGAATGCCTTTTTGCTCGTTTTTTGCACTCGGCTTGGCAAAATGGATGCTACACCTTACCGCGACGGGAAGCTTTGACATAATCAAGATGAAATCTTTTTGTTATTCGTTGGTACGCAGAGAGCCTGCTTTCCCAAATATGCTGTCGACCGCCTACCTTTTTAACCCGAAACCTATTCAGGTTGCAGATGTTTCAGGACTTACCAGGACTGGAAAGGGGCAGCAGATTCAAACTTCGCGTGCGAAGTCTTCCCACATCATCGCTTTAGAAAAAGCATTTTCTCTGCAGGACGTTGATGTTGCACTGGTTCAAGACAACAAGCTTTTTGAATCACTCGCCAATGAGACTCAATCTATCCTGAGGGAACTGGGCTATAATGTATTGGATCCGGAAACTGGCTATGCAGCTTGGCTTCAGGCGGAGGGCCAATCGCTCGTAGCTGAAGGTGTCTGAAAACTCGCCGCGACCGACTCCGCTACGGCCCTTGCCAAGGGCGGCGGCACAGCTTCGCTGACTTGCGTAATCTGCGATGAAAGGGTGCCGTCCAAGCAGAAGGAAGATGGGAAGCCCTGCAGGAGTAGGGCTTCGAAAACGCTTAATCGTCGCTTGCCCGCGGGGTGTATGTGCACTTCCCTATTGCCATACGAAACTGTATAGCTTGGTTCGTCCCACGACAGTGTTTTGAAGCTTCTCTTTTCTTTGTATCCTTCAATAAGTTCGCCAGTCTGGAACTTTTTAGATTTTGGAACCATACACCAATGATTTTGGTGCACGTCAGACAGCGGGGTCTGTTTGCCATTGTAGAATTGTGGCTCTGGAAGATTAAAAATTGCATCCCTAACGGTAAAATTCTTCGTGCTGCGCTTTGGTGGCATCCAAGGCCGGGTGCGCGTATGGTTGTTGGTTGCAATTAGAAAGAAACGTTTGCGACGTTGGGGAACGCCGTAGTGAGCAGCGTCCAATACAATCTGCCTTACATCGAATTCGGCCGAGTTGAGCTCATTGCGTATATCGTCGATTAGGCTTCCGCCACGTTTCCCAACGACAGCCGGTACGTTCTCAATCACCACGAAGTTCAGTGGTTGTCTTTTATGAAGATCCAGCGCCAGCTTTACGAATACATAAGCGAGGTCATTTCGGGGGTCGTCCCGATGGCCGCGACGGTTGGCCAATGAGAAGCCTTGACAGGGGGGGCCGCCGATGACTCCTGCAGGCAAAAACTCACAGCCGTAATGGAGATCCAACGCATCGAGCGAAAGCTGCCGGACGTCCCAGGTACGAGCCGACTTGAAATTTCTGTTCCGATTCCACGAGGACACGGCATCTGCACGTTGATCGTACGCAAGACCCGTTGTAAAGCCAACTTGCTCGAAGCCGAGGTCTAAACCTCCGCAACCGCAGAACAAACTCAGCAAGGTTGGGTTCGTTGGTTTCATCGTTTTCCGTTGTTAGTCATCAACCAACTTTCGGTCTAAGTCTGCTTCGTGGCCGGGCATCCAGCTATTACGGTGCATCTTCGACTAAGGAAAGAGCGCATAGGCGTATTGTGAACTTAGGTTGGCCAGTTTGGGTCACAATACGAGCCAAGGTCGGAGCAGTTCGTTGTTCGCGACAGTCCAAATCCTGCCCCCGCAACCAATGCCACCAAGATCAGTGCCGTGCGCCCCGTAAACCAGCGGGGCCTCTCGCGTTGCGGCCAACACAATCAACGCAGCACCGACGAACCTCCCACACGAAGTTCCTCCTTCAAGAGCCTGCTCTGGTTAGCGTTTGGTCCCATCTTGAACGGTCAACGAACCCCGCGCGGTGGGATGTTGCGGCGATAAAGCTGCTCTGTACCGACTTACCCGGCGCGATGGACTGCCAAGACCTCTCGGTCGTGCTGGCACGCCAGGACTGTATTGCTGGTGGAACCAGTACCATCAATCCTGACGATGAAGGGACCAGCGGTTGAGTTTCACCCAGTCCACTCCTTAGCCATTCAGATCCAGTATGCCGCGATACTTCGAGCGTCCGTTTTAGAGGGTCGCCTCGCTGACAGCGCCCCGGCGCAGTTCTGCCGCGATCAAACCCGCCCGGTGCCCCTTTGGATGCGTATGATCTGTTCTTCCGGAAATCTGCTGCGCTTCGCGCCCGTCTCCTTTGCCGGAAAACAGACCAATCTCACAGTACAGACCCTCCAAAGGAGAAGCCCCCCGGACCTGCCACCAATCAGGCTCCGACTTCGGTGACGAGGCGCATGCCAAGGTGGGCGGGGGGCTGGCCTGACGCGCAGCCTCCGTTTGCGGGGTCGCGGACCAGGTAAGACAGAACGGACTCATGCACACCGCCAAGGACGAAGGCGGGACAGTTGCGCGGATCAGTCCGGCTTTCATCGCTGTCGTAGCATTCCTGCGTCCATTCCCAGACATTGCCGTCCAGATCGACGAGACCTGCCGTGGTCGTAGAGAATTCGCCGGTGGGGCGCAGGGCGCGGTCCACAGTCGGGGCCTCCACCATATAGGCGGCGGCCCAGCTGAGCTCCGGCGCAGAGAAGATTGGTTCGGGGGTTTCCGGCAGAACCTCGGCCGCGATGGCATACCATTCCGCCTTCGTGGGAAGCCGGTAGACGGCGCCGGACCGGGTGTTGATCCAGGCGAGGTATTCCTGCGCATCGACATAGCTGATGCCCGTGGCGGGGTAGTCGTCTCGTGTGCCCAAATCGGGAAGCGCGAGCGTGCAGCCACCCTCGGCATGGCAGGCGGCCCAATCGCGGCGCGTGACCTCGGTCCGCTGGACCGCCAAGGTCATGCCATCGGGTAGCGCGATGGACACAAGGTCCACTGGATAAGGCTGGGGGCCACCCGGCCAGAGCAGGGCAGCCCCCAGCCCTGCCCCCGTCGCCAAGACTGCCAGGCCAAGGGACACAAGGCCGTTCAGGGACAAGGCGACGGGAGACATGGTTCGATCCCTCCTCAGGTCTCGATGCTGTGCGGTTTAACCACCTGTTCCATCAGGGCGTTGTTCCATTCGCCCTCCACCACGATATGTGCGGTGGCACCCAGCAGGACGGCCTCGATCAAGTTGTGGTTGACGTAGGCATAGACGCCCGGCTGCCCGAAGGTGTACATCGCCGCCCCCGAGGAACCGCCACGGATCAGCCAAGTCTCGAGGTTGGTCGCCGGGGCATCGTTGAACGAGCCCGCCTCCCAGACAAAGTCGCCGTGGCCGCCGATCAGGTGCGGGCGGGTGTCACGGTTGGCCTGGTTGTGGATCATCAGCACGGTGGACCCGACCTTGCTGCGCAGAGCCTTGTCGCCGGTCAGGGCCCCCACCGCGCCGTTGAAGACCGAATGGGTCGGAACCAGGGTGCGCATCGCTTCCAGGCTGTCGGCATAGTCGTCCCCAGCAACCGCATATTTCTTGAAGCTGCCATCCTCGTTCCGGGGCAGGTAGTAGTCCTGCTCGCCGATATAGAGGATCTCGTCATAGCGCAGCGGGTTGCCCTTGCCGTCCTTCAATCCGTCGCGGGGCAGGACCATCACCGTCCCGTTCATCCCGTGACAGACGTGATAGGGGATCATCTCGCCGCCCGGTGCGCAGTGGTAGGTGAAGACCCCGGCCTTGGTGGCCTTCCAGCGCAGGACGGTTTCCTCACCCGGGAAGACGTGGGTCAGGGCCCCGCCGCCCAAAGCACCGGTCGAGGAGTGGAAGTCGATGTTGTGCTCGAAGACGCTATCCACGGGATTGCGCAGGGTCACTTCGACGTAGTCGCCTTCATGGGCAATGATCAGCGGACCGGGAACCGAGCCGTTGTAGGTCAGCGCCCAGATCTCGGCGCCGGTGTCGGCATCGACGGTCATCAGCTTCTCAGTAGTTTCCAGCGTGATCTCGATGATCTTCGGGCCACCGGTCGCCACCTGCTCATGCACCGGAGCGAAGGGCGGGGCGACCAGTTCCTGGCGGACCCGGGTATAGCCCGAAAGGTCCACAGCCGGGGCCTTGCTGATCACCTCGGCCTCGGCCTGGATCAGATGCTGGGGCACGCGGCTTGGCATCGGCATCGGGCCACGCGGGGCCCGCGCCTGGGCCTGGGTCATGCCGGCGCCCAGGGCGGCGGCCGCTCCGGCTGCGGCAAGCGAGCCGCGCAGGACGGACCTTCTGCTAGGAAACCCTTGGCTGAGGTCGGTAAGTCTGCTCACGATCGTTACTCCCAATGTGAAGCGGGTTGGATCACAGTCCGGCGAGGGCGGCTTCCAGCCGTTCCTTCGCTTTTCTCGGCAGGCGGCCCTCCAGGAAGGACTCCGGCGCAGTTGCCTCGTCGCCGACCGCAACAACCATCACCATGCCCATGGCGAAGTGAGGCTTGCAGCGGATGCCGTAGAAACCGGGGGTGTCGAAGGTGACCTCGATTTCCTCGTTCAGGGCTCCGACGAAGGAAGCTGCCCCCTCGGGCAACATGCCATCGATCGTCTCGGCGTTATGGCTCTTGTCCGTCGCGACAAACCGGATCGTGTCGCCAGGTGCCAGACGAACGGCGGCGGGCTCGAAGACCATCGCCCCGTCGGCGCCCTTGTTGAGCATCTTCACCTCGATCGTCTCGGCGTAGCCCGCCCCCGCGAGGGCAAGCCCGAGGGCGAGGGCGCTTGTCATTTGACGCAACATCTTGTCTTCCTTTGCTGTGCTTTCTGGTTGAGGGAAGATTACCCCGACAGCGCCCTCGCAACTTTGCGCGGGCACAAACTCCGCCACGGTTCCTTGCCGGGCGATCGGGCAGGAAAGGCACAGGACAGTGGGTAGACTGCTAGACGAAAGCCTGGTCACGGGACTGCCGCCGTTTCATGGGCTGGCGCGTCAACAGGTGCGGCAGATTCTGGACGAGGCGGTCTCGCAGCGCTTTGACGCGGGCAACCAGGTCTTTTCCGAGGGCAACCCGGCCACGCTGTTCTTCCTGCTGCTGGACGGCCATGTTCGTGTCCAGCGGACGACCCGGAATGGGGACCAGGTGATCCTGCACCAGATTCCTCCGGGCGAGCTGTTCGGAATCGCGCAGGCGATGGGGCTGGATGCCTATCCCGCAACGGCGGTGGTGGTGGCGGAAAGCATCGTGCTTGCCTGGCCCATGCGGCTGTGGGAGCCCTTCGTAACCCGCTACGACGGCTTTGCCCGCAACGCGCTGCGTACCCTGGGCGCGCGGATGCACGACAAGAACGACCGAATCATGGAGATGGCGACCCTTGCGGTCGAGCAACGCATTTCCAGTACACTGCTGCGGTTGGTGAACCAGGCGGGCCGCAAGACGCCGCAAGGGATCGAGATCGACTTCCCGATCACCCGTCAGGATCTCTCCGAGATGAGCGGGACCACGCTCCACACCGTAAGCCGCACGCTCAGCGCCTGGGAAAAGGCCGGGATCGTGCAAAGCGAGCGCAAGAAGATCACCGTCCTGCAGCCACACCAGCTGGTGGTCTTGTCGCAGCCGCAAGGCTGACGGCAGCGCGAAGCTCGGCCAGAAGGATGTCCGGGTCGATCCCGTATTCCTCGCAGGCGTCGTCGATGGTGTGAAACGGGCCGATCACGCAGCCCACGCAGAGCATTCCCCGCGCAAGGAATACCGGAACGGTAGCCGGCCAATGACGCATGATCTCGGTCAGCGGCAGGTCGGGATCGTCCAGTCGTGGTGTCCGCATCATCCCAGCCCTCCCTTTTCTGCAGCATGGCGCGAACAATCCCTTCAGACTTTGTTGCCGCGCAAACTTGATTCACGGACCAGCGGTTAGTCCTTCCCGGATGGAAAAGTCTGAGGGACGCCGACAATGGCCGAAATACTGACCAAGACACGGGCGCGAAATATCTTCTACGGCGGGTCGATCTTCTTCGTCGTCGTCTTTGTGGGGCTGACCGTGGACAGCCACCGTTACATCGTCGCCAAATCAACCGCCGGAATGCCGCTATCCGCGGAGGTTGTGGCCGGCAAACATGTGTGGGAGCGCAACTCCTGCATCAACTGCCACAGCCTGCACGGCGAAGGCGCGTACTTCGCGCCCGAGGTGGGCAACGTGATGACCCGCTGGGCGGTGCAGGACGACCCTGACGCCGCCTTCGAGGTGCTGAAAGGCTGGATGGAGGCGCAGCCCTCGGGGATCGAGGGCCGGCGACAGATGCCGAACTTCAACCTGACGGATGAAGAAATCCGCAACCTGGCCGAGTTCCTCCGCTGGGCCGATCAAACCGATACGCAGGGCTGGCCGCCCAATGACGCAGGCTGAGGAGGCTTCGCGATGAAATACCAATCCCAAAAGGTTGCGCTGGCCTATTTCGCCTGTGCGCTGCTTCTGTTCGCGATCCAGGTCATGGGCGGGCTGGTGGCCGGCTGGATCTATGTCTCGCCCAACTTCCTGGCCGAGCTTCTGCCCTTCAACATCATCCGCATGATCCACACCAATGCGCTGATCGTCTGGCTGCTGCTGGGCTTCTTCGGCTCGGCCTACTTCCTTCTGCCCGAGGAAGCCGAGCGCGAGATCTATTCGGTCAAGCTGGCCTATATCCAGCTGGCTCTGCTGATGGTCGGCACGCTTGGCGCGGTCGGGAGCTACCTGGTCGGCATCCATGAAGGGCGCGAGTTCCTGGAACAGCCCTTATGGGTCAAGGTCGGCATCTTGGTCGCGGCGCTGATCTTCCTGTTCAACATCTCGATGACCTTCCTAGCTGGCCGTAAGACGGCGGTGACCAACGTGCTCCTGCTGGGGCTCTGGCTTCTGTGCCTTCTGTGGGTCTTTGCCTTCATCAACCCGGACAACCTCAGCCTGGACAAGATGTATTGGTGGTTCGTCGTGCACCTCTGGGTCGAGGCGACCTGGGAGCTGGTGATGGCCGCGATCCTGGCCTTCCTGATGCTGAAGCTGACCGGCGTCGACCGCGAGGTGGTGGAGAAATGGCTTTACATCATCGTCGCAACGGCGCTGGTCTCGGGCATCCTGGGCACCGGGCACCACTTCTACTGGATCGGCACGCCCGGCTACTGGCAGTGGATCGGCTCCATCTTCTCGACCTTCGAGGTCGTGCCCTTCTTCCTGATGATGTCCTTCGCCTTCGTCATGGTCTGGAAGGGGCGTCGGAATCACCCGAACAAGGCGGCGCTCTTGTGGTCGTTGGGGTCATCGACGGTGGCGTTCTTCGGTGCTGGGGTCTGGGGCTTCCTGCACACCCTGCACGGGGTGAACTACTACAGCCACGGCACGCAGATCACTGCCGCGCATGGTCACTTGGCCTTCTACGGTGCCTATGTCGCGCTTAACCTGGCCGTATTCACCTATGCCATGCCGATGCTGCGGGAACGGGCCCCCTATAATCAGACGCTGAACATGGCCAGCTTCTGGCTGATGACCGGCGGGATGGCCTTCATGACCTTCGTGCTGACTTTCGCGGGCACGGTGCAGACCCATCTGCAGCGCGTCCTGGGGATGTACTTCATGGAAGTGCAGGATGGCCTGTCGATCTTCTATCTGATGCGGTTCGGCTCGGGGGCTGCTGTTGTGGCCGGGGCGCTGCTCTTCATCTTCTCGCTGGCCTATGCCCGCAAGAACGAGGTCGTCGCTCCCGGTCCTCTGAATGCCGTAGCGGGGGAATAAGTGATGAACGCCCACAGTTTCGCCAGCCTGCCGCACTATCGCCCGACGGGACGTGAGTGCGAGCTGTTCGAGCTGGCCCATGCCAACCGTTTGCCCCTTCTTCTGAAGGGGCCGACGGGCTGCGGCAAGACCCGCTTTGTGGAACATATGGCCGCCCGCATCGGACTGCCCCTGCACACCGTCGCCTGCCACGACGACCTCTCCGCCGCCGACCTGATCGGACGCTACCTCCTGAAGGGTGGCGAGACGGTCTGGGTCGACGGCCCCCTGACCCGAGCCGTGCGGACGGGGGGCATCTGCTACCTGGATGAGGTGGTCGAGGCCCGCAAGGATGTGACCGTGGTCCTGCACCCGCTGACCGATAGCCGCCGCACGCTGATGATCGACCGCACCGGCGAGGAGTTGCAGGCACCCGAGAGCTTCATGCTGATCGCCTCGTACAACCCGGGCTATCAGAGCGTGCTGAAGAAGCTGAAGCCCTCGACCCGGCAGAGGTTCCTGTCGATTGCCTTCGACTTCCCCGACCTCGCGGCGGAAACCGCCGTTATCAGCCGGGAGTCAGGTCTTGACCAGGCCCGCGCCGGGGCGCTGGCACGGCTGGCGCGCCACATCCGTGCGCTGTCGGGGATGGACGTGGAGGAAGGCGTCTCGACCCGGCTGTTGATCTATGCCGCCGCGCTGATCCAGGGCGGCACCAGCGTCGATGCTGCGCTGGAGGTGTCGGTCGTCCAACCCCTCAGCGACGATCCCGAGGTTCAGACCGCGCTCCGCGATCTGATTGCGACGGTCTACGGATGATGGACATGTCGCTCCACTCGCTCATCGAGCCGGAGGAGACGGTCGGCACGATCTGGCACGGCATCGTCAGCGGGCTGGACCGGCCTGATCATCCTGACTCGGCCGTGACCTTTGCCGAGGTCCAGCGCAGTGCCAGCTTCCTGTTCCGGGCGCTTGGCGGCGCAGCCTCGGTCGAGATCGTGCAGGCCATGCCCGATCGGACAACGGCTGCGCTGGCCAGTTTCGACGGTGCGCATCTCCGGCTGCCCCCGTCGATCGCACTGTTCGACAGCATCGCCATGAACCGCCGGGCCTATCTGTGGCTGGTGGCGCAGGCGGTGCTGGAACCGGCTGAGATCCCCCTCCGCTGCCCCGGTCTGGCCCAGCTTGCCACGCCGGGCGCGATCCGCCTGCACCGGGCCGATCTGGGTTCGGGTCCCTCGGCGGCCGACGCGGGCGAGGCAACCACACCGACCCCGGCCCCCCCCACCGTTGCAGGTCGCAAGAAGGGCCTGCGCCGCGACCTCGATCAGGCCAACCGGCGCGACAGCTTCATCGTCCACCGCTTCGAGGCGATCCTCAGCTGGGTCGAGAACCTGAACCTCAACCGCTCGGTGGATGACGACGATCAGGAGAACGCCCAGAAGGCCGCCGACGATCAGGACGTGATCGGCCTGTCGCGCCACGACCGCCGCGCCGCAACGCGGTTGCGCCTGCATCTGGACCTATCCCCGACCGAGGCCGAGCACGAACGGCTGGCCGACCGCTTCACCTATCCAGAATGGAACCACCGCGCCGCCAGCTACATGCCCGACCACTGCCTGGTGCTGGAGCGTGAGGTCACGTCGGACCCCGGCGGTTTCATCCCCGAACCCCGCCATCTGCGCGCGGTCCGTCGCCAGTTCGAGGCGCTGCGCCCGCGTCGAATCCTGACCCCGCGCCAGCTGGACGGGGCTGAGCTTGACCTGGATGCCGTCGTCTCCGCCCAGGTCGACCGCCGCGCCACCGGGCAGGGCAGCGACCGCATCCACATCGCCACCCGAAAGATCGAGCGGGACCTTGCCGTGGCCTTCCTGATCGACTGCTCGCGCAGCACCGAGGCGGCGGTCGGCACCACCTCGGTGATCGAGGTCGCGCGCCAGACCCTTGCCGCGATGGCGGGCGGGATTGACGGGCTGGGCGACCGGCTGGGCATCTGGGGCTTTTCCTCGATGCGGCGGAACCGGGTGTTCCTGCACCGCTGCAAGTCGTTCGACGAACCGATGGGCCGCCCGGTGATCGACCGGATCGGCGGGCTGAAACCGGGCCACTATACCCGGCTTGGCACCGCGATCCGTCATGTCTCGGCGCAACTGACCAAGGAAAGCGCCAGCCGCAAGCTCCTCGTGGTGCTGACGGATGGCAAGCCGAACGACCTGGACCATTACGAAGGCCAGCACGGGATCGAGGACAGCCGGATGGCCGTGCGCGAGGCGCGGCGCAGCGGACTTGCCCTGCATGGCGTGGTGATCGACGAGGACGGCCAAAGCTGGTTCTCCCGCATCTTCGGCACGCACGGCTTTTCGCTTCTTTCCAGTCCGGCGCGGATCACCTCTGCCCTGCCGGACCTTTACCGCACCTTGACCGAAGGACAGTGACCCATGATCCGCTTCCCGACGCTTTCCACCCTTCTCGCCGCCGTCTTCGGCACACTGGCCACCCAGCCCGCGCTTGCCGAGGAATTCAAGCGCCCGATCCCCGCCGCCCAAAGCGCCACGGTCGAAATGTGGTTCGCCCTTGCAACGCTGGCCTTCGCCGCAAGTCTGGTGCTGGTGCAGTGGCTGGTCAGCCGCAGATGACCGACCGACGCAGGACCCTGCTGATCTTTGCCCTGCTCTATCCGCTTGGGGCGGGCGCCGTGGCGATCAACGCCTTCTTCGCTTCGCTGATTGCTGCCTCGGTGGGCACAAGGGTCCTGACGCCACTGGAGGCCTGCATTGCGGGCCTTCTCCTGGGCGTGCCGGCGACCTATGCCTTCGCGTGCCACGTCACCAAACTGATCAAGCGGGCGGATGCTGAAGACTCACTCGGCACAACCGAGGTCGTAGAAACCTCGGTCGAGGTTGCCGCGGCAAAAGGGTGCTCGGCCAGTACGGACTGCCTCAAAGTGTGAGGGGCAAAAGACAGCGATGTCTCACGCAGGCGGCGGAGGCCGCCCTGAACCGCGGACCCACCCGCCGTTAATGAACGCCCGGTTGCATCGGAAATCCTCAGATCTTGCGGGTCAACCCGCCATTCTCCCGCAGGTCTGGCCTTGTGAGCTGGACTCGTCGGTCATTAGGAAACCGGCGGCCTTGGCCTGTTCCTACACGGTGCCGATGCGCGTCAGCGCGGCCAGCTCGCCGTATTTTGCGCGATCGAGGCTGTCGGTGAACCCCGGCGCAAGGCAGTTCATCCGGATGCCTGCGGTTGGCTCGTCATCGCCAGATCGACGATGGCTTTCAGGTCAGCCTCGCTTTGCGCCACGCCCCGGCGCGTGACGCCGCCCAGCTCGGATGGCAACAACCCGCCCCGTTCCGGTCATTTCCAGTCGATGACAACCTGCATCGCCGCGGCGAACTCGGCCTTCTCCGCTTCGGTCAAGGGACCAAAGGGCATCCGGCACTCACCGACGGGGTTCCCTTGCAGCTCACAACCGTACTTCAGCTTTTGCACGAACTTGCCGGACTCCAGCACGTTCATGGCGGGCCAGATCGCTTGCATGATCTCCTTGGCGCGCGCCTGGTCGCCGGCCCGGAAGGCCGCGTCCATCTCGCACACGGGCTTTGCCATGCAGTTGGCCGGGCCGCAAATCCAGCTGTCGGCCCCCCAGTGCATGAAGTCCCACGCGATATCGTCCGAGCCCGAGACCAGCTGGATCCGCCCCGCATAGCGCGTGGCGATCCCGATGGCGCGCTGCAACACGCCCGAGGATTCCTTGATCCCGATGATGTGCGGGTTGTCCGCCAGCGCGTCCAGCGCCTCATACTCGATCTCCACCCCGTCCTTGCCGGGATAGGAGTAGACGACGATGTCCATGCCCGTCGCATCGATCACGGCGTTGAAGTGACGGATGATCTCCGCCTGCGTCGGTTTCGTGTAGAAGGGCACGGCCAGCAGGACGGCGTGGTACCCCATTTCCTTGGCGCGCCTGGTGTTCGCGATGACCCCCGCCGTCGATGGCGCGTTGGTGCCGGCAATCAGCGTCTCGCCCGGTTGGGCAAAATCCTTGACAAATTGCAGCACGCTTTCGCGTTCGGTGTCCGACAGCAGATTGTATTCACCCGACGAGCCGCAGGGAACCCAGCCCGACACGCCTGCCGCACGCAACGCTTCGAGATGGGCCTTGAAGGCGACGAAGTCGATCTGCCCGTCCGCATCGAAGGGTGTGACAAGGGCGGGCAGGACGCCAGAGAGTTTCAGCACGGGTCTTGGTCCTTTCAATCTGCCGTCACGCGGCGCGTTACTTCAGCATGTGCCGTTAATCGTCGTGACGGCACGGATAGGACGATCTGGAAATCAAGCAGGGGAGCGGCTGTCACTCATCACCCGCGCCACGGCCGACACCAGCGCCTGTTCCTTGATTCAGGACCTCGTTCCCAGCACGCCCTTCTTCCCGCAAAGATGCCGACATAAAGCCGACACGTCAAACAAAAAGTATCCAGTGTCGACACGACCTTCCGGGATCGCTAATGTTGGACGGCAAAAGGAAGAGCGTGATGTCCGAAGACCTGGAACCGAAGCGTGCCAAGGGTGCAGGCGTGAAGCTTGCCTATGAGACAATCCGCGATGAAATCCTTTCTCTGGTCCTCCGGCCGGGCGCGCTGCTTGACGAGATGACGCTTGCCGATCGGTTCGGAATGTCCCGCTCCCCGGTGCGGGAAGCTTTGATCCGTCTTGCCGGCGACGACCTGGTAGTCACCTTGGCCAATCGATCCACGGTCGTCGCCCCGATCGACATTCAGAGCTTTCCGAAATACGTCGAGGCTCTGGATATCGCGCAACGGATGAACACACGTCTCGCCGCGGAACTGCGCTCGGACGGCGATCTGGTGACGATGGCCAAGCGGCAGAAAGCCTTTGTCGCCGCAGTCAAGACCGGCAACTATCTCGCCATGTCCGAGGCCAACAAGGCGTTCCACATGGCAATCGCCCAGGCGGGCCAGAACCCTTACCTTGCCGCCTTCTACGACAGGCTTCTCAATCAGGGCCGTCGGATGCTCCATCTGCATTTCGAGTTTCTGGAAAAGAACGATGAGGCGGTGCTCCTGACCGACGAGCATGACGAAATGCTTGACGCCATCCGCAAGAAGGACGTCGCTCGCGCGGACATGCTCGCCCATGCGCATACGCGACAGTTCCAGGACAACTTCATCGAATTCATGCGTCACAACTATCTCAGGGATGCCCCGATCCACCTGCCGGTGCCGGCGGCGTGACCTGACATCCGAAGTGACACCCTAAGGCACTTGGACCGCGTCACAGCTCGTCCAGTTGACAGCGCCGCCCTTCGCGCGCCGATAGCGCGATGACGTGATCGCCTTCTTGATCCTGAGATCGGCCGTGAAATTCAGAATCCGGCGCGGCGGGCGATTTCGACAGCGTGCAAGGCCGGGGCGCTGAAAGCCGTGGCCGAGGGGCCTGTCGTCAGCCCGTCCGGGATTCTCTGACACCTTACCCGGCAGCTTCAGCAAGGCCATCCGGCATGCGTCGGATGGCCTTCGGTTGTCCAGTCTCAGTTCACTCCGGCTTCGCCAAAGGTCCGGGCGACGCTCTCGCGGTGCTTTCTTTCTTCGGCGTCGCTACGGGCGATCAGGGTGTAGAACATCGGCACGACGAAGAGCGTGAAGACCGTCCCGATCAAGAGGCCCGTGAAGATCACGATGCCCATCGCCTGCCTTGCCGCCGCGCCCGCGCCGTCCGCGATGATCAGCGGCACCACCGCCAGCACCATCGCGGCCGTTGTCATCAGGATCGGCCGCAGGCGCGTCCGGGCGGCAGCGACGATGGCCTCGCGGCGGCTGGCGCCCCGCGTCTCACGCTGCTGGTTGGCGAATTCGACCATCAGGATGCCGTGCTTGGTGATCAGACCGATCAGGGTGATCAGTCCCACCTGCGTGTAGATGTTCAGTGTGCTCAGCCCGAAATACAGCGGCAGCATGGCGCCGAAGATCGACAGCGGCACCGACATCAGGATGATGAACGGGTCGCGGAAGCTTTCGAACTGCGCCGCAAGCACCAGATAGATCACCACCAACGCCGCGGCGAAGGCCAGCAGGATCGTGTTCCCCTCTGATTTTTCCAGCCGCGACTGGCCGGAATAATCGATGAAGAACCCGTCCGGCAGGACCTCGGCTGCGATCCGTTCCAACTCGGCCAGCGCGACTCCGGTGGACAGGCCGATCATCGGCATGGCCGTCAGCGAGGCCGAGTTCAGCTGGTTGAACTGCTCGATCGCGGCAGCCGCGACCGTGGGGGTGATCGACACGATCGAGGACAGGGGGATCATCGCGCCCGAGCGCGAGCGCACGAAGAACTCGCCCAGACGCTCGGGATTGTCGCGCCATTCGCGCGGCACCTGGGTGATCACGTCATAGCTGTTGGAGTCCCGGTCGAACTGCGCCACCGCACCTCCCCCGACCAGAAGGCCGAGGGTCGCGCCGATGTCGCTGACCGCCACGCCCAGAAGCGCGGCCCGGTCGCGGTCGATGGTGACGCGCACCTGCGGGGCGTCGAAGGACAGGCTGTTCTGCACCACGATGAACATGCCCGACTGCATCGCCCTGGCGCGGATCTCGTCGGCGATCTCGACCACGCGCTCGGGGCCGTGGATCGACTGGATCACCATGGCGATAGGCAGGCCCCCACCCGCGCCGGGCAGCGAAGGCGGCGCGAAGACGAAACTCTGCAGGCCCGGGGTCTGGTTGAGGATCCCCTGGATCTCCTGCTGGACCTCCTGCTGGCTGCGCTCACGGTCGGCCCAGTCCTTCAGCGCCCAGATGTAGAAGCCGGTATTCGCGGCCCCGCCCATGCCCGCGACCGAGAAGGAGGTCTGCACCTCCTCGATATCGGCGGTCCTGCGCGAGACCTCCTGCGTGAAGGCGTCGGTATAGGAAAGCGTCGCATAGCGCGGGCCGTTCATGATCGCGAAAAGCGCGCCGCTGTCCTCCTCGGGAGCAAGTTCCGTCGAGGTATTGACAAACATGAACCCGGTCACGCCGACCAGAACCGCGGCCGTCAGCATCGTCACCGGCCGGTAGTCAAGGGATGAGGACACGCGGCGTTCGTACCAGTTGGCCAGGCCGTTCAGCGTCCGGTCCACGCCGCGTTGGAACCGACCCGGCTCACCCGAGTGCAGCAGTCGGGCCGACATGGCCGGGGTGATCGTCAGGGCGACAAGGCCCGAGATCACGACCGACCCGGCCAGCGTCAGCGCGAATTCGGTGAAAAGCGCGCCGGTCAGGCCGCCGGTGAAGGCCAGCGGCGACAGCACGGCCGCCAGCGTGATCGTCATCGCGATGACGGGGCCGGTGATCTCTTTCATCCCGGTGATCGCCGCCTGCGCGGGACGCATCCCCTCGTCGATATGGCGGTGGATGTTCTCCACCACGACGATGGCGTCGTCCACCACAAGGCCGATGGCCAGCACCATCGCCAAAAGCGTCAGGAGGTTGATCGAATACCCCAGCGCCAGCATGATCGCGCAGACCCCGATCAGCGACAGCGGGATCGTCACGATCGGCATGACGACCGACCGGAACGAGCCGAGGAACAGCAGGATCACCACCATCACGATCACCACGGCTTCGGCGATGGTCTTGAACACCTCGCTGATCGAGGCAGCGATCGTCTCGGTCGAATCGTAGACAAGATCGACCGTCATGCCCTGCGGCAGGGTCGCGGCCAGCGCGGGCAGCGCCTCGTTCACGTTGGTGGCGACATCGAGCTGGTTCTCGCCGGGGGCGGGGATGATCCCGATGAAGGTGCCCGGCTGGCCCCCGAAGGTGACGATGGCGTCGCTGGTGCCCGAGGCGAGTTCGATGGTTGCCACGTCGCGCAACCGGACCACGCCATTCGTCCCCTGCACCAGCGGCAGCGCACCGAAGGAGTCCGGGCTCTGGATCGTGCTGTCCAGCGTCAGGGAATAGGCGAAGTATTCGTTCTCGGTCTTGCCCGGCGCCGAAAGGAAGTTCGACGACCGGATCGCCGCCAGCACCTCGGGTGCGGTCACTCCGCGCGACGACAGTTTCAGCGGGTCGAGCCAGACGCGCATCGCGAATTTCTGTGCGCCAAGGATCTCCATCTGGGCGACGCCCTCGATGTTCGTCACCCGCGGCCGCACCACCCGTTCAAGGTATTCGTTCAGCTCCTCGGGCGACATGTTCGGGTTCCGCACCGCAAGATACATCAGCGCGAAGGTCATGCCGGTGCCCTTGACGATCACCGGGTCCTCGGTGTCCTGCGGCAGCTGGCCGCGCACCTGCTGCACCTTGGACATCACCTCGGTCAGGGCCACGTCGGGGTCCGCGCCCAGCCGCATCTGCACCGTGACGACCGAGGCGGATTGCCGCGACTGGCTGGTGACGTAATCGACGTTCTCGGTGGTCGAGACGGCCGCCGCGATCGGCGAGGTGACGAAACCCTGGATCAGCTCGGGCGCGGCGCCGGGATAGACCGTGGTGATCGTGATCACGCTTTCCGACACTTCCGGATATTGCCGCACCGGCAGGTTCAGCACCGAGGCAAGGCCCAGGAACAGGATCAGCGCCGCCAGCACCGAAGACAGCACCGGGCGGCGGATGAAGATTTCCGAGAAATGCATGACCTGCCCCTATTCGCCGACCGTAAGATCGACGGAATCGTCGATAACCACCGCAGCACCATTCGACAGGCGGTTCTGCCCCGACGTCACAACCTGATCCCCCGCCGACAGGCCCGATACGACCTCGATCAGCGCGCCGTTGCGCCGTCCCGTCTGGACAAAGACCTGCGAGGCGGTCAGCGCGTCCCCCTCGCCCTTGCGCAGGACATAGGCATAGCTGCCATAAAGGCTGGCCACGATGGCAGTCTGCGGCAGGGCGATCACGCCAGCCTCGGCCGGAAGCTCCACCCGCACCCGGAGGAACTGGCCCGGCAACAGGCTGGCCGAGGTGTTGTCGACCTCGGCCCGCACCCTCGCCAGACGCGAGTTGGGATCGACCTGAGGTTCGATGGCGATGATCCGACCCTCGGCGCTGAAGGCACCCACCTCGGTCGCGACAGTGACCGTCTGGTCCTGGGCCACGACCGACAGCTGCTGCTCCGGCACCGAGAAGTCGACATACATCCGCTCAAGATCCTGCAACGTGGCGTAGATCGTTCCCGGCAGCACATACTGGCCCACCTCGACCCGCGGGATCCCGACGACGCCGCCGAAGGGCGCGCGGGATTGCTTGGCATCCAGCGCCGTCTGCCGCTGCGCCACCTGGGCGCGCGCGCTTTCCACCTGCGCCTCGGCGGTCTCCAGCGTGTTCGCCGCGCCCACCCCGCGCGAGGTCAGCGTCTCCGCCCGAGCGGCCTCTGCCCGGGCGACGGCAAGCGCGGCCTCACCCGCGGCAAGCCCGGCCCGTTCGGCCTTGTCGTCGATCTGCAGCAGGACCTGACCCTCGGTCACGACGGCATTCGGCGCAAAGTCGATGCTGCGCACCAGACCACTGGATTCGATGGCAAGATCCACCCCGCGCGCCGAAATCGCCGTGCCCACCGCCTCGACGCCAGGGGTCCAGGTAACCGGCTCCACGGTCAGCGCGGTCACGGGGACCGGTGGCGGCACCGCCCCGGCCATGAACTGCGCGATCATTCCGTCGCGGAAGAACTTGAACCAGACAATGCCCCCGCCGATCAGAGCAAGCAGAATGACGGCGATCAGCAGGCGTTTGAACATAATCTTGCTCTTGTCTGTCAGAGGAAAAGGGAAAATGGGCGCGAAGGCGCTGCAACTGGTCGAGACTGGTCCGTTTTGGGGAAAGAACACGGGAACTGCAAGGTCGTTGCCTGCGATCCGGGCGCATAGCCGGTATCTCGCCCCTTTCCGTCGCGCCCGTGGAAGCATTACATGACGGGAAAGGGCTGTTCCCTGCCGGTCCTCCGGCCTCTCCGCCGCGTGCGGATCCGGACAACCCAGGCGCTGAGTGAGGTCATGCCATGAGGCCCGAAGGCTTGAAACGCTGGTTCCCGCCGCTTGATTGGCGGCGCGGTTACGGCAGCGCGACGCTGGCAAGCGATCTGCTGGCGGCCGTGATCGTCACGATCATGCTGATCCCGCAATCGCTGGCCTATGCCCTCCTTGCCGGCCTGCCGCCCGAGGCGGGGCTTTACGCTTCGATCGTGCCGATCCTGATCTACGCGGTATTCGGAACCTCGCGCGTGCTGGCGGTCGGGCCGGTCGCCGTCGTCTCGCTGATGACCGCCGCCACCATTGGCCAGGTGGCCGAGGCGGGGACGGCGGGCTATGCGGTTGCGGCCCTGTCGCTGGCTTTCCTGTCGGGAGCGATGCTGGTCCTGATGGGCGTGCTGCGGCTGGGGTTTCTGGCGAATTTCCTGTCGCATCCGGTGACGTCGGGCTTCATCTCCGCCTCCGGGTTGCTGATCGCGGCCAGCCAGATCGGCCCGCTCAGCGGTCTCAGGGCCGAGGGTCATTCGCTGGTCGATCAACTGGTCTCGCTGGTCCGGCAGATAACCGGAATCAACCTCCCGACGCTGGTCATCGGTCTGGCAAGCCTTGGTTTCCTCTTCTGGGTCCGTCGCGGGCTGAAACCGATGTTGCAGCGGGTTGGCCTTGCGCCGCGACCGGCGGACATGCTGGCCAAGACCGGCCCAGTCCTCGCCATCGCCGCCTCGACGCTTGCCGTCTGGGGCCTCAGCCTTGATCAGGCCGGTGTGGCCGTGGTCGGTGCCGTGCCGCAAAGCCTGCCGCCCTTCACACTGCCGTCCTTCGACCTGACGCTGCTGCGCGAGCTTCTCCTGCCCGCCGCCCTGATCTCGCTGATCGGCTTCGTGGAATCGATCTCTGTCGGCCAGACCCTTGCCGCGAAGCGCCGCCAGAGGATCGACCCCGATCAGGAGCTTGTCGCCCTTGGTGCCGCGAACCTTGGCGCGTCCTTCACGGGGGGCTTCCCGGTGACCGGGGGCTTTGCCCGGTCGGTCGTGAACTTCGAAGCCGGTGCCGCCACCCCGGCCGCCGGGGCCTTCACGGCCTTCGGTCTTGCCATGGCCGCCCTGTTCCTGACGCCCCTGATCGCCTTCCTGCCCAAGGCCACGCTTGCCGCAACCATCGTCGTTGCCGTCCTCAGCCTCGTCGACCTGTCGATCCTGAAACGCAGCTGGGCCTATTCCCGGGCCGATTTCGCCGCCGTCGCCGCGACCATGGCCGTGACCCTCGGGGCCGGGGTCGAGGCCGGTGTTTCGGCCGGCGTCCTGCTGTCCCTCGCGCTGCACCTCTACCGCACCTCGCGCCCGCATGTGGCCGAGGTCGGTCTCGTTCCGGGGACTGAACACTTCCGCAACATCAACCGCTTCTCGGTCGAGACCGACCCTGCGGTCCTCAGCCTGCGGATCGACGAAAGCCTGTATTTCGCCAACACCCGCTATCTTGAGGATCTGATCCTTGCCCGCGTCTCGGGGGATACGGCGGTGCGCCACGTCATCCTGATGTGCTCGGCCGTGAACGAGATCGACCTTAGCGCGCTGGAGACCCTGGAGTCCCTGGACCAGCGCCTCCGCGACATGGACGTCAGCCTGCACCTGTCCGAAGTGAAGGGTCCGGTGATGGACCGCCTCCGCCGCACGAAATTCCTGGATCACCTGTCGGGCGAGGTGTTCGTCTCGCAGTTCGAGGGCTGGTGCAAGCTGACCCAACGTTGCGCCAGCGCCGATCTGCGCCAGCACGCGCAGCGCTGACGCCGGTCAGCCAAGCCAGGACGGCAAAGCCTTCGGCGCCCGACCCGAAACCGCCGCTTCGGCGCAGGCGGCAAGGCTGCCGAACCGCACCTCCCGCCCCGAAAGGCCCGGCCCGTAATGGGCATACTTCCCGGAATTGGTCATCAGCGCCCGGGTGCCGGGCGGAAACACCGGCTCCGAGATCGAACACCAGCACAGGTCGGGCAGCACCTGCACCCCGGCCTCTGTCAGGCGCGCAAGCGTGCCTTCGGCCCGGGCCTCCTCCATCACCTTGCGCCCGCTGGTCACGATGGTCGCCACCGCGACCTTGCGCCCGGCCAGCGCCTCGGCCAGCGCCCGGCATTCCAGGATCGAGGCATGGGGGCTGCCCACCGCCACCAGTTCCACCGTCTCGGGCCCGGCGTTCAGAAGCTCCCAGGCCTGCGCCATGTCGGCGCGGGTGATGCGGACCACCTCCGCCCCCGGCGCGACGCGGAAGGCTTCGGGCGTCACCCCGTCGACATGCAGCATCGGCGCGGCCGAGGTGGTTCCGAACGCCGCGCAAAGCGCCTTCAGCGCCTCGGGCGTCGGCCGCGCCGGGGCAAGGCCGCGCAACAGCGGAATGCGATCCGGGGCGAACTTGCCCGCAAGATAGCCGATCAATGGCCAGAAGGCATCGTCGATCCCCTCGGGCAGCTCGATCTCAAGGATCCGTGTCGCCTGCCGGTTCTCGTCCAGATAGACGCCCGACAGCGGCGCGCGTCCGGTCATCGCGCTGCACAGGTCCAGAAAATCCGGGTGCTTCGCGGTCCGCGCCCCGATCACGCTGTTGGCATAGATCACCGCGTTCGACTCGGACCAGGCAATCGCCTCGCCCTCGGAGGGGGCGCTGTCCAGAAGATAGGGCGAGCAGGTGAAACTCGGCTGGCAGCCCATCCGCACATAGGCATCCGCCAGCCGCTGCGCCGGTCCGCCAAAGCTGGGCGGCACGCCCTGCGTCCGCCAGTTGCCATGGTCGACCGAGATCGCATTCATCGTCGTCGGGATGCGGACACGCGCGCCCATGTCGGCCATCTTCTCGGCGAAGGTCAGGTTCGCCGGGCTGGCATAGATGCAGCCGTCGATATGGCCCTGCGTCACGTCGATCAGCCGCGTCGCGCCCTGGTTCACCGCCATTGCGCACAGAATGCGCATGGCCTGGGCCGTGGCCTCGCCGTCCTCCCCGGCCAGCATGGCGCGGTCGTGGTTGGTAAGCTCCAGCGCGCCGGTCGCCGGAGGGGCGATGGCCAGCGACAGGCCGTCGGCGATCAACGCGGTCTCGGTGATCCGCGCTGTCCGGGCCTTGGAGAGCAGCGCATGGGCCTCGGGTGACAGCCGCAGGACGGGCAGGGGCTTGCCGAACATCTCGGCTGCGATCAGCGCGCCCAGCGTCACCACGTCCTCCGGCTCGCAAAAGACCAGCGCGGCGGGAGCATGGCCGTTCAGCACCATGTCCAGAAGCACCCCTGACCCGGTGCAGGACCCCCGCGTGCCGGGCATCACAAGGATGCGTCCCGTCATGTTCTGCCCCGAAAGCGGGTGGTGCACGTCGATCACCTGCCCGGTGGCCGGATCGACCCCGCCCCAGAAGCTCAACGGTTCCGAGGCGGCAAGCACCTCGCCTTCTGCATGACCTGAAAGGATGAAGCGGGCCGAGAGGGTCATGTCATGCAACTCCAGAAGGCCGGGTCAGAACCGTTGCGGCGAGAACGGGGTCAGGTCGATGGGCGGCGGCGCGCCGGTGATCAGATCGGCGACCAGCCGGGCGGTGGCGGTGGCCTGCGTCAGGCCCAGATGGCCGTGGCCAAAGGCATAGGTGACGCGCGGCGTGGCACGGGCCTTGCCGATCGCGGGCAGCGTGTCGGGCAGCGAGGGGCGAAAGCCCATCCACTGCTTTCCGTCCACGGTCTTCAGTCCCGGCAAGAAGCCTTGCGCCTTCTTCAGCATCGCCTCCGAGCGGCGGAAATTCGGTGGCAGCTTCAGCCCGCCCAGTTCCACCGCGCCACCGACGCGGATGCCGCTGCTCAGCCGGGTGACGACAAAACCATGCCCGCCGAAGGTGATCTGCGTGCGCAGGTCGAAGGCATCGCCCGGCAGGGTGGTGTTGTAGCCGCGCTCGGTCTCCAGCGGGATCCGGTCGCCCAGACCGCGCGCCAGAAAGTGCGAATGGGCGCCGGCGGCCAGCACCACCTGACCGGCGGTCAGGGTCTCGCCCCCGGCCAGCCTGATCCGCACGCCGTCCCCGGACGGCTCCAGTGCCGCCACCTCGCCCTTCGCCAGCGTGCCGCCATTCGCGCGGAAACGGTCTGCCAAGGCCAGGGCAAAGTCCTTCGGATCGCTGACCGACTGCCAGCCAGGCGTGAAGGTCCCGCGCTGGAAGCGGGGGGCAAGGCCCGGCTGCAGTGCGTCCATCGCGGCCCGGTCCATGTGGACGACTTCGATCCCATGGTCCTCGCGCACCTGCCAGCCGGGCAGGGCGGCGCGGAACTCGGCCTCGGTCTCGTAGACCTGCAGGTTCCCCTCCTTCCGCAGCATCGGCAGGGTGCCGGTCGCGGCAAGGAACGGCTCAAGCTCGGCCCGGGCAAGGTCCATCAGCGCGGTCTGCGCCACGGTCGACCGCCGTACCTGCGCGGGCGAGCAGGCTCGCCCGAACCGCAGCATCCAGGGCGCGATCTTCAGCGCATAGGCCGGTGGCACGGTCAACGGCCCCAGCGGATCAAGCAGCCATTTCGGCGCCTTGCGCAGCATCCCCGGCGAGGCAAGCGGCAGGATGTCGGAAAAGGCCAAAGCCCCGGCATTCCCGGCCGAGGCCCCGGCAGCCGGGCCCTCGCGGTCCAGGACGGTCACGGAAAGGCCGCGCATCTGCAAGGCCAGGGCGGCGGACAGGCCGACGACACCGGCGCCGACGACGATCACTTCGGGTTGCATTTCAATGCGTCGCGGACAGGAACTTCTGCAGCTCGGGGTCCTTTGGCGCGCCGAAAAGCTGCTCGGGCGGGGCAATCTCGGCCATCACCCCCTTGTGGAAGAAGGCCACCCGGTCGGAAACCTCACGCGCGAACTTCATCTCGTGGGTGACGCAGATCATCGTCATCCCTTCCGAGGCCAGCATCCGCAGCGTGTCCAGCACCTCGCCCACCAGCTGCGGGTCAAGGGCCGAGGTCACCTCGTCGAACAGCATGTAGTCCGGCGACATGGCCAGCGCCCGGGCAATCGCCATCCGCTGCTGCTGGCCGCCCGACAGCTTGGAGGGGTAGACCTTGATCTTGTCCGCCAGCCCGACATGGGTCAGCTGCTTGACCGCTTCGGCCTCGGCCTCGGCCTTCGACCGTCTCAGCACCTTGACCTGCGCCAGCATGACGTTTTCCAGCACGGTCAGATGCGGAAAGGCATTCCACTGCTGAAAGACGATCCCGATCTTCTGCCGCAGCTTGTTCAGGTCGGTGGACTTGGCGTGAACCTCCACCCCGTCCACCAGGATCCGGCCCGAGTCGATGGCCTCCAGCCCGTTGATGCAGGTCAGCAGCGTCGACTTGCCCGAACCCGAGCCGCCGATCACCGTCAGCACCTCGCCTTTGGCGACGGTTAGGTTGATGCCTTTCAGAACCTCCAGCGGACCGAAGGATTTACGGACGTTTTCAATCTCAATCATTGGACCACCGTTTTTCCAGATAGCCGCCGAAACGGGCGATCGGGAAGGAGATGAGGAAGTAGAACAGCCCGCAGATCATCAGCAGGAACAGCGGCTCTTGCAGGCGGGTGATCAGGATCTGGGTGGATTTCAGAAGCTCCACCACCTGGACGATGTAGACCAGCGCCGAATCCTTCATCACCCCGAGGGCCAGCCCGATCCACGAGGGCAGGGCGACCCGCGTCGCCAGCGGCAGGACGATCGATGTCATGTCCTGGCCCCAGGTCATCCCCAGGGACCGCGCGGCGCGGCGCAGGGTCTGCGGCACCGCCTCGATCCCGCCGCGGACGATCTCGGCGCAATAGGCGGCGGTGTAAAGCGAGAGCACCCCGCAGGCGATGGCAAAGCCCGAGATGCGGTAGCCAAGGACCGTGGTCACGAAGGCATTGGCCAGCACAAGCTGGATCAGCAGCGGGATCGAGCGGAAGATGTCCAGCACGAAGGTCAGCGGCGCGGCCCACCAGGGGCCGACCTGATAACGGAACACGCCGAAGATGATCCCCAGGATCGTCCCGAAGAAGACCGAGATCGCGGTGACGATCAGCGTCATCCCCGCGCCCTTTGCGAGGAAGATCAGGTCGTTGGTGCTCAGGGCGGTATCGAACATCGCGGCGCCCTCTCAGTAGCGGAACAGCCGGGCGGCAAGCAGCCGCGCGGACAGGGTGATGACCTTGGTGATCAGGTAGAAGATCACCGCGGCGATGGCGAACAGCTCGAAGGTGCGGAAGGTGCGGGCGTTCAGCTCGCTCGTCACGCCGTAAAGGTCGGTATTCATCGCCACGACCGCGCCCAGCGAGGTCATGAGAATCGCCCAAACCATCTGGTTCGTCATCGGCAGGAAGGAAATCCGCAGCATCTGCGGCATGATCACGTTGCGGAATGCCTGAAGCGGCGTCATCCCCAGGGACCGCGCGGCGCGCGTCTGGGTGTCGGGAATGGCTTTGAGCGCGCCGCGGAAGTTCTCGGTCAGATAGCCTGCATTGTTGAAGGCGATGCCGATCAGCAGCGACAGATAGGGCGACAGGTGGATGCCGAATCCGGCCAGGCCGAAATGCACCATGTAGATCTGGAACAGGGCCGGCGTGTTGCGCGCGATCTCCACCCAGGTGGCGGCAATGCCGACCAGGAGCGGGTTGCGCGACAGGCGGAACAGCGTCAGCAGGATCGCGATCGAGATGCCGATCACCATCGAGAGGATCGCGATCTCCATCGTCACCAGCGCGCCCTCAAGCATCTGGGGCAGCGAGTTCAGCGCCTGGTTCCAGCGGAAGGTATAGTTGAACATGGCCGTCCCGGCAGATGCAGCAAGGACGATGCGGGGGACTTGCCCCCGCATCGCGTTACGTTGGTCGGATCAGCGGTAGACGCCCGGGATCGTCAGGTCGGCAGGCTCGCCCTCGCCAACCCACTTCTTGTACAGTTCGGCATAGCGGCCGGTACGGACCTGCTGGTTGATGAACAGGTTCATGTAGTTGATCAGACCATATTCCTCACGCAGCGTGATCAGCGCGACATAGTCCGGCACCATCGGGGCCTTGTCGACGATCTTGATGCCGCCGAAGTTGCCCGATTTCACGTTGGCTTCCGACACCTCGACGGTGGCGACGGTGGCGTCAAGCTGGCCCTGGCTCAGCGCCAGGAAGACGTCGGCCTGGTTCTGATAGGGACGGAACTGGCCCTCGCCCCACTCCTTGACCTTGCCTTCCAGCCAGATCGCTTCATAGGTGCCGGCGGTGGCGCCGACGGTCTTGCCCTTCATGTCCTCCCACGAGGCCATCTCGATCCCCTCACGGGCGACGACGGCGTTCTCGAAGGCATAGTAGGGGATAGAGAAGCCGACGGTCTTGGCACGCTCCAGCGTGTCCGAGGTCGAGGCGACCGCCACATCGACGCGGCCCGACATCAGCGAGGGGATGCGTTCGGGGAAGGTGGTCTCGACGATCTCGGCGCTCACGCCCAGGGCGGCGGCAAGGTCGTTGCAGTAATCGACGTCGAAGCCGATCGGATTGTTGCTTTCGTCCCGCGAACCCATGGGCGGGAAGTCCAGCACCACGGCGCAGCGCAGCGTGCCCGAGGCGATGATATCGTCCAGCTTGTCCGCCTGGGCCGGCATGGCGACGGCGGTGGCCGCCAGAATACCAGCCGTGAAGAGTGCAGATTTCATGTTCTTCCTCCCTTGTGGGTGACGTTTCTGATTCCCCTTCTCGCAACTATCCGGTCAGGACGCAAACAAATCAATGGAAAAATACAGGAAATATACAAGGCGTATCCAGCGTGGCTGTTCAGGGCTGGACTTCGCAAGACTCCTGCATTCTTTTTGCATGCAACTTCCCACCCGTAGCGAGAGGACCCGCGATGAGCACAACCTATCCGATCAAGACCCTGCTGGACCGCGTCACGGCGATCTTCCTCCGCGCCGGGTTGAACGAGGTTCAGGCCCCCGCCCTGGCCCGCGTCATCGTCGCGGGCGAGCGCGACGCCTGCACCTCGCATGGCATCTACCGGATCGAAGGCGTCCTGCGCACGGTCAAGGCGGGCAAGGTCCGCGCCGACGCGGTGCCGCAGCTTGACCCCGCGGGGCAGGGGGGCATCATCCGGGTGAATGCGGCAGGCGGCTTCTCCAGCCCTGCCTTCGAACTTGGCCTGCCGCAGCTCGTGGACCGCGCCCGTGAGCTGGGGCTTGCGGCGATGGTGGTGAACGACTGCACGCATTTCTCCGCCCTCTGGCCCGAGGTGGAGGCGATAACCGACCACGGCCTCGCCGCGCTGGTCCTGTGCCCCAGCTATGCCTCGGTCGCCCCCTCGGGCGGGACGCGGCCGCTCCTCGGCACCAACCCGCTTGCCTTCGGCTGGCCCCGCCCGGGCCGCGACCCCTATGTCTTCGACTTCGCCACCTCGGTCGCCGCCCGGGGCGAAATCGAGCTGCACCGCCGCGCCGGCAAGCCCCTGCCCGAGGGCTGGGCCATCGATCCCGAAGGCCAGCCCACGACCGACCCGGTCGCCGCGCTTGCCGGGGCGATGCTGCCCTTCGGTGGTCACAAGGGCTCGGCGATCGGCACGATGATCGAGCTTCTGGGAGGCGCGATGATCGGCGACCTCACCAGCCCCGAGGCGCTGGAGTTCCTTGGCACCACCAGCCTCGCCCCCCGGCATGGCGAGCTGATCCTCGCGCTCTCGCCCGAGAAATTCGCCGCCGGGCGGCCGGGCAACCCCTTCGAGCGGGCCGAAACGCTTCTGACCGCGATCACCGACCAGGGCGCGCGCCTGCCCTCGTCCCGCCGCTTCGCCGCCCGCGCCCGGTCGCAGGCCGAGGGGATCACGCTGACCGAGGCGGATGTCCAGCTTCTGGACCGACTGCTCGATCTCGGCCTCGACGCCGTCTGAGCCAGCCAATGAAAAAGGCCCCCGATCTGGGGGCCTTCCTGTCTTACACCTTGCAGGTCTGCACCGCGCCGGGGAGCTTGCTCCACGCGTCGTACCAGGTCTTGAACTGCGCCAGCTGCGCCTCGGCCCAACCCTGCTGGCTGGGGGTCAGGGCATCGGTCTGGTTCAGGTTCAGCGCGTATTCCTGATCGCCCTGCAGCACCATCATGTGCTTGTAATACAGCACCAGATCCCCGCCCTCATCCCACGAGGACAGGACCTCCAGCGCCTCGCCCAGCTCTTGCGCACGCACGCGGGCGTCGACGTCGCCCTTGGCGGCGGCCTTGGCCAGCGCGACGAAGTGCAGGATCTCCTTCGGGATCACGTTGCCGATCCCGGTGATCGTCCCCACCGCGCCGCATTTGACATAGCCGTGGTAGACCCCGGTATCGACGCCCGCCATCAGGATCACGCCGTCGCCCGCGCTGGTGATATGCTCGGCCGCATAGGTCATCGCCTTCGTGCCGCCGAATTCCTTGAACCCGATCAGGTTCGGATGCTCGGCCCGCAGGGCGAAGAACAGATCGGCCTTGGTCTCAAAGCCGTAGTGCGGGCTGTTGTAGATCACCGCCGGCAGATCCGGCGCCGCCGCGAGCAGGGCCTTGAAGTGGTTGCGCTGTGCTGCCGGGGAAGCGCCACGCGACAGCACGCGGGGGATCAGCATCAACCCCGCAGCGCCGATCTTCTGCGCATGGGTCGCATGGGCCACCGCCGTGGCCGAGTTCACCGCCCCCGTGCCGACGATGACCGGGATACCGGCCTTCACCAGCCGCTCCACCCCTTCCATCCGCTGCGCGTCCGTCAGCAACGGCCAGTCGCCCATCGATCCGCAGTAGACCACCGCCGACATGCCCGCGGCCATCAGTTCCTGCCCCTTGCGGACCAGCGCGTCGAAATCCGGGCTGCGGTCCGCCTTGCAGGGGGTCATCAGGGCGGGAATCACGCCCTCGAAAATCGCTGTATCCATCATGAACCTCCTTAGGGCCATCAGTGCGTGCTCGGCCTCACAAAGGCCGAATCTCCCGGACAGCATATATCTTGCATTTTATTTGTCGACAGAATTTCGACCGCGACTACAGCGGCACGCTCTGCCTCTCGTCCCGGGCCAGAAGCTTCTGGATCTGCCGCACGATCTGGTCGGCATGGGCGCTGGCGATCCGGTCGCTGCGCTCGATGTCGCGCGCGGCGATGGCGTCGATCATCGCCTCATGCTCTTCGACATATTCCTGCGGCAGTCGGTCGTCGAAGGACTGGTAATACAGCCGCAGGATCCGCCGCCCCTCATCCAGCAGGCGCAGGGTCAGCCAGGTGTAATAGGGGTTCCGCCCTGCCTCGGCGATGGCCGCATGAAGGTCACGGTTGGTCGAAACCATCGCCAGCGCGTCCTGAGCCGCCACCGCCGCCGCATATTTCGCCTGATGCGCGCGGATCGTCACCAGATCAGCCGGCCGGTGGTACTGCGCCGCCAGCCGCGTCGTCACCCGGTACATCAGCGTGATCGCATCATAGAATGTGTGCAGGTTCAGCACATCGATGTTGGCCACCATGGCCGAACGGTTGGGCAGCGTCTCGACCAACCCTTCCCCCGCGAGCCGCACCAGCGCCTCGCGGATCGGGGTGCGCGACATGCCGAAGCGTTCGGCCAGTTGCACCTCGTCGATCGGAGAGCCCGGCGGGAGCTTCAGGTCAAGGATCTCGTCGCGCAGCATTTCGTACACGACCTTGACGCCCGATCCGCGCTTGCGCTCCGGGATGCCGCTTTCGCTTGCGTCAGACATTCCCCGGCTCTCCTGATCCTGTAAACTTGGTGTCGACCGGGAAAATACAACTTGCTCTCAGGCGGGGCAACGCCCGTTCAATGTCGGGGCGAAGGTTGGCCTCCGCCCCGCAGTTTCAGTCGGCGTCACCGGCCACCTGACTCAGGACCTGCCCCCGCCCACGCAGCCGCATCAGCATCGGCACGACCAGGAACACGGCCGAGATTCCCAGCAAGGTCGCCGAAACCGGGGTGGCGACCAGCGTCGTCCAATCGCCCTGCGCAATCGCCAATGCGCGGCGCAACTGTTGCTCGGCCATCGGCCCAAGGATCAGCCCCACCACCACCGGCGCGACCGGATAGCCGTAAAGCCGCATCCCATAGCCCATGACACCGAACAGGATCAGCATCCCCAGCTCGACCGGAGAGGGGTTCACCCCGATGGTCCCCAGGGTGGCGAACAGAAGGATGCCGCCGTAAAGCCAGGGCCTCGGGATCGACAGAAGTTTGATCCACAGCCCGATCAGCGGCAGGTTCAGGATCACCAGCATGACATTGGCAATCAGCAGCGCCGCGATGAGCCCCCAGACCAGTTCGGCATTCATCACGAAAAGCAGCGGCCCCGGTTGCAAGCCGAACTGCTGGAACCCCGCCAGCATGATCGCCGCCGTCGCCGTGGTCGGCAGACCCAGCGTGAGAAGCGGCACCAGCGTCCCCGCAGCGGCGGCATTGTTCGCCGCCTCCGGCCCCGCGACGCCTTCGATCGCGCCCGTGCCGAATTCTTCCGGGTGCTTCGTCAGCTTCCGCTCGGCCGCATAGGACAGGAACGACGCCACATCCGCGCCCCCCGCCGGCATCGACCCGATGGGAAAGCCGATGAAGGTCCCACGCAGCCACGCCTTCCACGACCGCGCCCAGTCCGTCGCCGTCATCCGGACGCTGCCCTTGATCTTGTGCATCCCGTCGGGCGGTTGCAGCATCGCCGCGACCGCCAGCGCCTCGCCGATGGCGAACAGGGCCACCGCCAGCGTCGTCGTCTCGATCCCGTCCATCAGCTGCGGCACGCCATAGGTCAGCCGCGCGGCCCCCGTCAGCCCGTCGATCCCGACGCAGGCCAGCGCCAGCCCGATGAAAAGCGAGGTCAGCCCCCGCAAGGCGCTGTCCCCGAAGGTGGCCGAGACGGTGACGAAGGCCAGCACCATCAGCGCGAAATACTCCCGCGGGCCCAGCGTCAGCGCCAGCTTCACCACCTGCGGCGCAAGGAAGGCCAGAAGCAGCGTCGCGATCAGCCCGGCGACGAAGCTCCCGATCGCCGCCGTCGCCAGCGCCGGCCCGCCGCGCCCGGCCTTGGCCATCCGGTTCCCCTCGATCGCCGTGACGATCGAGGCGCTTTCCCCCGGCGTGTTCAGAAGGATCGAGGTCGTCGATCCGCCATACATGCCACCGTAATAGATCCCGGCGAACATGATCAGCGACCCGGCCGGGTCCAGCCCATAGGTCACCGGCAGCAACAGGGCCACGGTCAGCGCCGGGCCGATCCCCGGCAGGACGCCAACGGCGGTGCCCAGCGTCACCCCGATCAGCGCGTAAAGCAGGATCATCGGCTGCATCGCCGTCACAAGGCCCTGCATCAGAAGCGAGAAGCTGTCCATCGCGCTATCCCCGGAAGATCAGCATTTCCAGCGGCCCGCCCGGCAGGTTCAGCCGGAGAAGCCGGTCGAAGATCCCGTAGATCACCAGCGCCAGCACCAGCCCCACGGCGACATTCTTCCACAGCGGCCGCTGCCCGAAGGCCCGCGCCGTCATCCCGAACAGCAGCGCGCCCGAAAGCACGAAGCCCACCACATGCAGCAGCACCAGTTGCAGCCCAAGGCCGCCAAGGATCCACAGCACCGGGGCAGGGGCCTGCCGCGGCGGCCTCGGCAGATCGCCCTTCACGCCCACCAGCACCGTCAGCCCCGCCAGCACCAGAAGCCCATAGGCCACGATCCGCGGCACATCCGCCGGGCCGACCCCGGCATAGCCGCCGTCCTGCCGCAGCCCCGCTGCATCGACCAGCAGCATCACCGCCAGACCCGTCAGCCCGGCCGCAATGACGAACGCCGCCCCCCGGGGGCGGCGTTCCGGGGAAGACCCCTGCCTCACTGAACCAGACCGATGTCGCGCAGCACCGTCTCGGTCGCGGCGATATCCGCGTCAAGCTGCGCCGCGAAAGCCTCACCGGCCAGATAGGTGTTGGTCCAGCCCCTGTCGGCCAGCATCTTGGTCCAACCCTCCGAGGCGTTCAGCTTCTCGATATCGGCCGAGATCTTGGCGACCTGCTCGTCGCTCAGCCCTGGGGCCGCCGCGACCATCCGCCAGTTCTCGACCACCACGTCATAGCCGGATTCCTTGATGGTCGGCGCATCGATGCCGGGCAGGCGCTCGGCCGAGGAAACCGCCAAGAGCCGCATGGTCCCGGCCTTCACCTGCTCCTGGAATTCCCCGACCGAGGAGATGCCCGCCGTCACCTGGTTGCCTAGGATCGCCGCCATCGCCTCGCCGCCGCCCGAGAAGGCAATGTAGTTGATCTTCGTCGGATCGACGCCCGCCGCCTTGGCCAGAAGGCCCACGGCGATATGGTCGACCCCACCGGCCGAGCCACCAGCCCAGCTGACCGAGCCGGGATCGGCCCGCAGCTTCTCGACCAGATCCTCCAGCGTCTGGATGTCCGACGCGGCCGGAACCACGATCGCCTCGGTATCCCCGGTCAGACGCGCGATCGGCGTCACATCCTTCAGCGTCACCGGCGAGCCATTGGTCAGGATCGCCCCCACCATCACATAGCCGCCGACGATCAGCTTGGTCGGGTCGCCCGCGTTGCTGGCCACGAACTGCGCCAGCCCCACCGTGCCCCCCGCGCCGGGAACGTTCATCACCTCGACCGACTTGGCGATCCCCTCGGCCTGCATCACTTCCTGCATGGCCCGGGCCGTGCCGTCCCAGCCGCCGCCGGGGTTGGCGGGGGCCATGATCGTATAGTCCTGTGCAAAAGCCGGAACAGCCAGCGCAGCCGCGAAGGCCACGCCCAGAATTGCGTGTTTCATCAGATTTCCTCCCATGGGCGACCCGGGGGTCGCAGGTCTGCCGGGGCTCCCTCCCCGGAACAGGGCTACCAAAGCACGGCAACCTGTCACGAACCTGACATGTTCCCGTTACTCGCCGCCCTCCAGCGCCGCGTTCCATTCGGCCAGCACCCGCGCCCGGCTGGCCCGGTCCAGATAGGCAAGCAGCCCCGGCGACACTGCAACCGGACGCAGCTTCGCCCCCAGCGCCTCCTGCATCGCCGCCGCCGAATCCTTGCCCCGCACCTCCAGGCTGACTGCCGGCAGCCGCAGCCGCTCGGCCAAAAGCGTCTGCCCCTCCCGCGACATCAGGAATTCAAGAAAGGCCTCGCCCAGTTCAGGCGCGCGCGCGGCCCGCGGCACCAGCGCCACCCTGCTTACCACCACCACATAGTCGCGCGGCAGCACCAGCCCGATATCCGGCAACCGCGCCGCCTGATCCGCCGCATACGAGCCAAGGACGTTGTACCCCAGCTTCAGCGCGCCCGAATTCACCCCGTCGATCACATCCTGCGAGGTGGGAAAGGTCTGGACCCCCGCCCGCCCCATCGCGCGGATCATGGGCCACAGGTCGGCGAAATGCTCCTGATCCCGCATCAGGAACAGATAGCCCACGGCCGAGCGCGCAATGTCATAGGTGCCGATCTGGCCCTTCGGCGCCGTCTCCAGCCAGTCCAGCAGCGCCGCCCGCGTATCCGGCGGGCCCTCCGGGAACGAGGGCCGGTGATAGACGATCACCGCCGGTTCGAAGGTCAGCGCGAAAACCATGCTGCGCCAGGCCGCCCAATCCGGCCAGGTCTCGGCCCCCGCCACTTCGGCCTCGCGCGCATAGCCGTCATTGGCCAGTTTCACCGTGACGTCCATCGCCGAGGAAAAGACGAGGTCCGCCGTCGGCTCCCCCGCATCCGTCTCGGCCATCACGCGGGACGCGATCTCTCCGGTCAGCAGGTCCTCATAGCGGACGGTCACATCCGGGACCCGGCGCTGGAAGGCTTCGACCAGGGGCCGGGCCAGCGGGGAATCGAGCGAGGAATAGATCACCAGTTCCCGCCCGCTTTTCTCCGGCGCGGCGAAGACCACGACCTCGGCTCCGGCGGGCAGGGCAAGGCACAGAAGAAGGGCGCGCAGGATCCACATGGGCCAAGCCTAACCCTGCCGCCCGTGACCCGACAACCGTCCCCTCACGGGCAAGAAGGCCCGATTCGCTACCCAGGGTTAACGCCGCTCCGGCCCGCCTGCCGTCTGTATGGATGCCAGACAGATGCCAGACGGATGCCAGACAGCTTTCCCCGCCCCGCCGATGCCGATTAACGCCACGCTCCCAATGGCTTGCGCCGCGGGTCTTCGGCCTGGGCCCGCCGGCCCTTAACACTTCCGCAACCAAGCCCAACGGCCTAGGCTTGGCCCATGAGAATCCTTCTCGTCGAAGATGACCTGCCCTTGGCCGAGGCGCTGACCACGCTCCTCCTTGGATCGGGCTATGCCGTCGATGTCACCCACGACGGATTCTCTGCCGAAACCCTCATCGGGGCCGAAAGGTTCGACCTTGTCATCCTCGACCTCAACCTGCCGGAAAAGGACGGGCTGTCGGTCCTCCGTTCGCTGCGAGGTCGGAAAAATCCCGTTCCGATTCTTGTACTTACCGCCCGCGGCGAACCGGCTGAGCGTATCCTTGGCCTCGACCTCGGGGCCGATGACTACATGGTCAAACCCTTCGACGTCGGCGAATTCGAGGCTCGGGTCCGTTCGATCCTCCGTCGCCAGGCTGGCCACCATGCCTCCGAAGTGCAAATCGGTCCGGTCCGCTTCGACATGATCGCCCGCCGCTTCACGGTGGGCGACGACCCCATCGACCTTCCCCCGCGCGAACTGGCGCTGCTGGAGCTCTTCTTCCTCCGCGCCGGCCGGGTGGTGGGAAAAGAGGCGATAGTTCAGTCACTTACCTCGCTCGAGGATTCACTTTCCGACAATGCGATCGAGCAGTACGTCAGCCGCCTGCGCCGCCGCCTTGGTCCGCACGGCCTCGTGCTGCGCACCGCCCGGGGGCTGGGCTACATGCTGGAACGCCCCGGTGGCTGACCGCCCCGCGTCGCTGCGCCGGACGATCCTTGTCTGGCTCGTCCTTGCCACGGCCGCCATCGGCGCGCTGGCGCTGCTCGACACCCGGATCGAAGCCCGGCGCACGGCCCGCGAGGTCTCGGACCGGGTCCTTGTCGGCTCGGCGATGGCGATTGCGGAAGGGGTCAGCGTCGACGCAAACGGCGGGCTGGCGATCAGTATTCCCTTCTCGGCTTTGGACATGCTGTCCTCGACCGCGCAGGATCAGGTCTATTATCGCGTCGACGGGCCGCTTGGAATTCTGACGGGATATCAGGACCTTGTGCCGGCCTTGGTCGCGCCGGGCCAAGAGATGGCGCTGGCTGATGCCAGCTACAAGGCGCAGCCGATCCGCATTGCGACCCTCCAGCGCGAGCTGACGACAGGCGAGGGCGCGCTGCCCTTCAGCGTCACCGTGGCCGAGACCACCCGCGCGCGAGAGGACCTCGCGCAGTCGATCCTGACCCGTTCGGCGCTGCGCATCGCGGGGCTGATCGCCGGGGCGGCGCTGGTGGCCTGGACCGTGGCGACCTACGCCCTCCGCCCGCTCGACCGCCTGTCCCGCGCGATTGCCGGTCGCGCGCCGCATGACCTGACCCCGGTGCGGACCGACACCCCGAACGAGCTGCTTCCGGTGGTCGAGGCGCTCAACGGTTTTCTGGCCCGGTTGGCCAAGGCCATGGCAGCCTTGCAGAATTTCGCCTCGAACACCAATCACCAGATCCGCACTCCGCTGGCCGTCGCACGCACCCAGATCGCCGTCTCCACCCGCGACGCCCCCCGGCCCGAGGCGCTGGACAAGGCCGAAGCCGCGCTGGTCCGGATCGAGCGCGTGCTCGAGCAACTCCTCCTGCTGGCCCGGGTCGAGGCAACGGGAACCCGGCCGCGGTTGCAGCCGGTGGACGTGGCGGCGCTGGCCCGCGGGGTGACGTCGGACCTCTTGCCGCAGGCTTTGCGCAAGGGTCAAGACCTTGGCTATGACGGACCGGACCGGATGCTCGCCCTCTCCGAGGAGGTGCTGCTTGGAGAGCTTCTGCGCAATCTGGTGTCCAATGCGCTAAGCCATTGTCCGCATGGCACAATCGTGACGGTCCATGTCGATCCCGGCCCCGTCCTGCGGGTCGAGGATACCGGCCCGCCGCTGCCGGACGCGGTCCTTTCGGGGCTGAATGCGCGGCTTGATCCCGGCGCGGCGGGCGCGGCGCGGCTGGGGAGGCACGGCCTTGGCCTGCATATCGTGACCGAGATCGCCCAGGCCCTGCAGGCCAGCGTCGCGCTGGACCGGGGACAGGATGGCCAGGGGCTGTCGGTCACGGTGCGGCTGCCGGACTGGGCTGGCGAGGCACGGCGGGCATAACGAAAAGGCATGGAACCGGGCATGTTTCGCATCCCCTTCCGGGGGTCCGGCGGATAATCTGGCGCATGAATTTCCAGCGAATGCCCGCTTTCAACGCAAGACGGACGACCGAGACATGACCAATCCCCACGCCGGCAAGCCCTGCATCATCTGCGTCGCCATCACCGGCTCGCTGCCGACGAAAGAGAACAACCCGGCGGTTCCGATCTCCATCCCCGAGCAGATCGAGTCGACGCAGGAAGCCTTCGAAGCCGGGGCCACCATCGCGCATTGCCATGTGCGCGACGACGAGGGGAAGCCGACCTCGGACCCGGAACGCTTCGCCCGGTTGAAGGAGGGGCTGGAGAAGCACTGCCCCGGCCTGATCATCCAGCTGTCCACCGGTGGCCGCTCTGGCGCTGGGCAGGCGCGGGGCGGAATGCTGCCCTTGCGGCCCGACATGGCCTCTCTCACCACCGGGTCGAACAACTTTCCGACACGGGTCTATGAGAACCCGCCGGACCTGATCGACTGGCTGGCCGCCGAGATGCTGAAATACGACGTGAAGCCGGAACTGGAATGCTTTGACCTCTCCCACATCCTGAAGGCGCATGAGATGCAGCAGAAGGGGCAGATCAAGGGCACGCCCTATGTGCAGTTCGTGATGGGCGTGAAGAACGCGATGCCCGCCGACCGGGACGTTTTCAACTATTACATCCACACGGTCCACCGCCTGTTCGGCCCCGATGCCCCCTGGTGCGCAGCGGGGATCGGGCCGCAGCAGATCGTGCTGAACGACTGGGCCGTCTCCTCTGGCGGTCATGCGCGGACGGGGCTGGAGGACAACGTGCGGCTTGACCGCGACCGGCTCGCGCCCTCGAACGCTGCGCTGGTGCGCCGGGTCGTGGAGCTTTGCGAGCACTACGAACGCCCGGTTGCCGATTGGCGGACGGCACGACGGATCCTGGGCCTGCGGCAACCCCAGGGGTGATTTGCTCTTGCCTTGGGGGGCGGTTTGGCCCTTTCTCGGCCCGACAGTTTCAGGACAGCCCATGCCCTCCACAAGACTCCGTCTGAACGACGGCCATTCGATTCCGCAGCTTGGCCTTGGGGTCTGGCAGGTTCCGCCGGTCACCACGGCAGAGACGGTCGCGCAGGCGATCCGGCTTGGATATCGGCTGATCGATGGCGCGGCGATCTATGGGAACGAGGAAGGGCTGGGGCAGGGCGTCCGCGAGTCGGGCGTGGCGCGGGACGACATCTTTGTCACCACCAAGGTCTGGAACGACGATCAGGGCTATGACACCACCTTGCGCGCGGTCGAGGCGAGCCTTCAGCGGCTGGGGATGGAGCGGGTGGAGCTGTGCCTGATCCATTGGCCGGTGCCTGCGAAAGACCGCTACCTCGACACCTGGCGCGCGCTGATCCGCCTGCGCGAAGAGGGGATGGTGCGGTCGATCGGCGTGTCGAACTTCCTGCCCCAGCATCTGGAGCGGCTGGTGGAGGAAACCGGCGTGGTCCCGGTGCTGAACCAGATCGAGCTGCACCCCCGCCTGCAACAGGCCGAGTTGCGGGCGCTGCACGACAGGATGGGGATCGTGACGCAAAGCTGGACCCCGCTGGGCCAGGGGCGCAGCTTTGACGCCGCCCCGATCCGCGCCGCCGCAGCCCGAACCGGAAAGACCCCGGCGCAGGTGATCCTGCGCTGGCATGTGCAGCTTGGGCTTTCGGTCATTCCCCGCTCTACCAGGGCCGAGGGTCAGGCCGAGAACACGGATCTTTTCGGCTGGGAGCTTCTGCCCGAGGAAATGGCCGCCATCGCCACTCTGGACGAAGGCAGCCGCTGCGGCCCCGACCCGATGACTTTCGGCTAGGAGGCGACGGTGCTGGTTCCCGAACTGATGCTGCGATCGCCAGAGGAAGGCGGCAAGGTGCTGGAACGTTTCGGCTTTCGGGCCGATGGCGGGCTCTGGCGCCTTGGCTCTCAGGCGCTGAAGCTGGTCGGTGGCGAGGCGGAAGGCCGCCATGGCCGGATCGACCATCTGGCCCTGACCGTGCCCGATATCGACGCTGCCGTGGCCGCGCTTGCCGCAAGCGGGATCGCGCTGGATGCGCAGATCACGCCGGGGGGGCCGGAGCTGATCCAGGAATTCTGGGGCGACGGGCTGCGCTTCGCCTATCTCTCCGGCCCGGAAGGCGCGCGGATCGAGCTTTGCCAGCGCGTGACAGGTGCGCCTGGCGAGGTTGGCCATGACCATGTCGGCATCCCCTGCAACGACATTGCGGCGATGCAGGATTTCTTCACCGCCCAGGGTGCGCATCTGACCGCAGCCGTCGACCTGAGCCGCCCCGAGGGCACCATCCCGGTCAGCTTCCTGTCGTTCCAGGGTGGAGTGATCGAGCTTTTCCAGCCCGCCTCCGCCCGACGCGCCGCGCGGGGTCTCTGGTCGCGGCTGCTGGTCTCTGGCCTTCACGCTCCTGTCCAAGGCCCCGAGGACCTGATCCTCGGCCCGCTCTGATGCGCCAGACCCTGACCGAAATCTACGAAGGCCGGGTGGCCGCGGGGGTGCTTCGCCCCGACCCCGCGCAGCACGCCATCCTTGGCCCGCTTGAGGATATCCGCCGCTGGCTGGAAGAGAATGCGACCCGCCGCGTGGGCCTGTTCGCCGGGCTTTTCGCCAAGCCGATCACGCCGCCGAAGGGCCTGTATCTCTGGGGTGGCGTCGGGCGCGGCAAGTCCATGGTGATGGACCTGTTCATCGAGGCCACCGCGATCCGCCAGAAGCGCCGGGTGCATTTCCACGCCTTCATGCAGGAAATCCACCGCGGGATGCACGAGGCCCGCAAGCGCGGGGTCGAGGACGCTTTGGCCCCGGTGGCCGAGGCCGTGATCCGTGACGTCCGGCTTCTGGCCTTCGACGAGATGCAGATCACGGACATCACCGATGCGATGATCGTGAGGCGGCTGTTCGAAAAGCTCTTCGCGGCGGGGGTGGTGGTGGTCACGACCTCGAACCGGCCGCCGCAGGACCTGTATCTGAACGGGCTGAACCGGGCGCTGTTCCTGCCCTTCATCGCGCTGCTGGAAGACCGGCTGCAGGTGGTGGAGCTGGAAAGCCCGACCGACTATCGCCAGCACCGTCTTGCCGGGGCGCGGGTCTATTTCCATCCTGCCAGCAGCGCGACAGCCGAGATCGCCGCGATCTGGACCGACCTGACCGGCGGCGCCCCGGCCGCGCCCCTGACCCTTGCGGTCAACGGCCGCGAGCTGGTGCTGCCATGCTTTGCCAACGGGGTCGGGCGTGCGACGTTCTGGGACCTCTGCGCCCGACCGCTGGGTCCGGCGGATTATCTCGCCATCGCCCAGGCGCTGCGGGTGCTGATCCTCGAGGACATTCCGCAGCTCTCGGCCGAGAACTACAACGAGGCCAAGCGCTTCGTCACCCTGATCGACGCCCTCTACGAGGCGAGGGTGCGCCTCATCGCCTCGGCGGCGGATACGCCCGAGCGGCTGTATCTGGAGGGGACGGGCGCCTTCGAATTCGAACGCACCGCCAGCCGGTTGCGCGAGATGCAGGGGGCTGACTGGGGCGCCTAGCCCAGGGCCTGCCAGAGAAGCCGCAGCGCCATGGCGCTGGAGGTGAAGACGAGAAGGGGTTTGATCAGGCGCGCCCCGACCCGCATCGCCAGCCGCGCCCCAAGGCTTGCTCCGGCGATCTGCGCGACCGCCATCGCCAGCCCCACCGCCCACCACATCGCGCCCGAAGGGATGAAGACGACCAAGCTGCCGATGTTGGAGGCGAAGTTCAGCATCTTGGTATGGGCCGTTGCCTTCAGGACGCCGTAGCCCGCCAGAAGCACGAAACCCATCATGAAGAAGGACCCTGTGCCGGGTCCGAAGAACCCGTCATAGGCCGCGATCGCCGGAACGGCCGTCACGGCGAAGACGGCGGGCCTGATCCTCTGGGTCCGGGCATCGTCCGACAGGCCGGGCTTGAGCGCGAAGAAGGCCGCGACCCCGATCAGGACCACGGGCATGATGATCCGCAAGACCTCGGCCGGGATGAGATGCGCGACAAGGGCGCCGAATCCCCCGAAGACCGCGCTGATCGCGGCCATCCCCAGCTGGTCCTGTGGGCGGACATGCCCCGCGCGGGCATAGGTCAGCATGGCCGTCCCCGCGCCGAAGGTCCCCTGCAGCTTGTTCGTCGCCAGCGCCTCGACCGGCGAAGCCCCGGCCAGCAGCAGCGCCGGGACCGAGATCAGCCCACCCCCACCCGCGATGCTGTCGATCAGCCCGGCGCAGAAGGCGGCGAGCACAAGGAGGAGGGCCAGATGGGTGGCAACTTCGAACATCCGGTGCCTTGTCGCCGGTTCGGCCGGCCGGAGCAAGGGGGGCCACCTCGGGGGGCATCGAGCCCCCCTCGGCGGCGCTGCCGCGGAGGACGGGGAGGCGGTTCACGTGAAGAAACGGTCGCTGCCTCCGGCGGGGATATTTGCAGAAGGGAAAGCGGACTTTCTCTTCTGCAAATATCCTCGGGGTTTGGGGGTGAAGCCCCCATCGCCCGAGGAGGGAGGCCGGAAGGCCGGACGACGAGAGAAAAGAGTCTTCGCGCGCCAGCGCTCCGCCTGGTTGGCTCAGGGCGAGGCGAAGTCGTCCCGGCTGTAGCCCTGAAGGTAGAGCAGCGCCGTCAGATCGCCGTGGTTCACCCGGACCGCACATTCGGCCTGCACCCGGGGCTTGGCATGCAAGGCCACGCCTGTCCCGGCGGCCTGGAGCATTGGCAGGTCGTTGGCCCCATCGCCCACGGCCAGCGCCTCGGCCGGCGTGATCCCGAGGCGGGCGGAAATCTCTTGCAGCGCCTTGAGCTTGGCCTCTTTCCCCAGGATCGGCTCGGCCACGGTGCCGGCCAGTTTGCCGCCCTCGAGGTGCAGCGTGTTGGCCCGGTTCTCGTCGAAGCCAAGGGTCTCTGCCACCGCAGAGGTGAAGGCCGTGAACCCGCCCGAGACCAGCGCGGCATAGGCGCCGTTTGACTTCATCGTCGCCAGCAGGACCCTGCCCCCCGGCATCAGCGTGATCCGGTCACGCAGGACCTGGGCGATGACGGCCTCGGGCAGACCGCGGAGCAGCCCCACCCGCTCACGCAGGGCGCCTTCGAAGTCCAATTCGCCGTTCATCGCCCGCGCCGTGATCTCGGCCACGCGCGAGCCCACGCCGGCCTCGTCGGCCAGCTCGTCGATGCATTCCTGCCGGATCATCGTCGAATCCATGTCGGCGATCAGGAGGCGCTTTCTGCGCCCTTCGGTCTTCTGCACCACCATGTCCACCCGCAGCGCCTGCAGCCCCTCCCAGACCTCCCAGCGGTTCTCGGGCACTGCCGCAAGGTCGAACTCGGCCGCCACGCCGGGGTCGAGCCAGCGGGCCGCGCCCCCGCCCCAGGCGTCGCGGAGGGATTCCACGGTCACCCGCTCCAGCACCGGAGTTTCGGGGTTGGTCAGCAGGGTCACGGTGAACATGGGCAGGTTTCCGATAGTGAACAGAGGCGTCGCTTTTTCGCGACCAAGCGTCGGACTATCGCGATTTTTCCGCTTGCGCCAGAGCGGGCGGGTCTTTAGCCAAGGTGCTGGGACACCCTTCCCCAACGAAGGGCTTTTAGCTGGAAGGCTACCATGACAGACCTGACCCCGCCGGCCAAGCGCCCGGCCAACCCGCGTTTTTCCTCGGGCCCCTGCGCGAAGATTCCCGGATACTCCCTCGACATGCTGGCTGATGCGCCCCTCGGGCGGTCGCACCGCGCTGCGGTTGGCAAGGCCAAGCTGAAAGAGGCCATCGACCTGACGCGAGAGATCCTCGGCGTCCCGGCGGATTACCGCATCGGGATCGTTCCCGCCTCGGACACCGGGGCCGTGGAAATGGCGATGTGGTCGCTCCTCGGGCAGCGTCCGGTCGAGATGCTCGCCTGGGAATCCTTCGGGGAGGGCTGGGTGACGGATGTGGTCAAGCAGCTGAAGCTCGACGCCACGGTGCGCAAGGCGCCCTATGGGCAGATCGTGGACTTCGCTGAAGTGGATTTCGACAAGGATGTGGTCTTCACCTGGAACGGCACCACCTCGGGCGTGCGCCTTCCGAACGGGGATGCGATCCCGGCCAACCGTGCGGGCCTGACGATCTGCGACGCGACCAGTGCGGCCTTCGCGATGGACCTGCCGTGGGACAAGCTCGACGTCACCACCTTCTCCTGGCAGAAGGTCCTGGGCGGCGAAGGCGCGCATGGCGTCCTTATCCTGTCGCCCCGCGCCGTCGAACGGCTGGAAACCTACACCCCGGCCTGGCCGCTGCCCAAGATCTTCCGGCTGACGGCCAAGGGCAAGCTGATCGAAGGCATCTTCCAGGGTGAGACGATCAACACGCCGTCCATGTTGGCGAATGAGGATTACCTTGTCGCGCTGAAATGGGCGAAGTCGGTGGGCGGGCTGAAGGGGCTGATCGCCCGTTCCGAGGCCAATGCCAGGGTCGTCTGGGATTTCTGCGCCGCGAATCCGTGGATCGCGAATCTGGCGGAAGACCCGGCAACGGCGTCGACCACCTCGGTCTGCCTGAAGTTCACCGATCCGCGGATCACGGATGGCGAGGCCTTTGCCAAGGCCGTGGCCAAGCGGATCGAGAAAGCGGGCGCAGGCTTTGACCTGGGGGCCTACCGCGATGCGCCTCCGGGCCTTCGCATCTGGTGCGGCTCGACGGTCGAGACGGCGGATGTCCAGGCGCTGATGCCCTGGATCGCCCATGCCTTCCAGGCCGAGATCGCCGCACTGGCGCAGGCTGCCTGACCGGGCGGTGGGCGGATCGCCCACCCTACACATCCCCCTTCGTAGGGTGGGCGATCCGCCCACCTTCCCCACCCAATTCAGGACCACACCCATGCCCAAAGTCCTCGTTTCCGACGAACTTTCCGAAACCGCCGTCCAGATCTTCCGCGACCGGGGGGTCGAGGTGGACTACATGCCGAAGCTCGGCAAGGACAAGGAGAAGCTGGCCGAGATCATCGGTCAGTACGACGGCCTTGCCATCCGCTCGGCCACCAAGGTCACCGAGAAGCTGCTCCAGAACGCCACCCGGCTGAAAGTCGTCGGCCGGGCCGGGATTGGGGTCGACAACGTCGACATTCCGGCGGCGTCGAAAAAGGGCGTCATCGTGATGAATACGCCCTTTGGCAACTCGATCACCACGGCCGAGCACGCCATCGCCATGATGTTCGCCGTCGCCCGCCAGATCCCCGAGGCCAATGCCTCCACGCATGCCGGGAAGTGGGAAAAGTCGCGCTTCATGGGCGTGGAGCTGTTCAACAAGACGCTTGGCGTGATCGGGGCGGGGAACATCGGCGGGATCGTCTGCGACCGCGCGGTGGGGCTGCACATGAAGGTCGTGGCCTATGACCCGTTCCTGTCCGACGAACGCGCCAAGCAGTTGGGCGTGACCAAGGTCGACCTGGATGAACTTCTCGCCCGCGCCGATTTCATCACGCTCCACGTCCCGCTGACCGACAAGACGCGCAACATCCTGTCGCGCGAGAACCTGGCCAAGACGAAGAAGGGCGTCCGCATCATCAACTGCGCCCGTGGTGGTCTGATCGACGAGGCGGCGCTTCTGGACGCCTTGAACTCCGGCCAGGTCGCCGGGGCCGCGCTGGACGTGTTCGAGGTCGAGCCCGCCACCGAGAACGCGCTTTTCAACCACCCGAACGTCGTCTGCACCCCGCATCTCGGTGCCTCGACCACCGAGGCGCAGGAGAACGTGGCGCTCCAGGTGGCCGAGCAGATGTCGGATTACCTCCTGACCGGGGCCGTGCAGAACGCGCTGAACATGCCGAACGTCACCGCCGAAGAGGCAGCCGTGATGGGCCCCTGGATCAAGCTGGCTGGGCACCTGGGCAGCTTCATCGGCCAGATGACCGACGAGCCGATCAAGGCGATCAACATCCTTTACGACGGCACGGTGGCCGAGATGAACCTTGCCGCCCTGAACCAGGCGGTGATCGCGGGCGTGCTGAAGGCGCAGAACCCGGATGTGAACCTTGTCTCGGCGCCGGTCGTCGCGAAGGAGAAGGGCATCCAGATCTCGACCACCCGGCAGGAAAAGACCGGGGTGTTCGACGCCTATATCAAGGTGACGATGGTCACGGATACCCGCGAACGGTCGGTCGCGGGAACCTGCTTCAGCGATGGCAAGCCGCGGTTCATCCAGATCAAGGGCATCAACATCGACGCCGAGATCGGGCAGCACATGCTTTACACCACGAACGAGGACGTGCCCGGCATCATCGGCCTTCTGGGCATGACGATGGGCAAGAACAACGTCAACATCGCCAACTTCACCCTTGGCCGCTCGGGCGTGGGGCAGGATGCCATCGCGATCCTCTACCTTGATCAGCAGATCGACCCGAAGGTGATCGAAACGCTGGAAGGCACCGGCATGTTCCAGCAGGTCAAGGCACTTCAGTTCGAGGTCGCCTGACCGATCCGCCTCGGCCGTCCCGACGGCCGAGGCCCTGCACTGCCGGGCTTGAACCGGCCTTGCCTCTTTCCCCTGGCCAAAATACTCCGGGGGGCCGGGGGAGGGCCCCCGGCGCATCCACCAGGACGGACGCATGCATCTTTACGCCATCGGCGACATCCACGGACACCTGAGCCTATTGCAGGCAGCCCATGACCTGATTGCTGCCGACATGGCCCGCCATGGTCCGGGCCAGGTGATTCATCTTGGCGATCTGGTGGACCGTGGCCCCGACAGCAGGGGCGTGATCGACTTCCTGATCCGGGGACTGGCCGAAGGCCGCGACTGGGTGGTGCTGAAGGGCAACCACGACCGCATGTTCACCCGTTTCCTGAACGCACCCTGGGAGCCGGAGCCGGGCCTGCGGGCCGAGCTTTCCTGGCTGCACCCGCGGCTGGGCGGACCTGACACGCTGCGCTCCTATGGTGTCGCCAATGCCGGGGACCGCCCCCTGGACAAGGTCCATGCCGAGGCGCTGCAGGCCGTGCCCGAGGCCCATGCCGCCTTCCTGGCTGCCCGCCCGACGCTGCATCAGGCTGGGGAGGCCGTGTTTGTTCACGCCGGAATCCGCCCCGGTGTCGCCCTGGCCGATCAGACCGAGACCGATCTCGTCTGGATCCGCGATCCCTTCCTGACCGAGACCGCCAGCTTCGGCCCGCTGGTCGTCCACGGCCACACGGCGCTGGACGCTGCGACGCATTACGGCAACCGACTGAACCTCGACAGCGGGGCCGCCTATGGCGGGCCGCTTTCGGCCGTGGTGATCGAGGGGCGCGAGGCGGCACTCCTTACGCCGCAGGGCCGCCAGCGGCTGGAAATATCGCGCTAGGGATGCTCGCGCCGGATCAGGCGCTTGACTGACCGGCCGCCGAGATAGCCGAAGAGGGCGCCGGCCATCAACCCGACCTCGACGAGGGCCGGGCCCGAGGGCAGGCCGTTGCGCAAGAATGCGACGGCCATCAGCGCCAGCCCGCCAAGGCTTAACCAGAGCCAGAACCACAGTTCGCCCCGTGTCGGGCCAAAGCGCCAGGGATTCTTTTCGTCCATTGCCGCGCCTCCTGCGCCGCTGCCACAGCTTTCCGGAATCCTGCGACGCTCCGGTTTGCCACACTTTACCCGCGCGCGGGGCCGTGATTGCCTGCCGGCCATGATGCAGCACCGCGCCCAAGACCGACTGACCCCGATCCTCGTCACGCTGGGGATCATCCTGCTTACGGCGGGCTACCTCCTCTGGATCGGTCGCGAGCCGATCTGCACCTGCGGCTATGTCAGCCTCTGGCATGGCGAGGTGGTCAGCGCCGAGAACTCGCAGCATCTGACCGACTGGTACACCCCGAGCCACATCATTCACGGCTTCCTGTTCTATGGCGCGCTCTGGCTGGTGGCGCGGCGGCTGTCCTTCGGCTGGCGGCTCTCGCTTGCCACGCTGATCGAGGCCGGCTGGGAGATCGTCGAGAACTCGGACGCGGTGATCGAGCGGTATCGGACGGTGACGATCTCGCTGGATTACTACGGCGACAGCGTGATCAACACGGTCTTCGACATCTTCGCGATGATGCTGGGCTTCTGGCTGGCCGCACGGCTTCCGATCTGGGCCACCGTGGCGCTGATAATTCTGTTCGAAGGCGTGACGATGTGGATCATCCGCGACGGGCTGGCGCTGAACGTGCTGATGCTGCTCTGGCCGCTGGACTGGATCGCGGAATGGCAGGCCGCGCGGTAACTCGCCGGAACCCTTGACGATTTCCCAAGCGGTTCAGGTCGCCGCGATCAAAGCCGCATCCGCCGCAGCGACATCAGCGCCGCCGCCGTCAGGGCCAGCGTGACCCCTGCCACGATCCAGAAGAATCCGCGCTCGCCCATCCCGGCCATCAGCGGCGCCAGCACCAGCGGCGCGCCGATGCCGCCGACCAGGCCCGAGGCGATGATCGTCGGCGGCACGCGGCTGTCTTCGCCCATCTTGCCGCTGGCGGTGACGTAGAAGCCGGGGAAGAACAGCCCGGCCGGCGCGCCGATCGCCACGAAGAAAAACGCAGGCGACAGGAAGACCGCGCCCCAGGCGCAGGCAGAGGCAGCGGCAACGGCGCAAGTATACAGAAGGAAGGGCGGGATCCGGTGCGCAAGGAAGATCAGCACCACGCGGGAGCCCAGAAAGACCACGAAGAAGGCCGACAGCAACTCGGCCGCTGTGGTTTCGGCGATGCCCGCGCGGATCAAGGCGGTGGGTCCAAGGCCGATCAGACAGGCCTCCAGCCCGATGGCCACCGCACCGAAGGCCATGATCCCCCAATGCGGCCGGAACGCCCGGGCCTCGCCCTGGGGCGCTACGCCCGCGCGGCCGGCTGGTCCCGCAAACAGCCAGATCACCGCCGCCAGCGCCGCTGTCAGCCCGAAGGACCAGCGCGGGTCGCTGCCAAGCGCCACGAAGACCAGCGGCGCGGCAATGGCGCCGATGCCGAAGGTCGCGTTCAGCAGGCTCAGCATCGAGGGTCCGTGCCGGCCGAATGCTCGCAGGACGCGTGGGTTGAATACCACCGTCGCCATGCCGTAGCCCATGCCGAAGATCACCGCCGCCCCGGCGGTCGTCCACCAGCCGATCAGCGCCGCCACTCCGGCTCCGCCCAGAGCCATCGCCGCCAGCGTGTGGCGCGGGGTGATCGAGGCTCCACGCAGAAACATGAGCGCCACGCCGACGAAGCAGCCCACCCAATGCGCCGAAATCAGCACGCCCGCCTGCGCCTCGGTCACCGCGAAGCTGCGCGAGAAGGCCGGCAGCGCGGGACCATAAAGGGACTGCCCCGCGCCCATGATGACAAAGCTCGCCAACCCGGCGAACAGAAGCCCGGCATGGGCCCGGATCAGGTCTTTCACGGAAGGCTCTCCTGCTGGTGCGCCTCACTTCCACCGGCCGCCCGCCGCTGTCAATGGAGCCCGTGACGCCACGTTCCCTCTGCAACGCGGGCCGCTTCGTGCAAACTGTGGCAAACGCCGGAGGCCCCAATGACCGAGATCCACATCCTCTCTGCCACCCGCACTGCAATTGGCGGTTTCGGCGGCGCGCTTGCCGCGGTGCCGCCGATCGACATCGCCACCCATGCCGCGAAGGCTGCCCTTGCCCAGGCCGGGGTCGATGGCGGGCAGATTGGCCAGGTGGTGATGGGCCATGTCATCAATACCGAGCCGCGCGACATGTATCTGTCCCGCGTCATGGCGATGAATGCGGGCATCCCCGAAACAACGCCGGCGCTGAACGTCAACCGCCTTTGCGGTTCGGGCGCGCAGGCGGTGGTTTCCGCCATGCAGGCGCTGATGCTTGGCGATGCGGACCTGGCGCTGGCGGGGGGTGCGGAATGCATGAGCCGCTCACCCCATATCCTGCCCGCCGCGCGCTTCGGGCAGAAGATGGGCGATGCGCGGGCGCTGGACATGATGGTCGGTGCGCTGACCTGCCCGTTCGGGACCGGGCATATGGGTGTCACGGCCGAGAACGTTGCGGCGCGAGACGGCATCACCCGCGAGGAGCAGGACGCCTTCGCGCTGGAAAGCCAGACCCGCGCTGCCCGCGCCATTGCCGAGGGCCGGTTCCAGCGCCAGATCACTCCGATCGAGCTGGCGGGTCGCAAAGGTCCCACACTCTTTGACACCGACGAACATCCCAAGGTCACCAGCCCCGAGGCTTTGGCGGGACTGCGTCCGGCCTTCCAGAAGGACGGGACGGTGACGGCGGGAAATGCCTCGGGCATCAACGATGGCGCGGCGGCGCTGGTCCTGTCACGCAGCGACAAGGACTCGCGTGCCCGGGTGATGGGCTATGCGCTTGCGGGGGTGGACCCCAAGGTGATGGGCCTTGGCCCGATCCCGGCCGTGCAAGCCCTGTGCCGCAAGCTCGGGGTGAAGCCGCAGAGCTTCGACGTGGTGGAATCCAACGAGGCTTTCGCGGCGCAGGCGATTGCCGTTTCCCGGGCGCTTGACCTTGATCCGGCAAGGGTCAACCCGAACGGAGGGGCCATCGCGCTGGGGCATCCGGTGGGGGCCACAGGGGCGATCCTCGTCGTCAAGGCGCTGCACGAACTGGAGCGGACCGGGGGGCGCACGGCATTGGTCACGATGTGCATCGGTGGGGGTCAGGGCATCGCGCTGGCGATCGAACGCGCTTAGGGTGCGTGCAGGGACGCACGCTACCTTACCCGTACCTGCGAGCGCGCCGATCGTCCGTCGGCGTCGATCACGCTTAGCGTCACGAAGCCCGCGCCCGGCAGCGTCAGCATCGCCTCGCGCTCACCCGAGCCCACGATCACCGGCACCCCGTCCGCCAGCCAGGTGAACGGCGCCGTTCCCCCCGTCACCCTCACCTTCAGGCCCGCAGGAAGAAGCTCGACCTCCGCCCCATCCGGCGGGAAGGCCACGGCGGGCGCATCGGCCCCGGCCTCGAACGCCGCCATGCGGGATCGGAACCGGCGCAGGGGCTGCGGCAGTTCAGCATTGGCGACCAGCAGCGTCGCGGCCGGCGCTGCAGGCTGGGGGTCGAGCTTGCCTTTCAGCCGGTTGAACGCCTGGAACAGCACCGGCGCGGCCACATCGGCTCCGAAGGCCCCCGGCACGGGCGTCCCGTCGGCCCGCCCCATCCAGACGCCGACTACATGGCTCCCGTCATAGCCGATGGCCCAGGCATCCCGATGCCCGTATGAGGTCCCCGTCTTGTAGGCGAGCCGGTTCGACGGCGCACCCGGCGGAGGAGCCAGCCCCGCCAGGATATCCCCCACCTGCCAGGCCGCCACCTCCGAGACCACGCGCTGCCCCTCTGGCCCCTCTGCCTCCAGTCGCCACGACAGGGGTCGTACCACGCCCCCCCGCGCCAGCGTCGCGTAAAGCTGCACCATGTCGGAAAGCGTCACTCCCACGCCCCCCAGCGCAATCGCCAACCCCGGCTGGTCGCCGGGAAAGACCGGCTTCATCCCCGCCCGTTCCATCGCCGCAATCAGTCTGGCTGGACCCATCGCCTCGGTCAGTGCCACCACCGGGATGTTGCGCGACAGCTGCAGCGCCTCACGCATGCGGATGGTGCCCATGTAGATCCGGTCGAAGTTCTGCGGCGCATAGCGGCCAAAGGCCATTGGCCGGTCATCGATCATCGTCTCGGGATGGGCGAGACCCTCGTCGAAGGCCAGCGCATAGACCAGCGGTTTCAGCGTCGATCCGGGCGAGCGCAGCGCCCGCGTCATGTCCACGAAACCCTGCCGCTGGTCGGCCTGATAGCCCGCCGACCCCACGCTTGCCAGGATCTCGCCCGAGGCATGGTCCGCCACCAGGATCGCCACCTGCAACCGCTCGCCCCGCGCCTCGACCGCCTCCAGCGCCAGGCGCTCCAGCTTCTTCTGCAGTCCACCGTCGATGGTCAGCCGATGTGAGGTCGCCTGGGGCTGGTCCGTCACCGCGCGGTCGGCCAGATGCGGGGCCAGCGCCGGGAAGGGTTTGCGCAAGCCCGGCACCGGCTCGCGCAGCGCGGCCCCGGCCTCGTCGGCGTCAATCACCCCCTCGCGCACCGCGCGCGCCAGCACGCGGTTCCGCGCGACCTCGGCCCGGTCGGCGGCCCGGTCGGGGCGGCGGGTTTCAGGGGATTGCGGGATCGCGACCAGAAGCGCCGCCTCGGCCGGAGTGAGACGGCGCGGCTCCTTGCCGAAATAGGAGATCGAGGCCGCCCGCACCCCTTCGAGGTTCCCGCCGAAGGGCGCCAGATGCAGATAGAGTTGCAGGATCTGCTCTTTCGACAGCCGCCGCTCCAGCGCCAGCGCCACCCGCATCTGTCGCAATTTCCCGCCGACCTTGCCCGTCGTCCCTTCTTCCAGCAGCCGTGCCACCTGCATCGTCAGGGTCGATCCGCCCGAAATGACGCGACCGTTCCACAGCGCCTGCAGCGCCGCGCGGACCACGGACCGGGGGTCCACGCCGGCGTGGTTGTGAAACCGCTTGTCCTCATAGGCAAGGAGCATCTGCAGGTAGAGCGGATCCACCCCCTCTGGCGCCAGTCGCCAGCGGCCATCGGCGACCGTATAGGCCCGCAGGAGGGCGCCGTTGCGGTCCAGAACCTCGACCGAGGTCGCGACGACGACCGGCGGCAGCACGGTTGCGTCGACCCACTGGTCGAACCGATCCCGGCCCAGGGCGGCAAGCCAGAGGCACAGCGCCAGGGCGATGAACCACCGCGCGCGCATCAGGCCGGTCCGCTCGTCGAGCACGTCGTGCACTCCTCGCCCTGCGCCCCTTCCGCGAAAGCACGACCTGCCCGAGGAGGGGTCTCTCGCGCCCCCACCAACCGGGGGAGGCGCGCCTGTTCCGGCTCCGGGATCACCTGGTGATCGTCACTGCCCCGGTCTCGCTCCGCGCCCGGAAGTCGGGGCGGTACATGTCCTCGACCGAGGCGGCGGGGTGGTGGAAGGTCCCGGGGCTGACCGCGCGGACCACATAGGCAAGCCGGAACGGCTGATCCGACAGCCAGTCCACCGCCGTCAGGAAGCGGTCCTGCCGGAACTCGCTATGGGCGACGTCCTGCAGGCTGTCGAGCCAGGACAGCTCCGAGGTCGATCCAGCCGACATCAGGTTCGGATTGTCGATCTCGAACCCGGCCGGCAGGGGATCGGCCACGATCAGCCTTGCCTCGCCATAGCTGAAGGGCGTCACCTCCAGCACCGTCACAAGACGCGTCCCGGTCGCCACCTCGTCCAGCGGCACCGGCTCGCCCGTCATGGTAAAGTAGCTCCGGCTGATCGCATAGCCGTTGCCGCCAGCGGGTTCGGGCTCGGACGGGACGCCGTAAGTCGTGACCGTGACCGTCGTATCCGGCCCGTCGTTCCGCACGACCACCGGCGTCACTGACCCCGCGTCCATGACGCGAACCAGCGGCCCGTCGGCGGGTTGACCGTCGATGGTCACGCCCTGCACATCCGGTCGGTCGATCAGTGCGTTCGCGGCCAGAAGCGTCCAGGTCGCCTCTTGCGTCGAGAGACGGCCGCCCTGCGTTGCGATCCGGTCGGTCAGCGCCTCGCGGTCGACCGCCTGGCTTCCCGCCTCGACCGCCAGCGTCAGCAGCGCCGCCGCATCGCGATAGCGGGTGCCATAGTCTACACGCCAGACCTGTCCGACCTCCGGCCCCTGCGCCTCCAACTTGGCCACGGCCTTGCGGAACATCGCATCCGCCCGCGCCTGATCGCCATAGGACGCCAGGGCCGCCCCGAGTTGGCCCATGGCAAGCGGTGTGGCGAAGTCGCCGCCCTTCACATCGGCATAGTAGCGCAGGTCGCCGATCGCCGCTGCACCCTCGCGGGCCAGCACCATCAGCGCATAGGCCAGGGCCTCGCCGCCACCATTGGTCTCGGCGCTGAAGTCCGGCGCGTAGTTCACCTGGTTCCGCAGGTTCGCAAGGGCATTGCGGAACGCCAGATCCGGCACCGCATAGCCCTGCGCCTTGGCCCGGCTGAGGAAGTCGGTGACATAGGCGTCCAGCCAGAAGTCGCCCTCGCCCGGCCCCCAGAGACCGAAGCCGCCCGATGCGCTCTGGTTCGCCAGGATCTCGACGATGGCCTGGTTGAGCCGGCCTGCGATCTCCATGTCGCCTTCCAGATCCATCACCCGCGCCACCTCGTCGAAGTAGAGGAGCGGCAGCGCCCGGCTGGTCATCTGTTCCGTGCAGCCATAGGGATAGCGGTCCAAGGCCGCCAACAGGCCCGGAGCGTTCAGCCGCGCCAGCGGGCCGATGGCCATCGTGGCCTTGCCCGAGCCGGGGATCAGCCCGGCAAAGACATCGCCGTCGAAGGTGAAGCTCTGCCCGCTGGCCAGCGTCAGCCTGCTGATCCGGGCGACCTCGGGATCGTTGACCTGGACCGGCAAGGTCAGGGTCTTCTGCAGCACCTTCCCGTCCGGCGTGGTAAGCGCGATGTCGATGGTCTGCACCCCGACGGCCCCCGCCGTCACCGGCACCTCGAACACCGCCTTGGCCTTGTCCCCAAGGTCAAAGCCCGAAGGTACCGCGCCCAGCACCAGCCCGTTCGCCGTGACATCCAGGTTCATCCGCCCCGCGGGGCCGGTGGCATGGACCACTTCCAGCAGCAGTCGGCTTTCATCCCCCGGCGACAGGAAGCGCGGCACCGAGGCCGTCACCACCACCGGGTCGCGGACCAGCACATCGGCCGATGCCTGCCCGACCCCGGTTTTCGACCAGGCGACGGCCATCACCTTCACCGTGCCGTTGAAGGACGGCAGGTCGAAGGACGCCCGCGCATAGCCGTCCGCGCCCATTTCCACCGGGCCGGTGAAATAGGCCACCAGCTCCTCGGTGGGAGGAGGCGCCTGCAACCGCGCCTGCGCGCCCGCGTCGCCGCCCGAGCGGACCTCTCCGGTCGCGCCGTTCAGCCCGTCGATCAGCCGGCCATAGATGTCTCGGATGCCGACGCCGAGCCGCCTCTGGCCGAAGTAATGGTCCTGCGGATCGGGGGCCTTGAACCCGGTCAGGTTCAGGATCCCGACATCGACCGCCGCTATGGTGACATAGGCGGTCTCGCCCGCTGTCACGCCCTCGACCTTCACCGCCACGTCCAGGGGTCCGCGCGGCGCGGCCTCGGCGGCCATCTCGATCGAAGCGGACAGCGCACGCGGCCCCGGATCGATCGAGGCATGGGTCAACCCCAGCGCCCGCGCGGGGTTCCGGCCCGCCGCCACGTCCATCGGACGCAGGACGGAAGCCGTCACATAGACCCCCGCACCCCATTCATCGGTCACGGGGAGGCGGATCAGGTTCTCGCCCTCGCTCACCTCCACCGCCTGCATCGCGACCAGCCGGTTGGACAGCACCGTCACCAGCGCCGTCCCCGCCGCACGCGGCACAAGCCGCAGCACCGCCGTTTCGCCGGGGCGATAGTCGGGCTTGTCCAGCGACAGCTCCAGCGTGTCGGGTGTGGCCGAGGCATCGGCGGGCGCGTACCAGCCGGCGTAGAACTGCATCGAGGTGGCCGCGCCGCCGCCGTCGCGCCGTTCGACCATGATCTCGTAGGTCCCCCAGCTCACGTCCGCCGCAATCTCGACCGGCGCGGAGCCAAGGTTAGTCTCGCCCTCGGCCACCAGTTCGCGGCTGACGACCGGCTCCCAGCTCCAGTTGCCGTAGCTTTGGTACCATTGGTAGTCGTACTGCACCCGGCTGACGGTCCATTTCACCGGCAGGCCCACCATCGCCTCGTCCTGCACCGCGATGATCTGGAACCGTGCCTCGCCCCCCTCGGGCGCGACGCCGCCCTGGAACAGGGGCTTCACCCCGATCATCGCGTCTCCCGAAGATACCGCCTTGGTCACCTGCCGCTCCACCGGCCGGCCCGAGCCTTCGGCGATGCGGACCGTCACCCGCGCTTCCAGCGGGCGGTGCGGGTCCGCGACCTGCGGCAGATAGACCGGCAGGACGGCAGTGCCCTGTTCGTCCGTCTCGGCCCCGCTGAGGGCTTCCATCTGCGCGCTGAAGGGCTGGTCATGGCGTCCGAAGACATAGGCCGGATAGGCCGCCAGCCCCTCGGCCGCCCGCAACAGGACCTCACCCTCGATCGCCAGTCCCGCGCCCGGAGCGCCGAAAAGGTAGCGCGCGGCGATCCCCAGATCGACGCTGGAGGCGCGTCCGACATACAGCGGCGCGTCGGGCATGGTCAGGTCGAAGTCGATGCGTTCCGGCAGGAAATCCTCGACCAGGAAGGTGCGCGCGGCCAGCGCCGGGGCCTCCAGATCGGCGAACATCTCCAGCCGCCAGACCCCGCGCGGCGCCGATCCCGCGACGGGAAGCGAGAACACATGCCCGCCCGCGCCAAAGTCGGCCACCTGCTGGCGCGAGTATTCCACCCCGTCGGGCCGCTTCAGCACCGCCGTCAGCGGCAGTCCCTCGACGGCCTGCTGCTCGGCATCCCGCGCCAGCGCGGTGACGAACACCGTCTCCCCCGCGCGATAGGCACCACGGTCGGTCGTGACGAAGACATCCACCGGCGGCGCCGCTTCACGGCCTTCCACCCCGCGGTCGGAGAGGTCGAATTCGGGATCGGTCAGCGACAGGAAGGCGATGTCCTGCTCACCCTCCTTCACGACGACCATGGCAGGCGCGCTGCCGCCCGTCCCCCGCGTCAGGCCCGCATCAAAGCGCGCATAGCCCTCGGCGTCCGTCGCCGCAGTCCCCAGCACCGTATTGGCGCGGTTCAGAAGCTCGACCGTCACCCCCGCCTTGGGCTCGGCCGTGCCCAGAGCGCGGACGAAGACATGCAGCCCGTCCACCCCTGTCAGCGTGGTGACCCCAAGGTCCGAGATCACGAACCACTGCCAGCCCGGAGGCACGTTGTAGGGATCCACGCCCGGCACGGCAGCCTTCAGCGCATAGATCCCCGCCGGAAGTCCCTCCAGCGCCTCGCCCAGCGGCAGGCGGGTGGTGACGTCGCGGTTCACCTCCTGTACGACCGTGGCCGTGCCGGTCCAGAGCTCCTCGCCCACCGTGTCGGCGAAGTAGCTCTCGGAATAGATGTTGATCGGCGCGCCGAAATAGAAATCCTGGACCGAGCGCAGCAGGTTCCGGTCCGTTACCCGGAAGAGCGTCAGCTCCAGCTTCTCGGTATTCACGGTCTGCACCGGCAGGGCGGGATCACCCGCCTTGGGCAGCACATAGCCGCGCCCGGGGAACTTCACCCCCGGCGCACGGTCGCGGACGTACTGCGTCACCTCGACCGACTTTGCCAGCGCCTGCCCATCCGCCGCCGGAAGCCCCTCGCGGAAGGTCACACTGTAGCGCCTGCCATGCTCCAGCCCCACCACGCAAAGCTGCCGCCAGCCGCCGTTTTCCACCGTCAGGCCGGGGTCGTTGATCTGGACGAAGGTCGAATAATCGACGCCCGAGGCCACCAGATCCTCGGAGAAAGTCGCGCAGATGCGGGGGCGGGCGAGATCCGACTGGACCTGCGTCTCGGCGATGCGGAACCCGTACTTCCCGATCGCATCTTCCAGCAGCGCGGCCGTATCCACCCGTTGTTGCAGGGACTGCGCCAGCCGGAGGGCCTGCACCATGTCGCGTCCGCGCCCGACGCGCTCCAGAACGTCGGCCATCACCACCAGGTTGGTGTGCCGCAGCGCAGGGTTCCCGGCCCGCAGGTGCCCGTTGACCGACGCGAGAAGCGCCTGTCCGAACCAGTAGTATTGCTGGTTGGCATCCACCTTGCCCGCCTCAAGCAGGCGACGCGCCAGTTCGCCCCAGGTCGCAGCATCGTCGGTCAGGTTCAGCGCCGCCCCGGTATAGGTCACTGCCCCCACCCAATCGCCGCGCGCCTCGGCTTCGGCGGCTGCGGCCAGATGCTCTTCGGCCGACCAGGGACCGGTAGGATACTGCCGTCCCAGCCCCTGCGCCTGCTCCAGCGCCGGGGTGACGTCCCAATCCTGCAGGAAGGCCAGTTCCTTCCGCCGCTCTGCCGCTGCGGCGCGCAGCCCGGCGTCGGCCTCGATCACATAGGCCGAATAGGCCCCGGCAAAGAAAGTCCCCTCGGCAGGGGAGTTCTTGACGAAGCAGGCCCCGTTCCGGGTGTTGAACACATAGGAGGTGCAACGCGCGTTGGTCAGGCAGGCGCGCTCGCAAGCCTCGATCGTGGTATCGAAGACCGAGGCGATGTCCCCGCCCGGCAGGTCCTGATCCTGGGTCACGACAACCCGCCGCTCGGGAATCAGCTCCTGTGCCGAAACCCACCCGGAAATGCCAAGAAATGCCGCAGTGATCGCGGCCTTCGCAAACCAATTCATTGAAAATGCCTCCCTGGTGGATTGGCGGGAATCTCGCATGGGGGCCGCAGACCTGGCAAGGCTGGAACCCCGATGGCGTTAAGTCTTGGTTCACTTTGCTGCGGCAGGGTAGTCGCGAAAACCGGATGTGCGGGGAACCGTCATGGGCCGGGAATTCGGACAGGATGTCTGCTGACGTGATGGAAGTATCGGAACGACTGCTCAGGGAACGGCGCGCGCGCCTCGCGGCCGAGCGACTTCTTGAACAGAAAAGCCGCGAGCTCTTCGCCGCCAACGAAAAGCTTGCGATCCACGCCCGCGCGCTCTCGGACCAGATCGTCGAGCAGCGGCAGATGGTCCGCTCGGCCCTGACCGAGGCTGAGGCGCTGAAGAACCAGAATCACCGCTTTGTCGAGGATCTGGACAAGGCCCACACTGCCGCCGTCATGGCCGAGCGGCGGCTGTGGGATTCGATCAACACGATCCGCGACGGATTCGCCGTCTTCGACAGCGGCAAGCGGCTGGTCAGCGCGAACCTCGCCTGGCTTGCCACGTTCGAGGGGCACTCGATCGCGCCGGGTTTCCCGTATGAGGAAATGGTCCGCATCGTGGCGACTTCCGGCAAGCTCGACCTTGGGGAGGAGACATCGGAGGCCTTCGTTGCCCGGATGCTGACCCGCCTCGATGCAGATCCGATCGATCCGGTCACGCTGAAATTCACCGACGGCACCTGGCTCAAGCTGCAGGACCGCCGTGCCCGCGACGGCGACCTTGTCTGCCTCGCGCTCGACATCACCGATCAGATGCGCATCTGGGCCGCGATCGAGGCGATCCCGGACGGATTCGTGCTTTACGACAGGGAGGAACGGCTCTTGACCTGCAACCAGCGCTACCGCGACACCTATCCCGCTTCGGCACCGGCCATGGTCCCAGGCGCAAAGTTCGAGGACATCCTCCGTTACGGTCTGGCCAACAGCCAGCACGCCGACGCCATCGGCCGCGAAGAGGAGTGGATCTCCGAACGGCTGAGGCGCCACCGCGAGGCGACCGGGATCTTCGAACAGCAGCTTACCGACGGCCGCTGGATCCGCGCGCAGGACCATCCCACCCCTGACGGCGGCCGAGTCGGCCTGCGGGTCGACATCACCCAGCTCAAGGAGCACGAGGGCCAGCTCGAGTCTGCCCGCAAGGCCGCCGAGGCCGCGAACCGCGCGAAATCGGCCTTCCTTGCCAACATGTCCCACGAAATCCGCACGCCGATGAACGGCGTCGTCGGGATGGCCGAACTCCTTTGCGACACTGCCCTGACCGAGGAACAGCGCCTCTTTGCCGAGACGATCCGATCCTCGGGCGAGGCGCTGCTGGTTATCATCAACGACATCCTCGACTATTCCAAGATCGAGGCCGAGCGTCTGACCCTGCGCCCCGAACCCTTCGACCTCGAACGCACGATCCACGAGGTGACGATGCTTCTCCAGCCCCGCGCGCGGGAGAAAGGCATCGACCTGATGATCGACTTCGACATGTTCCTGCCCACCCGATTTGTCGGCGATCCGGGGCGATTGCGGCAGGTCCTGACCAACCTGATCGGCAACGCGGTCAAGTTCACCGAGATGGGCCATGTCCTGACCCGCGTCGTGGGGATCGAGTCGATCGACGGCGCGCAGACGCTGCATGTCACCGTGGAAGACACCGGCATCGGCATCGCGCCCGAGTATCTCGACCACATCTTCGGCGAGTTCAACCAGGTCGAGGATGAGCGCAATCGCAAGTTCGAAGGCACCGGCCTTGGCCTCGCCATCACCCGCCGCCTGATCGAGCATATGGGCGGCGCGGTCTGGGTCGACAGCGAGCCCGGCCAAGGCTCCTCCTTCGGCTTCCGCGTGACCCTCCCCGTGGCCGAGGATGCGGGGCCTGTGCAGGTCCCGGTCTCGGTACGGCGCGTGTTGGCGGTGGACGACCAGTTCATCAACCGCACCATCCTGGAACGCCAGCTGACCCCCTGCGGGATCGAGGTGACGCTATGCCGTTCGGGGGCCGAGGTGCTGGAACGCCTGGCGTCGGATGAGCCGTACGACGTGCTTCTGACCGATCACGCCATGCCCGAGATGGACGGCGACGTCCTTCTGCAACATCTGCGCGCCGCCGGGCACAAGCTGCCGGTGATCCTGCTCTCCTCGAACCCGTCGAACCTGGGCGAGGTCGCCGAGGATTTCGCGGCGGTGCTGCAGAAACCCGTCCTGCGCTCGGACCTCTACCGCCACCTTCAGGCCCTCACCGCGCCGGTGCTGCCCGACCTGCCACCCCTGCTGCTGCAGCCCGTGCAACTCCGCCAGCTCCGCGTCCTTGCGGCCGAGGACAACCGGACGAACCAGCTGGTGTTCCAGAAGATGGTTCGCGCGATGGACCTGGACCTGGTCTTTGCCGACAACGGCCGCATCGCCGTGGAACTGTTCGAAAGCTACCGGCCCGACATCGTCTTCATGGACATCTCCATGCCCGAGATGGATGGCAAGGAAGCCGCCCGCGCGATCCGCGCGCTGGAGGGGGCGGGCAGGCATGTCCCGATCATCGCCCTGACCGCCCATGCGATGGAGGGCGACGCCGAGGCGATCCTCGCCGCGGGGATTGACCACTACCTGACAAAGCCCCTGCGCAAGGCAGCGATCGAAGCCGCACTGACCGAAAACTGCCCCCCCGGCGTCCGCACCCCGGTGGTGGAAACCGAAAGCGCCGCCTAGAGGTCCTTGAGGAACAGGATCCACTCCGAGGCATCCACCTGCCAGTCGCCCTTGACCACGGGGCGGCGGGAGACCTCGCGGAAGCCCTTGGCGCGGTAGAGCCGCAGCGCCTCTTCATGGGTGTCCTCGGCGATCAGGCTGATCGTCCGGTGTCCGGCCGCGCGGGCGATTTCCTCGGCTTTGGCCAGCAGCGCACTGCCGCAGCCCCGGCCGCGGAAACCCTCATAGGTGGCCAGCACGTTCAGGTACCATGACCCCGGTGCCAGCGCCTCCAGCTCAAGCAGCGGGACAAAGATCGGCGGGGTGTCGGGGTCGATCGGCCCCGGCTCGGTCTCGGCCGCATAGCCCAGAAGGCAGGCCGCCACCGCACCGTCGATCTCGGCCAACCAGGCGTTGCGGTACGAGAAATTGCCGCTCTCCCGCGCCGCCCGCTCGCGGCCGAAGGCCCAGGGATCACCCTCGGGCCCGATCGACTTTCGCCAGAAATGCAGCGGCAGGTCGTCGGCCGCCATGTTGATGAAGCGGACCAGATGCTCGGCATCCGTGGCCCGCGCTTCCCGGATCTGCATGTCGCTCTCCCTGTCTGTTCCGCGCTTGATCCGTCATGCCACGCAAAGGCGCAAGCCTTGACTTGGGGCAGGGGGCGTAGGACCACAGAGCGCAGAGCTCTCAGGAGGGACCAGAATGAGCGACATGGTTTTCCGCTTCCCCGCACCGGGGCCCGATCCGATGGTCACCGACCTTGACGGTTGGGTGAAGGTCGACGGCAACCCGACGATGAAGACCTGGGTGCAGCACACTACGATCGACGGCAGCGTGATCAGCGGCACCTGGGAGGCGACGCCGGGCACCTGGCACACGACCTACAAGTTCTACGAATTCGTCCACCTGATCGAGGGGCAGATCACCATCACCCCGGACGGCGGTGAACCCGTGACCATGCGCCCCGGCGACAGTTTCGCGGTGGAGGCCGGGTTCAAGGGCACCTGGCGGATCGACCAGCCGGTGCGCAAGCATTTCTGCATCAAGCTGAAGTAGGTCCGGCCTCGGTCACGATGGCATCCAGCCGGATGTCATGCGGCTGGGGATAGATCGTCGCCAGCCACGCCGACTGGAACCCCACCCCGATGGTGAAGGGCCGTGGCGAAAGGCTGGCGAGCGTCCGGTCGAAATAGCCGCCGCCATAGCCCAGCCGGAACCCCTCTGCGGTCCAGCCCACGAGGGGGGCAAGCGCCACCTCGGGCACCACCACATCGGCCTCCGGCGGCGGCACCGGGATGTTCCAGTCGCCCCGGACCATCTTCGTTTCCGGCGTCCAGTGGCGAAAGACCAGCGGCGCGGCCTTGACCTCGACCAACGGCAGCGCGACGCGGACCCCGTGGCGGTGCAGCTCGGTCAGGAGCGGGCGCAGGTCCGGCTCACCCTTGATGGGCCAATAGCCGGAAAAGACGCGGCCCCGCAGATCGAACTTTCCGCGCAGGAAGGTCGCCAGATGCCCCGCCAGCGCCGCACTGACCGCTTGCCGTTCGGCCACTGACAGCACATCCCGTTCGGCCCGCAGCCTTTGCCGTTCCGCCTTGCGCCAGCGCGCGACGTCCCCGGCCTGCTCCGGGTCCACGGCGAGCGTGTCGAAATAGCTCGGGTCCACCTCTGCCGCGAGGCAGGGGGGTGAGGCGTAGCTTTTCATTTCAACGTCTCCAGACAGGCCTCGGCCTCACGCACCATCTGGCGCAGGCGGTCGGCGGCAGGGATCACCCCGCGGATCGCCCCGACACCCTGACCAGCATACAGCGCCATCTCCTCCAGCGCGCCGGTGGTGTGGCGCATCGGCGAATCGGTGCTGTAGCGCAAGAGCGGCTGGCCCATGTCCTGTGCAATCACCTCGCGGGGCAGTGTATCCGGGTCGTGCCCCAGCAGCCGGTCGCCGAGCGCCGCCGTCACGCTGTTCCCGACCACCCGCACCGCCGCGCCCTTGGGCCAGTTCAGCACGAAGACATCGGTCAGAACCGTGTCCTCGCCCCCCGCCGCCACGACGCGATCCTTGTGATAGTCATGCGCGAAGGACTCGGAGGTCGCAAGGAACGCGGTGCCGCATTGCACGCCTTGCGCGCCCATCGCCAGGGCCGCTGCCAGCCCCCGCCCGGTGGAAATGCCGCCCGAAACGACGACGGGCACGGTCGCCAGATCCAGCACCGCTTCGGCCAGGGCGAAAGCCCCGGTCCGGCCGTGGACATGGCCCCCGGCCTCGATCCCCTGGGTGATCAGTACATCCGCCCCGGCGTCCTGCGCCTGCCGCGCTGCCTCGACCGTGCCGATCTGGTGCAGCACCAGACAGCCCTCGCGTTTCACCCTGTCAACCGCCTCGGGGAGGACGTCCCAGAAGAAGGTGAAGGCTCGGACGCCAAGGTCGAGGCAGAGCGAGATCTGCCGCTCCAGAAGCGCAGGATCGGTGGCCGAGGGGATCACGTTTACCGCGAAGGGCCGGTTCGTCGCGGCCCGCAGGGCGCGGACCTCGGTCTCGATCAGATCGGGGCTTTCGCGCACCATCCCCAGCATGGCGAAGCCGCCCGCATTGGCCACCGCTGCCGCCAGTTCCCAACGCGCCACGCCCCCCATGCCGGCCAGCAGGATTGGGACCTCGCAGCCCAGAAGCTCGCAAATCGGCGTGCGCAGATTGGCCATCGGTCCTCCTAAAGCAGCGACGGCACCCCGTCATTCGCGGCATCCCGCACCGCCATGTGCAGCGACCGGGCGATCCTCTCGGCCCGCAGGATCAGATGGGCGGCACCGGCCGGAGGGCAAAGCTCGGTCGCGGTCTGGCGGAACAGCGCCAGCCAGCGGTCGAAGTGCGCGCCGGTCACAGGCAGCCTCGCATGGGCTGGAACGGGCGCACCATGATACCGCCCCGTCATCAGCGCCACCGAGGACCAGAAATCCACCATGCGCGCCAGATGCGGAGCCCAGTCGTGAATCCGGTCGGCGAAGATCGGGCCCAGTTCCGCATCCGCACGAACCCGGTCGTAGAACCCGTGCACCACATCGCGCAGCAGGTCCTCGGTGAGGCCGGTCTCTTCCATCAGCGCGGCCGTGATGGCCGGGCGGGCGGACAGGTTCTGGCGCGGGGCAGTCATGGCAGGGTCCGTTCTGCTTTCCTTGCGGGTCTAGCCCTGCTAATCGGTATTGTAAATGTTTATTCCGGGTTCCCCATGCGCCTGACCCTGTTCACCGACTATGGCCTGCGCCTGTTGATGCGACTTGCCGCGAACCCCGACCGGGGCTTCTCCACCGCCGAGTTGGCGCAGGAATTCGGCGTCTCGCGCCACCATCTGACGAAGATCGTCCAGCGGCTCGCGCAGGGGGGCTATGTCACCACCCGGCGTGGGGGAGGGGGCGGGGCCACGCTCGCCCGCCCCGCTGCCGAGATCCGGCTGGGCGCTCTGGTCCGCCTGCTGGAGGAGGGGCAGGCGCTGGTCGAATGTCTTGCTCCGGGTGGGGGCGACTGCACCCTCGATGGCCAGTGCCGCCTGAAATCCCGCCTCCGCCGGGCCGAGCTGGCCTTCCTTGCCGACCTCGACCGCTCCACCCTTGCCGATATTGCGCTGACCCCGGCATCGGCCTGATCGGGGCTGTCGCCTGCCTGCGGGCCGCACTAGGGTCGCCGCAAGAACCGGAGGGGCAGGGATGCAGGGCGAAGGCAGGCCGATGCGCGGCGTGGCGCTGGTGATTGCGGCGACGCTCATGTTCGCCTCGGGCGACACGCTGGGCAAGCACCTTGCCATGCTTTACGCTGCGCCGCTGATCCTTTCGGCGCGCTACCTGATCAACCTTGTCCTCGTCGCCCTCACCATGGCCCCCCGCCACGGCAGCGCGGTCTGGCGCACACGGCGCACCGGACTTGTCCTGCTGCGCGGGCTCCTTCTTGCCTGCGCGACGATCACCATGCTGCTGGCGTTGCGCGTCATGCCGGTGGCCGAGACGGTAGCGATCATCTACATCACCCCGGTCCTTCTGATGCTGGCCTCCGGCCCGATCCTGAACGAGAGGGTCAGCCTGATCGGCTGGCTCTGCGCCGCGCTGGGCTTTGCGGGGGTCCTTCTCATCGCGCGACCCGGCAGCGGGCTGGACGGCTGGGGCGTGGCCTTGTCGCTGCTGAACGCGGTCCTTGGCACCGGCTATCATCTGCTGACCCGCATCCTGACCCGGACCGAGACGACCATGGCGCTGATGTTCCACACCGCGCTGGTGGGCTCGGTCCTGTCGGTCGCGCTGACCCTTGGGCTTGGCCTGCACAGCCTGCCGACCTTTCCCGATGCCGGGATGATCCTGGCCTATGGCACGCTGGCGACCGTGGGCCACCTTCTCCTGACCACCGCTTACCGGGAGGCCCCGGCATCGACCCTCGCGCCGGTCAACTACATGCATATCGCCTTTGCCACGGTGCTGGGCTGGCTGGCCTTCGCGCAGATCCCCGATGCGCTGGCCTTTGCCGGGATGGGGCTGATCGCTGCGGCCGGGTTGCTTGCCGCCTGGCGGGCCAGCCGCTAGGGCGCAAGCGAGATCAGCGCCGTCCCGACGACGGCCAGCGCCGCCGCCGCCCAGGCCGCCGGGGCGGGCAGGCGGCCGGTCACGGCCCAGACCATCGGCAGGATCAGGATCGGCGTGGTCGAGGAAAGCGTCGTCACGATCCCCACATCGCCCCGCGCCAGCGCCGCCATGAGAAGGGACATCCCCACGACCATCCCGGCCAGCGCCGACATCCCGATCCCCCGCAGCGAGGGGATCGGCGGCCGCTCTGCAGGTCGCAGCGCCGGGATCGCCAGCAGCGCGATGAAGAACGCCGCCCCCGCCCCCGACCGTACCGCCATTGCCGCCACCGGGTCCGCGCCCGCAAGCATCGCCGGCCGGGCAAGAAGGCTCCCCGTCGCCTGGCCAAGCGAGGTCAGCAGGCCAAGGCTCACGCCCAGCCACAGGGGTTTCGGCACCCGCGCGCCCGTCTCCTGCCGGGGCCCCAGCACCGCCAGCACGATCCCCGCCACGATCAGCGCAACCCCCGCGCCCTGCGTCAGGCTCACCATCTCGCCCCGGAAGCCGTAGCCTAGCGCCAGCGCGAAGGGTGAGGCCGTGGTGAACAGCAGCGCCGAGATGCGCGGCCCGGTATACTGGATCGTCGCGACATAGGTCAGCGATGCGAACATGATTCCGGCGGCCGACGAGGCGGTCAGCCACAGCGTCATCTCAAGGTCCAGGCTGCGCC
>JARFTV010000016.1:68282-81221 GCA_029289325.1 Alphaproteobacteria bacterium
GGCACTTTGGCCCGCGCTACCGCTGCACGGGCCCGCGGCGCCCCTCGACCTATTCGATAACACCGGCCGGGGCGGCGACGGCCGCCGCCGCCCCCAGCGAAAGAACGACGGCGAGCATGATGGTGTCAGATCACCTGCGCGATGGCGGCGGCGAGGACGGGCACGGTCTTTGCGTTGAGCCCCGCGATGTTGATCCGGCTGTCGCCCACCATGTAGATGCCATGCTCTTCCCGAAGGCGCGTCACCTGCGCCTCGGTCAGGCCCAGACGGCTGAACATGCCCCGGTGATGCGCGACAAAGTCGAAGCGGTCGGAATTGGTGGCGCGGCGCAGCTCGTCGGCCAGCTGCTGGCGCAGGCCCAGCATGTTCTGCCGGACTTCCTCCAGCTCCTGCTTCCACTCGGCGGTCAGCGCCTGATCCTCGAGGATCATCGTCACCAGCCGCGCGCCGTGGTCCGGCGGGAAGCTGTAGTTCTGCCGGTTCAGGAAGTTCAGATTGCCCTGCACCACGGCCTTGCGGTCCGCCGAGGTCAGCGCGATCAGGATGCCGGTCCGCTCGCGGTAGATGCCGAAGTTCTTGCTGCACGAGGCAGCGATCAGCACCTCGGGGAAGGCCGCCGCGACCTTGCGCGTCGCTGCCGCGTCCTCCTCCAGCCCGTCGCCGAAGCCCTGGTAGGCAAGGTCGACGAAGGGCACGGCCTGCTTCTTCTGCAACAGCGCGATCACCTGATCCCACTGCTCCGGGGACAGGTTCGCCCCGGTCGGGTTGTGACAGCAGCCATGCAACAGAACGGCATCGCCCGCCGCGACGCCTTCAAGGTCGGCCATCAGCCCGGCGAAATCGATGCCAGAGGTGGCGACGTCGAAGTAGCGGTATTCCACCCCGGTCATGCCCAGATACTTCACGATCGAGGGATGGTTCGGCCAGGTCGGCGCGGACATCCAGACCCGGGCCTTGGGATTGGCCATCCGGATCAGCTCCAGTGCCTGCCGGATCGCGCCCGTACCCCCCGGCGTCGCGACCGAGGCCGCGCGTTCGGCGAAACCCTCACCCAGGATCATGCTGACGAGAGCGGCGTTATAGGCGGGTTCACCGGCCAGACCCGTGTAGGTCTTGGTCGTCTCGACCTCCCACAGCTTCTTCTCGGCCGCCTTGACCGCGCGCATGACCGGGGTCAGGCCGGTCGCGTCCTTGTAGACGCCGACGCCAAGGTCGATCTTCGTGGTCCGCGGGTCTTCGCGGAACATGGCGATGAGTTGCAGGATCTTGTCCTGCGGCTGGGGGTTCAGGGTCTCGAGCATGGGATTTCCCGCGGTTTCAAGGGCACGCGCGCAGTGCCACAAGGCGCAGGGGACGGCAAGCGGCGTTACGGCCCGGTGGCCACCCGCAGGTCGTCATACATGCCCCATTCGGCCCAGGACCCGTCATATAGCGCATGGTTCCGGTGCCCCATCCGCTCCAGCGCAAGGCTCAGGACCGCCGCCGTCACGCCCGATCCGCAGGTGGTGATCGCGGGTTTCTTCAGGTCGATACCGGCCGCCTCGAACACCGCTTTCAGCTCGGCCGGAGGTTTCATCGTCCCGTCGGCGTTCAGAACGTCCGAGAACGGCAGGTTCTTCGATCCCGGAATATGGCCCGACCGCAACCCCGGCCGAGGTTCCGGCGCCTCGCCCCGGAAGCGGGCCGCCGCGCGGGCGTCGATGATCTCGGCCTCGCCCAGCTTGGCGGCATGGGCCACCTGGGTCACGTCCCTCACTAGGTGGTTCTGGCGGGAAACCGTCATGTGCCGGTCGCGGATGACCGGGGGCATGTCCTCCACCTCGCGGCCCTCGGCCTGCCATTTGGGGAAACCGCCATCCAGCACGGCCACGTCCAACTTGCCCATCAGCCGGAAGGTCCACCAGACTCGCGCCGCGCTGAAGATCCCCGCGCCATCATAGACCACGACCTGATGCCCGTCGCCCACGCCCATCGCCCGCATCCGGGACATGAACTTCTCGGGCGGCGGAGCCATATGGGGCAGGTCCGACCGTTGATCCGAGATCTCGTCGATGTCGAAGAACCGCGCGCCGGGGATATGGCTGGCGGCATATTCCGCTTTCGCGTCCCGGTTCTGCGCGGGCAGGTACCAGCTTGCATCCAGCACCCGCAGATCCGGGTCGCGCAGGTGCTTGGCCAGCCAGTCGGTCGAGACCAGCGTCCTGGGGTCATCCTGCGGCGATGGGGTCATTGGGGCCTCCGGGGTTGACCCGGATATATGCATCGCGGCGCCGCGCGTGCAAGCGGCCAGGGTCAATCCCGGCTGTTCTGCTTCAGCAGCCGTGCCTTCTGCCGGTCCCAGTCGCGCTTGGCGCTGGTCTCGCGCTTGTCGGCGAGCTTCTTGCCCTTGGCTATGCCAAGCTTCAGCTTCACGATGCCGCGCTCGTTGAAATACATCTTCATCGGCACGATGGTCATGCCTTCGCGGCCCACCGCGTTCCACAACCGGGACAGTTCCTTCTTCGAGACAAGGAGCTTGCGTCGCCGCCGCTCGTCATGCCCGAAGGTCTTGGCCTGCAGATAGGGCGCGATATAGCCGTTGATCAGCCACAACTCACCGCCCTCGACGCTCGCATAGCTTTCCGCGATGTTCGACCCGCCCTGGCGCAGGCTTTTCACTTCTGAGCCAAGCAGCATGATCCCGGCCTCGAGGTCGCTTTCGATGTGGTAATCGAAACGCGCCCGCCGGTTCTCGGCGATCAGCTTGGAGTTGGGATCGGACTTGGCCACCATGGTGCGGTTCAGATAAGGTCTGCCCGGGGCATAGTCCAGAAGGCATGCGATGCTGATCCAGATTGCGCTTGGGGGTGGGCTCCTTCTTTTGAACGTTCTGGTGATGGCCCTCGCCGCGCTGGCGCTGGAATCCGCTTTCCGCGCCTCGCACCACTGGCTGGTCGCCCCGCCCGAGCGATGGAAACTCGTGGTGATGCTCGTCGCCGTCGGTGTCTGGGTGCTGGTGGTCCTGACCTTCGGGATCTGGATGTGGGCCTATGTCCTGTTCGAGACCGGCGTGTTCAAATCCATGGAGGAATCGCTCTATTTCTCGATCGTGGCTTTCTCGACCCTCGGTCTGGGCGATGTGGTCCCCCGGACCGAATGGCGCATCTTCGCGGCCATGGCCTCGGTCAACGGGCTGCTCAGCTTCGGCCTCCTCACCGCGCTTCTGGTCGAGGCGCTGCGCCAGGTCCGTCTGGCCCAGCTTGAACGCCGGCATAATGAATAGCGTCCCCTGGCCTGCCCCCCCGCCGTTGGCATCAAGGTAAACGGATTTCGCGCAGGGGTTGATCGTGCCGGGACCCGCCTGTCCTTCCTGTCGGATCTTCACCAATAAGCCAGAATCTTCCCTGCTTTGGTTCCAATTTTGCTGGACTTTTAACAAACCTGCCGGTTGTTGTGCAGCGACGCACCGGCCCCCCCTCTGTTTTGTCGCCGGCTGCGAATCGCAGGGATGAGTGCCGTGAGTAACGATGGTGTCCACCTCGAGTCCGAGGATTGGGGCGACGAGCTTAAGCCGGGGACCGATCTGTTCCATGGGCAATATACCATCGAGCGGCATCTGAAATCCGGCGGTTTCGGGATCACCTATCTCGCGCGCGACAGCCTGCACCGGCAGGTCGTCATCAAGGAATGTTTCCCCGAAGGCATGTGCGTCCGCCCCAGCCGCGCGGTCCGGCCGCGGTCGCGCACCTATGGTGCGGGGGTGGCGACGCTGATCCAGAAGTTCATCCGCGAGGCGCAGAACCTGTCGCGGATCGACCATCCCAACGTGGTCCGCGTCCATCAGGTCTTCGAGGACAATGACACCGCATACATGGTGCTCGACTTCATCGAGGGGCGCGACCTTGGCGAAGCGATCACGGTCAACCCGCTTGGCCCGGACGAGATCCGGTCAGCCCTGCTCCAGCTTCTCGACGCGGTGGCGGTGATCCATGACCGCGGGCTGCTGCACCGCGACATCTCGCCCGACAACATCATGCTGGACGACCAGCGCCGCCCGGTCCTGATCGACTTCGGCGCCGCGCGCGACCAGAAGCCAGGGCGGGACCGGCCCCGCTCCACCGTCCATGTCGTCAAGGACGGCTATTCCCCGCAAGAGCTTTACCTGCAGGGCGGTGATCAGGGGCCGTGGAGCGACCTTTACGCCCTGGCCGCGACCTTCCACCACCTGATCGCGGGTGAGGCGCCGCCGAACAGCCAGACCCGTCTGGCCGCGCTGGCCATGGGCTCACCCGATCCGTACCAGCCCCTCGCGGGCCGATTCGATGCCTATCCGCCCACTTTCCTGGCCGCGATCGACAAGGCGCTGTCGGTCATGGCCCATGCCCGCATCCAGTCGGCGCGTGAGTGGACCGCGTTGATCACCGGCGCACCCGCCCCGCAGCCAAGACCCGTCCTCCAGCCCAAGGCTCCCGCGCCGCCCCGCCCCGCCGTCATCGCCCGCCCCGCAGCAAAGCCCCCGCTGCCCCTGACCCGGGCGGCCGCCTGCGTGGCGGCCGTCCTGGCGCTGGGCGCGGTGATCCTCGCGACCGTCTAGCCCTTCAGCTCGTCCGTGATCCGCACCGGCCCGACCGCGCCCTTCAGCTTGGCGCGGTAGATGACCACACCTTCCACGACGCGCATCACATAGGTTCGCGTCTCGGCGAAGGGGATCGATTCGACCCAGTCCACCACGTCGACATCCGGCCGCCGGGGATCGCCGAATTCGGTGATCCAGCGGCGCGGACGCCCCGGCCCGGCATTGTAGCCCGAGGCGATCAGCGCGATCGAGGGGCCGAACTCCCCGACCATCTCGGCCAGATAAGCAGCACCCATCTTCACGTTGTAGGCCGGGTCGCTGATCAGCTTGTTCACCTCATGCGGCACGCCCAGCTTGCCCGCCATCAGCTTGCCCGTCCCCGGCAGGACCTGCATCAGCCCGCGCGCATCGGCGCTGGAGCGGGCGGCGGGATCGAACTCGCTTTCCCGCCGTGAGATCGCCAGCGCCAGCGCCCGGCTGACGGCAAGCCCGTCGGGCACGAAGTCCGGCACCGGGTAATAGGCGGCGGGCAGGATCACCCCGCGCTCGGCCGCGGCCTTGCCGATCAGCACGGCGAGGTTGGGCTCGTTCCAGGCCATCACCATATCGGCCATCTGTGCCAGCCCGGTCGCATCCTGGCGTTCCGCCAGATGCAGCAGAAACCGCCGCGCCAGCGCCCGGTCGCCTGCCCGGCGCAACAGCTCCACCGCCTCCATCACCGAGGATTGCCGGAAGCCAGCGCCCTTCCAGTCCGGCGCGGAAGAGCCCCGCAAGAGCCCCGCATCCAGCGTCATCCCCAGCCGCTCGGCCGCCAGCAGCCCGTAATAGGCCGTCTGATGCACCGCCGCCGCCTGGAAGCTCGCCGTGCCGTCCTGACCGGCCGCCTCCTGCGCCCGGCCGATCCAGTAATGCGCCCGCGCAAGGCTGATCGGCGTCCGCACCCCCGCCAGCAGATGCTGGAAATGCCTCAGCCCCGTCGCCGGGTCATTCAGCCGCCGCAGCGCAACGAAACCCGCCAGGAACTCCAGATCCGCATAGGCCGATGACCCGCCGCCCTCCGGCAGCCGGTGGTTCGCGGCGACGCGATACGCTTCGGCAGGGCGGCCCTGCCGCATCAGCCAGCGGGTCAGCGTCACCCGCCGCTCTGCCCAGGCCTGCGGCCGACCCAGGCCCTCGACGCTGGCCGAACGCTCCAGGATCAGAGGCAGCGCCTCATCATACAGGTCGCGCTTCATGCGCCAGATGAAGCGGTCAAAGGCCAGCCCGGCATCCCCCGCCCGCGCCTTGGGGACGGCGCCGATCAGCGCCGTCACGCCATCTTCCTCGTTCTGCAACGCGATCCGGGCCCGGGCGAGAGCGCGCAGATCCTCGGGCACGCGATCCAGCATCTGGCTCGCCTCCCGCGTCCGGCCCGCCCAAAGCAGATTGTCCAGCCGCAGCTCGTGTACGAAAGCCACCGCCTCGGGCGCCAAGGCCAGCAGCGCGGCCTCTTCCTCGGGGGTGAAGGACAGCTCGGTCCAGGCCCGCATCGCCTCGGTCTCGGCTTCGGCGGCCCGGCCCGTGGCCTGCAATGCGCGCACATAAGCGATCGCACCCTTGCCCGTCTCGGGCAGGCCGGCGGCGAACCAGCTGATCACCCGCGCCGGATCGGTGGACCGTGCCACAGCCTCTTCGCCCTTCTCGCGCAGATAGGGCAGGCCCGGCCAATCCGGGCGGCGCTGCAGGAACGCCTCGTAATCGCCCAGCCGCCCCTCGCCCGCGCGCAGGCGTTGCCAGTCGACGATGTCACGCCCGACACCCGCGGGCGCCACGGCCAGCGCCCCGTCAAAATCCTTGCCCGCCACCAGCTCCAGCGCCGTGCGCATAGCCTGGGTCGTATCTGCTGCCGCCGGAAGCGTCTGGAGGCCAATGGCCAGCACCAGCGCCCGGATCATTGTTGTGCTGCTCATGCCGCTGAATCTGCCTGACGTTCGGCCTCTGGACAACCCACAGTTCCGTTAATGCGCAACACTTGGCAGAGCGCCACTCTGCCGCTATGAGAAGCGCGCTTTACCGGGCAATCCCGCCCCAGCACACAAGGAGAAGCGTCATGATCAAAGGGTCCCTGCCTGCCCTGGTGACGCCGTTCAAGAACGGCGAACTGGATCTGGTGACGCTCAAGAAACTTGTGGACTGGCACATCGCCGAGGGCAGCCACGGGATCGTCCCGGTCGGCACCACCGGTGAAAGCCCGACCCTCTCGCATGCCGAGCACCAGAAGGTCATCGAAGAGGTGGTGGAGGCCGTCGCCGGCCGTGTCCCGGTGATCGCCGGCGCGGGCTCGAACAACACGGTCGAGGGCATCAGCCTGATGCGCCACGCCGAGAAGGTCGGCGCCACCGCCGCGCTGGTCGTGACGCCCTACTACAACAAGCCGACCCAGGTCGGCATGATCGCGCATTACACCGCGCTGCACGACTGCTGCAGCCTGCCGATCGTGATCTACAACATCCCCGGCCGCTCCGTCGTCGACATGACGCCCGAGACGATGGGCGTGCTGGCGAAGCTCCCCCGGATCATCGGGGTCAAGGACGCCACCGGCAAGATCGAGCGTGTCAGCCAGCAGCGCGCGTCCTGCGGGGCCGATTTCATCCAGCTTTCGGGCGAGGATGCTACCGCGCTCGGCTTCAACGCCCATGGCGGCGTCGGCTGCATCTCGGTCACGGCCAACGTCGCCCCGCGCCTCTGCGCCGAATTCCAGGAGGCAACCCTGCGCGGCGACTATGCCAAGGCATTGGAATATCAGGACAAGCTGATGCCGCTGCACGAGGCGATCTTCATCGAGCCGGGCCTCGTGGGCGCGAAATATGCGCTTTCGGTCCTTGGCCTTTGCTCGGAAGAAGTCCGCCTGCCGCTGGTGGGTCTGACCGACGGGACCAAGGCCCGGATCAAGGCGGCGATGCAGCACGCCGGGTTGATCTGAGGCGACCTCCCTCGAAGGAGTCCGCAACGCGTTCCAATAAGATTTGCGCCCCGTCCGACCGGCGGGGCGCTTGCCATTTCCGTCCCGCCCGCGCACCTTCCCCCCGCCAGCAGGAGGCCCCCATGCGCAGCTCGAAAACCATCCATGTCATCTCGGCCCATGCCGAGGGCGAAGTCGGCGACGTCATCGTCGGCGGGGTCGCCCCGCCCCCCGGCGAGACCTTGTGGGAAATGCGCGACTGGCTCTGGCGCAACCAGACCCTGCGCAACTTCGTGCTGAACGAACCGCGGGGCGGAGTGTTCCGGCATGTGAACCTCCTCGTCCCGCCCAAGGACCCGCGCGCCCAGATGGGCTTCATCATCATGGAGCCCGAGGACAACCCGCCGATGTCGGGCTCGAACTCGATCTGCGTCGCAACCGTGCTTCTGGACAGCGGCATCCTGCCGATGACCGAACCCGTGACCACGATCACGCTCGAGGCGCCGGGCGGCCTTGTCACCGTCCGCGCCGAGTGCAGGGACGGCAAGGCCGAGCGCATCCATGTGCGCAACCTTCCCTCCTTCGCCGACCGGCTGGGCGTGCCGCTGGACGTGCCGGGCCTCGGCCGCCTTACCGTGGACACCGCCTATGGCGCCGACAGCTTCGTCGTGGTCGACGCCCAGGCCCTTGGCTTCACCCATTCGCCCGAGGATGCCCATGCGATGGCCAGACTCGGCGTCCAGATAACCACGGCGGCCGACGAACAGCTTGGCTTCACCCATCCGGAGAACCCCGACTGGCGGCATTTCTCGTTCTGCCTCTTCGCCGGTCCCCTGACCCCGGTCGAGGGCGGCTGGGAGACGAGCCATGCCGTCTCGATCCGCCCCGGCAAGATCGACCGCTCCCCCACCGGAACGGCAGTGTCGGCACGGCTCGCCATCCTTGCCGCGCGGGGTCAGATCGGCCCTGGCGAGGTGCTGCGCGCACGTTCGCTGATCGGCGGGCAGTTCGAGGGGCGGATCGTGGGCGCGACAAAGGTGGGCGACCTCGATGCGATCCTGCCCGAGATTTCGGGCCGCGCCTGGATCACCGGCACCCATCAGCACATGCTCGACCCCGCCGATCCCTGGCCGCAGGGCTATCGCCTGTCGGATACCTGGGGCGCGCGGTAATGCTGTCGAAACGCGTCGGGCGCTCCTCGCAGGGGTGCGCCGACGAATGCCCGAGGGGCGCAAGGAGCCATCCGTGGCGCTAAGCGAGAATCAGCGCGGCGCGCTTCTGATGACGGCCTCGATGGCGGGCTTCGCGGTCGAGGATGTCTTCGTAAAGGCCGCCGCCGCCAGCCTGCCGCTGGGCCAGGTCCTCCTGACCATCGGCCTGGCCGGGATGCTGGTCTTCACCGCAATGGCCGCCCGCCGGGGCGAGGCGCTGGTACCTGCCGCCTTCTTCTCGCCTGCGATGCTTGTCCGCTGCGGGTTCGAGGTGACGGGGCGGCTCTTCTACGGCCTCGCCATCACCTTGACCGCCCTGTCCACCACCTCGGCGATCCTGCAGGCGACGCCGCTGGTCGTGGTCGCGGGGGCGGCGCTGGTCTTCGGGGAAAGGGTCAGCCCGCAGCGGTGGCTGGCGGTCCTCGCGGGCTTCCTGGGCGTGCTGATCATCCTGCGGCCAGGGGCGGATTTCTCGGCCCTCTCGCTTCTGGCGGTGGTGGGTCTGCTGGGCTTTGCCGGGCGTGACCTTGCCACCCGCGCCGCGCCGAAGGGCCTGTCCAACCGCCAGCTTGGCGCCTTGGGCTTTGCCATGCTGGCGCTGGCGGGTGCGATCCTGCTGGGAACCGGCAGCGGGCCGATCCTGCCTACCGCGACCGACATGGCACTCCTGGCCGGGGGCACGCTGTTCGGCATGCTCGGCTACCACGCGCTCACCTTCGCGATGCGGACCGGGGAGGTCTCGGCCGTCACGCCCTTCCGCTATACCCGACTGGTCTTCGCCATGGCACTGGCGATGGCACTCTTCGGAGAGCGGCCCGACCTCGCGACCTGGATCGGTGCGGGGCTCGTGGTGGCCTCGGGCGTGATCGCCCTGACCCGAAAATGAGGTGCGAGGGTAGGGTGGGCAATATTGCCCACCCTGCGCCTAGACCCGGTGATAGGGCGATCCCGCCAGGATCGTCGCCGCGCGGTACAGCTGTTCCGCCAGCATCACCCGCACCAGCATATGCGGCCAGACCATCCGCCCGAAGCTGATCACCTGATCCGCCCGCCCGCGCAGGGCCGGGTCCACCCCATCCGCCCCGCCGATGACAAAGGCCGCATCCTGCCGACCGCCATCCCGCCATCCGGCCAGCATCTGCGCGAATTCGGGCGAGGACAGGATCTTCCCACGCTCGTCCAGCACGCAAAGCGCTGCGCCGTCGGGAATCGCCCGCGTCAGCAACTGCCCTTCCGCAGCCATCCCGCCGCCGCGCTTGTCCTCCACCTCATGCTCCTGCACGGGGCCAAGCCCAAGGGGACGCCCCGTCCGCTCCAGCCGCTGCAGGTAGTCGTCCACCAGATCGCGCTCCGGCCCCGCCCGCAAGCGGCCCACGGCGCAAAGGTGCAGCCGCATCCGGGAAGCGTCAGACCGGCGCGCTGCGGGTCGTCCCCGCCGGCAGCCACATCTTTTCCAGCTGATAGAAGTCGCGCACTTCGGGGCGGAAGACATGGACGATCACATCGCCCGCATCGATCAGCACCCAGTCGCCGGTCTCCTTGCCTTCCATCCGGGCCGAGATCCGCATCTCCTGCTTCAGTCGGTCGGCAAGCTTTTCCGAGATCGACGCCACCTGGCGCGAGGACCGGCCCGAGCAGATGACCATGTAATCCGCCACATCCGACCGACCGCGCAGGTCGATCTGCACGATGTCCTCGGCCTTGTCGTCATCGACGGATTTCAGCACCAGAGCCAGAACCTCCTCGGAGCTGTGCTCCTGGGTCGGGGCGGGGGAGTTTGGGCGCGGGCCGACCGGCAGGCCGGTGGCGGGATCGGAATGCGACAGGACCTGGTCCTCCAAGAAAGCGCGAGCCAAGCGGCCCCCCGCGCCGGGCCTTCGTCCAAGACTAGCACCGGGCAGGGTCAAGCTCAACCGAAGCCCGGGCGCGTACGCCCGTTTCCGCGCCTTGGCAACCCCCCGTCCGGTCCGATCCCGGATCAGCCGCCGCCCCTCGTCCCCTACCGAATGGTAAAGGCCACCTCGTTCCGCCGCTTCCAGGGCAGCGTCATCGGCGCGTCGTAGAAATAGTAATGCGGCCCGGCAAGGATCTCATGCCCCCTCGCCTCGGCCCAGATCCGCAATGCCTCTGCCCGGTCCGCCAGCCCTCCGGTGCCCGGCACGCCCGGGAACCGCTCGACCAGTTGCCGCGAGGGCGGGGCCTGCACAAAGCGGATCGCTTCGCCGCGCGGGGCGGGAAGGGTCTCTGCCGTGAACCGCGCGGGCATCATGAAGCTGACCACCCAGTCCCCGCCCGCGGGCGTCTGCGCCACCGGCACTGTCATCGCGATCTTCTCGCCCGTCGCATTGCCGCCGAAGATATAGCCGGCCAGCAGCCGGAACCCGGTCTGGATCGCCCCCTGCCGACCGCCCGAGACCCGGACCTCAGCCAGAAGATGCGGCCCATAGTCCCGAATCTCCCGCGCCCCCTCGGCCCAATCCACCCTGTAGGGCGGCATCTCATAGCCCTTGTGCGTGGCCTCTGCCCCCGCTTCCCCCGACATCGCCACCCCCAGCGCCAGAACCAGCCGCTTCAGCATCTGCAAACCCCTGCTTTCCAAGGGCAGCTAGCTTGCCTGACAGGGATTTCGAGCGTATATCGCCGGCATGTCCGGGTTCATCTACTTCAACATCACCGATCACGCGCGGCTTCCCGCCCGCTTCTTCGGCATGACCCGCAGTGTCCTTGCCCGCGCCTGACCCGCGCCCAGGACCCGACGCCGCTTTTCCAGCCATCCCAAGCACAGGTGAGAGCCATGGCTCCTCGTACTCTCTATGACAAGATCTGGGACGACCACGTCGTCCACCAGGCCGAGGATGGCACCTGCCTCCTCTACATCGACCGCCACCTCGTCCACGAAGTGACCTCGCCCCAGGCGTTCGAAGGCCTGCGCATGACCGGCCGCAAGGTCCGCGCGCCGGAAAAGACCATCGCCGTGCCGGACCACAACGTGCCGACGACCCAGGGCCGCGAGAACCCGGCGCAGATGCCCGAGGAAAGCCGCATCCAGGTCGCCGCGCTGGACAAGAACGCCAAGGACTTCGGGATCAACTACTATCCCGTCACCGACATCCGCCAGGGCATCGTCCACATCGTCGGCCCCGAACAGGGCTGGACCCTGCCCGGCATGACCGTGGTCTGCGGTGACAGCCACACGGCCACCCACGGCGCCTTCGGCTCGCTGGCGCACGGTATCGGGACCTCGGAGGTAGAGCATGTGCTGGCCACCCAGACCCTGATCCAGAAGAAGTCGAAGAACATGAAGGTCGAGATCACCGGGTCCTTGCGCCCCGGCGTCACGGCCAAAGACATCACGCTGTCGGTCATCGGCGCCACCGGCACCGCAGGCGGCACCGGCTATGTCATCGAATACTGCGGCCAGGCAATCCGCGAACTGTCGATGGAAGGCCGGATGACCGTCTGCAACATGGCGATCGAGGGCGGCGCCCGCGCGGGCCTGATCGCCCCGGACGAAAAGACCTTCGAATACGTCAAGGGTCGCCCCCACGCGCCCAAGGGCGCCAAGTGGGAGGCCGCGCTCGCCTACTGGAAGACCCTCTTCACCGACGAAGGCGCGCATTTCGACAAGGTCGTGACCATCCGCGGCGAGGATATCGCCCCCGTCGTGACCTGGGGCACCTCGCCCGAGGACGTCCTGCCGATCACCGGCACCGTCCCCGCGCCCGAGGACTTCACCGGCGGCAAGGTCGAGGCCGCGAAGCGCTCGCTTGACTACATGGGCCTGACCCCCGGCCAGAAGCTGACCGACATCGCCATCGACACGGTGTTCATCGGCTCCTGCACCAACGGCCGGATCGAGGACCTGCGCGCCGCGGCCGAGATCCTGAAGGGCAAGAAGATCAAGGTGAAGCGGGCGATGGTCGTCCCCGGCTCGGGTCTTGTCCGGGCGCAGGCCGAGGAAGAGGGCCTGGCCCAGATCTTCATCGAGGCGGGCTTCGAATGGCGGCTTGCCGGCTGTTCCATGTGCCTGGCGATGAACCCCGACCAGCTGCAGCCGGGTGAACGCTGCGCCGCGACCTCGAACCGCAATTTCGAGGGCCGTCAGGGCCGCGGTGGCCGCACGCATCTGATGTCGCCCGCGATGGCCGCGGCGGCGGCGATCACCGGCCACTTGACCGACGTGCGCGAGCTGATGGGCGAGAAGGTCTGACCTTCGGTCCTGTGACGAACCC
>JARFTV010000017.1:0-53486 GCA_029289325.1 Alphaproteobacteria bacterium
CGACTCCGCCCGCCCCTTACGCGAGACACCAGCCCCAAACCCCTCCCCTCCCCCCCGTGGGGAGGGGCCGGGGGTGGGGGGCACGCCCTCAGCCAAAGCCTCGCCGTCCACCGCGTCCAGAACCAGTTGCATCACGCCCTCGATATTCCCCGACACCTCCGGGTTCCAGAACCGCAACACCTGAAACCCCTGAGACGCGAACCACTTATCCCGCCGTTGGTCGCGCTCCCCACCATGCCCGCCGCCATCAATCTCGATCACCAACCTTCGCCCCAGGTCAGCGAAATCCGCTATGAACCGCCCAATCGGAGCCTGCCGCCGAAAGTTCAGCCCGAGCATCCGGTTCAACTCCCGCAGCTTGGCCCAGACCTTCCGCTCCTGCGGCGTCATCTCCGCCCGCAACTTCCGCGCCCGCTGGCGGGTGATGGGATGAATGCCGGTCATCCCACATGCCTCTTTTCGGACGCTTCCTCATCCACCATCCGCATCCCCAACCGCCGGTTCAGATCCTGCTCCTTCACCAGCCAGACGAAGCCCAGCACCGGCCCCCACAGCAGAGTGAACAGCGCCGAGCGGCCCAGGAAGAACCCCGCCCGCTCCAGCGGAGCCGCCAGGACCCCCGCCCAGACCCCCTCGTTGATCGCCGCATAAAGCCCGGCCGCCAGCACGGCCACCACGATCAGCGCCACGACAGCCGTCACCCCCACCGCCCGCGAAAGCGCCAATTGAGACAGGTTCCCCGGCCCCACCAGCCATCCCGGCAGCCAGCAAACCAGCGCGCACAATCCCGCCAGCGGCAGGATGGAGTTCCACAGGGTAAGGGTAAGCGCCTCGTTCACTTCTTCTCCAGATACCGCCGCTTCGCCTCTTCCGTCCGGCCGAAGTCCCGCACCATGGCCTCGATGGCCACCTCGTCCGACTTGTCGGCATAGCGGAATTCGCTGTCGGCGTAGCGGTTGATTTCCTGGATCACCATCTCCACCGTGATGGGCGTCATCAGCCCTTTGATCATCGCCAGCTTCTCGTCATAGGGCTTGAAGAGGAACAGGTCCGGCTCCTCCATCCACTCGTCCGGCAGCTCGAAGTCCATCGCGCGGACCTTAACCGCATCGGTGATGTTCTTGATCGCCCGCCCCGTGAAGCGTTCATCCGCCTGCTGGATCGCCTTCAGGTAAGCACCGATCTTCGCCAGCGTATCGAGCTTCCCGATCTCGCCCGACACCCGGTCCCAGACCTTCAGAAGCCCCTCCTCATGCGGCTTCGAATGCCCCTCGAAGCTGGCAGCAACCGCCTTCTTGATCTCCTGCGCCGCAAAGAGTTCGTGCTGGCCAACGGGAATGGAATGGTTCTTCCCCAAGAGAAGCGTGAGGATGTCGATGTAATCCTCCTTTGTCTGCGGCCCGTCGACCAGGAACCGCGCCCCGGCGCGCTGGCGCAGGGCGTCGTCCACGTTCTCCGGGTAGTTCGAAAACATCCCGAAGGTGCAGTTCCCCCGCACCATCGTCCCCGCGCCGGCGAAGGCCTGCATGAAGACCGCCGTCACCTCCTGCTGACCCGCGCTGGACTGCCGGTCCCCGCGCTTGCCCGCCACCTGGTCGATGTCGTCGATGGTGCCGAAGCCGATCACCGAGGGGTCCAGCACCGCGTCGATGAAGGCCTTGGCGTTCTGCCCCGACTTGCCCTGATAGCTGTCGATCTGGTCGATGGAGAAGTTCTGGTAGCGGAACGGATAGCCCGCGACCTTGCAGTAATCGTTGAGCAAGCCCGCCATCATCTGGATCAGCGTGGTCTTCCCCGTCCCCGGTTTCCCGTCGCCCATGAAGGTGAAGATGAACCCCCCAAGCTCGGCAAACGGGTTCAGCCGACGTTCGAAATCATAGGCCATCAGCATCTTGGCCAGCCGTAGCGACTGGTACTTGGCGATGTGGTTCCCCACCACCTCATGCGGCTTCTTGAAGGCCATGGCGATCATGCCGCCCTTCGCCGCCTTGGCCGGCTTGAACCCGGACAGCGTCAGCCCATCGGCCTCCACCTTCCATGACCCGGCAGTGAAGACAGACGTCCGGGCGCCATTCTCCGCCCGGATCTGCACCTTCTTCATCAAGGCCTCGGCAAAGGCCGAGATCACCGCCACCAGCCTTGCATCATCCGTCGCCAGCGCGCCGATGTCCTGGTCCAGCTCCCACAGCGCCCCCTGCAAGGCCAGCGGAGCATTGTCGGTCAAGACCTCCTCCACCTCGCCCAGCTCTACCGTTCCTGAACCGACATGCGGCGCGATCAGATAGGCCAACGCGTTGCCGAAGGTGAACAGCACGACCAGCGCCTCGCCCTGCAACAGCTCGCCAAACTCCGCCCGCCGCGCATCTGGGACCCGGCCTTCAAGGTTCGCCTTCTTCAACTCGGCCAAACCGGACTGGGCTGCAAACGTCTCTCCCATCGCCAGCGCGACTGCCAAGGACCGGCGAACGGCGTTCAGGACCGCCGCCTGGAGCGGCGAAACCAACCCGTCGGACAGCCCTTCCACGCGTTCCGCCAGCCGCACCCCGCCGGGACGCGCCGTCGTCCGTGTGACCATCCCCGGCACCGTCGACCGGAACGTCGGCCGAGCCCCGATGCCTGAAGACCGCTCCGCCTTCGGTGCGGAAACCATGGCTTTCGCCAGCCGCGGCGCGTGATCGAAGCCCAGAACCATCCCCAAGGCAGCCTCGTATTGCGCCCGGATCGTCTCTTCCTTCAGCTCCATCGTGTCGCGCGTGCTCATCGACAAATCCCTTTCACACTGGCGCAAATATTCCGGGGACCGGGGGCAGCGCCCCGGGGCCAGTCACAGATCACAACGTCGGAATCAGCCGCCCACCGGCCCCGACTACGAACTTCCGCAGGCCCCGCAGCCCCGCCGGGTCCTGCTCGACCAGCACCTGATAGGGCTTCTCCGGCAGGATGATCATCCGGTCCTGCCGCGTCGCCCCAAGCTCTGCCCCCGCCACCGGGTCCAGCTTGAACACCTGCCGGACCGAGGACGAGAACCACCCGTCCTTCACTGCCTCTTCACGGTCCGAGACCAGGTCTTCCACCGTCCAGACCAGCGCCCAGTCCTCGCCTTCCGGCGCCCTGGCGCCTTCCAGCACCTTGGAGATCGGGCCGGACTGCAGGGTGAAGCTGGCCGAATACATCGGCCCCAGGATGATCCGCCGCAGCCGCCTTGGATGCAGCCCCTCGAAATCCTTGTCGAAGCCCGTGGCGATCGTCACCAGCTTCAGCCCACCCACCGACTGCGCCATCAGCGCCGCTTGCACCTGCGGCCAGCGGTAGGCGTCGTTCGGCAGGGGCCGTTTGCCGGAATCCTCGACATCCATCAGGTAGAGCACCGGCAGGTTGACCTGCGTGTCCCAGACCGCCCAATGCACGAGGAAGTGCCGCCGGTTGCCCAGGTCCTGGATCCACTGCGCATCCGGGTCGTTCCGCGCCCAGAAGATCCCCCCGGCCGCCAGTGCCTCATAGTAGTACCGCTGCGACAGCGCGAACTGGAGCGCCGTGGGGATGGTCAGGTCGCCGACGATCTGCCGGATCATCCGGTCCTTCAGTTCCGCTTCCGAGGGCATGCCGGCCAGATGCTTCTCGGCCTGGCTGGCATCCACAGCCATCACCATCAGCTCTTGCGCGACAGGAAAGCCGCTTTCATGCCGGTCGATCGTCAGCCTTGGTGCGGTCTCTCCCCGTCCGGTCATCAGGTACTTGTGCGACAGCGCCCGGAACGTCCCGGTCAGCGCCGTCAAATAACGGCCAAGCACCCGCGTCTCGGTCCGCGTGAACTTGCCTTCCGCCTCCATCTCCGCCGCCACGCGTCCCAGATGGCCGGTGATCCGGCCGAACTTGGCAAAGTAGCGGCGCGCGACGAGCGTGTCGTACAGCTCGTGGTGGTCCGAGGTGAGGACGTCCTTTACCTCTCTGGCCACTTAGCCACCGTAGGCGTTCTTGTCGTGCTTTTCGACAATCGCCGCGAAACGCCGGGCAAAGCGTTCGTCCGCCTTCGCCTTCTGCTCCAGGATTGCCCTTGCAAAGACCATGTGTCCCTCATGCGCTTCCAGCATGTCGGCCATCTTGTCATTGGTCGCCGCCCCGATGGCCGCCATCGCGGTCTGAGCCTCCTGGTCGGTCTTGACGCCGATCTCGTTGATCCGGTGCGCCACGTCCTGCTGCTGGGCGGTCTTCAAGCTGGAGGTCAGCGCGTCATACAAGACCACCCGCTGCTTTGTATCCGTCTGCAGCTTGTTGATCAGCACCAGCTGCGTCGCCGCCTGGTTCTGCAAGGAATCGACCCAAGTTTTGCCCTTTTCGATATAGCGTTCCAGCGTCTGGGACTTCGCCAGTTTCACTTGCTCGTCCTGCACCAGCGCGTTGTATTTCGCGTTCAGCGTCGCAAGTTCCGTCTCCAGTCTCGTCCGCGCCGCCGCGTCAGTCTCGACCGCGATCTTGTTCTCAAGCTCGATGATCTTCGGATCCATCCCGGCAACCTCGGCCCGGACCGCCTCCAGCGCGGCTACGGTGTCTTCCCGTTCGGTAAGGGTCGCGGCGAGGTTCCCCTCCACCCGCGTCTTCTGGGCGTTCAACAGGTCGAGCTGTCCCTGCAACAATCTCACGATCACGTCCGACTTGGAAATCAGGTCCTGCAGCTTGTCATCGACCGAGGCCGCCCGCATCCGTTCCTGCCGCATCGATTCCGCCTTGGCCGAGGAGAAGATGCCGATGAAGCTCTCCAGCCCGGTCTTTGAACGCATTTCGCTGAATTCCTTGGAGAAACCAGCGGTTACATCGTCCAGGCCCATGATGAGCTCTGCGATGTTCGCGTTCATCAGGTCTGTGTGCTTGTGCACGTCCTCCAGCGTGGCGTTCTCGACATCCAAGGTTGTCCCCTGGTCCAGCTTCGACCGCGCCGCCTCCATCTGGCTGGTAATGGCCGAGATCTTCGCCTGAGCCTCGGCGACCTGCGCCTGACTTTCCCTGATCTGCGTCTCGAAATCGGCCATCTGACCCTCCCTGTGACCTTTTGTCCCTGACATAGTAATGTTACGGGGAATTACATCAATCTGCGGCGGGTTTTTTGCGCCCGCTGCCAACGGCACAAGTCTTGCCGCATGTGGCTGCGCAGGCCAAGCACAGAATCCCGACCGCGCCGCGGTCCGCTTGCCCGTGGGAAGGGCGGCAGGAACGTGGCGGCAATGTGGCGATAGAGGGGAGGGCGGGTGGATCAATGCCAGCTGATTCGCGACTCCGTTCACCTAAAGGATGATTGACGCGGGAACAAAAGCAACCGGGAATTGCAGAAATCCGCGGCATCAATTCGGGACTGGGCGAGATCTCGCGGGAAAAGCCCGTATTATGGCTAAATCAAGGCCAATTGTGGCGATCGATTGACAAATTCAAGAAACAGTTAATGATTGCAGCATGTTGTTGGCTCGGCGCGCAATGCTTGCTGCGCGCTTCCGGGACCAACGCCAGTAAAAGGCACCCCGCCGCGTCCACGTTTTCGCGGAAGAAGGGTGTCGGGGCGTACGGCAATTTCTGCCGTGCGACACACAGCGGGTGGAGTTTAAGATGCGTGATTTTGTTGAGGAACCAGGCCACGTCAGACGTGGGTTGCCTGGTCACAAGGTTGTTGTCGTTGCCGGCGGTGCCGGGTTTCTCGGTTCGGCATTGTGCGCCAGGTTGATCGCAAGCGGACAGACCGTGATCTGCATCGACAACCTGCTTACCGGGTCCACCGAGAATATCGCGCGTCTGATGCGGCACCCTCGGTTCCGCTTCGTGGAGCATGATATCCTCCAGCCCCTGGCGATTTCGGGCAGGGTGGACGAGATCTACAACCTCGCCTGTCCGGCCTCCCCGCCGCGTTATCAGGCCAACCCGATCCACACGTTCCGCACCAGCATCGACGGCTCGCTGAACCTGCTGACGCTGGCCGTACGGAAGAGCGCGCGGATCCTGCTCAGTTCGACCTCCGAGGTCTACGGCGACCCGGAGATCCCGTTGCAGCCCGAAAGCTATCGCGGCTCCGTCAACACGGTCGGGCCTCGTGCCTGCTATGACGAGGGCAAGCGCGCGGCCGAAACGCTGTTCTGGGAATTCGGCGAGCATCGCGGGCTGGAAACCCGGATCGCCCGGATCTTCAACACCTACGGGCCGCAGATGAACCCCGAGGACGGACGGGTGGTGTCCAACTTTGTCGTCCAGGCCCTGCGGGGCGAGCCGCTGACCGTCTATGGCGACGGGTCGCAGACCCGCAGCTTCTGCTATGTGAGCGATATGGTCGAAGGGCTGGTCCGGTTGATGGCCAGCGAGGAAAAGATGCCGGTGAACCTTGGCAACCCCGGCGAATTCACCATGCTGGAGCTGGCCGAGCTGGTCCAGGCAAAGGTGGGGTCCCGCACGCCGATCACCTTCCGACCCTTGCCGCAGGACGACCCGCGCCAGCGGCGACCGGACATCACCCGCGCGAACCGCATCTTGGGCTGGGCACCGACCGTGCCGCTGGATCAGGGTCTCAACCTTACGATATCGTGGTTCGCCCAGAAGCTTGGCAAACCCCTGCCGGGCCGCCCCGCGCTTGTATCATGACCAGTGGACCGGCAATCCTCGTAACGGGTGGGGCGGGGTTCATCGGCTCGCACACCTGCAAGGCGCTGGCGCGGGCCGGTTTCCTCCCGGTGGCCTTCGACAACCTGTCGACCGGCCACCGCGATGCCGTCCGCTACGGTCCCTTCGTGCCGGGCGATGTGCGCGATGCCGCGGCAGTGGAGCGTGCCATTCGCCTGCATGACGCCGAGGCGGTGATCCATTTCGCCGCCTCGGCCTATGTCGGGGAAAGCATGACGAATCCCGGCCTCTACTATGACAACAACCTGGGCGGGATGATCGGGCTGATCGCCGGTTGCCATGCCGCAGGCGTTGACCGGATCGTCTTTTCCTCCAGCTGTGCGACCTATGGTATCCCGGACCGTCTGCCGATCGCCGAGACGACTCCACAGGTTCCGATCAACCCCTACGGCCGCACCAAGCTGATCTGCGAGGGGATGCTGGCCGACCACGCCCGTGCCCACGGCCTTCGCTTCGCGGCCTTGCGCTACTTCAATGCCGCAGGCGCGGACCCCGAGGGCGAGCTTTTCGAGCGGCATGAGCCCGAGACCCACCTGATTCCGCTGGCCCTGCGCGCGGCCACGGGGCAGGGGCCGGCGCTGCAGGTGTTCGGCACCGATTATCCGACGCCCGACGGCACCTGCATCCGCGATTATATCCACGTCTCCGATCTCGCCCGCGCGCATGTGCTGGCGTTGAAACACCTGCTGGCGGGGGGGGAGACCTTGCGGCTGAACCTCGGCACCGGGAAGGGCCTCTCGGTGCGCCAGATCATCGCCGGGATCGAGGCGCTGACCGGGCGGCGGATGCCGGTGATCTGGTCCCCGCGCCGTCCAGGCGATCCGCCGGCCCTCGTCGCGGACCCGCGCGAGGCGCGCGTCAAGCTGGGGTTCGTCGCCGGATCCTCGGACCTTGCGACGCTGCTGGCGGATGCCGCACTGGCCTATGGAGTTCGCCATGCGGCGTGAGGTCGCCTCGCCCTATCTGGAACCGCTGCTGTCTCCGGCCGAATACAAGAGCCAGAGCCTGCTTGCCATCTTCTGGGCGGCGGCGGCGTTGTGGTTCTGGAGCTGGTGGCTGGATCCGTCCAACGTCGATGTCGGCGCCGGTTGGGTCGGCTGGTTCAAGTTCGCGGTGGTCTCGCTGCTGATCTGCTGGATCACCTTCCTTCAGGCCTTCTTCCTGTTCTTCAGTCTGCGCGCTGTCCGCCCGGCCGGTCCGGACCCGGCGCAGTCGCAGCTTCGGGTGGCCATGATCGTCACCAAGACCCCCTCTGAACCGTTCGATGTCGTTCGGCGCACATTGGAGGCGATGCTTGCCCAGGACCTGCCGCACGACACCTGGCTTGCCGATGAGGATCCTTCGCCCGAGACCCGTGCCTGGTGCGATGCGCATGGGGTCTTCATTTCAACGCGCAAGGGAGTCGAGGCCTACCACCAGAAGACCTGGCCGCGCCGGACCCGGTGCAAGGAGGGCAACCTCGCCTACTTCTACGACAATTGGGGCTATTACCTGTATGACGTGGTCTGCCAGCTGGATGCCGATCATGTCCCGCAGCCGGGCTACCTGCGCGAGATGCTGCGGCCCTTTGCCGATCCGGAGGTGGGCTATGTCTCGGCCCCTTCGATCTGCTCGTCCAATGCGCCGCTGAATTGGGCCGCCCGAACCCGGCTGCATACCGAGGGCGGGTTCCACGGGATCCTGCAGGCGGGTTACTCGAACGGTTTTGCGCCGATGTGCATCGGCTCGCATTATGCGGTCCGCACCCGCGCGCTTCAGTCCGTCGGCGGACTGGGGCCAGAGCTTGCCGAGGATCACTCGACCACGATGCTTCTGAACGCGGGTGGCTGGAAGGGCGTTCACGCGATCGATGCGATTGCCATCGGTGACGGACCCACAACGGTCGCCGACATGATCACGCAAGAGTTCCAGTGGTCGCGCAGTCTGGTCACGCTCCTGTTGCAGCATACTCCGCGCTACCTGCCGCATCTCCCGCCGCGCCTGCGGGCTCAGTTCCTGTTCTGCCAGCTTCTGTATCCACTGTTGGCGCTGACCTTCTTCGCAATGTACCTCTTGCCGGTCATCGCGGTGCTGTTCGACATCCGCTATTCGCTGGTCACCTATCCGGCCTACTTCACCCATGTCCTGCCCATGATCCTGGTCATGCTGGCCATCGCCTGGAGCTTCCACCGCATGGGACATTTCCGCCCGGTCGACGCCTCGGTGCTCAGCTGGGAGAGGATCCTGTTCCTGGGGCTGCAATGGCCCTGGGTCCTGTGGGGCTGCGTCATGGCGGTGCGGGATACGTTGACCGGCAAGTTCGTCGATTTCCGGATCACGCCCAAGGGCGAGGCCTCCCGCGGGCGTCTGCCGGGGCGTGTCCTTCTGGTTTACACGGCGCTGGCGCTGGGTTGCCTTCTGCCGGTCCTGTTCGGCCCGCCGCTGGTCGAGGCAAAGGGTTTCTACCTGTTGACGCTTCTGTCCGGCTCGCTTTACGCGAGCGTCGTGCTGGTGACGGTCTGGCATCACCTGTCCGAGAACGGCTGGTCCTATCTGGGCACCTGGCGGGACGCGGCGGTGCAACTGTCCTGCACGGCCCTTCTGATCGGAATGACCTGGAGCGGCTTTGCCACGCGATCGGCCGAGGGCGCCTACGGGCTGACCCAGGGGCTGGACGGCGTCAGGCTGGTCCAGACGCAGAACAGAGTAGCCGGGGCGGCCTCGGGACAGGCCGGTTTGACAGATTATCGGTTCACATTTGAATGGGTCCGACAGCCGTCGGACTTCAACTAAGGAGGAATTGCGATGCGTGGCGTTCAAAAGCTGGGACTGGGCTCGGCCCTTTGCCTGCTGCTCGCCCTGCCGGGCGGGGCTGCTCCGCCGGGAGACCTGCCGTTCGGGGCCTATGACCCCGAGGGGTACTTCAGTGACGACCCCGGCCTCGCCATCGAGCATGTCTTCATGCCTTGGGAGGACGTCAACCTCGGCAGCCTGCAGGACGCCGACCAATATGCCGTCGCCCGCAACCGCGCGCTGCTGATCACCATCGAACCCTGGACCTGGACCCGCAGCGAGCGCAACACGGCCAGATTCCTGCGCGAAGGCATCCGGGCAGGCTATTACGACGCCAACATGCGCAGCATCTGCTCTGTCGTGGCGACGCTGCAAAGTCCGGTCTCGATCCGCTGGGGTCACGAAATGGACTATGATGAGGGGAACTTCATCTGGGCCGGCTGGCAACCCGAGGATTTTGTCGAGGCCTACCGCCGCATGATCGACATCTGCCGGGATCAGGCGCCGAACATCAACGTGGTCTGGTCGCCCCTGGGACTCGAGAACGCGGCCGAATACTATCCGGGCGACGAATATGTCGACATTGTGGGCATGTCGATCTTTGGCTACGAGCCGTGGGAGGAGACGATCCTTGGCGGCGCCAAGACTTTCGAGGAATGGCTGAACGAACGTTACGCCCGCCTGCAGGGCTTCGGAAAGCCGGTTCTCGTGGCCGAGGTCGGCTACTCCGGCAGCGAAGCCTATGTGACCACTTGGGAAAATCAGGTGCGGCAGTTGCGCCCCGACCTGCCGCTTCTGATCGGATCGGTCTACTTCAACCAGCCCGAGGTCTATCCCTGGCCCGACGGTTTCGGTCTTCCGGACTGGCGCGTCACCAACCGGGTGTTGCCGGACAATTCCTGAAATCGCCCTATTCACGGCGGAATTGGGCCTGAAAGGTCTGGTCTACTCGTGTCTGACGCATGGTCTCCGGACCGTGCCCGGACGGGGGTTCACCTATGCTCGGCAAGGCGTTTCGCAGCCTGCGGGTTGCTGCTGTGATGGCATTGTGCGCGGTGCCTGCGCTGGCGACCGATGATCGCGGCCATCCGCGGGCGACGGCGAATGGCTTTGACTGGTTCGCCAACGCCCCCAAACCCCTGTCGCAGGCCGAGGCCGCGGCCCGCACCAAGGCAGCCATCCAGAAAGCCAACGGGATGGCCAAGGGGGCAAGCTGGGTCTGCTCTCCGGCAGGGTCAGGGCGGAAGGCCGCCTGTCACAAGGGCTGACCCGGACAAAGGGCTGATCTAGACCGGGATATTGTCGATCAGCCGCACCCCATCCAGCCACGCCGCCGCCAGCATCCGGCGCGGGCGGCGCGGGTCGTCGGACGGCATCAGCGTCTCGGCATCGCGCAGTTCGATATACTCCACTCGTTCGAACCCGGCCTCGCGCATCGTCTCGGCCGCCTCGCGGATCGCCATGCGGTCGGCGTGTCCGGCCCGGATATCGTCGGCGGCGCGGGTGATGGCCGCGTAAAGCACCGGCGCCTTCGCCCGGCCTTCCGCGGTCAGCCGCAGGTTCCGGGAGCTCATCGCCAACCCGTCCGTCTCGCGGATCGTCTCGCAGCCCACGACCTGCACCGGAATGTTCAGATCCCGCACCAGACGCAGGACGACCTGCAGCTGCTGCCAGTCCTTCTGGCCGAAATAGCCCCGGTCGGCGAGGGTCATGCCAAACAGCTTGGTCACGACGGTCGCCACGCCGTCGAAATGGCCGGGGCGCATGTGCCCCTCCAGCGGCTGGGCCACGCCCTGCATCGTGACATTGGTGATGAAACCGTCGGGGTAGACCTCTTCGACCGAGGGGGCGAAGATCGCGTCGACCGGAACGGTGGCCAGCAGCGCTGCGTCTGCTTCCTCGCTCCGGGGGTATTTCTTCAGATCATCCGGGTTGTTGAACTGCTTCGGGTTCACGAAGATCGTCGTGATCACCCGGTCGCATTCCTGACGCGCCCGGCGCGCAAGGGAGAGATGTCCCTCATGCAGCGCCCCCATGGTCGGGACGACCCCCACGGTTTCGCCCTTTGCCTTCCACCCGCGCGCCACAGCCCGCAGGTCCGCCACAGTCCGCAGGATCATTTCTTCACCGGCACCGTATCCGCGAAGGAATGTTCCGCCGCAGGGAAGGTGCGGCTGCGCACCTCGGCGGCATAGGCGGCAATCGCCTCGTCGGCGGCGCGGCCCAGCTCGGCATAACGCTTGACGAATTTCGGACGGAAGTCGGTGAACAGGCCCAGCATGTCATCCACCACCAGCACCTGCCCGTCGCAGTCGACCCCCGCGCCGATGCCGATGGTCGGGATCGCCAGCTCGGCCGTGATCCGCCCGGCCAGGCCGGCCGGCACCTTCTCCAGCACGATCGAGAAGGCCCCGGCCGCTTCGGTCGCTTTCGCGTCGGCCATGACCTTCGCGGCCTCATCGTCGCGGCCCACGACCTTGTAGCCACCCAGAGTGTTCACCGCCTGCGGGGTCAGCCCGACATGCGCCATCACCGGCACACCGCGCGCCGTCAGGAAGGCGATCGTCTCGGCCATATGGACCCCACCCTCCAGCTTGACGGCCGGTGCGCCGGTCTCGGCCATCAGGCGGCTGGCGTTGCGGAACGCCTGCGCCGGGCTTTCCTCATAGCTGCCGAAGGGCATGTCGATCACCGGCATCGCGCGCTGGGCACCCCGGACCACGGCGCGGCCGTGCAGGATCATCATCTCCATCGTCACGCCCAGGGTGGAGGGCAGGCCGTGGATCACCATCCCCAGGCTGTCCCCCACCAGAACGACATCGCAATGGGCGTCGACAAGGCGGGCAACGGGAGTGGAATAGGCGGTCAGCACCACCAGCGGCTCCCCACCCTTGCGAGCCCGGATATCGGGCGGCAGGACGGGCCGGACGGGGGAAGTCGCACTCATGGGGGCCTCCGAGGTGCGGTTCATATTCTGCCCGTCATATGGGCACAAGCGGACCTCCGCCGCAACATAATTGCGCCGCAGCGCAGCACCGCCATCGGTCGGGCCGGAGGCTTGACCTCCCCCCGCGGTCCGGCCTGAATGCCGCGGTCAAATGGAGAGAGCCATGACCCTTATCCAGCGCGTCACCCGCATCGGCAGCACGCCCGAGACCGGAGGTCCGGCCCCTGACCGGCTGATCTCCGGCAGCCCCGTGCATACCACCTGGAACCTTGAGGAAACCGACGGCCTCTACTGCGGCCTCTGGCAGTCGACGCCCGGCAAGTGGCGGGTCGTCTACAGCGAGTGGGAGTATTTCCACATCATCAGCGGCTACTCGATCCTGACCGGGGACGACGGGACAGTCACCCAGCTTCACCCGGGTGACAGCCTGATCATCCGCCCCGGCTTCGAGGGCACGTGGGAGGTCGTGGAGACCACCCTAAAGGATTACGTCATCAGAACCTGAGGCTGTCCGAGGTCCCGGCAAAGACGGTCGGTTCGACCGGGGCCGGGCGCGGGCAGTCCTCGGGCTCGATCCCGCGCCGCTGGCAGGCGGCCAGACGCTTCGTCTCGGCCTTCTCGGCGGCTTCGCGATCCTTGGCTTCCTGCCGGGCGATCTGCTCGAGGTCGCGCTCTTTCTTCGCGATGTTCTCTGGCGTCGCGGGGACAAGCCGGCCGTAGGCATCGCTCATCTGCGGGCCTTCCAGCGCAAGGCTTTCCGCTTCGGTCCGCACCTTCACTCGGGTGCCGTTCGGAACCTTGTTGTACAGGTCGATGATGTCCTGGTTGAACAGCCGGATGCAGCCCGCGCTGGTCGCATAGCCGACCGAGGCCGAATCCGAGGTGCCGTGGATGCGGAACATCGTGTCCCGACCGCCGCGATAGAGGTACAGCGCCCGCGCGCCCAGCGGATTGGTCAGCCCGCCCGGCAGGCCGCCGGCATAGGCGGCGTAAAGGTCTGGACGCGTGCGCACCATGTTCGCGGTCGGGGTCCACGACGGCCATTCCGCCTTGCGCCCGATGACGCCGGTGCCCTTGAAGGACAGCCCCTCACGCCCGACGGCGATCGGATAGCGCGTCGCCGTCCCGCCGTCGCCGACGAGATAGAGCTTGCGCGCATAGATATCGACCACGATCGTTCCCGGCGCCTCGTCCCCGGTGTAGGCAACCTCCACGCGGCGGTTGCCATCGTAGAGGTACTGCGCCGGGACCGGCTCGATGAAGTATTCGCCATCCTGGATGCCCTCATAGCCCGGCACCACCGGAGGTTCAGTCGGCGTCGGCGCGCCGGCACAGGCGGCCAGCAGCGGCAGGGCAAGGATCGCGAAGACGCGGGCAAGGGCGTGGGACACGGTTCAGTCCTTGATTGTGGCAGCTTTGACCCACCTTGCGCCACGGGCGCAGCCATCCGTCAACCCTGAATCCGTAGATTTTTCCGAATCTTCGCCGCCGCTTGCGGATTCTTCAGCCGAATCCGCGAGCGCGCAGTACCTCAGCCGATGACGTTGGTGTCGGGTCCGTAGGGATAGCCCGTGATGTTCTCGGCCCCGTCCTCGGTGATTACCAGGATGTCGTGCTCCCGGTAGCCACCGGCTCCGTGCTGGCCGTGCGGGATGGTCAGCATCGGCTCCATGCTGATGACCATGCCGGGCTCCAGCACCGTGTCCACATCCTCGCGCAGTTCCAGCCCGGCCTCGCGGCCATAGTAATGCGACAGGACGCCGAAGCTGTGACCATAGCCAAAGGTCCGATATTGCAGCATGTCCCGCTCGGCCAGGAACTCGTTGATCTGCGCCGTCACGCCCGAGCAGCTGGCACCGGGCTTCAGAAGGCTCATCCCGTATTCATGCGCGGCGACGTTCGTCTGCCAGACCTTCAGGCTGGCCGCGTCCACCTCGCCCACGAACATCGTCCGTTCTAGCGCGGTGTAATAGCCGCTGATCATCGGAAAGCAGTTCAGGGACAGGATATCCCCGCGCTGCAGCTTGCGGTTCGTCACCGGATTATGCGCGCCATCGGTGTTGAGACCCGACTGGAACCAGACCCAGGTGTCGCGATATTCGGCCTCGGGGAAGCGGCGGGCGATCTCGCGCTCCATCGCGTCACGGCCGGCCATCGTGACCTCCAGCTCGGTCGCACCGACCTTGACCGCGTCGCGGATCGCATGGCCGCCCACGTCGGCCACGTTCGCCCCGTGCCGGATCAGCGCGATCTCGGCCTCGGACTTGCGCATCCGCTGTTCCATCGTCGCGGCCGAGATATCGACGCCCCGCTTCGGCTTGAGAAAGCTGCCCAGCTTCTCGGCCTGCACCATCGTCAGGTGATCCGCCTCGCAGCCGATCACCTTGCCCTCGCCGGTGATGCCGGCCACCACGCGCCAGAAATTGTCGCGCTTCCAGTCGGTATAGGTGATGTTGTCCCCGATCGACCGCCGCCATGGCTGGCCCGCGTCGATCCCGGCGCTGACGGTGATGCAGTCGTTGCGCGTCACCACGCAGGCATAGGGCCGCCCGAAGCTGCAATAAAGAAAGCCGGAGTAATAGGCGACGTTGTGCATGGAGGTCAGGACCACAGCGTCCAGCCCATGCATCTCCATGATGTCATGCAGCCCGGCCAGGCGGTCGTGATATTCCTCGTCGGCGAAAGGCAGCGCGTCCTTCCGGCCGCCGTTGTGGAAACGATACTGCTCGGGACGGATAAGTTCCATGTCAGACCCCATTGAAACGGGGCCGCTGGACTGGGACCCCGAAAGGTCCCGGCGTACAGGACGGAAGCGGGATCTCCGCAAGCGTCGGGGCCCTGCCCCTGTGACGACGCCATCGCCACGGCTCGGACCTGTTCTGCGCCGTCGCGGCCCGTCGCGCAAGTGCGTTTCCGACCCTTGCGGGCCACGATTGCGACCCCATCTAACTGCCTGACACATCGAAGAGGTGAAAGATGCGCTGCCCGGTTGACGGTGAGACCCTGGTGATGGCCGATCGGGGCGGGGTCGAGATCGATTACTGTCCCAAGTGCCGGGGCGTCTGGCTGGACCGGGGCGAGCTGGACAAGATCATCGACCGCTCGCTCGCCACTGCCCCTGCCGCCGCGCCGATGGCCCCACCACCTCCGCCGCAGCAGGCTGCCCCGGTCTACCAGCCCGAGCCGCGCTCGCCCCACTACCGTGAGGACGACCGCCGCCGCTACAAGGACGACGACGACGACCGCTACCGCCACGGCTACAAGAAGAAGCGGAAGGAGAGCTTCCTCTCCGACCTGTTCGACTTCTGATCGGGGGGCGGACCGGGCCTGCAGGGGGGCAACTATCCCCTTCCCCCGCAGTGATCCTTGGTCTACCACTTCGCCATGACCTGGACGATCCCCAACGCCCTGACGGTTCTTCGGCTGCTGGCCGCTCCCGGTGTGGCCGTGATGTTCCTGTATTTCCACCGCCCCTGGGCCGACTGGTTCGCGCTCGCCCTTTTCGTCGCGGCGGCGCTGACCGACTGGTTTGACGGCTACCTTGCCCGGCTCTGGAAACAGGAATCCAAGTTTGGCGCGCTGATGGACCCGATCGCCGACAAGGCGATGGTGGTGATCGCGATCATGGTCATCACTGGCTACAGCGGGATGAACCCCTGGCTGATCCTGCCCGCCACCATCATCCTGTTCCGGGAAGTCTTCGTCTCGGGCCTGCGGGAATACATGGGGGCGAAGTCGGGGCTGCTGAAGGTCACCAAGCTGGCCAAGTGGAAGACCACCGCCCAGATGGTGGCGATCGCGGTGCTGTTCCTGGGGACCGGGCTGGACTATCTCAACGTCCTCGCGCTGGAGGGATTGACCCCCGAGCAGCATATGGAGGCCGTCGCGGCGGGCGAGGCCGAGGCGATCCGCACCTGCGGCAACCGGGACTGCGCCTCATATGCGAACCTGGCGGGGATCGGCCTTCTGTGGCTTGCGGCCGTGCTGACGGCCCTGACGGGGTGGGAGTATTTCACCAAGTCGCTGCCCTATCTGCGGGACGGGAAATGATCGACGTACTTTATTTCGCCTGGGTGCGTGAGCGGATCGGGCTCCCCCGGGAACGGGTCGAGACCGGGGCCACCACCGTGGCTGGCCTGGTGGAGGAGCTTCGGGCACGGGAGGAACGCTATGCGGCGGCCTTCGCCGACACCTCTGCCCTGCGGGTCGCGCTGGATCAGGATCTGGCCGATTTCGACGCCCCGCTGGCCGGGGTGCGCGAGGTCGCCTTCTTCCCGCCGATGACCGGGGGCTGAGATGCGGGTACGGGTGCGGGCAGAAGCGTTCGATCAGGGTGCCGAGGTCTCGGCCTTCACCACGGGTGCGACCGGGGCCGGGGCGGTGGTCAGCTTCACCGGGATCGTCCGGCCCGACGGTGGGCTGACCGGGATGGAGATCGAGCATTACCCCGGCATGACCGAGAAGGCGATCACGGCCATCCTTGAACAGGCGGTCCAGCGGTGGTCGCTGGTGGATGGGCTGGTGATCCACCGGCACGGGCGGCTGGCTCCGGGCGAGCCGATCATGATGGTCGCCACCGCCGCCCCCCACCGGGCCGATGCCTTCGCGGCGGCGGAGTTCCTGATGGACTACCTGAAATCCCGCGCGCCGTTCTGGAAGAAGGAAAGCCGGGACGGGGGCGAGACCTGGGTGGCCGCGAAGGATGCCGATGAGGATGCGCTGAAACGCTGGTAGTGTCCACGGTGGACAAACTGGCGTTTCCAAGTTATTTCAACAACTTGTCCGTGGGCGTTCAGGGTTTCTTAACCTCTGCGCCAAAGCGGCTGCGCCATGTCGGTTGCAGGTCGCCGGGCATCGGATCGGCCATATAGACGGCGCGCGCGATGGCGCGGGCAAGGCAGGTCGCGGCGGCGTGGCCAAGCTGGAAGCCGTCCACCACCGGGTCCACCAACACCCGTGCCCCGGTGGCGGCGGCAAAGACCAGATCGCCGTCCAGCGGCGTATGCGAGGGCACCAGCGACCGGGCCATGCCGTCGTGGGCGGCCTCCGCCAGCCGTTGCGCCTGTGCCTTGGTCAGGGCGGCATCGGTGGCGACGATGGCGATGGTGGTGGCCTCGCCCATCCGCTTGCGCGGCAACGGGGCCTCTTGCGGGACCATGGGCGCGGGGCCGAGCCCGCCGAACTCATCCCCTTCTTCCCAGGGGGCGGCCCAGAAATGCGGGGTGTCACCGACTGTCGCCTGACCCAGCGCATTGACCGCAACAAGCGCGCCGACGGTGAGCCCGGAGGGCAGGGTGCAGGAGGCCGAGCCGAGGCCGCCCTTCAGCGTGCCGGTCATCGCGCCATAGCCCGCGCCCGCGCTGCCAAGGGCGAAATCGGTCGCGGCCTCCCTCAGCGCGGCGCGGCCAAGGGCGGGATAGGGGCTGTCGGTCCAATCATTGTCGCCGCCGTTCAGAAGGTCGAAGAGGATTGCCCCCGGCACGATCGGCACCTTCACCGGGCCGACCGGAAAGCCGCGCCCCATCGCGCGCAGGCCCGCCATGATCCCGGTCCCGGCATCCAGACCGAAGGCCGAGCCGCCGGAGAGGAAAAGGGCGTCCACCTCTTGCACCAGCTTATTCGGGGCCAGAAGGTCGGTCTCGCGCGTGCCGGGCGCGCCGCCCATGACGTGGACGGCGGCTGTGAAGGGACGGTCGGCGGTCAGGACGGCCACGCCCGAGCGCAAGGCGGCGTCATGGGCATTGCCGACCAGAAGGCCGGGGACATCGGTGATGAGGTTCAGGGGACCGGGGCGCATGGGCGAAAGCCTAGCCGAGGCGTCGGGGCGCGGGAAGCCTCACGGTTTCACAGGGGGGGCAGACCCCCTTACGCCTTGGCCGAAAAGTAATCCGCGATGGTCCGGGCCATGGCCTCGGAAATCCCGTCCACCGCCTGCAGGTCGGCCACCCCGGCCCGCGCCACCGCCTTGGCGCTGCCGAAATGCGCGAGAAGCGCCCGCTTCCGGGCCGCGCCGACGCCGGGGATGTCGTCCAGCGGCGTGGCGCTGACGGCCTTTGCCCGTTTGGCGCGGTGCGCGCCGATCGCCCAGCGGTGCGCCTCGTCCCGCAGGCGCTGGATGAAGTAGAGCACCGGGTCATTGCGCTGCAGCGCGAAGGGGCGTTCGCCGGGGCGGTAGAATTCCTCTTTCCCGGCGTCCCGGTCGATGCCCTTGGCCACGCCGACCATGGCGATGTCATCGACGCCAAGCTCGGACATGATTTCCGCCACGGCCGAGACCTGCCCCGCGCCGCCGTCGATCAGCAGAAGGTCAGGCCACATGTCGGTCTTGCGCTCGGGGTCTTCCTTCAAGAGCCGCTCGAAGCGGCGGGTCAGGACTTCCTTCATCATGCCGAAATCGTCGGAGTTCGCCCCGGCCTCGGACCGGATGTTGAACTTGCGGTATTGCGATTTCAGGAAGCCTTCCGGCCCGGCGACGATCATGCCGCCGACGGCGTTGGTGCCCTGGATATGCGAGTTGTCATAGACCTCGATCCGCTGCGGCGGGGCGTCGAGGTCGAAGGCTTCGGCGAGGCCCTGGAGGAGCTTGTTCTGCGTGGTCGACTCGGCCATCCGGCGGGCGAGGCTTTCGCGGGCGTTGCGGACGGCGTTTTCCACCAGTTCCGCCTTTTCGCCGCGTTGCGGGACGGCAAGTTCGACCCGGCGACCGGCGCGGGCGGCAAGCGCCTCGGCCACGAGGTCGGGGTTGTCGACGGGGTGCGAGAGCAGGATCAGCCGGGGTGGATCCTTGTCGTCGTAGAACTGGGTGAGGAAGGCCTCGAGGATCTCGGGCGCTTCGGCCCCGGCGCCGGTCTTGGGGTAGAAGTCGCGGTTGCCCCAGCTTTGGTTGGCGCGGATGAAGAAGACCTGCACGCAGGCCTGCCCGTGTTCGAGGTGGAGCGCGACGACATCCGCTTCGGCCACCCCTTGCGGGTTGATGCCCTGCGACTGCTGCACCTGGGTCAGCGCGCGGATCCGGTCGCGGAGGGCTGCGGCGCGTTCGAACTCCATCGCTTCCGAGGCGGCGGCCATCTCGCGGGCGAGGTCGGCCTGGACCGAGGTGGTCTTGCCTTCGAGGAAACGCTTGGCATCGTCGACGAGGGAGGCATAGCCCTCGGCGCTGATCTTGCCGACGCAGGGGGCGGAGCAGCGCTTGATCTGGTATTGCAGGCAGGGACGGGTGCGGCTGTCGAAGATTGAGTCCGAACAGTTGCGGAGGAGAAAGACCTTCTGCAGCTGGTTCAACGTGCGGTTGACCGCGCCCGCGCTGGCGAAGGGGCCGAAATAGGCGCCCTTCTCGGACTTCTTGCCGCGGTGCTTCTTGATCTGCGGGAAGGGGTGTTCGGAGGAGATCAGGATGTTCGGGAACGACTTGTCGTCGCGCAGCAGCACGTTGTAGCGCGGCTTGAGCTGCTTGATCAGGTTCTGTTCAAGCAGCAGCGCTTCAAGCTCCGTCCGGGTGGTCAGGAACATCATTGAAGCGGTTTCGTGGATCATCCGGGCGATCCGGCCGGAATGTCCCGAGGGGCGCGCGTAATTCGAGACCCGAGCCTTCAGGTTCCGCGCCTTGCCGACGTAAAGGACCTCGGACGCGGCGTTCAGCATCCGGTAGACGCCGGGCGATCCGTCCAGCGTCTTCAGGTAATCCTGGATCACCTCATGTCCGGTGCGCGGCTTGTCGTCCATGGTTTACAGGCTGTCGATTCTTCCTTGGGGCTGCCACCGACCGGGGGCGGAGGCAAGAGTAAAGCTGTCCACGGTTTCTGGGGATAAGTCTGCGGAGAAACTTTGGGGAGGCCGGAATTTCCGTGGATTTCAGGTGGTTTCGTGATGTTGCCCAATTTTTAGGCAGATTTGCAAGTCGTTGATTTTCAATGAAAGATTTTTCGCCCCGCGCCAAATCCCTGATATCCAAGGCGAATTATGACGAATGCGTGAAGGCTGGGGACGAAGTGGACAACTTGCGGTCGAGGGGGCTACTCAACGCCCAGCACATCGGGAGTCTGCCAGGCCAGATGCTGCCCACCGTCGATGGCGAGGAACTGGCCGGTCACGCCCGGGCTGTCGAGGAAGAACCCCAGCGCGGCGGTGATATCGGCGGGGTTGGCGCCGCGGCCCAGCACCGTCGCGGCGCGCTGGCGCGCAAAATGGCTGTCGCTTTGCCGGCTGCCTTGCAAGGTCGGGCCGGGGCCGATGGCGTTGACGCGGATATGCGGCGCGAGGCCCTGCGCGGCGGTGCGGGTCAGCGCCCAGAGGCCCATCTTGGCGATGGTGTAGGTCGAGAACTCGGGCGTGAGTTTCAGGATGCGCTGGTCGATCATGTTGACGATCAGGCCCTGGGCGAGCGGCTCTCCGGCCTCGTCCGTCACGGCCTCGGGGCATTGGCGGGCGAAAGCCTGCGTCAGGACATAGGGCGCGCGCAGGTTCGATTCGATGTGGCGGTCCCAGCTTTCGCGGGTGGAGGTCTGGATCCGGTCGTATTCGAAGATCGAGGCGTTGTTGACGAGGACGGTCAGCGGTCCCAGAGCCTCGGCCGCGGCGGGGATCAGGGCCTGTGTCTCGGCCTCGACCAGAAGGTCGGCCCGGAAAGCCTGGGCGCGGCGGCCCATGGCGCGGATTTCCGCGACCACGGAGTCGGCCTCGGCGGCGGACGAGGCATAATGCACCGCCACGTCATGCCCGCGACCCGCCAGATAAAGCGCCATCGCCCGCCCCAGGCGCTTGCCCGCGCCCGTCACCAGTGCCGTCATTTCGCGCGTCCCCCGCAGTCGCATCCCTTGCGGCCGATCAGGTAGCGCCCGCAGCTGTCGCAGACAGGGGGGCCCTTGCGTTTTCGCAGCACGCGGGGCAGGGCGCTGGGAAAGAGGGCACGGCCGATCAGGGCGATCAGGACCATCGCGCCGAGGAAGATGAAGATGATCTTCAGCAGCATCTAGAGACCGTACCGCGCCCAGAGCGCCCGATCCTCGACCGCGCCGAGGGTTTCGTCGATGAGGTTCAGCCCGAACCGCTGAAACAGGCTCCGCTTGCGGCCAAAGGGGATGAGGCGCACCTTGTCACCGTAAAGCTGCTTCAGCTTGGGCACCAGATGCGCCACGCCATCGGCCAGACCAAGGTCAACGGCCTGCTGCCCGGCCCAGATATCGGCGTTGAAGAGGTCCGCCGTCTGGTCCAGCCGCGCCCCGCGCGAGGTCCTTACATGGTCGATGAATGCCTGATGGATCGGGCCCTGCAGGGCCTTCAGACGTTCGATGTCCTCGGCCTTCTGCGGCAGGAACGGGTCGGCGAAACTCTTGGACCGGCCGGCGGTGACGACGCGGCGTTCGACGCCCTGCCGCGCCATCAGTTCGGGGAAGCCGAACGAGGCGAAGATCACGCCGATCGAGCCGACGAGGCTGCTTTGATCCACCCAGATGTCGTCGCCGGCGCAGGCCAGCCAGTAGCCGCCCGAGGCCGCCACATCCTCGACAAAGGCATGGACGGGGACCTTCTTTTCGTCGGCGAGGCGGCGGATGCGCGCGGCGATCAGGCTGGACTGCACCGCCGAACCGCCGGGCGAGTTGATTTGCAAGGCCACGGCGACGGGCTTCAACTTGAAGGCGCGTTCGATCAGCGGGGCCAGCGCCTCGTCATTCAGGGCGCGGGAGCCGGTGCCGATCGTGCCGCCAAGGCGGATCACCGGGACAAGCGGCAGTTTCGGCAGGAAGGGAATGAAGCGGCGCATGGGGCCAGAGGTAAGGCGTCCGGGGCTTGCGGGCAAGGGCGCGTGGGGGCAGGGTTCCGACATGATCGACAAGCTGGAAATGTTCATCGCCTTGGCCAAGGAGCGGCACTTCGGTCGCGCGGCCGAGGTTTGCGGCGTCACGCAGCCCTCGCTCTCCTCGGCGATCCGGCAGTTGGAGGATCAGCTGGGCGTGCAGCTGGTGTTCCGAGGCAGCCGGTTTCAGGGCCTGACGCCCGAGGGGCAAAGGGTGCTGGACCGGGCGCTGAGCATCGTGGGCGACGTGCGGGCGCTGAAGGACGAGATGCGGGTGGTGCGCACCGGGTTGTCGGGCAACCTGCGGCTGGGGGTGATCCCGACGGCCTTGCCGATGGTGGCCGATCTGACCGGCGAATTCTCGGCCCGGCATCCCGCCTTGCGGATCAGTATCCTGAGCCGCACCAGCATCGAGATCCTGAACGGCATCGACAGCCTGGAGCTGGACGCGGGCATCACCTATCTGGACAACGAGCCGCTGGGCCGGGTGACGACCGTACCGCTGTTCGCCGAGTTCTACCGCCTGCTGGTGGCTCCGGGGACCGAATTCGCCGGGCGCGCGCGGGTCAGCTGGGGCGATCTGGCCTCGATTCCTTTGTGCCTGCTGACATCGGACATGCAGAACCGGCGGATCGTGAACCAGCATCTGGCCGAGGCCGGGATCACGGCGGCCCCGTCGATCGAGTCGAATTCGATCATCGCCTTGGTGAGTCACGTCCTGACCGGGCGCTGGGCGTCCATCGTGTCGAAGAAGCTGGCCGACCTGTTCATTGCCGATGGCCGGCTGGTGGCGGTGCCGATCGTGGAGCCCGAGGCCGAGCATAACGTGGGCCTGATCGCCCCGCGGCGGGACCCGCAGACTCCGGTCTTGCAGGCGCTTTTCGACGAGGCGCTGAAGCGGTTTCGTTGATAGGATTAGCCTATCGAATGACGGTATATTGGAATTGAATCCCCTATCAACGGGCGTATACCTCGGCATGCCAGCCAGAGGTTGCCCGCATGCTTGATTCCCACGACCAGACCGACCGGATCGCCCAGATCCTTGATGCCCATCGCGGGCTGGAGGGGCCGCTGTTGCCGATCCTCCATGCCGTGCAAGAGGCCTTCGGGTTCATCCCGGAAACCGCCATTCCTCAGATCGCCAAGGCGCTGTCACTGACCAAGGCCGAGGTGCATGGGGTGGTAAGCTTCTACCACGATTACCGCTCGGCCCCGGCGGGTCGGCACGTGCTGAAGCTGTGCCGGGCCGAGGCGTGCCAGACGATGGGCGCCGATGCGGTGGCGGATCGGATCAAGACGGCGCTGGGCATCGACTGGCATGAGACGACGGCCGACGGCCGCGTCACGCTGGAGCCGGTGTTCTGCCTTGGCCTCTGCGCCTGCGGACCGGCGGCGATGGTCGACGGACGGCTGGTGGGCCGGGTGGATGAAAGCGTCGTGGCACAGGTGGCGAAATGAAGGTTTACGTTCCTCTGGATTCGGCTGCCGTCGCGCTGGGCGCGGATGCGCTGGCCGAGGCGATTGCGGCCGAGGCTGCGTCGCGTGGGGTCGCGGTCGAGATAGTGCGCAACGGATCGCGCGGGATGGTCTGGCTGGAGCCGCTGGTCGAGGTGGTGACGGATGCGGGCCGGGTGGGCTTTGGCCCGATGGCGCTGGCCGATGTGCCGGGGCTGTTCGGCGACCTGGCCTCGCATCCCAAGGCGCTGGGGCTGGTCGAGGAACTGCCCTGGATGAAGGGCCAGACCCGGCTGACCTTTGCCCGCGTCGGCGTGATCGACCCGCTGTCGCTGGAGGACTACCGCGCGCATGGCGGGCTTGTGGGGCTGGATCGGGCGGTGAACATGAGCGCGCCCGAGATCGTGGCCGAAGTCATCGAGTCCGGCCTGCGCGGGCGCGGCGGCGCGGGGTTCCCGACCGGGATCAAGTGGAAGACCGTCTCGGAAGCGGTGGCGGATCAGAAATACATCGTCTGCAACGCGGATGAGGGCGACAGCGCCACCTTCGCTGACCGGATGCTGATGGAAGGCGACCCCTTCACCCTGATCGAGGGCATGGCGATTGCCGGCCTCGCCTGCGGGGCGACCAAGGGCTATGTCTACATCCGCAGCGAATACCCGGTGGCGATCCGGGTGATGGAATCCGCCGTGCGGATCGCGCGTGAGGCGGGGGTGCTGGGCCCGCGCTTCGACATGGAAATCCGCGTCGGCGCCGGGGCCTATGTCTGCGGCGAGGAGACCTCGCTGCTGAACTCTCTGGAAGGCAAGCGCGGCGTGGTCCGGGCCAAGCCGCCGCTGCCGGCGCTGCAGGGCTTCATGGGCCGCCCGACCGTGGTGAACAACGTGATCTCGCTGGCCTCGGTGCCGGTGATCATGGCCAAGGGGGCTGCCTTCTACAAGGACTTCGGGCTGGGACGCAGCCGTGGGACGATCCCGCTGCAGATCGCCGGGAATGTGCGCTTCGGCGGTCTTTATGAAGTGGCCTTCGGCCTGACGCTTGGCCAGATCGTGAACGAGATCGGCGGCGGCACGGCCTCGGGCCGTCCGGTCAAGGCGGTGCAGGTGGGTGGCCCGCTGGGCGCCTGGTTCCCGCCGTCGCTGTTCGACACGCCCTTCGGCTATGAGGAGTTCGGCGCCAAGGAGGGGCTGATCGGCCACGCGGGTCTGACCATCGCCGACGACACCACCGACATGCTGCAGATGGCCCGCTTCGCGATGGAGTTCTGCGCCATTGAAAGCTGCGGCAAGTGCACCCCGTGCCGCATCGGCGCGGTGCGGGGCGTCGAGACGCTGGACCGGCTGGCCGCGGGCGATCCGAGCGCGATCCCGCTGATCACCGACTTGTGCAACACGATGAAGTCAGGGTCGCTTTGCGCCCTTGGCGGCTTCACCCCATATCCGGTGATGAGCGCCCTGACCCATTTCCCAGATGACTTCGCCCGCGCGAAGGAGGCCGCAGAATGAAAGACTTCATCATCCCCGACCGCGACTTCGGCACCCCCGCCGCCAAGTCCAAGACCATGGTCACGCTGACCATCGACGGCTTTGACGTGACCGTGCCGGAAGGCACCAGCATCATGCGTGCCGCGGCCGAGCTTGGAATCTCGGTCCCCAAGCTGTGCGCGACGGACAGCATCGACGCCTTTGGCTCGTGCCGGTTGTGCCTGGTGGAGATCGAGGGGCGGAATGGCACCCCGGCCTCCTGCACCACCCCGGTTGCGCCGGGGATCAAGGTCAAGACCCAGACCGGCAAGCTGAAGGACCTGCGTCGCGGGGTGATGGAGCTTTACATCTCTGACCACCCGCTGGACTGCCTGACCTGCGCCGCGAACGGTGATTGCGAATTGCAGGACATGGCCGGGGCCGTCGGTCTGCGCGATGTGCGGTATGACGCGGTGGACACCCATTTCCGCCCCCGCAACACTAGCGGCGAGGCCAATCCGCAGTGGCTGCCGAAGGACGATTCCAACCCCTATTTCACTTATGACCCGGCGAAATGTATCGTCTGCTCGCGCTGCGTCCGGGCCTGTGAGGAAGTGCAGGGCACCTTCGCGCTGACGATCGAGGGCCGGGGCTGGGACAGCCGCGTGTCCTTTGGCGCGAAGTCGGATGACGCGCTGGCCAGCGACTGCGTGAGCTGCGGCGCCTGCGTGCAGGCCTGCCCGACCGCGACCCTGACCGAGAAGTCGGTGATCGAGATCGGCACGCCGGATCGGTCGATCATCACCACCTGCGCCTATTGCGGCGTCGGCTGCTCGTTCAAGGCGGAAATGCGTGGCGATGAGCTGGTCCGCATGACCCCCTACAAGCACGGCAAGGCCAACCGGGGCCATTCCTGTGTCAAGGGCCGCTTCGCCTATGGCTATGCCACGCACCAGGACCGCATCCTGAAGCCGATGATCCGCGAGACGATTTCCGAACCGTGGCGCGAGGTTTCCTGGGCCGAGGCGATGGAGTTTGCGGCCAACAAGATGAAGGGCATCCAGGCCAAGTATGGCCGTCAGTCGGTCGGTGTGATCACCTCGTCGCGCTGCACGAACGAGGAGACCTACCTCGTCCAGAAGCTGACCCGTGCGGTGTTCATGAACAACAACACCGACACCTGCGCCCGCGTCTGCCATTCGCCCACCGGCTATGGCCTGGGCCAGACCTTCGGCACCTCGGCCGGCACGCAGGACTTCGATTCCGTCGAGGAATCGGACGTGATCATGGTGATCGGCGCCAACCCCTCGGCCGCGCACCCGGTGTTCGCGTCGCGGATGAAGAAGCGGCTGCGTCAGGGCGCGAAGCTGATCGTGGTCGATCCTCGGCGCACCGAAACCGTCGAAGGCCCGCACTACAAGGCCGCACATCACCTGGCGCTGACGCCGGGGACGAACGTGGCCATCGTTTCGGCGCTGGCGCATGTGATCGTGACGGAGAAGCTTTACAACGAAGAGTTCATCCGCACCCGCTGCGACTGGGATGAGTTCCAGGACTATGCCGAGTTCATCTCGGCCCCCAACCACTCGCCCGAGGCGGTGGAGCTGGTGACGGGCGTCCCGGCCGAGGAGGTCCGCAAGGCCGCGCGGCTTTATGCGACCGGCGGCAATGCGGCGATCTACTATGGCCTCGGCGTGACCGAGCACAGCCAGGGTTCGACCACCGTCATCGGCATCGCCAACCTCGCCATGCTGACCGGCAATATCGGTCGCCGTGGCGTGGGCGTGAACCCGCTGCGCGGGCAGAACAACGTGCAGGGGTCCTGCGACATGGGGTCCTTCCCGCATGAACTGCCGGGCTACCGCCATGTGAAGAACCCCGAGGTCCGCGCGATCTATGAGAAGGCCTGGGGCGTCACCATCGACCCCGAGCCGGGCCTGCGCATCCCGAACATGCTGGACGCGGCGGTCGAGGGGACCTTCAAGGGCCTCTACTGCCAGGGTGAGGACATCCTGCAATCCGACCCCGACACCCACCATGTCGCAGCCGGCCTTGCGGCGATGGAATGCGTGATCGTCCACGACCTGTTCCTGAACGAGACCGCGAACTACGCGCATGTGTTCTTCCCCGGCTCGTCCTTCCTGGAAAAGGATGGCACCTTCACCAACGCCGAACGCCGGATCAACATGGTCCGCAAGGTGATGGCGCCGAAGCAGGGCTATGCCGACTGGGAAGTGACCCAGATGTTCGCCAATGCGATGGGCGCGGGGTGGAACTACACCCATCCCAGCCAGATCATGGAAGAGATCGCCATGACCACGCCCTCTTTCGCGGGGGTGAGCTATGAGAAGATCGAGACGATGGGCTCGGTCCAGTGGCCCTGCAACGAGAAGGCGCCGGAAGGCACACCGTTGATGCACATCGACGGCTTCGTGCGCGGCAAGGGCAAGTTCATCCGCACGGAATACGTCGCGACGGATGAAAAGACCGGCCCGCGCTTCCCGCTTCTGCTGACGACGGGCCGTATCCTGTCGCAGTACAACGTGGGCGCGCAGACGCGGCGGACGGCGAACGTCGTCTGGCATGACGAGGATCTGCTGGAGATCCACCCGCATGACGCCGAGAACCGGGGCATCCGGGATGGCGACTTCGTCCGGTTGGCCTCGCGGTCGGGAGAAACCACGCTGCGGGCGACGATCACCGACAAGGTTTCGCCCGGTGTGGTCTATACGACCTTCCACCACCCGGATACGCAGGCCAACGTCATCACCACCGACTTCAGTGACTGGGCGACGAACTGCCCGGAATACAAGGTGACGGCGGTGCAGGTCAGCCCGTCCAACGGCCCGTCCGAATGGCAAGAGGAATACGCGGCGCAGGCAGCCCTGTCGCGGCGCATCCTGGCGGCGGAATGATCGGCGCGCGGCCAACCCCTCGGCTGGTCTTCGGTCCCTCGGTTCAGCCGGGGGAACGGGTGCTGCCCGAGGAGGTGGCCGTGGCGCTGTCGTTCAACGGGACGACGCAGGCGGTGATGATGGCGACGCCTGCGGATCTTGAGGACTTTGGCTATGGCTTTGCCCTGACCGAGGGCATCGCCGGGCCGGAGGAGATCCTGTCGGTCGAGGTGGTTGAGGTTCAGCGGGGCGTGGACGTCCAGGTCTGGCTGAAACCTGCGGCCGAGGCGCGGCTGGCGGCGCGGCGGCGGATGATGGCGGGGCCGGTAGGCTGTGGGCTGTGCGGGATCGATTCGATAGACGAGGCGCTGCGTGACGTGCCGGTGGTGGAGCCTTCGCGCTTTCGCATGACGCCGTCACAGGTCCTGCAGGCGGTGGCTTCTCTGCCGGGGGAGCAGCGGCTGCATGACGCGACGCGCGCGGTGCATGGCGCGGCCTTCTGGAACGGCCGGGTCCTGATGTCGCGTGAGGACGTCGGGCGGCACAATGCGCTGGACAAGCTGGTCGGCGGAATGGTCCGTGCGGGCACGCAGCCTGCGGGGGCGGTCGTGCTGACCTCACGCGTGTCCACCGACATGGTGCAGAAGGTCGCGATGCTGGGCGCGCCGATGATCATTGCCGTCTCGGCCCCCACGGTCGCGGCGGTGGAACTGGCCGAGCGGGCGGGGATCACCCTGGTCGCGCTGGCACGGGGGGACCGGTTCGAGGTCTTCTCGCATACGGATAGATTGCAGACGGAGGGGGCCCATGTCGGCTGAAAAGATCACGCGGATGGCGAACCAGATCGCGATGTTCATGGAAACGAAGCCGGAGGCCGAGGGGGTCGCGGGGCTTGCCGCCCATATCAACGACTTCTGGGAACCGCGGATGCGCCGCCAGTTCTTCGAGATCGTCGATGCCGGTGGCGCTGGACTGCGCCCGCTGGTGCTGAAGGCCGCGTCATCGATCCGGCGCCCGGCGGCCGAGGCAGCGTGATCGGCGCGCAGCTTCGGGTGATCCTTCAGCGGGCTTCCAGGGCGTAACCGACTGCCCCAGCGTCTTGCGTGGGCGGGCGCTTCTCGCGACCATGGCGGAAAGCGGGAGGGCAGGATGCGCCTGGGATTCGTCGGGACAGGAAGCATCGCCGCGGCGATGGTCGAGGGGTTGGGCGGCGGTGCTGTCCTGTCGCCTCGCGGGGCGGAGGTGGCGGCCGCGCTTGCCGCGCGGTTTCCGGGCGTCACGGTCGCGGACAGCAACCAGGCGGTCGTGGATCAGTGCGAGATGGTCGTCCTGTCGATCCGGCCCCAAGTCGCGGAAGAGGTGGTCCGCGCGCTGCGGTTCCGCGAGAGTCAGAAGGTCCTGAGCCTGATCGCGGCGACGCAGATCGCGACGATCCGGGACTGGATCGGGCTGGACCTGCCGGTGATCCGGGCGATCCCCCTGCCCTTCGTGGCCGAGCGGCGCTGCGTCACGCCGATCTTCCCCTCGGACCCGGACGTGGCCGCGCTGTTTGACCGGCTTGGACAGACCCTGGAATGTCGCACGCCGGACGAGTTCGATCTTCTGGCGGTCGGCTCGGCGCTGATGGGCAGTTATTTCGGTATCCTCGACGTGGCGCAGAGCTGGCTGATGCAGCAGGGCCTGCCCGAAGCGGCGGCACGGGACTACATGTCGATGCTTTTCGCCAATCTCGGACAGGTGGCCGAGGCCAGCGACAAGAGCTTCGCCACGCTGCGCGAGGAACATTCGACGCGCGGCGGGCTGAACGAGCAGGTCTTCCGGATCTTTGGCGAGGAGGGCGGACCCGAGGCGCTGCGCAAGGGTCTGGACACCGTGCTGAAGCGCGTGCGGGGCCCCTAGGACATCGGCTCTTCGCGCAGCACGCTGGCGAGATTGGCACCGTAGCTCGACTTGCCGAAGACCTCGGCCTGCCTTTGCATCCCGGAGCGGTCGATCCAGCCCTGACGGAAGGCGATCTCTTCTGGGGCGCCGACCTGCATTCCCTGCCGGTCCTGCAAGGTGCGGACGAAGTTCCCCGCGTCCAGCAGGCTGCCCGGTGTGCCGGTGTCCAGCCAGGCGAAGCCGCGGCCCATCCGTTCCACCTGGAGCGTGCCCTCGGCGCGGTAATGTTCGAGAAGATCGACGATCTCGAGCTCTCCCCGTGCCGAGGGGCTGATCGTCGCCGCGATCTCGGGGGCGCGGCCGTCAAGATAGTAGAGGCCAGTGATGGCAAAGCTGGAGGGTGGGACGCGGGGCTTCTCGACGATCTGGGTGACGCGACCGTCGGCGTCGAAGGCGGCGACGCCATAGCGTTCGGGGTCAGCCACGTGGTAGCCAAAGACCGTGCCGCCAAGGGTCTGTTGGTCGGCACGCTGCAGGATTTCCGGCAGACCGTGGCCGAAGAAGATGTTGTCGCCAAGGACCATGGCCGAAGGAGCTCCGGCGAGGAAGTCGCGGGTCAGGAGATAGGCCTGAGCCAGCCCCTCGGGCCGTTCCTGGATGACCCAGGTGAAGGCAAGGCCCCATTGGCTGCCGTCACCGAGAAGGCGCTGGAACTGCGGCTGATCCTCGGGCGTGGTGATGATGGCGATCTCGCGGATGCCGGAGAGCATCAGGACCGAGATCGGGTAGTAGATCATTGGCTTGTCGTAGATCGGCAGAAGCTGCTTCGACACCCCCAGCGTGATCGGCCAGAGGCGCGAGCCGGTGCCGCCGGCGAGGAGGATGCCTTTGCGTGTCATGGGCGAAGCTCCTTCACGATGGCGGTCAGGCCCCGGCGCCAGTCGGGGCGCGGGATGCCGAAGGCGGTGTCAAGCGAGGTGCAGTCGAGGCGCGAGTTCAGCGGGCGTTTCGCCGGGGTGGGATAGGCGCTGGAGGGAATATCCTCGATCCGGCAGGCAAGGTCGGCCTCGGCCATGATGGCGCGGGCGAAATCCGCCCAGCTGGTGTCGGGGTGGCCGGAGAAATGGTGTGTGCCGCCTGGCGCGCCTTGGGTCATCGCCCGGGCGGCGGTGAGGAGGGCATCGGCGATGGCTGCGGCTGGTGTCGGGCCGCCGATCTGGTCGGCGACGACGGTGAGGCTGTCACGCTCGGCCCCGAGGCGGAGCATGGTCTTGACGAAATTCGCCCCATGCGCCGAGACGACCCATGAAGTGCGCAGGATGAGGTGGGGACCGCCCGCTGCGCGGACGCCCTGTTCGCCGGCAAGTTTTGACCGGCCATAGGCGTTTTGTGGCGCGGTGGGGTGGTCGGGGGGGAAGGGCTGATCGCCCGCGCCATCGAAGACGTAATCGGTGGAGATGTGGAGGAAAGGGATGCCCTTGTCGGCGGCAGCGCGGGCCATGGCGGTCGGGGCCGCGCCATTGACCACGGTGGCGGCGGCTTCCTCGGTCTCGGCCTTGTCCACGGCGGTCCAGGCGGCGGTGTTTAGGATGGCCTGCGCGTCGGTCGCGGCAATGGCGGCGGCGCAGGTGGCGGGATCGGCGAGGTCGGCCTGATCGCGGCCGAGATAGATCGCATCGGGGGCGAGCCGTTGCAGCTCGCGCGCGACCTGGCCGGTCTTGCCGAAGACGAGGAGCTTCATGCGCGGCCGAGCCTTTCGCCAACGCCTTGCCGGGTCAGCAATGGCTGCCACCAGTCCGGATTGTCGAGATACCAGCGGACCGTGCGGCGGAGGCCCTCCTCCACGGTGACGGAGGGACGCCAGCCCAGTTCTTGCCGGATGCGCGAGGGGTCGATGGCGTAGCGGGCGTCGTGGCCGGGACGGTCGGTGACGAAGGTGATCAGCTCGGCATGGGGGGTGGCTTTCGGTGCCATCTCGTCCAGAAGCGCGCAGATGGTGCGGACGAGGTCGATGTTCCGCCGTTCGTTTTCCCCGCCGATGTTGTAGCTGCGGCCGAGCGCGCCCTTTTCAAGGACCAGGAGGAGGGCGTCGGCGTGGTCCTCGACATAGAGCCAGTCGCGGACGTTCTCGCCGCGGCCATAGACCGGGATCGGCTTGCCGTGCAGGGCGTTCAGGATGACCACGGGGATCAGCTTTTCGGGGAAGTGATAGGGGCCGTAGTTGTTTGAGCAGTTGGTCAGGACGATCGGGAGTCCGTAGGTCTCGTGCCAGGCCCGGACCAGGTGGTCGGAGGCGGCCTTCGACGCCGAATAGGGGCTGCGGGGGTCGTAGGGGGTTTCCTCGGTGAACTGGCCGGTGGGGCCGAGGGAGCCGAAGACCTCATCGGTGGAGATGTGGTGGAAGCGGAAGGTTTCCGGCTTGCCCGCACGGGTCCAGTGGGCGCGGGCGGCTTCCAGCAGGTTGAAGGTGCCGGTGATGTTCGTGTCGATGAAGTCCGAGGGGCCGTCGATGGAACGGTCGACATGGCTTTCGGCGGCGAGGTGCATCACGGCGTCCGGGGCGTGGGTCGCGAAGATGCGGTCCAGCGCAGCGCGGTTGCGGATGTCGGCTTTCTCGAACCGATAGAGGGCGGATCCGGCCACGGGGGCGACGTTTGCCGCGTTCGCGGCATAGGTCATGGCGTCGAGGTTGATCACCTCATGACCCCGCGATACGGCGAGGCGGACGACGGCGGAACCGATGAAGCCGCAACCTCCGGTGACGAGGAGCCTCATTTCGCCTCCCAGCGGAAGGGGGTGCCGATGTCCGCCAGAAGCGGCGCGCGGGCATCCTTGTCGGACAGGACCGGCGCGGTGACGCCCCAGTCGATGCCAAGCGCCGGGTCGTCCCAGCGAACTGCGCCGTCATTCTCGGGCGCATAAAGATCGGTGCATTTGTATTGCACCTCGGTGTTGTCCATCAGCGTGACGAAGCCGTGCAGGAAGCCCTTGGGAACGAAAAGCTGGCGGCCATTGTCGGCGGACAGTTCCACGGCGACCCAGTTCCCGTAGGTCGGCGCGCCCGCGCGGATGTCCACCGCCACGTCCAGGATCGCCCCGCGCGTGCAGCGGACCAGCTTGTCCTGCGCCCTTGGCGGGGATTGGAAATGCAGCCCGCGGAGCGTGCCCTTCGCGGCGGAGAACGAGTGGTTGTCCTGCACCCAGGGCAGATCGAGGCCCGCTTCGGCCATGCGCCGGGCGTTCCAGCTTTCCACGAACCAGCCACGCGCATCGCCAAAGCGACACGGGGTCAGGATCAGGACATCGGGGAGGGCGGTGCTGTCGATCTGCATGGCTACCTTCTACACAACCTGGAGAAATCAGATTGCACCGGCTTTTGCAAATCGGCTGTCGCGCGGGGGTCTGTTCCCTGCCGCTGGTTCTGCTATCACGCCGGAAACTGCGGAGGGACGATGGATGACCCATCTCTGGGTGCGGGCCGAGCAACGGCCGAACGAGGAGCGCGTGGGGCTCACGCCGGAGGGCGCGGCGGCGCTGATCAAGGCGGGACTCCGGGTGACGGTCGAGAAATCCTCGGTCCGGGCGATCCCGCTGGAGGGCTATGTCGCCGCCGGATGTGAAATCGCGGCGGAGAATTCCTGGCCCGAGGCTCCGGCCGATGCGATCATCTTCGGGCTGAAGGAGCTGCCCGAGGACGGGACGCCCCTGACCCATCGGCACATCATGTTCGGCCATGCCTACAAGGGTCAACCCGCGGGGCGGGTGCTTCTGCAGCGGTTCAAGGCCGGGGGCGGGACGCTGTATGATCTGGAGTATCTCGTCAACGAGGAGGGCCGCCGGGTCGCGGCCTTCGGCTATTGGGCCGGCTATGCGGGTGCGGCCGTAAGCCTGAAATGCTGGGCGGCACAGCAGCGCGGCGGGATCGCGGGGCCGGTGCGGAAGGCCGCGTCGAAGGACGCGCTTCTGGCCGAACTGGGCGCGGAACTGGCGGGCCTGTCGCGGCCGCGGGCGATCATCATCGGCGCATTGGGCCGGGTCGGAACGGGTGCGGCGGATCTGTGTGCGGCGATGGGCGTCGCGGTGACCAAATGGGACATGGCCGAGACCGCCAGTGGCGGCCCGTTCCCGGAGGTGCTGGAGCATGAGATCTTCCTCAACTGCATCCTGGCGCGGCCGGGCTGCCCGGTTTTCGTGCCGGCAAGCGCCAAGACCGATCCGCGCAAGCTGACGGTGATCGGGGATATCGCCTGCGACCCGACCTCGGACTTCTCGCCGATCAAGGTCTATGACCGGGCGACCGACTGGGAGGCTCCGGCGCTGCGGGTCCATGACGATCCGCCGCTGGATGTGACGGCGATCGACAACCTGCCCAGCCTGATGCCGGTGGAATCGTCACAGGACTATGCGGCGCAACTGCTGCCGTCGCTTCTGACTTTGACGGACCTGAACGCAGGTGTCTGGGGGCGGGCGAAGGCGGAATTCGACAGGCACGTCGCGGGCGTGTGAGCAACGGATCATCCAGGGACCAAGTTACTTGAGGAAGGAATTTGTCAAAAATCTTGTTCAAGATTTTTGGGGCTCTGGGGACAAAGGGGAGTGAAAGAATGACCATCCATTGGTGCGGCACGGGGCTGTCGTCGATTCCGGGGCTGCGGCGGCTGATCGAGGCAGGGCATCCCGTGACGGTCTGGAACCGCACGGTCGAGAAGGCCCGGGCCGAGGTCGGCGACCTGACCCAGGATATCCGCGCCTTCAGCCTGGAGGCCCTGGCCGAGGCGCTGCAGCCCGGCGACATCGCGGTGTCGATGCTGCCGGCGGACCAGCATGTCGGGATCGCGAAGCTGTGTCTGGAGAAGGGCGCGAACTTCTGCTCGTCCTCCTACATCGCGCCGGAAATGCGGGCGCTGGATGAGGCGTTCCGGGAAAAGGGGCTGGTCTCGGTCAACGAGGTCGGGCTGGACCCCGGGATCGACCACCTGATGGCGCATGACCTGGTGGCGCGGTATCGGGCGTCGAAGGCCTATCACAACGACAACGTGCTGAGCTTCACCAGCTATTGCGGCGGGGTGCCCAAGGAAGCGAACGCGTTCCGCTACAAGTTCAGCTGGGCTCCTGCGGGGGTGCTGAGGGCCCTGCGCTCGCCGTCGCGGTCGTTGCGGCATTTCACCGAGCTGCGGGTGAACCGGCCCTGGGATGCGATCACCCGCTATGATGCGCCGCTTCCGGTGCCGGAGAGCTTCGAAGTCTATCCGAACCGCGACAGCTATCCGTTCATGGAGGAATACCGGTTCGAAAAGCACTGGAAGGTGCGCGATTTCGTGCGGGGGACCATCCGGCTGAACGGCTGGGCGGATGCCTGGGCACCGATCTTCCGCGAGATCGAGGGGCTGGAAGGCAAGCCGGTGGCAGAGATAAACGCGGCGCTGGAGGCGCGGGCGGCGGACCTGCTGAAGGAGAACGCCTATGCCGAGGGCGAGCCGGACCGGGTGGTCCTGTTCGTGGCGCTGAAGGCCGAGCGCGACGGGGTGCCGGTGTTCCACCAGACCTGGGCGATGGATGCCTGGGGGGATGCCCGGGGGACGGCGATGGGGCGGCTGGTCTCGGTCCCGGTGTCGCTGGCCATCGAAGCGGTCCTGAACCGCGAGATTCCGGCCGGGGTGCATGGCGCGCCGCATGATCCGAAGCTTCTGGACCGCTGGCTGGACCAGGTAAGCCATCTGGCGCAGGTCATGCAGCGGATCGACCATCTGGCGTGACGGCTCCTGGTGCGAATTGGTCGTCTCGTCGCGGAGGGCCTGCGAGGAGTGACGACGTCATCGACGAGCGTTTCTGGTGACAGGGCGCGCCGGCTGACCTATGATTCGCCGTGACGATCCGGAGAAACCGGACAGGGCAGCGAGGCCGGGCGTGAGTGCGAGGGAAACAGCCGGCGGGATGACCCCGAGGCTTCGGCTGGACCAGCTGGGCGACCGGCTGGCGTCGCTGGCTGCCCGTCTGGCGCGGCCGGCGGTGGGGCTGGTCTCGCAGCCAGAGCCAAGGTCGATCGGGGTCTATGCCCGTGGGCAGCAGCTGGTGGCGGGCAATGTCCTGTTGGCCGGCCAACTGGTGGAGCTTGCGCCGGGCCAGTCGCTTTGGGCGATCGAGGCGCCGGATGCCGATTTTGCGGCCGAGGCGCAGGGTTTCGGCTGGCTGGACGATCTGGCGGCGCTGGGCACCAAGGCGGCCCGGCGGCAGGCGCAGGACTGGACCTGGGACTGGATTGCGCGGCATGGCTCGGGCGTCGGGCCGGGATGGACGCCAGAGCTGACCGGGCGGCGGATCATCCGCTGGATCCACCATGCGACCCTGCTGTTGGCGGCCCGCGATCGGGCGCAGTCGGAGGCGTTCTATCGTTCCCTGTCGCGACAATCGGTCTATCTCTCGCGGCGCTGGAAGGCGGCCGCCCCCGGACTGCCGCGGTTCGAGGCGCTGGCGGGACTTGTCTATGCGGGGATCTCGCTGATCGGGATGGGGCGGCTGGTCGCCCCGGCGACGGCGGCTCTGGCGGCGGCCTGCGCGGCGGATATCGACGCCGAGGGCGGCATCCCGTCGCGCAACCCGGAGGAACTGCTTGAGGTGCTGACCCTGCTCACCTGGTCGGCCAGCGCCCTTACGGAAAGCGCCTATCCGGTGCCTCCGGCGCTGTCGGCGGCAATCCAGCGGATCGCTCCGGCCCTGCGGACCCTGCGGCATGCCGATGGCAATCTGGCGCGGTTCCATGGCGGCGGGGCGGGGGTCGAGGGGCGTCTGGACCAGGCGCTGGCGAATGCGGGGGTGCGGCCGGGCATGCCCTCGCCCATCGCGATGGGGTTCGCGCGGCTGACGGGGCGACGGACGACGGTGATCGTCGATGCCTCGATGCCGCCCGGCGGCAAGGCGGTGCGGACGGCCCATGCCTCGACCGCGGCCTTCGAGCTGACCTCGGGGCGGCGGCCCCTGATCGTGAGCTGCGGCTCCGGCACGGAGTTCGGGCCGGGCTGGCGGCGGGCCGCGCGGGCGACGCAATCCCATTCGGCGCTGTCGATGGAGGGGGCGTCGTCCTCGCGTCTGGCGGTGGCGGGGGATGAGCTGATCGAATGCGCGGTGGTGACGACCTGCCGGATCACCCCCGGCACCGAAGGGATGGACCTCTTCCTGTCGCATGACGGCTGGCTGGCGACGCATGGGCTGTGTGCCAGCCGCAGCCTGACGCTGAGCCATGACGGCCGCCGTCTGTCGGGGGTGGACAGCCTGACGGCGTTGACCGCCGAGGCCCGGCGTCGCTTCGAGGATCTGATGACCGCGACCGCAATGACCGGGGCCGGGTTCGCGATCCGCTTCCATCTGCATCCCGAGGTCGATGCGCAGCTCGACATGGCCGAAACGGCGGTCTCGATGCAGCTGCGCAGCGGCGAGGTCTGGATCTTCCGTTTCAGCGGACCTGCGGCGCTTGGGCTGGAGCCCTCGGCCTATCTGGAGAAGGGGCGGCTGAAGCCCCGGCCCAGCACACAGATCGTGCTGCGCGGTCATGCCCGGGCCTTCGAGACGCGGATAGGCTGGACCTTGGCGAAGGCAACGGATACTCCGCTGGCCATCCGGGACCTTGACGGCGTCGCCTGAGGGTCCCTCTGGCTGCTGTGAGGGTTTCGCGATGACCAACCTGGTTCCCATCGGCCGTGCGCTGATTTCGGTATCCGACAAGACCGGCCTTCTGGACCTGGCGCGCGCGCTGGCTGGCTATGGGGTCGAGCTGATCTCGACCGGGGGCACATCGGGGATGTTGCGGACGGCGGGCCTGGCGGTGCGCGATGTCAGCGAGGTGACCGGATTTCCCGAGATGATGGACGGCCGCGTCAAGACGCTCCATCCGAATGTCCACGGCGGCCTGCTGGCGCTGCGCGACGATGACGAGCATCTGGTCGCCATGGCGGCGCATGGCATCCAGCCGATCGACCTTCTGATCGTGAACCTTTATCCGTTCGAGGAGACGGTGGCCAAGGGCGCGGACCACGCGACCTGCATCGAGAACATCGACATTGGCGGGCCGGCGATGATCCGCGCGGCCTCGAAGAACCACAAGTTCGTGACGGTGGTGACAGACCCGGCGGATTACGGCGCGCTGCTTGACCAGCTGCGGGCGCATGACGGGGCGACGACCCTGGCCTTCCGGCAGAAGCTGGCGCTGACCGCCTATTCGCGGACGGCGGCCTATGACACGGCGGTCAGCAGCTGGCTTGCGGGGGAAATCAAGGAGCCTGCGCCGCGCTATCGCAGCTTTGCCGGGAAACTGGCGCAACCGCTGCGCTATGGTGAGAACCCGCACCAGTCGGCGGCCTTCTATGTGGATGGTTCGCGCCGTCCTGGTGTCGCGACGGCGCGGCAGTGGCAGGGCAAGGAGCTGTCCTACAACAACATCAACGACACCGATGCCGCTTTCGAGCTGGTGGCAGAGTTCGCCGGTGGCGCCCCGGCCTGTGCGATCATCAAGCACGCCAATCCCTGTGGCGTGGCGACGGCTGCGACCCTGACCGAGGCTTACCAGCGCGCCTATCACTGCGACCAGACCAGCGCCTTTGGCGGGATCGTCGCCTTGAATCAGGTGCTGGACGGGGCGACGGCGGAAGAGATCGTCAAGATTTTCACAGAGGTCGTCATCGCCCCCGATGCGACGGACGAGGCGAAGGCGGTCTTTGCGGGCAAGAAGAACCTGCGGCTTCTGACCACCGGCGCTCTGCCAGACCCGAAGGCCAGGGGGCTGGCCTTCAAGCAGGTGGCGGGCGGGTTCCTGGTGCAGGACCGCGACGCCGGCGCGCTGGCGGCCAACGATCTGAAGGTGGTGACGAAGCGCGCGCCCTCGGACGCCGAGATGCGCGACCTGATGTTTGCCTGGACCGTGGCCAAGCATGTGAAGTCGAACGCGATCATCTATGTGAAGGACGGTGCCACGGTCGGCGTCGGCGCCGGGCAGATGAGCCGGGTGGACAGCACCCGAATCGCCGCCCGCAAGGCCGAGGACATGGCCGAGGCGCTGGGGCTGCCCGGACCGCTGACCAGGGGCTCGGTCGTGGCCTCGGACGCGTTCTTTCCCTTCGCCGATGGGCTGATCACCGCGGCCGAGGCCGGGGCGACGGCGATCATCCAGCCGGGTGGATCCATGCGCGACGACGAGGTCATCGCTGCGGCGGATGAACGCGGGCTGGCGATGGTCTTCACCGGCATGCGGCATTTCCGGCACTGACGATGCGGCGGTTCTGGATCACGGCGGCGGTTACTTTCGGGCTGGACCAGATCACCAAGCTGGTGGTCGTGTTCTGGCTGGACCTGATCAACCGGGTGGAGATCGACCTTTTCCCGCCCTTCCTGGTGTTCCGCATGGCCTGGAACCGGGGGATCAACTTCGGCCTGCTGTCGCATGGCTCGGACATCGCGCGCTGGGGGCTGATCGCGGTGGCTCTGGCGATTTCCGCCTGGGTGATCTGGTGGATGCGGCGCGAGGCGGAAAACCGCTGGGCGCAGCTGTCGGGCGGTCTTCTGGTCGGGGGGGCGCTTGGCAATGTGGTGGACCGCGTGGCCTATGGCGCGGTGGCTGATTTCCTGAACATGTCCTGCTGCGGGATCGAGAATCCCTATGCGTTCAACGTGGCCGATATCGCCATCTTCATCGGCGCCGTCGGTCTGGTGTTCTTTGCCGAAAGCAAGCCCAAGGCGGGAAAACCCGCCAGCAAAGGGAAGTAATCCCCCCGTGACGACCGGATCGCTTTAGGCTAAGACGGGGAAAAGACGGATCGGAGGCAGGCATGGCGGCGGCAAGGGGCAAGGCGTTCATCGCAATTGCGACGGTGCTTGTCCTGTCGGCATGTGCCAGCGACACGCCGCAGTTGATGAACCTGCGCACGGGTGAGGGGCCCGACGAATTCGGCATCGTTCCCCCCAAGCCCTTGCAGATGCCCGAAAGCCTGAGAGAACTGCCCGAGCCTACGCCCGGAGGCGAGAACCGCACCGACCGTCGCCCCGAGGATGAGGCGGCGATTGCGCTTGGCGGTCGGCCCGGCGCGGCGGGGGGCATCCCCTCGGGCGACGGGGCGCTTTATGCCCATGCGGCGCGGTTCGGGGTGGAAAGCGGCATCCGCGCCACCCTGGCGTCTGAAGATCTGCAATGGCGGCGCGACAACAACGGCCGGATCCTGGAACGTTTGTTCAACGTGAACGTCTATTACAAGGCCTATCGCGACCAGAGCCTTGACCAGCAGGCCGAGCTTGCCCGCTGGCGCAAGCTGGGTCTGCGGACGCCCTCGGCCCCGCCGCGCAAACCCGACGAGCGGTAACAAGCGCGTTTGCCCCGCTTGATCGCGGCCGTCTGGCCTGCACTTATGCCCTGACCCTGAGGGAGAACCCGATGCAACGTCATCTTGTCCGGGGCATGGCCCTGTGCCTTGCGCTTGCCCTGCCCGTGGCGGCCGAGCCGGTGACAACCTTCACGCTGGACAACGGCCTGGACGTGGTGGTGATCGAGGATCACCGCGCCCCGGTCGTGGTGCAGATGATCTGGTACCGCGTCGGCGCGGCGGACGAGCCTCCGGGCCAGTCCGGCATCGCGCATTTCCTCGAACACCTGATGTTCAAGGGGACCGAGACGGTCGGCCCCAACCAGTTCTCTGCCATCGTCGAGGCGCAGGGCGGGGATGACAACGCCTTCACCTCCTGGGACTACACCGCCTATTTCCAGCGGATCGCGGCCGACCGGCTGGATCTGGTGATGGAGATGGAAGCCGACCGGATGCGCAACCTACGTCTGACGGAAGAGGATGTGGCGACCGAACGCCAGGTGATCCTGGAAGAACGCGCGCAGCGGACCGACAGCTCTCCGGGCGCGTTGTTGTCGGAACAGATGCGAGCGGCGCAGTTCCAGAACCATCCCTATGCCGTGCCGATCATTGGCTGGCGACATGAAATTCAGGACCTCGGACGCGATGATGCGTTGGAATACTATGAACGCTTCTACGCCCCGAACAACGCGACGCTGGTGATCGCCGGGGACGTGACGCCGGACGAGGTTCGCGCCCTGGCCGAAAAGCATTACGGCCCGCTGGAACCCTCGGACGGGATCGCCCCGCGGGCGCGGCCGCAGGAACCGCCGCAGCTGGCCGAGCGCCGGATCAACCTTGCGGATGAGAGGGTGTCCGAACCTTACGTCTTTCGCACCTACCTTGCCCCCGAGCGTGATCCGGGCGACCAGAAGGACGCCGCCGCCCTGACAGTGCTGGCCGAGCTTCTGGGAGGGAATGGCCAGACCTCGGTTCTGGCGCGGGCGTTGCAGTTCGACACGCAGACGGCGGTCTATACCAGCGCCTTCTATGACGGGACCACGATCGACGACGGGACCTTCGGGCTGATCATCGTCCCCGCGCCGGGCGTCGGACTGGCCGAGGCGGAGGCCGAGATGGACCGCGTGGTGGCCGGGTTCCTTGAGACCGGGCCAGACCCGGCCGCGCTGGAGCGGATCAGGATGCAGGTCCATGCCTCGGACATCTACGCCCGCGACAACGTGAACGCGCTAGCCCGTCGCTATGGCGAGGCGCTGTCGGTCGGCCTGACCGTGGCCGATGTGGAAAGCTGGGACGAGACCCTGTCCGCCGTCACCGAGGCGGACGTGATGGAAGCCGCCCGCAAGGTCTTTGACCGGCGCAATGCCGTGACCGGCTGGCTGACCCGTCCCGAAGCGCCAGCCCCTGCAGCCGCAGAAGCGGAAGGAGAGACCGAATGATCCGCGCCCTTGCCGTCGTCTTTGCCCTTGCCCTGCCCGCCCAGGCGGAAATCGAGGTCAAGGAGGTCACCTCGCCCGGCGGGATCACTGCCTGGCTGGTCGAGGATCACAACATCCCCTTCACCGCGCTGGAGATCCAGTTCCGCGGCGGCACCTCGCTGGATGCGCCCGAAAAGCGCGGCGCGGTCAACCTGATGACCGCCACGCTGGAGGAAGGCGCGGGCGAGATGGACAGCCGCGCCTTCGCCGAGGCGCGCGATGCGCTGGCGGCCGAGTTCCGCTTTGAATCGGGGGCCGATTCGGTCGGCGTCTCGGTGCGTTTCCTGACGGAAAACCGGGATCAGGCTGTCGACCTCTTGCGCGAGGCGCTGGTGAACCCGCGCTTCGATCAGGATGCGGTGGACCGGGTGCGCGAGCAAGTGCTGTCGATCCTGCGGTCGAACGAGAAGGATCCTGGCACCATCGCCAGCAACACATTCGACGCGCTGGCCTTTGGCGATCATCCCTATGGCAGTTCGGGCGATGGAACGCTGGCGACCGTGGCGGCGCTGACCCGCGACGACGTGATCGCGGCGCACCGCGGGGCGCTGGCTTTGGACCGGGTCTATGTCGCCGCCGCTGGTGACATCACGGCCGAGGAGCTGGGTCCGCTGCTGGACCATCTGCTGGGCGAGCTTCCGGCCACCGGGGCACCTTTGCCGGGGCGGGCCGAGCTGGTCCTGAAACCCGGGGTCACGGTCAAGGATTTTCCCAGCCCCCAGTCCACGGTGATGTTCGGCCACGGCGGCATTGATCGCGAGGACGAGGATTTCTTTGCCGCCTTCATCCTGAACGAGGCTTTCGGCGGCGGCCGCTTCACCGCGCGGCTGATGCGCGAGGTGCGGGAAAAGCGCGGGCTGACCTATGGGGTCGGAAGCTATCTGGTGGGGCTGGATCAGGCCGAGCTGTATCTGGGCCAGTTCTCCGCCTCGAACGACAAGGTGGCCGAGGCGATTGCGGTCGTGCGGGACCAATGGGCGCGCATGGCGACCGAGGGGCTGACCGAGCAAGAGGTGGCGGATACCAAGACCTATCTGACCGGGTCCTACCCGCTGCGGTTCGACGGGAACGGGCCGATCGCCCGGATTCTGGTCGGGATGCAGATGGAGGGGATGCCCATCGACTATGCCGCAACACGCAACGACAAGATCGAGGCGGTGACGATGGAAGACATCAAGCGCGTGGCGGCGCGCCTGTATCAGCCCGACGCGCTGCATTTTGTCGTGGTGGGCCAGCCGACCGGCCTTTAGAACACCGCATGCGCGCCGCGGTCGTCGGCGACCTCTCCCCGCAGCATGGCGGCGTAGTGGTCCTCCAGCCGGTCCGCGCCGAACTCTGGGGTGGCGTCAGGATCATAGCGGCCGCCATCCCAGACCAGCATCGATTCAGTGGCGTAATAGCGCCCGATCCGCGCCAGCTGCGCCTTGGCCGCCAGTTTCGGGGCCAGCCGTCCTGCCAAGGTCAGGCTGGTGATGATCGCATCCATCACTGCGACCGGCACATGTCGGATGCGGATCGGGCGGTCGAGCAGCCGCTCCAGCATGCGGGCCTGATCGAGGTTCGTCAGCGCCGGTCCCGGTCCGCCGACGGGAAGGATGCGGTTCCGCTTGTCCGGGTCGGTCAGGCACAGTGCGAGGAAACGGCCCAGATCGCGGTCCGAGATTGGCTTGCAGGAGGTGAGCCGCCCGTCGCCGAACACCAGATAGGGCCTACCCGCCTGCACCCGCGCCACCTGACCCGACAGCGACTTGAAATAGGCCGTGGCGCGGACGATGGACCAGGACAGGGGCGCGGCCATGAGCTCGGCCTCGAAGGCCAGCTTGGCGCGCTGGAACTCCAGCATCGGTTTCTGCACGCAAAGCGCCGAGAGCAGGACGAAGTGCCGGGCGCCAACCGCTATTGCCGCGCGCAGCGCCGCCGACTGCGCGGCGTGATCGACCGCCCAGGCATCCGTCGGGTCGCCGCTCCGGCTGGCCAGGGTCGAGACCACCGCGCCGGGCCGGACAGCCTGCATCGCGGCCTGAAGATCGGCGGGGTCGGTCGCCTGGCCGGGGATGATCCGGCACCCCGACAGCGGCGCGGGGTCCGACCCCTGTCGCACCAGGGCCGACACTTCGAGCCCGGCCGCGCGAAGGGCCTGCGCCGTGGCCCGCCCGATGGTCCCCGTCCCGCCCAGGAGCAGCACATTCCTCGCCACGTCGCCTCTCCCGACCGAACTGCTGTCAGCCTAGCATGACAGGAATGCAGCGCCAGCAGGAAGGTGTCCGGGCTTGGGAAATCCGGTTTCGTTCTTCCCCGACTCACAGGCGCCTGCTACAGATGGGGGCATGACGCTTCACACCCCCAAGATAACGGGCGCACAGGGCCGTCCGGTCATCCGGCAGCTGGATGAGGCCGCGATCAACCGCATCGCCGCCGGAGAGGTGGTGGAACGTCCCGCCTCGGCCGTGAAAGAGCTGGTCGAGAACGCGCTGGACGCTGGGGCAAGCCGTATCCAGGTGGATATCGCCGATGGTGGGAAGACGCTGATCCGGGTCACGGACGATGGCTGCGGCATGACGGCCGATGACCTGCCGCTGGCGCTGTCGCGTCATGCGACCTCCAAGATCGACGGGTCTGATCTGCTGGACATCCGCAGCTTCGGCTTCCGCGGTGAGGCGCTGCCGTCGTTGGGTGCGGTGGGGCGGCTGACGATCACCTCGCGCGCGACGGGTGAGGCGGCACAGATCAGCTGCGAGGGCAGCCGACTGTCCCCGGTCCGCCCGGCGGCTTTGACCCGTGGCACGGTGGTCGAACTGCGCGATCTTTTCTTCGCCACTCCGGCGCGGCTGAAGTTCCTCCGGTCGGACCGGGCCGAGATGCAGGCGGTGACCGATGTGATCCGCCGCCTGTCCATGGCGGAACCTCTGGTGGGCTTCACCCTTCGGGACGTGACGGGGGGCGAGGCGCGCACGCTGTTCCGGGCCGATCCGGCCAATGGCGATCTGTTCGATGCGCTGCAAGCCCGCCTCGCCACGGTGATCGGCCGCGACTTCACCGACAACGCGCTGCGGATCGACGCCGAGCGCGAAGGGCTGCGGCTGCAAGGTTACGCCGCCCTGCCGACCTATTCGCGCGGCTCCTCGGCGCAGCAGTATATGTTCGTGAACGGCCGCCCGGTGCTTGACCGGATGCTTTATGGCGCGCTCAGGGCGGCCTATTTCGACGTGCTGTCGCGCGACCGGCACCCGGCCGCCGTGCTGAACCTGATCGCCGACCCCCAGCGTGTCGATGTGAACGTGCATCCCGCCAAGGCCGAGGTCCGCTTCCGCGAGCCCGATGCGGCGCGGTCGCTGATCATCACCGCGCTGAAGTCCGCGCTGACCGGAGCGGGCCACCGCGCCTCATCCACCGTGGGCGCCGCGACGCTGGAGGCATTCCGCCCAGAACCGCGGGTCTACCAGATGGATCGGCCCAGCCAGCAAAGCCTGTCGCGGGCGTTCGCGTTCCAGGCCCAGCAGCCCTTCGCGGGCTTCGCCGAGGCCCCGCAAGCCCCCGCCTTTGCGCCGCCGCGCGAGGAGACGACGCCGTCGTACGACGAGTATCCCCTGGGCGCCGCCCGCGCACAGCTGCATGAGAACTACATCGTTGCCCAGACCGCCAAAGGCATCGTCATCGTCGACCAGCACGCCGCCCACGAACGGCTCGTCTACGAACGCCTGAAGCGCCAGATGGCCGAGACCGGGGTGAAGGCGCAGGCTTTGCTGATCCCCGAAATCGTGGAGCTGTCATCGACCGACGCCGCGCGCCTGCTGGACGCCGCCCCCGCGCTGGCCGAGGTCGGGTTGGGGATCGAACCCTTCGGCGGCAATGCCGTGGCGATCCGCGAGGTCCCCGCGATCCTGGGTCAGGTCAACGCTGCGGCGCTGGTCCGCGACATACTCGACGAACTCGCGGACAGCGGCGACAGCCAGCTTGTGCGGGCGAGGATCGACGCGATCCTCAGCCGGATGGCGTGCCACGGCTCGGTCCGCTCTGGCCGCCAGATGCGCCCCGAGGAAATGAACGCGCTGCTGCGCGAGATGGAGGCGACGCCCTTGTCCGGCCAGTGCAACCACGGGCGGCCGACCTATGTGGAACTCAGCCTCCATGACATCGAACGCCTGTTTGGTCGCCGATGATCACGCTGTTCGGCCAAACCTATCAGTGGAGCGACCCCGAGATCCTGCTGCTCGGCGGCGTGGCCGTGGCGCTTCTCGGGCTCCTCCTTCTGATCCTGCGCAGCGTCAGCCGGTCGGCCACCGCCGCCGAACCGCTGATGCGGGAGATCGGCTGGCTCTCCAGCCGCATCCAGCAGCTGGGCGACGGGCAGGAACGGCTGGCGGGCGGCCTCCACCATGTCAGCGAGGCGCAGGCGGTCAGCCAGACCGCGATGCTGCAGGTCATGGAGCAGCGGCTCGCCGAGGTGCAGCGCCAGATGACCGAGGCGCTGCACGGCACCTCCACCCGCACCGCGCGGTCGCTGGGTGAGCTTCAGCAACGGTTGGAGACCATCGATAAGGCGCAGGCGAATATCGAGAAGCTGTCGGGCAACGTCCTCAGCCTGCAGGACATCCTGTCGAACAAGCAGACGCGGGGGGCGTTCGGGGAAATCCAGCTGCATGACATCGTGCAGAAGGCCCTGCCGAAGGACGCCTACACGATGCAGGCGACGCTTTCCAACAGCCGCCGCGCCGACTGCCTCATCCATCTGCCGAACCCGCCCGGCCCCATCGTCATCGACGCCAAGTTCCCGCTGGAGGCCTACGAGGCCCTTCGCCGCGCTGACACGCCCCGTCTGGCACAAGAGGCCGCGCAGCTGATGCGGCAGGCGGTCCGGGCGCATATCAAGGCGATAAGCGAGAAATACATCCTGGAGGGCGAAACCGCCGACGGTGCGCTGATGTTCCTGCCCTCGGAAGCGGTCTACGCCGAGCTTCACGCCAACTTCCCCGACCTGGTACGCGAAGGCTTTGCGGCAAAGGTCTGGATCGTCTCGCCCACCACCTGCATGGCCACGCTGAACACGATGCGCGCGGTGCTGAAGGATGCGCGGATGCGGGAACAGGCGGGGGCGATCCGCAAGGAGCTGTCGCTTCTCTATGCCGACGTCGAACGCCTTGGGGCGCGGGTGGAGAACCTCGACCGCCACTTCGGCCAGGCGGCGAAGGATATCGAGGAGATCAAGATTTCCTCTGACAAGGCCACCAAGCGCGCCCGGCGGCTGGACAATTTCGACTTCGAGGAACTGGCGCCGGATACCCCCGCCAAGGTGATCGGGGCGGCAGAGTGATCCATCTGACGCCTGCCGACTATACCCGCCAGCCCTGGAAGAACGGCCGCGGTTCAACGACCGAGCTGTGGCGGCTGGAGCGGGACGATCAGCTTCTGGTGCGCCTGTCGCGCGCCTCGGTGGTGGAGGACGGGCCGTTCTCGCTGTTCCCGGGGATCGAGAGGAACCTCACCGTGCTGGACGGACCGGGCTTCCGGCTGGCAGGTCCGGGGGTCGACCTTCGCTGCACCCCGCTGGAGCCCGTGGCTTTTCCCGGGGACGTTCCTGTGACGGCGACCGAAACCAATGGCGAGCCGTCCGAGGAGTTCAACGTGAGGACCGCGCGGAGCCTGCCGAAGCCGGAAGTCACGGTGGTGCAGGACGCGGACCTGCCGGCAGGTGGAACCCTTGCGCTTCTTGCGCTTGGGCCCTGCCTCGTGAACGGCGAGGGGATCAACCGCGACGATCTGGTCCTGACCGAGGGCCCCGCGTCCTTGCGGGGCGACTGGCCAGTGATCGCGGTGCGCCTGTCCGGCCTCTAGATTCGCAGGAGCGGCTGCGCCAGCCGCGGGAGCAGCCCCCGGAACCGGAGCGGAGCATCCGTGGCCGCCAGGCAGATGCAGTCCTCACCGGCCAACGCGACGGGAGTATGCTCCATCTCTTCATCCGCGATCTCGATGTCGCCGCGACCGAAGCGGTCGTTCTCGTCGGCAAAGGCGCCCTGGAGGACCAGCGTCAACTCCATCCCACGGTGGCCGTGGTCCGGCACCGCCGTCCCCGCCGGGATATACAGCAGCCGCGCGGTGGCATCCTTGCCGGTGGGAAGGATCGCCTGCTTCACCCCGCCGCCGACCTTGCGCCACCGCACTGCCGAGAGGTCGCCGCCCACGTAATCGACCAGCGGCGCCGGGAAGATGCCGGCGCCGCGCAGCGGCTCCGAACGGGTGGCCTGCGGCAGCCCCTCGATCCGGGCAAGCGTGCGGGCAAGCGCATCCTCGCCCATCGAGATCTCCTCGGCCTCTTCCAGCAGGGCTCCGCCGACCGCGTCGAAACTGGCGGACCGCGCCCGACATTCATCGCAGAGCGAAACATGCGTCGCGACGACCAGATTGAACGCCTCCGGCAGCTGGCCGGCCGCATAAGCCATCAGGAGCTGATCCGAAAGGTGGTGGCGTATCGTCATTCTTTTCAGTTCCTTAGCCCAACTGGTGGCGCAGCTTGTCCAGCGCCAGCCGTATCCGTGATTTGATCGTCCCCAGGGGAAGCCCCGTCTCGGCTGCGATCTCGCTATGCGAGAGCTCGCCGTAGAAGGCGCGTTCGATCAATGTCCTTTGCGGCGCGGGCAGCGCGGCAAGCGCCCGTCCGAGCCGTTCCGTCTCTTGCTGGGTTTCCAGCGCCTCGGCCTGGTCAGGCTCGGGCGCGGGACCCCAATCCAATTCCTCCGGTTCGGCCCTCCGCGCCTTGCGCAGCGCGTCGATCCGCCGGTTGCGGGCAATCGTGTAGACCCAGGTCGACACGCTGGCCCGTGCAGGATCGAAGAGGTGCGCCTTTTGCCAAAGCGTCGCCATCACGTCCTGCGCACATTCCTCGGCCAAGGCCGCCCCGGCGCCCGACTTCATCAGGAAGGCCTTCACCCGAGGGGCGAAATGCCGGAACAGGTCGGCAAACGCCGTCCGGTCCTGATGGTCGCGCACCCTGATCATCAGGGCGGCCCAGTCCGTCTCATTCTCCTTCGCCACCGATCCGTCCTTCTTCCGGTGCAAACCGTCCTTTTCCACCGCAGCCCGAAGGTGCGGTTGTCCGGCTTGCCCCGTCATAGCGGCTCTGCTGGCGTCAAGCATCATGGCTTTTGATACGCAGGCAGGATCGCGTCGGATCACCTGGAACGTGATCTGGTGCGGAGCACGCGCCGGTCAAGGGCGGGCTGTCAGCCATTCCTTACAACACATCCGCGAAATCCTTGACAGTGGTCCGCTTTGCGGTCGCGTGCCGCCTGGCGACGTGCAAGGGTGATCCGGGGGTGATCCGAAGGAGCGCGTCCTGCGTAACCAGTGCATATCTCCAGAGGAACCAGCCGGAAATGCCGTTTGAACATATGGGCCACCCCCCCCGCCGCATCGCTGTCATCGGAGGGGGAATTTCCGGGATGGCCGCAGCGCATTTGCTGGCAGATCACAATGCAGTCGTGCTGTTCGAGGCCGAGCCGCGTCTTGGTGGCCATGCCCGGACGGTGATCGCGGGCAAACGCAAGGACCAGCCGGTGGATACCGGCTTCATCGTATTCAACCGGGTGAACTATCCGCATCTCGTCCGCCTGTTCGAAAAGCTCGCGGTGCCGGTGGTCGAAAGCAGCATGTCCTTCGGCGCGTCGATCCGCGGTGGGGCGGTGGAATACGGGCTGGCCTCGATGGACGCCATCTTCGCCCAGCGGAAGAACGCCTTCAACCCGCGCTTCCTGCGGATGCTGACCGATATCCTGCATTTCAACCGCAATGCCGAGGCGGTGGCGAACGACCCCGCCATGACGATCCGCGAACTGCTGGAGCGTCTTGGCACCGGCCCCTGGTTCCGTGATCACTACATCACCCCGTTCTCGGGGGCGATCTGGTCGACGCCGACGCAGGGGATCCTGGACTTTCCGGCCCAGGCGCTGGTCCGCTTCTTCCGCAACCATGCGCTGATGGATTACGAGGGCCAGCACCAGTGGTATACGGTGCGGGGCGGGTCGATCGAATACGTCCGGCGGTTGGAGGCGGCGATGGTGGCGCAGGGTGTCGATATCCGCACGGGAACCTCCGTTGCTTCGGTCCGGCGCGAGGGCGGGTCGGTCCTGATCCGGGCCGAGGGGTCCGAGGCAGAGCTTTTCGACGATGTGGTCTTCGCCACCCATTCCGACATCACCCTGAAACTCCTGTCCGACGCCACCCCGGCCGAGGCGGGGGCGCTGGCCGATATCCGCTACCAGCCGAACGAGGCGGTGCTCCATTCCGACGCCAGCCTGATGCCGAAATCGCGCAAGGTCTGGTCCTCCTGGTCCTATGTCGAACCGAAATCTGGGCCGGGAGAGCGGATCGACCTGACCTACTGGATGAACTCCCTCCAGCCGATCCCACAGGATGACCCGCTGTTCGTGACGCTGAACACGACGCGCCCGATCCGGGACGAGCTGATCCACGACGTCACAACCTTCCATCACCCGGTCTTCGACGTGGCGGCCTTGGCGGCGCAAGAGCGGCTTCGCGCGATGAACGGCGGGCGGAACACCTGGTTCTGCGGCGCATGGATGCGCAACGGTTTCCATGAGGACGGTTTCGCCTCGGCCGTCGACGTGGTCGAGGCGATGGGAGAGCGGCAACGCTTCCGGCTGGCCGCATGACCGTGGTGCAGCGCATCCGGGCCGAGACCTTCCACGGCCGCAAGGGGCCGGTGAAGAACGCGTTCCGCTACTCGGTCGATTATGTGCTGCTGGACCCCGAACGCTCGGTCGGGCCGCGTCTGTTCGGACGGAACCGCGGCAACCTGATGGCGCTGCACGACAGCGACCATGGGGGACCGCCGGGGCAGGGGCGCGGCCTCGAATGGGCGCGTGAGGTGCTGGCCGCTCATGGCCTGGCGGCAGACCGGGTCCTGCTGCTGGCGCAGCCGCGCCTTCTGGGTCATGTGTTCAATCCGGTCAGCTTCTGGCTGGCCTATGACCACCTGGGCCATCTGCGCGCGGTGATTGCCGAGGTCACCAACACCTATGGCGACCGCCATTCCTATCTCTGCCACCGCCCCGACCGCGCGCCGATCACGCGCGAGGATACGCTGACCGCGACCAAGATCTTCCACGTCTCGCCCTTCCAGCCGGTCGAGGGGCGTTATGACTTCCGCTTTGACATCCGACCCGACCGCATCGGGATCTGGATCGACTACACCACTCCGGGCGGCGGGCTGTTCACCAACCTGATCGGCCCGCGCCTGCCCCTGACCAATGCGGGGATCATTGCCTCGGCGCTGCGGCGGCCCTTCGGCTCGCGCCGGGTGCTGGCTCTGATCCACTGGCAGGCGCTCAAGCTGTGGTGGAAGCGGGTCCGGTTCCACCATCGCCCCGCCCCGCCGGCCGAGGACGTTTCGCAGTGACCCCCTCGCAGCGGCTACCCGCCTGGTCGCTGTTTGCGGCCCTGATCGCCATGGCGGGACTGCCGATCTACATCCATGCGCCGAAATTCTTTGTCGATGAATATGGCGTGTCGCTGGCGTCGCTGGGGTTCACCCTCGCCGCGCTGCGGCTGATCGACGTGGTGCAGGACCCGCTTCTCGGCTGGCTGGCCGAGGCGACGCGGACCCGGCGCCGGCTTGCCGTGCCGCTTGGGGTGGCGGTGATGGTCGTCGCGCTGGCCGCGCTTTTCGTGGTGACGCCGCCGATCGCGCCGCTCGCCTGGTTTGCGCTGTGCCTGACCGGGCTGTTCAGCGCCTTTTCCTTCCTGACGATCTGCTTCTATGCCGAGGGCGTGACCAAGGCTTCCTCCCTCGGCGCGCAGGGGCATATCCGTCTGGCCGGCTGGCGCGAGGGCGGATCGCTGCTGGGCGTCTGCCTTGCTGCCGTTGCCCCCGTGGCACTGGCGGGGGCGACCGACCGGCCCTTCTCCGCCTTCGCGGGCCTCTTCGCGCTGGTGGCGGTGCTTGCCGTCCTGGTGATGCGGCCCGAATGGCGCGGCGGCGCGATCCAGCGCGTCGCCCATCCGTGGGAGCTTTTTCGCCCCGCCCTTGCAGATCCCCTGGCCCGCCGTCTGCTGCTGATCGCGCTGCTGAACGCGGCGCCTGTCGCGGTGACCTCCACCCTCTTCCTGTTCTTCGTCGAAAGCCGCCTTGTTCTGTCGGGGTGGGAGGGGCCGCTTCTGCTGCTGTTCTTCCTCGCCGCAGCCCTTTCGACCCCGGTGTGGAGCCATCTGGCCAGCCGCCACGGCCCGCGCCCGGTGCTGCTCGCGGCGATGGGGCTGGCGATCGCGGCCTTTCTCTGGACACTGACCCTTGGCGCGGGGGATCTGGTGGCCTTCGCGCTGATCTGCGCGGCCTCGGGCGCGGCCCTTGGGGCTGACCTCACGCTCCTCCCCGCGATCTTTGCGGAGCGGCTTGCCCGGCAGGGCACGCCCGAGGCGGCGGCTTTCGGGCTGTGGTCCTTCGTCTCCAAGCTTTCGCTGGCGCTGGCGGCGCTGACCATCCTGCCCACGCTGCAGGCGGCGGGCTTCCAGCCGGGCCTTTCCAACAGCGAGCGCGCGCTTTCCACCCTGACGCTGATCTATGCGGGCCTGCCTTGCGTATTGAAACTGACGTCCATCGCGATGCTGGCCGTCACACGCTTGCCAGACCCGAACGGAGCCCCAACGTGACCTCGATCGTCTCTGCCGTGCTCGGTGCGCTGATCGTCATCATGCTGATCGTGCTGCGCAGCCGGCTTCTGTCCTTCCGCGCCCAATCCCCGGAGGAATACGAGGGCAAGGGACCGGAGTTCGACCTGCGCCGCCATCTCTCGGGCCCGATACAATGCGAGGGCGTGATCTTCGGCCCGACAGGGCGTGTAAGCTCGCGCTTCGTCGCGGAGATGGAGGGGCGCTGGGAGGGGGAGAGGGGCATACTGGCCGAGGTCTTCCGCTATGACAGCGGCGCGGTCCAGCACCGGGCCTGGACACTGGACTTGCGTCCGGGGGGCGAGATCGTGGCGACGGCGGCGGATGTGGTCGGCACGGGCCGGGGCCGGGTCGCGGGACCGGGGGTCATGCTGCGCTATCGCATCCGCCTCACACCCGAGGCCGGGGGCCATGTGCTGGACGTTGTGGACTGGATGTATCTGATGGAGAACGGCACGATCATCAACCGCAGCCAGTTCCGCAAGTTCGGGATCAAGGTGGCCGAGCTGGTGGCGACGATGCGCCCTGCCGGGGCGCAGGTGGTCGAGGCTCCTGCCGACATGGCCGCGGAATGAGGGAGTTCCGGGGCAAGCGCTACTGGCTGGTCGGCGCGTCCGAGGGGCTGGGCCTGGCGCTGGCGCGGCTGATGTCCGAGGCCGGGGCCGAGCTGATCCTGTCGGCCCGTAGCGCCGAGGCGCTGGAGGCGGCGGTGGCCAGCCTGCCGGGCAAGGCCGTGGCCCTGCCGGTGGATGTCGGCTCCAGCGAGAGCGTGGCGCAGGCGGCGGCGGGATTGGGCGAGCTGGACGGGATCGTCTTTCTGGCGGGCGTCTACTGGCCGATGCGGGCGCAGGACTGGGACGCCGAGGCGGCCGAGGCGATGGCGAACGTCAACTTCACAGGCTGCGTCCGGGCCGTGGGGGCGGTGCTGCCCGGCATGGTGGCGCGGGGGCGGGGGCATGTGGTGATCACCGGGTCGTTGTCGGGGTTCCGGGGCCTGCCGGGCGCGATCGGTTATGCCGCCTCGAAGGCGGGGACGATGGTGCTGGCCGAATCGATGTATGCCGACCTGCGGCAGTCGGGGATCGCGGTACAGCTGGCCAATCCGGGGTTCATCCGCACCCGGCTG
>JARFTV010000017.1:53496-79672 GCA_029289325.1 Alphaproteobacteria bacterium
CCGCGAAGAACGACTTCACCATGCCCTTCATCATGGAGCCCGAGGCGGCCGCGCAGATCATGTTCCGGCACATGCAGTCGGGCCGGTTCAAGGTGAGCTTTCCGACGGCCTTCTCCTGGCTGTTCCGGGGCAGTCAGGTGCTGCCGGACTGGCTGTACTATCGGATGTTCCCGCCGCGGGGATGAGTGTCCACGGTGGACAATCCGGGGTATCCATTCAAAATCAATAGGTTGGTCGCGGACGTTAGGGATTTGGAAAGGTTTGTCGCCGCGGTCAGTTGCGGCGCAGAATGGCCATGAAGAAGCCGTCCATTCCCCCCTTGTCCGCCCAATAATCCGGCCGCAGACGCAGGCCGCCCGCCGGGGTCCACCAATCCTTGGCCACGCCGGGCAGGTCCGGCCGGTCGACGGACAGCTGCGGGTGACGCTCCAGCGCGGCGGCAAGCTGGTCCTCGCCTTCCTCGGGCAGAAGCGAGCAGGTGGCAAAGACCAGCCGCCCGCCGGGTTTCAGCCAGCCAAGCGCGCGGTCCAGCAGTTGCGCCTGGAGCGCGACCAGCGCGGGCAGGTCGCTGCCGTCCTTGACGAAAGGCAGGTCGGGGTGACGGCGGATCGTTCCGGTGGCGGAACAGGGCGCATCAAGGAGGATCGCGTCGAAGGGCGCCTCGGGTTGCCAGTGCAGGGCGTCGGCCACCACGGTCCGGGCCGAAAGGCCGGTGCGTTTCAGATTCGCCTCGACCCGCGCCATGCGGGGGGCGGAAATGTCGACCGCCGTCACCTCGGCCCCGGCGGCTGCGAGTTGCAGCGTCTTGCCGCCCGGCGCGGCGCAGAGGTCAAGCACGCGCTCGCCCGGTTGGGGGGCCAGCAGTCGCGCCGGCATGGCGGCGGCGGCGTCCTGCACCCACCAGCCGCCCGCCTCATAGCCCGGCAGGGCCGAGACCTGGGCCGGGCCGTGCAGGCGCAGGCTTCCGCTGGGCAGAAGCTCGCCCTCCGGCGCGGGAAGTCCGGGGCGAAGGGTAAGGTCGAGCGGCGGCTCGGCGGCTTGCACAGCCTCGATCGCGGTCACGACCTCGCGGCCATGGGCATGGACGAGCGGTTGCCGCAGCCAGCGCGGCAGGCGTTGCGGGGGCAGGCCGTCGAAATGGCCGGAGGCGGGCAGGGCGCGCAGGACCGCGTTGACCAGCCCGGCAAAATGCGCGGTGCGCTTGCCTTGGCGTATGATCTGGACCGCCGCGTTGACGACGCCATGCGCGGGCGCGCCATCGGCCAGTTCCACCACGGCCAGCCGCAGGACGTTGCGCACGGCCAGCGGGGGGGCCTTGCGCAGATGCCGGTCGAGCAGGCGGTCGGCGGGTTCCAGATGGCGGAGGGTCGTGGCAGCCAGACGCAGCGCACGGGCGCGGTCGGCGGGCGGCAGATCGGCGGCCGAGACATCCTCGAGCATCCGGCCCTCGCCCAGGATCCCGTCCAGGATCATCGCCGCGGTTGCACGCGCCTTGACGCCTTCGGCCATCGGCCCACCCCTTGTTGTCGCCCGCATCGGGCGTATATCAGCGGGGACCGCCGCACAAGGAAGCGGAGACCCGCGATGGATCCGAAAGACCTGCCCCCCGCCGCACAACGCGCCTTGGCCGAGGCCGAAGCGCGTCGCAAGGCCGCCGAGGCCAAGGCGCCGCTGCCCCCCGAGCTGGGTGGCCGCGACGGGCCGGAACCCGTGCGCTATGGCGACTGGGAGAAGAAGGGCCTGGCGGTCGACTTCTGAAATGAAACGGGGGCCACGACGGGCCCCCGGTCAAGATCCGCCTGTGCGGCCGATCAGGGATTCGCTTCGAGGAAGGCGATCAGATTCGCACGCTCATCCGGGCTGGGCAGGCCGGCGAAGGCCATCTTGGTGCCGGGCATGTCGCGCTTGGGGTTTTCCAGGAAGGCAAAGAGCGCCTCATGGCTCCACGGCTCGGCGGAGCGCGCGGCCATGGCGTCGGAATAGGCGTAGCCGGCGACGGCGGCGTGGTTGCGCCCGACGATGCCGTTCAGATGCGGGCCGACGCCGTCGGTCCCGTCCAGCTTGTGGCAGGCCTGGCACTTGCGGAACACGGTCTCGCCGGCAGCCGCGTCGGCCGAAGCCATCAGCGCCGCCACGTCGATCGCTTCGGCTTCCTCGGCCGGGGCTTCTTCGGCGCCGGTATCGATGCTGTAGGCCTGGGTAATCTCACCCTCGGCCCCATGGCCGCCGCCACCGACCGTGTAAAGCCCGTCGGCGGCCCAGCCCGCCAGCATGAGGACAAGGAGCGAGCCGCAGACTGCGCCCACCGCCTTGGTCATCGTCATCGTGTCGAACATGGTTCACCTATCCGGGTCTTAAGTTTGCCGGGTATCTATCCGCTTCCCCCTGTCGGTTTCAAGGTGTAGACGCGCGACCAAACGCCCCGCAGGGCGGTTTTCTTGCGGAAGGAGGACGGCACGCCATGGCCGGACGCATCGCATTCCAGGGGGAACTTGGCGCCTATTCGCACCAGGCCTGCCAGCAGTCGCGCCCCGATTTCGAGCCGGTGCCCAGCACGACCTTCGAGGAAGTGGTCGACAAGGTCGCCCGTGGCGAGGTCGATCTGGGGATGCTGGCGGTCGAGAATTCGACCTATGGCCGGGTGGCGGATGTGCATTCGCTGTTGCCGCGGTCGGGTCTGCATATCATCGACGAGGCCTTCGTCCGGGTTCACGTCAACCTGCTGGGCCTCCCCGGGGCGACGGTCGCGGATGTGCGGGAGGCGCATGGCCATGTGGTGATCCTGCCGCAATGCGCGGGCTTCCTGAAGGCACATGGCATCGCGGGCAAGGTCAGCAGCGACAATGCCCGTGCCGCGCGTGAGGTCGCCGCGGCGGGGGACAGGACGAAGGCGGCGCTGGCCAGCGAGCTGGCGGCAAGCATCTATGGGCTGGAAGTGCTGGCCCGGCACATCGAGGATCAGTCGAACAACACGACCCGGTTCCTGGTGATGTCGCGTGAGCCGGATTACACTCGGCGCGGCGCGGGCAAGATGATCACGACCTTCACCTTCCGGGTCCGCAACATCCCGGCCGCGCTGTACAAGGCGCTGGGGGGCTTTGCCACCAACGGCGTGAACATGACCAAGCTGGAAAGCTACATGGTCGGCGGCACATTCACCGCGACCGAGTTCTACGCCGACATCGAAGGCCACCCGGACGACCCCAACGTCGCCCTTGCGCTGGAAGAGCTGGACTATTTCACCTCGGAAGTGCGGATTCTCGGCGTCTATCCGGCCGACCGCGAGCGCGGCTGACCCTCAGGCGCTGGTCATGCCGCGCTGGTAGGATTCGGCGATCCGGCCGGCAAGCTGGACCGTCCGCTTGTCGAACCGGGTTTCGACGCGGCGGCGGGTCAGGCGCAGCGTGTTCAGGAACAGCCGTGCGGCCAGGGTCTTGGGACTGATGTCCAGCACGACGCGCAGTCGCGTGCGGCGGGGCGACAGGGCAAGGACCTCGAACTGCGCGCTGCCCCCGATCGACGGGCTGTCAAGCGTATAGGCCATCATCTCGTTGATCGCGACCTGCGTCAGGCGCACGATGACCTTACGCTCCTTGCCGCGGAAGCGCCCGCGCACCTGCCAGCTTGCGCCGATCCCGCTGACGGGTAAGCCGGGGGGGCGTTCGACCTGGGCCCCGCGCTGCAGGACCTCACGCTCCCAGGCGGCATGGTCGGCAAGCGTCGCGTAGACAAAGGAGACCGGCACATCGAGATCGGTTTTCGAGGTCAGCTTCATGTCGTCTCCTTCAGCGCGGCGACCTGCAAGATCGGGTCAATCCAGCCGGTCGGCAAGCCAGTTCCGCAGCAGGAAATGCGCAATTGCACCATTCCGGGCGGGCTTGATCTGCGGATGCAGCCCGGCAAAGGCGCTGACCAGTTCCTCGCGGCTGACCCAACGGGCCTGTTCCAGTTCCTCGGGGTCAAGCGTGATGATCTCGGTCAGCGCCTCGGTCCGGGCACCGATCATCAGCGAGGCCGGGAAGGGCCAGGGCTGGCTGGCCAGATAGCTGACCGGGCCGCAGAGGATGCCGGTCTCCTCGGCCACCTCCCGGCGGACGGCGGCCTCGATCGTCTCGCCGGGTTCGACGAAGCCCGCGAGAAGCGAGAACATCCCCTCGGGCCAGAGGGCATTGCGGCCCAGAAGGACCGAGTTGCCGCGCGTGACCAGCATGATGACCACCGGGTCGGTCCGGGGGAAGTGATGCGCCCCGCAGGCCGGGCAGGTCCGTTGCCAGCCGGCCATCGCGGGCTGGGAGGGTGCGCCACAAGTGGCGCAGAAGCGGTGGCTTCGGTGCCAGTGCAACAGCGCCTTGGCCGTGGCCAGAAGCTCGGCGTCGCGGGGGGTGAGGAGGGTCATGATCCCGCGCAGCTCGACAAATCCCCAGTCGGGGTCCAGCGCCGGGTGGTGCTGGACCGAGGGGTCGAAGAAGCCTGCCGCCACCGCCTCGGCCCCGGCCTCGGGCGACCAATCGGACAGATCGGCGGCAAAACGTGGCGTCTCGCCGTCGAGGCCAAGGAACAGCGGTGCCTCGGCCCGTGAGAGGACCGGGTGCCCCGGAGAAAGCCATCCCGGCGCCTCGCCCCGCATCAGGGGTTTGCCCCGCCAGACTGGCAGGATCGTCCCGCCCTCAAGCGCGCGGGCCAGCAGCGCGGGATCGCGGCGTAGCGCGGCGGCCCGGTCAAGAGCGGAGCCGCCGAACGTCACCGTTTCCGCAATACGCATTTTCGAGGTTCCTCAGGCCAAATTGTTCCGGATTTCCCGGAGAGATCCCGGGTCAATTCCGCGTTCTAGTGGCTGAAACTGCGGCGGGAAAGCAACCACACCCTGATTTCTTGCAATTCACCTTAACCTTGGCACAACTTATGCGTTAAAAAGATCGCGTAGAGATTGCAGTGTTACCCGTTTGTTGTGCCAACCCAGTCCGCCGCCTCTCGCGGTCCGTTTTGCTGAAGGCCAGTAACCAGTGCATAATGCGTCAGCCCTGACGAGCGACCCGTCACGATCGCTTTGCCAGTCCCCCGGTCCGCGCCCGCAAGCGTGTCCAGATGTCCAGGCCGAGGCCCAGATCGACCTGAGGCTGATCGCGACAAGCGACCTTCATGCCACCCTTCTGCCCTATGATTATTGCGCCAATCGCGTGACCCCCGGCCGCGGCCTCAGCGAGATCGCGCGTCAGATCGCGGTCGAGCGGGCGCAGGTTCCCAATGCGCTGCTGTTTGACAATGGCGATTTCCTGCAAGGCAATTCGCTTGCCGATTTTGTGGCCAGCACGCGGCGGCGCCGGGCGCATCCGATGATTACCGCCTTCAATACGCTGGGCTATGATGTGGTGACCCTGGGCAATCACGAGTTCAATTACGGGCTGCCCTTCCTGTCCTCGGCCCTGGCGCGGGCGCGCTTCCCGGTGGTCTCGGCCAATATCGCCACCCGGTTGGGCCGCAGCCCGCTTCGTGACGAGACCTTTGTCCAGCCCTTCGCCATCCTCAAACGGACCGTGGTTGACCGCGAAGGGCGGATGCACCGGCTGCGGATCGGGGTGATCGGCTTCGCCCCGCCGCAGATCGAGGTCTGGGACGGCGACCACCTTGGCGACCGGATCCGGATGCGCGACATCCTGACTTCGGCCCGGGCCTGGCTGCCGCGACTGCGGGCGCGAGGCGCTGATGTGATCGTGGCGCTGGCCCATACCGGGATCGGCCCGGTCGAGCCGCAGCACGGGATGGAGAACGCAGCCACCGCCCTTGCGGCCCTGCCCGAGATCGACGCGGTCATTGCCGGCCATTGCCATCTGGCCTTTCCCGGCCCCGGCGTTCAGCCGCGGCCAGAGGTGGACCCCGTGCGCGGGCTTCTGGCGGGCAAGCCGGCGGTGATGCCGGGCCATTCCGGCAGCCATCTGGGGGTGATCGACCTTGTCCTGACGCGCCAGACCTCGGGCCCGCGGCGCTGGCTGGTGCAGGGCGCGGCCGCGCGTCTTGCCCCGGTAGGAAATGGCGCGGCCCAGGCGGCGGAGCCGCTGCGCCGTGCCATCGCGCCGGATCACCGCGCCGCTCTGGCCTGGTCCCGGCAGCTTCTGGGCGAGACCCGGATTCCGCTCCACACCCATTTTGCCACCGTCGCCCCCAGCGCGGCGCTGGAACTGGTGGCCGAGGCGAAGGCGGCCCATGCCCGCGCGGCCCTGGCGGGGACAGCATGGGAGGGGTGGCCGGTGGTGGCCGCGGTCACGCCCTATCGCTCGGGTGGGCGCGGGGGGGCGGACAATTACACCGAGATTCACGCGGGCCCCCTGCGGATGCGCAATGTCTCGGAGCTTTACCTCTACCCCAACACCCTGGCCGCGCTGGTCCTGACGGCGGCTGAACTCTCCGACTGGCTGGAGCAGTCGGCCTCGATCTTTCGGCAGATACTTCCCGGCTCGGTGGACGCGCCCTTGCACGACCCTGACTGTCCGGGCTTCTGCTTCGATGTCATTCCCGGCCTGTCTTATGCCATCGACCTAAGCCAGCCCGCGCGCTGCGATGCGCAAGGCCGGGTCCTGCGGCCCGAGGCGCGGCGGATTGTCGGGCTTAGCCGCGAGGGTCGCCTCCTTGATCCAGCCGAGGAACTGGTGCTGGTGACGAACAGCCATCGTGCGAACCGGGCGCGGCGGGACTTTGGCCCCATGCGGACCGTCATCGCGACCGGGCAGCGGGTGCAGACGGTGCTTGCCGACCATGTCCGCAACCTGGGCGAGGTCGGCACGGCCCCCGGGCGGAACTGGCGCTTCCTGCCGATGCCGGGAACCTCGGTCGTGATCGCGGCGGGGGTGGGATCGGCGCAACATCTCGGCGATCTGGCGGGCTATCGGCCGCGGGTTCTGGGCTGTGACGAGCAGGGGTTCACCCTCTACCGACTGCACCTCTGATCGGCTATATCCCGGCCAGGACGCTGGGGAGCCGGAATGTACGACGCCGTATTCTTCGATCTGGACGGCACGCTGATCGATACCGAAAGCATCGCGCTGGTCACCGGCAAGGCGGCCTTCGCGGCGCATGGTCACGCCGTCGACGACGCCTTCATGCATGCGCTGGTCGGCAAGGATGAGCCCACGGCCGCGCTGATGATCCGGGCCGCTCTCCCGCAGGCCGACCTTGACGCGGTGAACCGCCACTGGCGCGACGGCTTTGCCGCAGGCGTCGACGCGGGCCTTGCGCTGAAACCGGGCGTCGAGGCGCTGCTGGAGCGTGTCGAGCATCCTTTGGCCATCGTCACCTCTACCGGGCGGACCGGGGCGCATCGCAAGCTGGCGCTCGCCGGGATCGCGGAGGCCTTCACCCATGTCGTGACGCTGGACGATGTCCGGGCTCCGAAACCTGCCCCGGACCCCTATCTGCTTGCTGCCGAGCTGTTCGGCTATGACCCCGGCCGCTGCCTGGTGTTCGAAGACAGCGAGACCGGCGCCGAGGCCGCCTACCGCGCCGGCTGCACCGTCGTGCAGGTGCCCGATGTCGTTCCGAGCGAGGGCCGCTGGGCGCATCACCTCGCCCCCGACCTGCTGACCGGAGCGCGGATGGCCGGGCTCTTTCGTGGCTGACCTGCCACCCTTGCGCCCGTGAGGCCCATCGCCTATATCCGCCGATGAGAGGTTGGCGCGGGCAGGCGCCTCGCCAACCCGGTCAGGTCCGGAAGGAAGCAGCCGTAACGAGCCCCGCTTGGGTCGTTGTCCAGCCTCTCACCTTTTCCCCATCGTGCAACCGAGATGAAAGAAACCCCTGCAGATAGGGGGTTATGCTACATACGCTGCTAGAAAACGGTGCCCGGGCAGCATGAGATCCGTGTGGAGCATCCGCGGGAAGTGGGCGGTCCGAATGGTGGTTCCCCAAGGGCTGGCATCCCGTGGCCAAGGCCGTTGCGGCGACGAAAGCTCCTTGGCCACTCCCGTCGCTTCACGGGTCGACGCCAAACTCGACTTCTTCTGTCTGCGCAAGAGCATGTCGGCCCGCCAGGACGTCGTGCAAAAGGATCTGGGTCGCCCGTTCCGGCTCCTCGAAAAGCGGGCTGTGGGCGGAGTTCTCGAACATGTAGAAGCCCTTCAGCGGCGCCTCGATGGCGTCAAAGTAGGCGCGCGAAAGGTCCGCGTTGGCGGTGAAGTCGTGGCGCCCGACGAGGAAGTAGACCGGGATCTCGAACCGGGTCAGCCGCGCGGCAAGGTCGTCGCGCAGCAGGGTTTCCCAGAAGAACGGCCGGGACCAGACCTTGCCGCGCCAGACGTTGATCTTCTCGCCAAGCGTATAGGCCCGCACCCGCCACATCGGCAGGAAGATCCCGGTGACGACCGAGTCCATCGTGCGCATGTGCCCTACCCCTGCCCGGTGCATTGCCGTATCGCGCAGCCGCATCCAGCCGTCCGACGTGCCCTGCTCCATGCTCACCGGCGCGGCCTCGAGCCGTCGCACCATGCGCCCGTCGCCCCGCGCGCGGTAAACCGCAAGCAGGGGTCGCGTGCCATCACCTCGGAGCGCAGCTGATGCGCGATCTGGGCCATGCCGACATAGGCAAGGAAGCGGTCGGGGGCGGCGGCGGCGACCTGGATGCCAAGATAGGAGCCCCAGGAATGGCCCATCAGCAGGATCCGCTCTTGCCCGAAGCGGTCGCGCAGATAGTCGGCGACCTCGATCGTGTCGGCGATCATCTGCGCCATCGTCATGGTCTCGGGCGGAATGTCGGAGGCGAATGACATGCCGGCGCCGCGCTGCTCCCACCAGACCATGGTGAAATGCTGCGCAAGCCCGGTAGGGTAATCCTCTTCCATGAAGAACTCGACCATCCCCGGCCCGCCGTGCAAGAACAGAAGGACCGGATTCGACGGATCGGCGCTCTGGATGATCATGCCCTGCCGGATGCCGCCGATCTCGACGAACACCCGCTCCGACAGGCTGCCCGGGATCATGCGGCCAGCGGCATCAACCACTGGGCGCGGCTGCCCGGGGCTGATCGCCAGGAGCCAGGCGAAAGCCCCAAGGAGCAGGAGGGCAAGTGCGGCGGCAACACTCATGGCCATGCGCGCGAAGTTCCTTCTCCCGATGGGTGTGGTCCTGCCGTCAGCCTTCGGCATGGGTCGGTATCCATGTATCCGGTCGGTCGACCGCTCCCTTGCCGGCAATCATGCCGCCGCATGATCGTTTCCAGCGAGCTTTTCAGCCATCCCACATCTTCATTTGGGCAAACCAAGGATCGCATTGGCGACCGCGCGCTCGATCCTGTCGAAGGCGCCCTCTGGTCCCATCATGCCGACGTCGCTGTTGATCTGGATCGCGATGGCAAGATCGCGTGCCGGGTAATAGCGCAGCGATCCGACATAGCCGGGAATCCATCCGCCGTGCCCGCGCACCTCGCCCTCAGTACTGGTGCGGTCAATCACCACGGCCAACCCGTAGGTGCGGCCGGGTGTCTCGGTTTCGACTCCCCGAAGCATCTCGTCCAGATAGGGAGCCTCCATCGCGCGGCCCGACCACAGAAGCCTCCCCCAGACCGCCAGATCGGCGGCGGTGGTTACAAAGCCGCCCCCCGCGCCTTCAAGGCCCGGATGGAAGATTGCCCGGCCCTCGGGGTCGAGCGTGCGCATCTCTGGCCCGGCGATCGTGGTCAGTCCAGCCGCCAGCCGGTTCAGCATCCGGCTATCTGACGGTTCGGTGTCGTTCAGCCCCAGCGGCACGAGAAAGCGGCCGCGCGCGACCTCGGTCCAGGGCTGGCCCGCCGCCGCTTCGATCGCCAGGCCCGCGACCAGATAGCCGGTGTCGGAATAAGCCCAGCCCTCGCCCACCGGAAAGAGCGGCTCGGCATCTAAGATCAGGGCGATCAGCGCCTCGGGCGGTGGAGCCGGATCGTCCGGGCCGAGCGACATGAACAGGCCCTGAAAGGCAGGCAGGTCAACATGATCAGGCAGGCCGCCGGTGTGTGTCAGGAGATGCCGCAGGGTGAGTCCATCGCCATTCGGCAGCCGGGTGAACCAGTCCCTGCTTCCCAGCCAATCCGACAGCGGGGCGTCCAGTGAAAGCCGACCCTCGGCCTGCAGCGCCAGCGCGCTAGCGGCGACGAAGCTCTTGCCAATGCTGGCCGCCAATGTGCGGCTCTCCGGCGTCATCGGCGCCCCGGTCTCGGGGTAGGCCAGGCCGGCTGCCCGCGTCTGCACGTCCCCATCCGCCCCGACCCAGGCGACCGATATTCCCGGAAAGCCGTGGGTGGCACGCAAGGTGTCGAGCAGCTCGTCCATCCGGTCCCCAGCGGCTGCCGGAAGGCAAAGCGCGAGGCTGGCGGCGAAGGCGATGATCTTCTTCATGATGAGCTCCGTTTCAGGACGGCATGACCTCGGTCGCTGCGCCGGAGCGGCTGAACATCCTGTCGCGCTTCACCCAGACGACCAGCACGGCCAAGGCGATGAACAGGTACATGTCCCAAGGCTGTGCATCCGGCCACATCGGCATGTTGAGTTGCCAGTGGAACAGGACCGCGACAAGAAGGCTTCCCCGGGCCGCATTGAAGAACCCGGTCAGGATCACGCTGACAGCGGTGGCGCCCAGAAGGAAGGGCAGGACCTGCCAGCTGCTCTGCGGTGTCCCGCTCAGGAAGAAGGCGGGCACATGCCAGAGGGCCCAGACCGCGCCGACAAGCAGACCGGCCCAGACCGGGGCCATGGCGCGTTGCAGGATCGGTAGCGCGTAGCCGCGCCAGCCCAGTTCCTCCATCGGGCCGAGGATCAGCATGAAGCCGACCATTGCAAGAAGTTCGGGCAGGGGCGGCTGCGCGAGGGCCTCGCGGGTCAGGTTGCCCCCTAGTGCCGCGCCAAGGAATGATACGGCGGGTAATCCAACCAGAAGCAGAAGATACCAGCCGACCGGCGCGCGCCACAGAAGCAGGCGAGAAAGGAAACGGCGCAGGCCCTGCACGCCACCATGCCACAGAACCAGCAGGATCGCCGAAATGGCCGGCGCCCAGACCGCCAGGATGAACAGAGGATGCGTGGCCCCCATCGGCCCCAGGGCGGCTTCGACGGCCTCCTGGAACATCAGGGTCAGACCCATGCCGCCCCAGGCGATTGCGAAGGTCAGGACGAAGAAGAGCCATACAGACCGGACGGAAGGTTCGCGTATCGGGGTGTCCATGGCAGGTTCCTTACCAATCCAGTGTCAGTGTGCAGCTTTGCCTTCGCGCAGCCGGAGCAAAGGTCGAGTTTCGCAGAGCCGTGCCCACCGTGATCGGCACAAATTCCAGAGGATAGAGGACGTTTCCGCATCACTGTCCCTCCTCAAGCAATCGGGCCTCAAGCGCATCCAGAGCGGCCCGGTCCAGAAGTCGTCCCCCGGTGATCACGGCGCGCGGGCGGCGCAGGGGAGCAAGGCTTTCCAACGGGTTCGCATCCAGCAGCACAAGGTCTGCGCGCCGACCGGGGGCTATCGTGCCGTCCTGATCGGGCAGGCCGAAGAACCGGAGCGGCGCCACGGTGGCCGTGAACAGCGCCTCGCGCGGGGAAAGGCCGACGGCGACATAGATGTCAAGCTCGTCCAGAAGCGAGAAGCCGTGGAAGATGTAGGGATTAGCGAAGGAGGCGTCGGTCGAGGCCAGGATCGGCACCCCAGCATCATGTGCCAACCGGAAGGTGCGGCGATACAGCGCGATGCTGTCTGCAGCCAGGGCGCGCACCTCGTCGGTCATCGCGGCAAGGCGGAAATCGGGCTTTCCCCAGGCTTCGCGCACCCTGGCTGGCAGCATCCGCATGCGGGGCGTGTCGGCGGCGGGCCAGTTGCCGGTGTAGAAATCGGCGACGACCAGGGTCGGGCTTACGTGGACTCTTTCCCGGGCGAGATGGGCAAGCACCGACTGGCAAAGCCCTGCATCCCAGCTTTCCAGCACGATCCGGTTGCGCGCGGCCATGACCTCGAAGACCCTCGCCAGTTCGGCGCCTTCGGCCATGACCCGGCGCAGGTCGTCCAGCATCTCGGCTTCACGGGTCGAACAGGCCATCGGGATACGCCCGAAATGCTCGACCCCGGCCTGGCCCGCCGCAATCGCGGTGCCAAGCGAGACCCTTTCCGGCACATGGCCGACCAGGCGCAGGCCCTGGTCCTTTGCCGCGGCCGCCAATCCCAGATAGGTCGGTTCGTCCAGCATCGAGTAGGACTTGACCGCCGCCCAGCCTTCCGCCGCGATCCGCTCCACCACCGCGCGGGCCTCGTCGGGCGTATCGGCCAGGAACATGCCCGGCCAGGAGCCGGGGCTTGCATCCACCCAGGCCCCGGAAAGGATCAGCCGGGGGCCCGCCACCTCGCCTGCCTCGATCCGGGCCTGAAGCGCCTTCTGGTCGGTAATCGGCCAGAGGCCGCCCATGTCGCGAATCCCGGTCACGCCATTTATCAGGTAAAGCGGCAGCGCCGTTTCGGGCTCGGTCGGTGTCGAAAAGATGTGGACATGAGAGTCCCACAGGCCGGGGATCAGGTAGCCGCCTTCGGCATCAAGATAGACAGCATCGCCCGCCGTGATGGCATCCCCAACCGCAACGATCATGCTGTCGCGGATCAGCACCGAGCTTCCGGTTGTCAGGCGGCCCGTTTCCACGTCGACGATGGTGACATTCGTCAGCACCGTCGCTTCGGCCAAGGCAGCAGACGGAAGACCCAGCAAGGTCGCCAGAGCAATCCCAAGGGCGCATTTCATGGCTGCGACACCCGCAGGACCAGTTTGCCGGCCACGTCGCCTGCCTCGACCCTTTGATGTGCCGTGCGCACTTCGGTCAGGGGCAGGACCTCGGCAACGACGGGCCGGATCCGGCCCTCGGCCAAGAGGCCGAACAGGGTGGCAAGGTCGTGCCTGAACCAGTCCGGATGCTTTCGCCGCATCGCACCGATCGAGTAGAAGGCCGTCGCGTGACCGTTTGGCAACCAGTCCCAAAGCTTGAGCTTGACGAAGTCAAGCGGGATAGACCCACCCCGGCCCAGCACCTCGTTCTGAAAGCCGAAGGCCACCAGCATGCCCCCCGGCTTCAGCGCATGCAGGGAACGCGGCAGACTCTCGCCTCCGAGCGGGTCGAACACCACGTCCACGCCGCCCCCCGTCGCCTCCAGCAAGGCCGTGTCCGGGGCATCTGCAGCGACCGGCGTCGCGCCGAGGCTGCGGATCAGGTCGTGCTTGGCGACAATGTCAGTGCCGAATGCCGCGATCCCGGTGTCGCGCGCAAGTTGCAGCATTGCCGTGCCGACAGCGCCGCCTGCACCATGGATCAGCAGGCTCTGGCCCGCCCGCATCTTCGCAACGCGGGTCAGCATCTGCCAGGGCGTCACTGCCGAGAGGATCATGCCAAGCGCGTCCACGTCCGAGACGCCCTCGGGCACAGGTGTCAGCTGCGTCTCCGGCAGGCAGATGTATTCCGAATAGGCCCCGATCGTGGTCAGATCGGCAACCCGGTCGCCGGGGCGGAACTGCGTCGCGCCGGGGCCGGTGGCCTCGATGACGCCCACCATGTCATAGCCAGGGGTGAAGGGCGGCTTTTCCTTGATGTCCGGATACATTCCCTTGCGGATCATCACATCCGTGAACGCGGCGCTGGTCACGAGGACACGGATGCGCACCTCCCCCGCCCCGGGTTCGGGAAGGTCATTGACTGCTTCAAGCTCAAGCTTGTCTGGGCCTCCGAAGGCCGTCAGTCTTACGCGGGTAAAGGGCATCCAACGCCTCCAGTATTGCTCATGGGATCTGTGCTTCGGCAACAAAGCTACTGATTTCCGTTGTCACCTCCGTGTCGCGGCCCAGCCAGATATGCCCGCCGGTCGGATAGATGGTCAGCGCCGCCCCCGGGATGCGCTCGGCCAGAAGGCGGGCGGTGGCGGCCGTTCCGAAAAGATCGTCGTCGCAGGACAGGATCAGCGTCCGCACCGTGATCCGGTCATGGGCGGTTGTCGTCGGCGTGCCGGCCCAGAACCCGTCGGTCCTGAGTCCGTTGACCTTGCGGCTGATCGGAAAGATCTGGTCGAGGATGGCCCGAGCACGGCGCCGTTCCCCTTCCGACACCTGGTCAAGAAGGGCGGGGTCGGTGGCCAGTAGCGTGCGGATCATTTGTTCGGGGGTAAGCCGCGCCAGCGCCCAGAACCACAAGTCCGAGCCCAGGACCATGTTTACAGCTATCTCCTGCAGGGCCGTGAACTGGACCGGGTCGCGGTCGGTCAGGTTCGCCGCCGGAACCAGCAGAACGAGATGCGAACAGCGCGAGGGATGGCGCAGAGCGAACTCGGCCGCCGTCAGCGCTCCGGCCGACCCTCCGACGACCGGCAGACGATCGATCCCGAGATGGTCGAGGAGTTCAACCAAAACATCTGCCTGATGCGCGGGCGAAGCGTCTTCGGGAAAGGCGCTGCCCAGATAGCCGAAGCGAGAAGGTGCGATGACGCGAAATCCCCGCTGCCGTAGACCGGCGGCGAACAGCAGACCCTGGTCAAAACCGCCGCCGGTTCCGTGGATCATCATCAGCGGGGAACCACTCCCCGCAATGGCAAACTCTAGTGCCCCGGAGCGGGTTTCGATTAACTCACCTTGTGCAAAAAGCCGGGTATCCGATTGCAGCCGGGCCTCATGGAAGGCACCAGCAGCATAGCCGCCCCCAGCCAGCGCCAGACCCCCGATCCCCATTACCACGGTTCGCCGCGTTGTCATCGCTACGCCTTACGCCGAGGCGCGGAACAAACCTGTCGGGCCACGAGCCGATGCTTGTCCCCGCCCGGACCGTCGCTGAGGACCATCGGCGGAAGGTCAATAGAGAAATGGGCATTCCTTGACCACATGGACATGTGAATGATCCTGGAGAGACCACATGACCCTGCTGCGAAACCTCGTACGGTCCCATGATCTGTATCAAGAGGGAGCCAAGCTTGAATGCTCACATCAAGTCGTCCCCCCTAGAATACAGCACGTGACGCGAGAATGTCGCCACGCAACAAACCAAGATTGGGTGTCATGACAGCCAATGGCCGCAACGGATTGGACCATGACCGCCTCGCCAAGATCGCCGAAGATTCACAGCCGAGATCTTTTCAAACTGACGCCACTGGTAGTTTTTGGGGAGCCTGGTCGAGCCCAGCGAAGTCATCGGGCTGATCGGGAAGTCCTATAGCGAGCCCGATCTGGCGCCTGCCATCGTGCGGCAGTTCGGACGTCAGGACTGATGCGGTTGAGTCTGATTGTCGTGTGCCGTCCGATGTGTCGGGTCTGGTCCGGGGCAGCTACAGCGATAAGGTCTGCTACCCCTCGCGCCCCCCCGGGAACAGCGCGAAGTCCGAAGTCCCACCCCGGCGACCCTCAGACCCTCGCAGTCCGCAGGTCGCGCCGAAGGCCGTAGTCAGGCGCTAGACCGAAGACACAATTGGAAAAGCAATAGACATGCGCCGGGGTCGACATGACCTCCGGCGCACAACTGATCATCGAAAGCCCATCACGCCACGGCAAAGGTCGGGCGCGGGGCCTTCTTGCGGGGCGATTTCTGCGCAGCGGTATCCTCGGCACCGAGGCTTTGGAGGATGGGGCAATCCGGCCGATGGTCGCCGTGGCAATTGTGGGCCAGGTGTTCCAGCGTGGCGATCATTTCATCCAGTGCGCGGCGGCGCTGTTCCAGTTCCTGCACATGCGCGGTGGCCAGCGACTTGACGTCCGCGCTGGCGCGGCTGCCGTTCTGCCAAAGGTCGAGGAGCGCCGCGATCTGCTTGACCTGGAACCCAAGGTCTCGTGCCCGGCGCACGAAGCGCAGCGTGGCGATGTTCTTGTCCGAATATACCCGATAGCCCGAATAGGCGCGCAGGGCCGGGCGGACGAGACCGATTTCTTCATAGTAGCGCAGCATTTTCACCGAGATGCCGGTCGCTTTCGAGGCTTCACCGATATTCATGATCTGGCTCCATTCATGCCCGGCAAAACCGGGTCTGCGCTCTTTGTGCACCCTCCCATCATGGGAGGGTCAAGCGGGAATGTAAGGCACTTGTTCTGGCAGGAATTCTGTCACAAGAACGGTGCCTTCTGGGCGGCGAATAGTGTGGGCGGCGTCCGGACCAGATGAGATTCCAGCAGGATCCACTCGTCGATCTCCTGACCGTCCACGTCTGATAGCACCATCCGCTCCAGTGTGGCGTTTCTCATCAACTGCAGGAATTGCCCCAACAGGGACCTTTTGGCGGGGATGTGCAAAGCCTCGGTCATCTGAACCTCCTTCATGGCGGGAATTGCGACGAATCGGGTTTTCCGGCCTCCCAAGGTGGGAGGGTCAACCTGCAATTTTTCTGAGCCAATCGTTATGCGGAAGGTGAGCAACCCTGCCATGCGGGGAGGGGCGTTGACCCTGCCATGATGGGAGCCCCGAGGAAGCAAGGCATCCGCACGAATCAGTGCGGGAAAACCCAAAAAAAGGACTTCCTCCCATGTCACTTCCAGATCCCAAGCGGTGGAAGGCGCTGGCGCTTCTTTGCGCGGCGCAATTCATCGTCATCCTCGACACTTCGATCATCGGCGTGGCTCTGCCCGCCATCCAGGCTGACCTAGGGTTCACCGAAGAAGGTCTGAGCTGGATCTTCAACGCCTACGTCATCGCTTTCGGAGGCCTCCTGCTTCTTGGCGGCAAGTTGGCCGACGTCTTCGGCGCACGCCGCATCTTCCTATGGGGCTTCGCCATCCTGACCGCTGCTTCGGCGCTCGCCGGCCTTGCCGGAAGCCAGACTGTTCTGCTGATCGGACGTGCCCTTCAAGGCGTTGGGGCGGCAATGATCGCTCCGGCGGCGCTGACAATCCTGATGCGTCTGTTCGGCGGCCAGCCTGCCGAGCTGGGCAAGGCATTTGGCTTCTGGGGCGCCGCGGCGGCGGCAGGGGGCACCGCTGGTGTCTTCCTCGGCGGCGTCATCACCGAATGGATGAGCTGGTCCTGGACCTTCCTGATCAACCTTCCCCTTGGCCTTGCCGTACTGGCTGCCGGTCCCTCGGTCCTGCGCGCGATCTCCGGCACCCGGGGCAAGATCGGCCTGGTCGACTCGGCACTTGTGACCGGAGCCATCGTCGCTGCGGTCTATGCGATCGTGACAGGCGAGCATGTCGGCTGGTTCGTGCCGCAGACGCTTGGGCTGCTGGGCCTGGCGGCCGGGCTCCTGGCGCTCTTCCTCGTCATGCAGCGAGCGTCAAGGAGCCCGCTTCTGCCGCTGCGCATCTTCCGTGCACCTGGCCTTGCAGCCGGTAACCTGGTGATGGCGCTTCTCGGCGCGGCCTGGATTCCGCTCTGGTTCTTCCTGAACCTTTACCTGCAGACGATCCTCGACCTTTCTGCGTTCGGGTCGGGCCTAGCCCTTCTGCCTATGACACTGGTCATCATGGTGATGATGGTGCGCATTACCGGCCCGCTGATCGGCCGCTTCGGCGTCAAGCCCGTAATTGTCACTGGCCTGTTGGCCCTTGCCGTGTCACTGGCGTTCTTTGCCGGCCTTCCTGCTGAGGGGACGTTTGCGGGCAACGTCCTGCCGATTTCGCTCCTGGCGGCCGTCGGTATGTCGTTGGCCTACATCCCGGCCACAATGACCGGGATGGGTGGAGCCGCCCCTCACGACACCGGCCTCGCTTCGGGCCTTATCAACACCACCTATCAGGTCGGCTCGGCGCTTGGACTCGCAGTGATGGTCTCGCTCGCCGCCTCTGCCGGTGGTGGGCCCGAGGCGATGCTTCCGGCCTACCAGACGGCCTTCCTTGGTGCAGCTGTGGTCGCTGCCCTATCAGCCCTCGCAGCGCTTGTCCTGGTCCGCGGCCAGACCGCCGGGTCGGATGTGCCTGTGGGCTGAACATCTTCCCCGTGTCCCGCCACTGCGGGGCACGGGTTTCTCACCCCCAAACCATACCCCGCTGAGCGAGGTCTGGTCTGCGCACCACAACTGACTTTGAACTGGACGAAAATGCTGAACTCCATCACGCGCGCCTACCGGGACGAGCGCGTGCAGCACGACCGACGCGACGACCTGTTGTCGCATCTTTTCCAGCACCGGACCCATCACCGCGGTCAGGTGCATGGGCTGCTTTCGGGGACCAGCGTCGCACCTCCGCAGCTGGATGAGTTCATCGTGGGCGACGATGCCTTGGCCAAGGCTGAGGATATGGCGCGCCTTGGTTGGGACGAAACCGGGCTGATGCGTTAGCTTGCTCCTCCTGCCCGGCCGCGGCTATGGTGCGGCATGACCGAAGCGACTCCCGCCTACCAGGTTCTCGCCCGCAAGTACCGCCCCCAGACCTTTGCCGATCTGATCGGGCAAGAGGCGATGGTGCGCACGCTGAAGAATGCCTTCGCGGCGGACAGGATCGCCCATGCCTTCGTGATGACCGGGGTGCGCGGGGTCGGCAAGACCACCACGGCCCGGATCATCGCCAAGGGGCTGAACTGCGTCGGCCCCGATGGCAACGGCGGCCCCACGACCGAGCCCTGCGGCCTGTGTGAGCCCTGCCGGGCGATTGCCGAGGGCCGCCACGTCGACGTGATGGAGATGGACGCGGCCAGCCGCACGGGGGTGGGCGACATCCGGGAGATCATCGACTCGGTCCACTACCGGGCGGCTTCGGCGCGCTTCAAGGTCTACATCATCGACGAAGTGCACATGCTGTCGACGGCGGCGTTCAACGCGCTGCTGAAGACGCTGGAGGAACCTCCGGCGCATGTGAAGTTCATCTTCGCCACCACCGAGATCCGCAAGGTCCCCGTCACGGTCCTGTCGCGGTGCCAGCGCTTTGATCTTAAACGGATCGAGCCCGAGGTGATGATGACCCACCTTGCCAAGGTGGCCGATCTTGAGGGCGCCAAGCTTGCCCCCGACGCGCTGGCGCTGATCACGCGGGCCGCCGAAGGCAGTGTCCGCGACGCGATGAGCCTGATGGACCAGGCCATTGCGCATGGCGCTGGCGAGACGACCGGCGATCAGGTCCGCGCCATGCTGGGGCTGGCGGATCGGGGGCGGACGCTGGACCTTTTCGATCTGGTGATGAAGGGCGACGCTGCGGCGGCGCTGGCCGAGCTTTCGGGGCAATATGCTGACGGGGCCGACCCGATGGCGGTGCTCCGCGATCTGGCCGAGATCACGCACTGGATCTCGGTCATCAAGATCAATCCCTCGGCCGCGGAAGACCCGACAACGCCCCCGGACGAACAGTCGCGCGGGCAGGACATGGCCAGCCGTCTGCCGATGCGCGCGCTGACACGGATGTGGCAGATGCTGCTCAAGGCCATCGAAGAGGTGAGTCTTGCGCCGAATGCGATGATGGCGGCGGAGATGGCGGTCATCCGGTTGACCCATGTCGCCGACCTGCCGGACCCGGAAACTCTGTTGAAGAAGCTGCAGGATAGCCCGCGTCCGCCCTCGGGCGGCGGCGGCGTGGCGGGCGGCGCCCCGGCCGGAGGCGCGACGGTCCATGCGCGCATGGCCCCCATGCACTCGGCCCCGACCCGTGGGCCCACGATGACGGCCGCGGCCCCGGTGCTGGCGGAAAGCCAGCTGCAGGTCTATGCCACCTTCGATCAGGTCATCGAGCTGATCCGGTCGAAGCGCGACATGCTGCTGCTGAACGAGGTCGAGACCGGCCTTCGCCTTGTGCGCTATGCCCCTGGAAGGATCGAGTTCGAGCCGGCCCCCGGTGCCAAGCCCGATCTCGCCGCCCGTCTTGGCCAGCGCCTGCAGGGCTGGACTAGTGCGCGCTGGGGGGTTTCGGTCGTGGGCTCGGGCGGGCAGCCGACCATTGCCGAAGCCCGCACCTTCGAGCTTGCCCAGGTGCGCGCCGAGGCGGCGGAGAATCCGCTGGTGCAGGCGATCCTGACCGCCTTCCCCGGTGCGAAGATCGCCGAGGTCCGCTCCCCCGAGGCCATCACCGCCCAGGCGGCTGAGGCGGCGCTGCCGCTGGCAGAGCCTGAAGTCGACGAAGACTGGGACCCGTTCGAGGAATGATCCGCCGCGCCACGCCCGCGGACGCGCCGATCCTCGCCCGGCTGAGCGCCCATGTCCAATCCTGGCATGCGGCGCAGTACCCCGAGGCCTTCTTTCCTGCCCCCGATCCCGTGGCCCTGAGCCAGCATTTCGCCAAACGGCTGTCCGACCCTGGCTGCGTCGCCCTTCTGGCGGGCGACCCGGCCACCGGTTATGCGCTCTGCCAGCTTCAGACACGGGACCTGTCGATCTTTTCGCCTCCGGTTCGCCGCCTGATGGTGGATCAGATCGCCGTTGCCCCCGAGGCCCGGCGGCAGGGTCAGGGGCGGGCGCTGCTGCAGGCGGCGCGGGCTCTGGCCCGGGATTGGGCGGTGGACGAGATCCTGCTTGATACCTGGGAAGCGAACCACGAGGCCCATGCCTTTTTCCGCGCCGAAGGCTTCCATCCCCGCCGAATGTTGTTCCGCGCCACGCCCTGACCTTGCGCCACGGCCGCGCGGCCCGTATCTGAAACGAAACGGACGGAGAACGAGATGCTGAAAGGTCTGGGTGCCCTGGGCGGGCTTGGCGACATGGCCAAGATGATGAAGGCCGCCACCGAGATGCAGGCGAAGATCACCGAGATGCAGGCCGAACTGGCCCGCATGGTCGTGGTGGGCGAGGCCGGGGCCGGTCTGGTCAAGGCGCGCGCCACCGCCAAGGGGGACGTGACGGGGCTGGACATCGACCCCTCCATCCTGGTCGCCAGCGAGAAGGAAGTAGTCGAGGATCTGATCCTTGCCGCCATCCGTGACGCCCAGGCCAAGGCCAAGGCGCGCAGCGATGCCGAGATGGCCAAGCTCGCCGAGTCGATGGGCGTTCCGCCGGGCATGAAACTGCCCGTCTGACATGGCCGACGAGACCGGCATCGAATCGCTGATCGAGCTTATGGCCCGGCTGCCGGGTCTTGGCCCCCGGTCGGCGCGGCGGGCGGTGCTGGTCCTGCTGAAGAAGCGCGCGCAGTTGATGGCCCCCCTGGCGCAGGCGCTGGCCGAGGTCGCGCTGTCCGCAAAGGACTGTCAGGTCTGCGGCAATATCTCGACCTCGGAGATCTGCGGCATCTGCGCCGATCCGGCCCGCGCGACGGGCGAGATCTGCGTCGTCGAGGATGTGGCCGATCTCTGGGCGATGGAGCGCGGTCAGGCCTTCCGCGGCCGCTACCATGTGCTGGGCGGGACGCTTTCGGCTCTGGACGGGATCGGACCAGAGGAACTGGGCATCCCTCGCCTCGCCTCCCGCGTGGTCGAGGAGCGTACCCGCGAGGTGATCCTGGCCCTGAACGCCACTGTCGACGGCCAGACCACCGCGCATTACATCGCCGATGCGCTGGCGGGGACCGACGCCCAGCTGACCACGCTGGCGCAGGGCGTCCCGATCGGGGGCGAGCTTGACTATCTTGACGACGGCACGATCGGCGCGGCCTTGCGCGCGCGGCGACGGCTCTAGGCACCCGGCCCCCTCGCCGATTGCATTTCGCCCCCCGTGGGCATATCTGGGACAGCTGACGCAAGGCGCAGGACAGGGCCGCATGAACTGGATCACCAACTACGTCCGACCGAAGATCAACTCGCTGTTCTCGCGCCGCGAGGTGCCCGAGAACCTGTGGACGAAGTGCCCCGAATGCGGGACCATGCTGTTTCACCGTGAGCTGTCGGCGAACCTGAACGTCTGCTCGACCTGCGACCACCATATGGCGATCACCCCGCGTGAACGGTTTGCTGCGCTGTTCGACGGCGGGATCTTCACCGAGGTCAAGGTGCCGGAGCCGGTGACCGATCCGCTGCAGTTCCGTGATCAGAAGAAATATCCCGACCGGATCAAGGCCGCGCAAAAGGCGTCGGGCGAGAAGGACGCGATGCTGGTGGCCGAGGGTGAGGTGGCCCGCACCCCGATCGTCGCCGCGGCGCAGGACTTCAGCTTTATGGCCGGGTCGATGGGCATGTATGTCGGCAATGCGATCATCGCGGCGGCTGAACGCGCGGTGAAGCTGAAGCGGCCGCTGGTCCTGTTCAGCGCCAGCGGCGGGGCGCGGATGCAGGAGGGGATGCTCAGCCTGATGCAGATGCCGCGCACCACTGTCGCGGTGCAGCTGCTGAAAGAGGCCGGGCTGCCCTATATCGTCGTCCTGACCCATCCGACCACGGGTGGCGTGACGGCCAGCTATGCCATGCTGGGCGACGTCCAGATTGCCGAGCCGAACGCCCAGATCGGATTCGCCGGTGCCCGGGTCATCGAACAGACGATCCGCGAAAAGCTGCCCGAGGGCTTCCAGCGCGCGGAATACCTTCTGGACCACGGGATGCTGGATCGGGTGGTGCATCGCAAGGCGATGAAGGATGAACTCGTCAGCCTGATCCGGATGCTGATGGCCCTGCCGCCAGCGATCAAGGGCGACCTGCCTGCCCCTGCCGAGACCAAGACAGAAGCGGACGCCTGATCGTGACCCAGACCTCGGACGTCATCCTGGAGCGGATGATGACGCTGCACCCAAAGGTCATCGACCTGACCCTGGGCCGCGTCGAACGGCTGCTTGCCGCGCTTGGCCACCCCGAGCGCGCGATCCCGCCGGTGATCCATATCGCCGGGACCAATGGCAAGGGCTCGACCCAGGCGATGATCCGCGCCGGGCTTGAAGCGGGGGGCGAGGCGGTGCATGCCTATACCTCGCCGCACCTTGCCCGTTTCCACGAACGGATCCGACTGGCCGGTGAGCTCATCTCGGAGCCCGCGCTGACCACGCTGCTGGACGATTGCGTGACGGCGAATGGCCCGGAGGAGATCACCTTCTTCGAGATCACGACTTGCGCCGCCTTCCTGGCCTTTTCGCGGGTTCCCGCGGACTGGACACTGCTGGAGGTCGGTCTGGGCGGACGGCTGGATGCGACGAACGTGGTCGACAAGCCTCGGCTGACGATCATTACCCCGGTCTCGATGGACCATGAATCCTTCCTGGGCGACACGCTGGCCAAGATCGCGGGCGAAAAGGCCGGGATCATCAAGCGCGGGGTGCCCTGCGTCGTGGGGCCGCAGGCGCCCGAGGGGCTGGCGGTGATCGAGGCGAAGGCCGAGGCCATGGGCGCGCCGCTTTGGGTTCATGGCCAGCATTGGAATGTCTGGGAAGAACGCGGCCGGCTGATCTATCAGGACGAGAACGGACTTCTCGACCTGCCGCTGCCGAACCTTCCCGGACCGCATCAGGTACAGAACGCCGGAGCAGCAATTGCGGCGCTGCGGCTTCTGGGCAAGGGTGACGCGGCCTGCGAGGCGGCAGTGACCCGCGCCTTCTGGCCCGCCCGGATGCAGCGGCTGCGGCACGGCCCGCTGGTAGAGCTTGCGCCTGCGGTCGAACTCTGGCTCGACGGCGGCCACAACCCTGCGGGAGGCGAGGCGGTGGCGGCGACGCTGGCGCGGATGCCGCAGCGCGAGACACATCTGATCTGCGGGATGCTGAACACCAAGGACGTAAGCGGCTACATGCGCCCGCTTGCATCGCAGGTGGCGCGGCTTCATGCCGTGTCGATCCCGGGTGAGAAGAACACCCTTCCGGCCGAAGCGACCCGCGACGCGGCGCAGGTAGTGGGGATGGAGGCGGTGACGGCGGGTTCGGTCGCCGAGGCCCTGGCAGGGATCGCGGCGACCTCGCCGGAGGCGCGGGTGCTGATCTGCGGCTCGCTGTATCTTGCGGGCTGGGTGCTGCGCGAGAACGGGTGACGGCTCGTCGATGACGTCTTCCTTCCTCGCGCGGTTCTCCGCCGCGCGGGGGCGGGGCGTCAGACTCCGTATCGCGCCATGAACACGTCCACCGCGCCGTGCACTGACCGATGCGCCAGCTCGGGCGTGATCGTCTCGGCCATGCCGAAGATCAGCTTCTCGTGGATCGTCGCCTTGCAGAGCTGAGCGAACTGGTCCGCCGCCAGGTCAAGATCCTCGATCCGCAATTGCCCGGCTTCGACAAAGGCCCGCAGGTGGTGCACCAGGCGCTCATGGATCCGCCCCGGCCCGAAGTCATAGAACTGGCGGCCAAGGCCCGGGAACCGTTCCCCCTCGCCCACCACGATGCGGAACATCCGCTGACCGAAGTCGGACAGCTGGAAGGCCACGATCCGCTCGGCCGCGATGGTCAGCGCCACGCGCACCGGCACGTCGCCCTCGACCATCGCCTCGGCCTCTTCCGTTTGTCGGTGACATTCGCGGCGCGCCACCTCGAGGAACAGCAGCTGCTTGTCCGGGAAATAGGCGTAGATCGTCGCCTTCGACACCACCGCCTCGCGCGCGATGTCATCGACCGATGCCCGTTCGAACCCGTCGCGCATGAAGATCGTCCGGGCGCCTTCCAGCACCTGGTCGAACTTCCGGCCGCGCCGGACCGCGTGATCATGAATGGCGTTCATCGGCCCCCCTGTTGGGGACCATAGACCATCGTGCTCCGGCGCGGCAAGCGAGCGGAGGATCACTCGTCCGTCTGGCAGACCGGCGTGGCAGGGGCTGCGCAGTCCTTGGTCGAGGGGCTGGCCATGGTCGGCGGAAAGCTGAGCGACGGCAGGAGGGTGCCCAGAGAATTCGCCGCAACGGGGGCGGCAAGGGCAAGGCTGGCTGCAAGCGTAAGGGCAATACGGCGCATCTTGAATCTCCAATCTGAACTCAACGGTTCAGAAGTTGGTCTAAACTGGCAAGTTCAGTCTGGCAAGCAAGAACTGAACTAACCGGTTCAAAATCAGGCGTTGCAGCGGCCGCGCCGGGCGATAGATTAGAATCGTTCCAAACTGAGGTGCCGCCGTGCTCTCCGCCCTCTCTTTTCGCCGCCGCTTCTCAGACCTTACCGAGCAGGAGGTCCTGGCCCTCGCCATCGCCTCTGAGGAGGACGATGCCCGCATCTACCGCAGCTTCGCCGAACGCCTGCGCAGCGATTTCCCGGCCTCGGCCGCGGTCTTCGACGGCATGGCGGTCGAGGAGGACGGCCACCGCCAGCGCCTGATCGATCTGCACCGCTCCCGCTTCGGCGAGGTGATCCCCCTGATCCGGCGCGAGCATGTGGCCGGTTTCTACGCCCGCCGCCCGGTCTGGCTGGCGCAGAACCTGACGCTTGACGCCATGCGCGGCGAGGCGGCGGCGATGGAGAAGACGGCGCATGACTTCTACCTCCGTGCCGCCTCCCGCACTCAGGACGCCGCGACGCGGAAGCTCCTCGGTGATCTTGCCGCGGCCGAGGCCGGGCACGAACGCCACGCGCAGGGGCTGGAGCAGAAGCACCTGTCCGACGAGGCGCGCGGGGAAGAGGGCCAGACGGCCAAGCGCCAGTTCATCCTGACCTGGGTGCAGCCGGGCCTCGCCGGGCTGATGGATGGATCGGTCTCGACCCTTGCGCCGATCTTTGCGACTGCCTTTGCCACCCAGGACACCTGGACAACCTTTCTCGTCGGTTCCGCAGCCTCGGTGGGCGCGGGCATCTCGATGGGCTTCACCGAAGCGGCGCATGACGACGGGGTGCTTTCGGGCCGAGGTTCGCCGATCAAGCGGGGCCTTGCCTCCGGCATCATGACCACCATCGGCGGCCTCGGCCACGCGCTGCCCTATCTGATCCCGGATTTCTGGACGGCCACCACGATCGCGATCATCGTCGTTTTCATCGAGCTTTGGGCCATCGCCTGGATCCAGAACCGATTCATGGAAACCCCGTTCTTCCGCGCGGCCTTTCAGGTCGTGCTGGGGGGCGCGCTGGTCTTTGCCGCGGGTGTGCTGATCGGGGGCGGATAACGGGCAGCACAGTCACGGGGGAAAGGACGGACCGCAAGTCCGTCCAAAGCCATTCGGACAGTCGCCAAGCGGACTCAACCGCTTGGCGACGGCAGTGGTCTAGCGCAGCGTCGCAACCCGGCGCGGGGTGACTGTGGGCTGATCATCAGCGGCCACCGTCTCCCCGGCGTCCGGCGCGGGCGTGGTTTCTGGCGGAGCGGCGGACAACACCTCCCGCTTTCCATCCTCATCGGGGCTCAGCTTCAGCGGCAGGAGCATGGGCTCGGTTGCGACGGTTGTCAGGCGCTTGGGTCTGGCGACGGCCATCGAGGGGCGGGGCGGGCGGTTTTCCTTGGGCCGGGCGCTCGCGTCGTTCACCTTGATGATGGTGAAGCTGATGTTGTCCTGATCCGGGTCG
>JARFTV010000068.1 GCA_029289325.1 Alphaproteobacteria bacterium
GATGGAAGGGAACACGCAGGGAGCGTGTCGAGGAATTAGAACGGCAACAGGCAATTGGCAGTAGGCAGCAGGTAAGGGAAAAGAAATGTTTAGGTTTGTGAAGCCCATCGGGACTAAGGCGAATTGGTTGATCGATGGTAAGCCGACTGATTTCTATGAACTTCTGATGCGTGGCTGGCATGCGACTTTGTGTGGCGATTGTGGCGGGTTCTTTGGCGAGAGGGAAGCCATCGACAACCTTCGACGCGAAGGCCATGTCGTCACGAGGAGTAAGCAGTAGGCAACAGGCAATAGGCAACAGGCAATAGGCAATAGGCAATAGGAAATCGTGAACGTCTGGTACGCCATACCGACGGCGAACCCGCCACATGCGGCCGAACACCTCGCCGCCTGGCGCGACATGGGATACCACGTCGCCCTGCTGATCGACGGGGGCGTTCGCAGCGTCCAGCTCGAGGCGGACCTGATCCTCTGGCGGGCCGATTGGCCCGGATACCCACGGGCCTGCAATCAGCTCTTCCGGGCCGTGCTCGGGGGCGACAGGTCAGGCCCGATCATCGTCGCCGGCGGCGATGACATGCTGCCCGACCCGCATCGCCAGGCGGAGGACATCGCCGGTGAGATGCTCGATCATTTCCCCGACAACCTCGGGATCATGCAGCCCACGGGTGATGCTTGGCAGACGCGGGACGAGCGGGGCAGGCTCGGCCCGGCCGCCGAGCGGATCTGCGGATCGGCCTGGATGACGTATAGGTTCGTTCTGGAGTTCTACGGCGGGAGCGGGCCCTTTTGGCCGGCTTATCGGCATTACTACTTCGATGAGGAATTGAAGATCGTCACGGAACGCCTGGGCATACTTTGGCAACGTCCTGATCTCAAGCAGGAACATCATCACTGGCAGCGGCCGGGACAGTACCGCCGCCAGAGACCTGGCTACCTGCCGGACAGACAGATATGGGGGACGGACAAGGAAATCTTCGAGGCAAGGAAGGCACAGGACTTTCCGGGCGCCGCGATAGACGACAGTTGGGGGCCCGTGAAGCGAAATTGAAAGATGCTGATCGAAGAGCAGGGAAACGGCCAGTTGTGCCTGGTCAACGTGGTGACCGACCCGATCAAGGGCTACCTCCTCGGCCAGCAGCGGCTGCTGGAGAGCCTGCGGTTCATGGGATGGCCGGGCGGCTGGCTGCTGTGGGAGGCCGAGTACCCCCCGGGGTCGCCCAAACATTCCAATCAGCCCTACGGCTTCAAGATCCACGCGATCGACGAGGCCCTCCGGCGCGGGTACACGACGATCCTCTGGACGGATTCCTACTGCTGGCTGGACCGCCGGCCCGCCCCGCTACTGGAACACCTGGCGGAGACGGGCAGCCTGCTGATCTCCGGCGGCGGGATGCTTGGGGAGTGGTGCTCCGATGCGGTGCTGGAAGCCCTGGAGATGAGGCGCGAAGAGGCCCTCACAGTTCCCCTGGTCGGCGGGACGGTCTATGGCCTGGACATGGAAAACCCCGCCACGCGAGAGTTCTACCGCCTCTGGCACGACTGCTACGACCGGGGCCTTTTCGAAGGGTATGCGATCAACGAGATCAACCTGTCGAAGGTCCGCCGAGGGCTTGGTGACAGGCCGACCGGCCACGTCAGCGACGACCCTCGCGTCATGGGGCACAAGCACGATGAGACCTGCGCATCCTGGGCGGCGTGGAAGACCGGGATGACGCTGGACCGACTGCCGGCGTGGTTCGACGGCTACAGGAAAGAGTGCCCGGTGATCGTGAGTCAGGGAATGTGAACCAATTGCGGAATGCGGATTGCGGAATGCGGATTGAGAAGAAACAGATCGGCGATTACACACTCTGTCGGGGCGGCCGCCTAGAGGCCCTGCCCGGGCTGAAGGCGGTGAAGGAAGAGACATGAGTTATTCCCCACCCCGAGGCCGACAAGGTGAAATCGCCAAGTGGATACTGGCCGAGCATAAGCGATGGTTCAACGAACTGGAGAACAATATTAACGATAGTGCACCACACATGTGCTTTCTCGATCTGCAAGGGGGCGAGTGGAGCCCCCAGTTCCTTGTTGAAGGTGTCCGCACAAACGGAGTTGAGCGCATCGTTTGCACTGTCCTCAATAGCTATCGTGGACTCAGGGTCTACGACCAGCGCCTTCGGAAGAACATCGCCGAAAGCAAACATGCCCAACAAAGAGTATTTCGCTTTCTGCAAAAGTTGAAAAAGAAGATAGCCGACGCTGGCCTGTCAGTTTGTCCCTCCTGCCATGGCAAGAAAGGGCGCAAACCTCACAAACAACCACCGCCGAAAAAATGGCAACCGTGGCATAGCGGCCCGATTTGTCAATGGCAGGATTGCTCCCGCTGCGGTGGAACCGGTTTGACCGAGTTACACAGGAAACCAGTTAACCAATTAACCAGTTAACCAGTCAACCATGATTTTCCAGCCTTTCTACAACTCGTGTGGCAGGGATGAGACGCTGCTGGAGCTGTCCATCCGCCTGCTGGACAGGCTGGATGAGCGGGTCTCGGCCCCACTGGTGACGCACGAAAAGAACGCCGCCATCAGCGAGGGCTGCCTCCAGCGCCTTCAGGGCCTCGGCTGCACGATCATCCTGCGTCCGGGGGGATTCGGGGACTGGGGCTGGGCGTCCTCGCTCGTCGGGATCGTGACGCTCCGAAAGGCGGCGGACCGGCTGAAGGATATGGCGCCGGAAGACTGGCTGATCAAGCTGGACTCCGACACGATGATCGTCGCCCCCGACGTGCTCGACGCCGTGGCCGAGCTGGAAGCCGACGTCGAGATGGCGGGGTTTCTCCAGGACGACCCGCCCGTGACGGCAAGGTATGGCCCCCTCCTGCACTGCGGTGGCAGGTGCCAGTTCATCCGGATGTCGCTGGTCCGCCGGCTGGCCAGGATCAACGCCGATGACGCCGCCGAGATCCGCAGCGAGATGGATGTACACAATATCTGCCTGTTCGAGGATGTGGTCCTGTCCTATGCGGCCATGAGGGCCGGGGCGAGGATCGTCGGCCTGGACCCCCACGAGCACGAGTGCTGGGGGCAGGATGCGGGGGATCTGCTGATCAACGGGGCCAGAGGCGGGAGCATCTGTCATATCGATGGCTTCAAGGGGCCCGTCGGCGGCGTGGAGATCACCGACAGGGCGGAGATTCCGGAGGTGCTGAAGAAGTTGGGCGCTTATCCAACAAGTGCGGATTGCGGAGTGCGGAATGCAGAGTGAGAAAGATAGATCGAGCGGTTTTCCGATTCAGCCAACTCTGCTGGATTCGCCGCCAGAGTCTGAGTATTGGCGCGCCGTCAGGGATGCAAATCGTGACGCATTTGTGCTTTTCACGCGCCATTACACCTACAGGCATTCCGACAAGCGCAAGGCGGCAGGCCGAAAATTCGTAGGACCGGGCGCTTACATCGTCTTGCTTTCGCCGCAAAACGATGCCCTGTTCGTATGGCGGAAGTTTCGCCCGATGGATGGGCAATTGGGCGTCAACTGTGCTGCTTTCCGCAATGAATCTGATCATCGAAGTTCTGACATGATTCGGGATGCAGAAACGTGGGCTTGGGCGAGATGGCCAGGTCTGAGACTTTGGACCTATGTAAACCCCCGCAAGGTCAAGAGTCGTAACCCAGGTTATTGCTTCAAGGCCGCTGGCTGGAGGTTTTGCGGTTTGACCAGCCGAGGACTTCATATACTGGAAAAGCTACCGATTCAGGTGGAGCCTAATCCTCAATCCGCAATCCGCAATCCGAAATCCGCAATGCTCCTGGAGGTGCCGACGTGAACCTTCAGCGATACAGCGAACACACGCTCGATTCGGACCGCCTTCGAGGCGGGTGGGTGCTCGATGCCGGGTGCAGGGGGTTTGACTTCGCCCGAGCCGTCGCGATCGCCGGATGCAAGGTCCTGGCTATCGACGCGGGGCCGGATGTCGAGGATTTCTCACCAAGCATCGAGGGCGTGATCTTCGACTGCGTGGCGCTGACGGCGCCCGGGCCGCGCGTGCGGCAGTTCTTCGACGGGGGCGGCAACGCGAGCCACCTGTGGCGGGAAGGGGACGCCGCGGGCGTGCCCGTGCCATGCACGACCATCCGCGAGCTGATGGCCCGCTACGACATCAAACGCTTCGATGCGATCAAGCTCGACGTGGAGGGCGAGGAGTACGCCATCCTGGCGGCCTGGCCGGGAGATGTCACGCGGCAGATCTCCGTCGAGTTCCATGACTTCATCGGCCTGAACCCCAGGCCGTCCACCCCGGAGAGCTGGTACGCCGAGACGTTCGCCCGGCTGGACAGCCTCTATACCGTTGCCCAACACGAGGCCCTGCCCATGCACGGGGCGGGAGTGAACTACTGGGACACGCTGCTGGTGGACAGGCGGGAGGAGCTGAGGGCGAAAGCAACCAGGCCGCCGGGCGAGATGCTCGGCGAGATGTGCGACCGCGTGACCAACATCGAGTTCATGCTGCGGGATTTGGCCAAAATCGATTTCACGCTGCGGAATATGGAATGCAAATGGAAACGGAACATCCGGGACCTGATCGTGGGAATAGACAGGTTTGCGAAACGGCAAGCCGGGAAAGACCAATGAAGATCGTCGGGATGATGATGGCGAGGAACGAGCAGTGGGTGATCGGGGCCTCGCTGCGGGCTGCGCTGGCCTGGTGCGATGAGGTGGTCGTCATGCTCCACGCCTGCACGGACCGGACTGTTCAGATCGTGCGCGAGATAGATGTCGAGATGGGGGGCCGGACAGTAATTATCCACCGCGATGAGATGCCCTGGCCTGAGATGGCGCTCCGCCAGCAGATGCTTAGGTTCGCCCGCGGCCGCGGCGCCACGCACGCGGCGATCGTCGACGCCGATGAGATCCTGACCGCCAACCTTTTGTCCAACGTCCGAGGGTGGGTCGAGCAGCTCAAGCCCGGTGAGCTCCTGGAGCTGCCCATGATACCGACCTGGCGGGGGCTGCACTGTTACCGAAACGACAAGAGCACGTGGAGCCGGGCGTACATCACGCTGGCCGTCGGCATGATGTCGGGGCTGAGTTATCAGACACGCAACGGCTACGAGTTCCACAACCGGCCGCCGAGTGGTTCGGATCTGCGAAACCGCAAGCGCCCCCTCGCTTCGCTCGGGGGGGGAGGGGTCTTCCACCTTCAGTTCGCCCACTGGGACCGGCTGATGTGGAAGCACACCCTCTACAAGATGACCGAGGTCATCCGCTGGCCGGGACGCGAGACCGTCGCGGCCGTCGACCGCAAGTACGAGCAGGCACTCGATGAGACGGACCTGCGTGTCTCGGCAGTGCCGCCCGCCTGGTGGGAATCATACAGGCCCCTGGCAATCGACCTGGCGGATGAGCCCTGGCAGAAGGCGGAGGCGATCCGACTCCTGGCCGAGCACGGCCGTGAGCGGTTCGCGGGACTGCGGCTGCGGGGGATCGACGAGAACGATTGCGGATTGCAGATTGCAGATTGCGGATTGGAGGGAGCGAGCCGATGAACGCGCAATCCGAAATCCGAAATCCGAAATCCGAAATGGGCTGCGTGGTTCTTGGCTGCGACGGAAACCCGGACTACCTGTTCCCGCTGCCGATGACGGCGGCGCTCTGGCGAAAAGCCGGCTGGAGAGTCCGCGTGCTGCTCTGCGGGCCCGCCGCCGGGTGGTGCGATGGGGCGGGGAAGGTCGCCATCGGAAGGCTTGTAGACGTCGACGCCGAGATGGTGCTTGTCCGGACGCCGGAGGCCTGCTCGCGGCCGACCACCGTGCCCCAGCTTGCCCGACTCTACGCCGCCGCCTGGAGCCAGAACCCCGACGAGTACCTGCTGACGGCCGACGCCGATATGTGGCCGATGCCGGCCATGCCCCAGTTGCTCGCAAGAGGGGCAAGGCAGCCCGGGTCAATCGACTGTTACGGGGGCGATGCATACGACCATGAGCCCAAGCCCAAGGTTCCCATCTGCTACATCGGGGCCCCGGCCGGGACCTGGCGGACCCTGATGAATCTGGCGGAAGGGCAGGATGCCACCGAGGCCATGGGGCGGGACCTTCGAGAACACCTCGCCGAAACCGCAGAGCGGAATGACCCGGATGAGGGATTCTCCGAATGGTGCTTCGACGAGCGATACATGGGCGCCCTCCTAACTGACTGGCGGGCGATTTTCACGACTGTCAACACCGTACTGCGGTTCCCGGACAAGAAGTTCTGGACGGGTGGCCCCGGGTCAGGGTGCGTCGGACGGATCGACCGTGGCGACTGGCGGCAGTCGGAGGACCTCGACAACGTGATCGACGCCCACCTGGACCGGCCGGGCTGGACCGAGAGGAACTGGGGCAGGTATGGGGCCCTGCTGGCCGCTGTGGCGCCGGAGGTGGTGGGGTTGGCGACGGAGTACAGGGAGCAGTTCATCCGAGCGATGGAGTCTGCGAAACCTTGCCTACCGGCAGGCAGGCCGCAAGCGGTTGGAGCCTGTATGAAATGAATGTTGTCAGCCTATCAATCTTCTCGGGACCGCAGGCGCGGGAGCCGCAGGGGACGTACAGCCGCTACCTGCCGGCGTGGATCGCGGCGCACCACAACTGCTTCGCCGGCTGGGAGCTGCGGCTGGCCGTCGATGACTCATTTGGAACCGACCCGTGGGCTGATTTCTGTGTGCTGGCGTATGAGGCGGATTTGATACGGCTGGACAACTGCGGGCCGGCGGAGACACGGAACCTGGCCATGCTCTGGCGGCTGAGGCCGCTGTTTGAGGAGGGGATCGACGCCGTGATCTTCCGGGACGCCGACTCCATCGCCACGCCGCGTGATCGCAGGGCGGTTGATGAATGGCTCGACAGCGGGAAGTGCGCACACGGGATCAACGATTCGATCTCCCATACGATCCCGCTGATGGGCGGGATGACGGGCTTCCGGGCCGAGCGGTTCAGGGAGCTGACCGGACTGGCCACCTTCGAGCAGCTCGTCGCGGCGGCGCGCACGGCCATCGACTGGGAAGAGCCGGGCAGGGACCAGCAGTTCCTCTCGGGCTGGATATGGGAGCGGGTCTTTGACAACAGCCTAATCCACTGCCTCAAGGGCAGGACGGCCCGATTCGGCGGGCTGATCCACCGCGAGGTGATACGGGATGGGGCACCCGCCGGGATCAACCCAGAGGTCCTCGCCGGCGGCGATGCGCTGCTGCCGCACCTGGGGGCGTCCGGATTCGACTTCATATACGCCCGGGAGTTCTACCGCCGCTGCGGAAACCCCGAGATCGAGGCCAGGCTGGCGGCGTGCGAGCGAGAGGCGGGCGTGGAAAACAGACTCAGATGAACCACAGAGGCACAGAGAACACAGAGATGAAAAGCAGAAACAAAGACAGGTTCTTTCCGTTGTCAGCCTCTGTGATCTCTGTGGCTCTGTGGTGAAGGAAAGAAATGGATACGCTTAGGGCAATGCTGATCGCCTGCGTGGGCAGGACCTTCGACGCCGACGGGCCGGTCCTGGAGCTCGGCTGCGGGATAGGCTCGACGCCGCTGCTCCATGAGATCGTCGCCAGGTCCGGCAGGCGGCTGGTGAGCCTGGAGAACAATCCCGAGTACCTGTTTTCCGATCTCGGCAGAGACAACCACGAGGTGAGGCTCGTGGAGGAATGGGCGAATGCCCCGGAGATGAACCAGTCATGGGATGTGGCGCTTGTGGACCACGCGCCCGGGGAGAGCAGGGTCGAGGCGATCATGCTCCTGCAGAACGGGGCGAGGCTGATCGTGGTGCATGACACCGGCATAATCACCTACGGCTATGAGGATGTGTTCGGGGAATTTCGCTACAGGCACGACGACCGTCGAGGACGGCCGTGGACGACGGTGGTGAGCAACTTCGACGACCTGAAATGGCTGAAATAGCCCAAAAAAAAGTCGCTCCGAATCAGGCCAGGGCCCGAGGGATTATGGCGCCTATGCTCCTGAAATATGGACCCAACGAGTGGCAGTACCGCGAAGACAGCGGGTTCGTCATGCCCTGGTACACCGACCGCTTCCTCCGCCGGCTGATCAACTGGGATGTATCCGCCTGGCGGGTGCTGGAGTTCGGGGCCGGCTACTCAACAATCTGGTGGGCGTCGAGGTGCGCCGAGCTGCTGACCATCGAGCATGATCCGGACTGGATCGAGCCGGTCAACCGTGTCCTCCGTGAAATGTGTGCGGTGGAGTGCGTTCGGGCCTCGGAGGCGGGGGCAAACTTCTGCAATGCGGCGGATGCATGGGGCGGCGAGTTCGACTGCGTGATCGTCGATGGCCCGGGCCCCAGGGCGCCGTGCATCAGATACGGGATCGGCAGGCTGCGGGACGGCGGGGTCCTGATCGTGGACAACACTGAGGACATTCGCCCCGACGAGCTGCCGGGGTGCCTGCGATTCAACGAGCGGCGCGACTTCCCAATGACGAACCACCCGAGGTGCATGACGAGCTACTGGATCATCACGGAGCGAAGGTCGGAGATCCCGCCCCCGGAGCAGTGGCGAGTGCTGCAAGATCATCCCGAGGAGCTGGTAATGCACGCGGAGGATGTCGAAAAACCATGAACAATCGGCAATCGAAAATTGGAGATGGGAAATCGGCCGCCGTCCTGGCGCCCGGGCCGTGGCTGGCGGCGGTGACGGCCGAGGAGCTGGCGGGCTACGATCTTGTGATCGGCGTCAACCGGGCGGTCGCCGTCGCCCGCTGCGACTGGTGGGTCAACCTGGATGGGCATCTGTTCTGGACGATCGTGCGGGATGAGAAGGCCTTCGAGGATGTGCCCGATGTTCTGAAGCCGATCTTCATCTGCTCCAGGGGTACGTGGTATCCGATCAACCTCAAGCCCGAATCGAACGGCTTCCGCTGGATGGACTCAAGGACTGTCGAGGGAACCATACCGCGGCGGCCGGTCCGGTGGGCGAAGTTCTCGTTCACCACGGCGATCGTACTGGCCGCCCACCTGGGCGCCCGAAGGATCGACTGCTACGGCGCCACGTGGAGCGGTGTGGCTGACTTCGATGGCTATACCAGCGGCAAGAACCAACGCACCGACAGCCGATGGGAACGGGAGCGGAAGGTTTATGAGGAGTTGCGGGAGATGCTGGCGGGGAGGGGAGTGGCAGTCAGAAGGATGATGAATGAACCAGTTAACCAGTTAACCAGTTAACCAGTTAACCAGTTAACCAGTTAACCGGTTAACCAGTTAACCAGTTAACCAGTTAACCGGTTAACCGGTCCGAAGGAGCAGGCTATGACATGGAAAGATGTGGATTTCAAGAGCGGCGTCCTGAAGAAGGATAAAACCACCGGGGCGGTGCGGGTCCACGATGACTCGCATGGGGATGTGCCGCTGCTGGTGGCGGCGAGCGGACAGGTACTGAGCTGCGTCGCCGACAAGACGGACTACAACAAGACCGTCGTCGCGGAGGCGTTCTATAGGGTCATGGCCGACAACGGACGGATCCATGTCGGCGTAGCCGCTGTTGCGGCGGGCGCGGCAATCACGGATGTGGCGGTCCTGCTGAGCGTCCCGGCCGGCGGATTCGATTACTTCCAGATTCCCGCCGGCGTGACGACGCTCCACTACGCCACGGACAGCGGCGCCGGAATCACCGGCCGGATCGCGAGGGTGAGTTGATGGGTCGGATCCTTACACCGCCGTTCATACCCGACGGGCTGGTCGGCAAGTGGATGCTCGGCGACGGGCACCCGCTCGCCCAACGAGGGACCGTCATCGACCTGTCGGGGAGAAGCCATCCGGGGGTCATCCACGGCGTGCCGGCTCTCTACTTCGATCACAGCGGGTCGGATAAGTACGTCTCCCCCGGCACCTGCTTCCCGTGGATGCAGGGCCATCGGTACGCCGCAATTCGCTTTGTGGTCAAGCCAAGCGCAACGGGCGGCGGCCAGATGATCTACCGCGAGATGGGGTCCGCCGGCGAAATGCTGCGAATTCTGATTACCGGGGATGATGGCGCGATGCGGATATACGCAGATACGACGGGGGATGGTAGTGGAGCCTTGCGAAATGCAGTCGTGGCGGCCGGCGCGATAACGATGGACGCCTTCAACTATGGGCTGGCCGTAGTCGATGCGACCGATGACAAGCTGTACGTCTGGATCAACGGCGCTGTGGTTTCGGATGGGATAGCTTTCTCCGGGGCCTTTGCCCATGACACCTTCCAGACCGGGACGCCGACTGCCCAGCGATGGGGTTTGTCTACCTCCGATACTGAACCGCTTGAAGGCTATCTCTGCTGCATGGGCGTTGCGGGGCTGGATTCGCTACCGACACTGGCCAACGCCAAGGGAATCTATGACAACCCGCAAGGGTCGCTTAATGGTGCAGGAATTACCTGGGATGCGTGGTATCGCTGCAACGAGAATGCGAACCCGGCCGACAACGGCCAGGGGGACGCAGCCCGCGACTTGACTACGACGACTGCTGCGTGGGATGTGGGGGCCAACCTCGGCAATGCCTGGACGGATTCGGGCGGCATCGGTAACGGCGACAGCTTCTCGGGGGGGAAGCGGTACTTCGATGGCGTGCAAGACCTTGTGAGCATCGCCGACCACGCGGATCTGCGTTTCGGAACCGCCGATTTCCAGATTCATGTATGGGCAGCCCCTACTGGAACACAGGATGAAGGCATCATCGGGAAGGGTGGTTTCGGTACCGGCAAGTGGTATATTCGTCACGTGGTGGTCGGGGACAAGATCCAATTCAACGGCAATAGCTCCGACTTGCTAATGGACGGCACTTGGACACCAGACGGCGCGACACACCTTTTCTCCGTCATTCTGGATATAGCCGGGGATGTCTGCCGGATTTACGTGGATGGCGTGCAAAAGGGGACTACCTCCACCAATGTCGGCGTTGATCTCAACACGACCGAGGATGTCACGCTCGGGACACGCGCGGTCGGCGACACCCAATGGCTCAAGGGCGGTCTTTCGCAGGCCCTTATTGCCACTGCCACCAAGACAGTCGCCAAGGCTGAGGCCGACATGCAGGCAATGTACGCCAAGGAAAGGAGCCTGTTCGTATGACGGATACTGAGGACGAACTAGAGGGGCCGTACAGATGAGCGGCAAGAAGTGCAACAGCTTCATCAAGCGCACCATCATCGCGTCGTTGGGCACGTTGGCTGTCGCGGCCGTTTACTTCATCATCTCCACGGCGGTCGATGCCTCGGCGCACCAGGCGCGGACCAGCGATACGCGCCGGAGGGTGGAGGACAACGAGCGGGACATCGCGCAGCACCAGGAGCAGATGAGGGCGATCACCGAGACGTTGACCGAGATCAAGGTTACTCAAGCCGTAATCAAGGAGACGGTCGAGCGCATCGACAGGCGCACGTCTCCGCCGAGATAAGGAGAAGGAACATGAAGCGGGCGTTGACGGGAATAGTGGTTCTGGCGTTCCTTGCAAGCGGGTGTAACGCCCCGATGCCGGGGTTTCGATTCGCGCCGTCCGAGGAACAGAAGCAGACGGCGCAGGTGAGTACGGATCTGGCCTCCGTGGCCAACCAAGCTGGCCTGCCGCCCGGCTCGACGGCCGCCCACCGCATGAGCGGCGCGGCCCGGGCGACGGCGACCTACACCGGCTACCCGACCGAACCGATCAACATCGAGGATTTAGTTCCGGCTGCCGTGACGAATGCATGGGGGAATCTGGAAAAATCCGCCGAGGCGTGGAGGCTCAAGCGTGAAATCCGGGCAAAGACCTCCGAGGTGGTGGCCGCCCGCCTGGCGGAACTGGCCGAGGCAATCAAGGACAAGGCGACGGTTTCGGCGGCGGAGCTTATCTACCTTGTCCGGTCCGTGGTGGAGACGCACAAAATGGGGCTGGAGATCGCCGAGGCCATACCGATACCCGACGAGCAGATGACCGACGCTGAGCGGGCGCTGATGACAGCCGCGGCCAAATTGACAAAGCAGGCAACGGCGGCGGCGCAGGCGCAGGCGTCCAGAAGGCCAACTGTCTCGGAGGTTGTGGACAAGAGCCTGGATCAAGCCGACTCGACCATCGACAAGATCGGCGGGATCCTGGAGAGCTACGGACTGCTTGCCCTGATCCCCGGGGCCGGCGGCGTTGTCTATGCTGCCCGGAAACGCAAGCAGCAGAAGCAGGCAATAGCCGAACGGGACACCGCGCAGGCCGATGCAAAAATAGCCTTAAATGATGCCCAACGAATGGAACGGGAGTCGGTGATTGCCCGGCAGGCGGCTGCGGATCAGGCCCTCCGAGCGGCTGAACTGATGGGCGTGCCGCCCGCCGGCGGAATAACAGCAGGCAACAAGGAATAGGCATCGGAAATAGGAAATAGGCATTAGGCATTAGGCATTAGGCATGGTTGACCTTCAGCTCGACAGCGACGCCGAGGCCGCACTCGACCTTTGGGGCGAGCAGGTGACCTACACCCCCTCCGGCGGGACGGGCAGGGCCATCGTCGCCATCGTGACGAGGGAGCCCGCAGCGCAGCCGCCCGGCGCCCCCCGCGGACAGGCGCCATCGCTGACCGTACAGGTCACCAACAGGGCCACGGCCTACGGCGACGACGGCTACGGCGGAATCGCCGTTACGGAGATTGATACGCATGCCGATACGGTCACCCTGCCCGGCCGGGAAGGCGGGGATACGCAGGCCAGGCGGATTGCCGAGATCATCGAACAGGATGCGGGAATGGTGAGGCTACGACTAGCGTAGGGACTAGAGACCAGGGACCAGGGACTAGGGACTTGGGACCAGGTAATAGGGACCGGTCAACTGGTTAACCGGTTAACTGGTTAACCGGGCGAAGCAGGCAGCAGGCACTAGGCAATAGGGAAGCGGGATGATCGAGGTTGTCGTAGATCAGAGGAAGATCAGGGCGGTGCAGCGGCTGCTGGCCGCCGTGCCCAAAGGCTGGCGGCGCGTGGCATCGCGGGCGGTGAACCATACCGCCAGGAAGGCCCGGACAAGAATCGTCCAGGAGCTACGCCGGCGACTGAAGATGCGAAGCACCGACATCCGCAAGGATGTCACCCTCCGCCGGGCGTCATACGCAAACCCCGAGGCGCGGATCCGCATCGGCGGCAAGCCCATTCCCCTTGTCCGCTTCCAGGCCCGCCAGACGGCCAGGGGCGTCACATACCGCCAGCCCTCGACGGGCCGGAGGGTCCTTTCGCCGCATTCGTTCATCGCAACGATGCGGACGGGGCACCGCGGAGTCTTCCGGCGCCGGAGGGCCGGCGGCAAGAGAGTGGGGCGGCTGCCCATCAATGAGCTGACCGGCAAGTCGCTGCTGGGCCTGTTCGAGGCGGCGCCTGCCCTGGCGCGCGGGATCATGGCTGAGACGAGTATTGAGCTGGAACGCAGGCTCGACCACGAAGTCAGACACCTGCTGGAGAGAAGGGCCGCGAGGAGGGCGGGCTGAAGAAAGGGACCAGGGACTAGGGACTAGGGACCAGTGAAAAGAAATGGCTGAGCCGATCAATGAACAGATCGTCGAGGACATCGTTACGGCGGTGAATACCGTGACGATGGCCAACGACTACAAGCAGGACCTCGCCGCCAAGCGCCCCATCCGCGGCAACCTCGAGGCCGAGTCCTCGGCGGGCAATGGCACCATCCTGGTCATACAGGACTCGCCCGAGCCGCCGGAGAAGCCGTACACCGAGGGCAACCCGCCCGCCCAGCACTGGATACTGCCGGTGTACCTGGCGGCCTATATCCTCGCGCCCGACCCCGACCGCAGCGGCGCCGCGGCCGCCGACAGCGACCCGATCGACACGCGGATCAACCGCGCCGAGGCCGACCTGATCAAGGCGATCATGGCCGACCCCACGCGGGGCGGACTGGCAACGGATACCAAGATCGCCGCGGCCGAGCGGTTCAACGACGACGCCAACTTCACCGGCGTCGTGCTTACGCTCAACGTGCTCTATGCGGTGAAGGAGACAGACCCGTACACCGCTGCGGCGTAGGAAAATGAAAGCTGAAAGCTGAAAGCTGAAAGCTGAAATCGGAAATGGGAAATTGGAAATAGGAGATTGAGATGACCGTTCCAATGATAAGACGACGGCGGGTGCTGGCGGCCAA
>JARFTV010000018.1:0-18353 GCA_029289325.1 Alphaproteobacteria bacterium
AGTATTCGCGCTGCGTCTTCTCCATCTGGGTCTTGACGCGGGACTTGATCTTCTTTTCGACCTGCAGGACCGAAAGCTCGCCCTGCATGTGGCCATAGACCTTCTCCAGCCGCTCGGCGATGTCGAGGGTTTCGAGGATGGCCTGTTTCTGGGCCACGTCCACGCCGAGATGACCGGCGACGAGGTCGGCCAGACGCGCGGGTTCGCGGGTATCCGAGACGGCGGCGAGCGCCTCTTCGGGGATGTTCTTCTTGACCTTGGCGTAGCGATCGAATTCCTCGCCCACGGCACGGACCAGGGCCTCGACGGCGGTCTGGTCGCCGTCGGTTTCGGTCAGACGTTCGGCGGTGGCCTCGAAGAAGGCCGGGTTCTCGACAAAGCCGGTGATCTTCACGCGGGCCTTGCCTTCGACCAGGACCTTCACGGTGCCGTCGGGGAGTTTCAGGAGTTGCAGCACATTGGCCAGCACGCCGGTGCGGAAGATGCCGTCGGCATCCGGGTCATCGGCGGTGGGGTCCTTCTGCGACGACAGGAGGATCTGCTTGTCATCCTGCATCACCTCTTCCAGTGCGCGGACCGATTTTTCGCGTCCGACGAACAGGGGCACGATCATGTGCGGGAAGACCACGATGTCGCGCAGGGGCAGGACCGGGTAGCTGGTGGCGAGAGGTTCGGTCATCATGTGTCCTTCATTTGCGGCAACGCGGCGGGGCCCCGACCATCGGCAACCCTGCCCGCTCCGCCATCAGTCCGTAATTTGTGGTCCCCGGCGTGGGGATTCAAGTTCCGGGTTGGTTCGCCAGAATGAACCTCTGTGTGAAGGGGTGCAAGAGACGAAAACGACAGGGGGTGTTGCGTCCGCCGCAGGGCGCGCCACAGAGCGCGCCTCGATGATCCGAGCAGGAGGGGCAAGCCCATCCGTCTTTAGACGCCATGATTGGCCCCGGTTTTCCTGTGGCCGCTTTGCAGGTTGGGCTCTTCTGCAACACTCGTGGCATCCAGCCCGCCACTCCGGTTGACGTCAGTCCCTCGATTGCCGACCTGACCAAGGATCCAGGTCTTGAAACTTGTCGCAGCACGGTGGCTTTGGCGGGCTTCCGGGATCACGATGTAATAGGCGTTCTCGGTCTTCATCGGCGCGTCGAAGAGCTGGACCAAGGCGCCCGAGGCGAGTTCCTGTTCGATCAGGTAGGTGGGAAGCAGCGCGACACCGAGGCCGGCGCAGGCTGCCGTGATGATCATGGAAAACTGGTCGAACTTGTGCCCACGCCAGACCCCCGCGCTGCCGCTGTGCAGGGCGAACCAGTCGGACCAGAGGTTCGGGCGGCTGGTCATGTGCAGAAGCGGGGCCGAAGTCAGCAATCCGATATCGGGCGAAACCCGCGCTGCCACGGCGCGGCTGGCTACCGGCACGACAATCTCGGTGCAGAGAAAGCTGGTCACGCCCCCCGGCCAGACCGGCTTGCCGTAATGGATCACGAGATCCACGGGCTCTTCGTCCAGATCAAAGGGCCTGTCGCGGCTTTCGACCGTCAGGGCCACATCGGGATGGCTTGCCAGAAAGCCCGACAGGCGCGGAACCAGCCAGCGCGCGCCGAAGGTGGGCAGCGTGCCGATCCGCAACTGCTGCGCGACCGGTCCTGATGACAGCGTATCCGTCATCAGCCGCTCGGCCTCGGCCAGGATGCGGCGCACTTCGGGCAGGGCCTGCTGGCCCGCCTCCGACAGGACCACGCGCTTGCGCACCCGTTCGAACAAGCGCTGGCCGGTCTGTGCCTCCAGTTCGGCGATCTGCCGGCTGACCGCGCTTTGCGTCAGGTTCAGCTCTTCGGCCGCGCGCGAGAAGTTGCCGTGGCGGGCGGCGCATTCGAATGTCTGAAGCGTGACCAGATCCGGAAGCAGGCGGCGTCGCATGGTTCATTCCGTTTGCGCATCAACTTCTGCCGAAGTCTCACAACACGGACCGTCCGGCAAGGTGTATTGGTGCGGAAGGCACATAACCTGTCGAAAGGCCAAGGCGCATGACCCATCTTCGTGCAACGCTCCCTGCCGATGTGATCCGCGCCCGTTTCTCGGCGGCGATGTCGGCGATGTACCGGGATGAGGTGCCGGCCTATGGCGTACTGATCGACCTTGTGGCCGAAGTGAACGCCGCGACGCTGGCTGCCGATCCGGCGCTGCGCGCCCGGCTTGCGGCAACCGACGGGCTTGAGCGGATCACCGAAGAGCGGCATGGCGCGATCCGGCTGGGAACGGCGGCGGAGCTTGCCATGATGGCGCGCGTCTTTGCCGTCATGGGCATGGCGCCGGTGGGGTATTACGACCTGACCGAGGCAAGCGTTCCGGTCCATGCCACCGCCTTTCGCCCGGTCGGAGCGGAAAGTCTGCGCCGCAACCCGTTCCGCGTCTTCACCTCGCTGCTGCGGCTGGATCTGATCGCCGATGCCGCCCTGCGGGCCGAGGCCGAGGCGGTGCTGGCCGCGCGGCAGATCTTCACCCCCGCTGCCGTGGCGCTGGTGGAAAAGGCCGAGCGCGAGGGCGGGCTAGGCTCGACGGATGCCGACCGCTTTGTTGCCGAAGTGCTGGAAACCTTCCGCTGGCATGACCGCGCGCTGGTCAGTGCCGATCTTTACCGGCGGCTGCATGATGCGCATCGTCTGGTGGCGGATGTCGTATCCTTCCGGGGACCGCATATCAACCATCTGACGCCGCGCACGCTGGATATCGACCGCGTGCAAGAGCTGATGCCCACACGCGGCATCACGCCGAAGGCGGTAGTCGAGGGTCCGCCGACCCGGCGCTGCCCGATCCTGCTCCGCCAGACCTCATTCAAGGCGCTGGAAGAGCCGGTCTCGTTCCGTCAGGGGGCCGATTGGGTGGCGGGCCAACACACCGCCCGCTTCGGCGAGATCGAGCAGCGCGGTATCGCGCTGACGCCGAAGGGCCGCGCCCTTTATGACCAGTTGCTGACCGAAGCGCGCAAGGCCGTGCGCCCCGCGCCGGACGGATCGAACGCCGCCGCCTACATGGCAGCGCTTGGCGCCGCCTTTGCCGCCTTCCCCGATGACTGGGACAGCATCCGGCGCGAGGGACTGGGTTACTTCGCCTGGTCCCTGACCGAAGGGGCCACGGGCGGGCACGGCCAGCTGACCGCAGAGGCCGCTTTGGCCAAAGGGCTGATCCAGCCCGACCCGATCGTCTACGAGGATTTCCTCCCCGTTTCGGCGGCGGGGATTTTCCAATCGAACCTTGGCGACGACGTCCAGCAGGAATTTGCCGCCAGTCCCAACCAGCGCCGGTTCGAGGCCGAGCTTGGCCGGAAGGTGCTGAACGAATTCGACCATTACGCCGGGATCGAGGCTGCCTCGCTGACCGCCTGCCTGGCTGCCCTTGTCTGAAAGGACCATGACCATGACCGCCCAAACCGCCTCTGTCGCCGCCGAAGCCGCCGCCATCCTTGGCCGCCTGGGCGTTGCGCCCGCGCTTTACACGGGCGGAAGCCTGATCTCGCGCAGCCCCGTGACGGGTGAGGAGACGGGCCGCCTGCCCGTTGCCACCCCGAACGATGCCGAAGCTGCGATCCTGCGGGCCGAGGCGGCGTTCAAGGCCTGGCGTCTTGTGCCCGCGCCGCGCCGGGGCGAGCTGGTGCGCCTTCTTGGTGAAGAGCTGCGCGCGACCAAGGCCGATCTGGGACGGCTCGTGTCGATCGAGGCGGGAAAATCCGTGTCGGAAGGGCTGGGCGAAGTTCAGGAGATGATCGACATCTGTGATTTCGCCGTCGGCCTGTCGCGCCAGCTCTACGGCCTGACCATCGCCACCGAACGCCCCGGACATCGGATGATGGAAACCTGGCATCCGCTGGGCGTGGTCGGCGTCATCACCGCCTTCAACTTCCCTGTCGCGGTCTGGGCATGGAATGCGGCGCTGGCGTTGATCTGCGGGGATGCGGTGATCTGGAAGCCGTCGGAGAAGACGCCCCTGACAGCACTGGCGACGCAGGCGATCCTTGCGCGCGCGGTGGCACGCTTCGGCGCCGCGCCCGAGGGGCTGGCGCAACTCCTGGTCGGTGCCGGCGATATCGGGGCGGCGCTGGTGGACAGCCCCAAGGTCGCGCTCATTTCGGCCACCGGCTCCACGCGCATGGGCCGGATCGTCGGGCCGAAGGTCGCCGCGCGGTTCGGACGCAGCATCCTGGAGTTGGGCGGGAACAATGCGGGCATCGTCTGCCCGTCGGCCGATCTCGACATGGCGCTGCGCGCGATTGCCTTTGGCGCGATGGGCACGGCGGGGCAACGCTGCACCACGATGCGGCGGCTGTTCGTGCACGACAGCGTTGCCGAGGCCCTTGTGCCGCGCCTGAAGAAGGCTTGGGAAACCGTGTCGATCGGCAATCCCCTGTCGTCGCAGGCGCTGGTCGGGCCGCTGGTCGACAAGCACGCTTTCGACGCGATGCAGGCCGCGCTGCAAGCGGCGCAGGCGCTGGGCGGCAAGGTGACCGGCGGCGAGCGGGTCTCCGGCATCGCGGGCGATGCGGCCTATTACGTCCGCCCCGCGCTGGTGGAAATGCCTGCCCAGGTCGGGCCGGTGCTTGAGGAAACCTTCGCCCCGATCCTTTACGTGATGACCTACCGCGATTTCGACGCGGTGATCGAGGCGCATAACGCCGTGGGCGCGGGCCTGTCCTCGTCGATCTTCACGACCGACCTGCGCGAGATGGAGGTGTTCCTCTCGGCTGCGGGGTCGGATTGCGGAATTTCCAACGTCAACATCGGCACCTCGGGCGCGGAAATCGGCGGAGCCTTCGGCGGGGAAAAGGAAACCGGTGGCGGGCGCGAAAGCGGATCGGACGCCTGGAAGGGCTACATGCGCCGCGCGACAAACACGATCAACTATTCACGCGAGCTGCCCTTGGCGCAGGGCGTGGTCTTCGACATCTGACGCGCCATGACCTACTTCACCCCCGCCCGCCGCATCGCGCGTCTTGATGTGTCGGAAATTCTGCTGATAAACGCCCGCGCCACTGCGGTGCGGCGCGCGGGACTGCCCGTCATCATCCTTGGAGCGGGCGAGCCGGATTTCGACACGCCCGAGCCGGTGAAAGCCGCCGCCAAGGCCGCGATCGACCGGGGCGAGACGAAGTACACCGCGCTTGACGGCACACCCGCCCTGAAGGCCGCGATCCGCGACAAGTTCCTGCGCGAGAATGGGCTCGACTACGCCTTGGACGAGATCACCGTCGGAGCGGGGGCGAAGCAGATCCTCTACAATGCCATGATGGCGTCGCTGGACGAGGGAGATGAGGTGATCATCCCCCTGCCCTGCTGGACCTCCTATCTGGACATCGTGCAGATCGCGGGAGGCGTGCCGGTGCCGGTGCCTTGTGGGGCGGAAAGCGGCTTTCGGCTGACGGCGGCGCAGCTTGAGGCGGCGATCACCCCGCGCACCCGCTGGGTGGTGCTGAATTCTCCATCGAACCCGACCGGCGCGGCCTATTCCGAAGCGGACTACCGCCCGCTTCTTGACGTGCTCATGCGCCATCCGCAGGTCTGGCTGCTGGTCGATGACATGTACGAACACATCGTCTACGACGATTTCCGTTTCGTCACCCCCGCCGCGCTTGAACCCGCGCTGAAGGACCGCACATTGACGGTCAACGGCGTCTCGAAAGCCTACGCCATGACCGGATGGCGGATCGGTTATGCCGGTGGACCCAAGCCGCTGATCAAGGCCATGGCGGTGGTGCAAAGCCAGGCGACCTCCTGCCCTTCATCCGTCAGTCAGGCGGCGGCAGTGGCGGCGCTTGAGGGGCCACAAGACTTCATGGCCGAACGGCGCGAGAGTTTCCGCCGCCGCCGCGACCTTGTCGTCGATGCATTGAACGCGATTGCGGGTATCACCTGCCGCAGGCCCGAGGGCGCCTTCTACTGCTATGCCGAATGCGGCGGCCTACTGGGCAAGCGCACGCCGGACGGGCGGGTGCTGGAAACCGACCGCGACCTTTGCGCCTGGCTGCTGGAGACCGCCCATGTCGCCGTGGTGCCGGGGGCGGCCTTCGGGGCTTCGCCCTGTTTCCGGATCTCCTATGCCACCTCCGAAGCGGAACTGGCCGAGGCGATGGACCGTCTGGCAACAGCCTGTGCGACGCTGGAATGATCCCGCGGCTGACGGCCCCTGACGCCTTGGCAGTGCCGGCGGGCCTGTTCGACGCGCTGGTGGAGGCCGGCTTTCGCGGAGACATGGAGGGCGGGGCTGACAGCCGGACGGTGTTTGCCACCGACAATTCCATCTACCAGATCGCTCCGGCGGCGGTGGTCTTTCCCCGCGATGCTGCGGACCTGCGGTTGCTTGTGCAGGTGCTGGCCCGGCCCGAGTATCGCAGCATCAGCCTGACCCCACGCGGGGGCGGCACGGGGACCAACGGCCAGTCGCTGAATAACGGGCTGGTGGTCGATTGCTCGCGCCACATGACGCGCATCCTGTGGATCGACGTGGCGAACCGCCGGGCGCGGGTGGAGGCGGGGGTTGTGAAGGACCAGTTGAACCGCGCGCTCGCCCCGCACGGCCTGTTCTTCGCGCCCGAGCTTTCCACCTCGAACCGAGCCACGATCGGCGGGATGATCGCCACCGATGCCTGCGGGCAGGGGTCGTGCCTTTATGGCAAGACCTCGGCGCATGTGCGCGGGCTGCGGCTGGTGCTGGAGGACGGGACCGAGCATTGGTCGGAGCCGGTCGATGCGGCAGGATTGGCCGAGTTGCAGGCGCGGCCGGACCGGCTTGGCTCAGCGGTGCGCGAATTGCTGAGGATCGAGCGGGAAGAGGCCGATCTGATCGCGCAGGTCTACCCCGGTCTCAACCGTTTCCTGACCGGCTATGATCTGGCGCATCTGCGCGACGGCACGGGGCGTTTCGACCTGAATTCCGTCATCTGCGGTTCCGAGGGGACGCTGGCCCTGGTTGCCGAGGCGGAGTTGAACCTGCTGCCCCTCCCGGCCCATGCCGCGCTGGTGACGGTGCAATATGCCGATTTCAACACCGCGCTTGAGGATGCACGGCTGGTGGCCAGCCTTGGTGTCGCTTCGGTCGAGACGATGGATGAAAAGGTGCTGTCTCTGGCCAGGGGCGATCTGGGCTGGCCTGCCATCGCTGCGCATTTTCCTTCGGATGGCCGGCGGGCCGATGGGGTGAACCTGATCGAGGTGCTGGCCGATCAGCCAGAGGCGCTGGAAGCCGCCATTGCCCGCGTGCTGCAAGGCCTTGCCGCCGAACCCCTGGCAGGGCGCGGCGCCGTGGCCGTGGCTCGCTCGGCGCAGGACATCGCGGCGATCTGGGCGATGCGCAAACGGGCCGTCGGGCTGCTGGGCGCGGTGCGTGGCCCGGCGCGCCCTGTGGCCTTTGTCGAGGATACGGCCGTCCCTCCCGCAAGGCTCGCCCCCTATATCCGCGAGTTCCGTGCGCTGCTTGATGCCGAGGGGCTGGATTACGGCATGTTCGGCCATGTCGACGCCGGAGTGCTTCACGTGCGTCCCGCGCTGGATCTGACCGCACCCGACCTGCGCGAAACCCTGCGTCGCGTGACCGATGCCGTCGCCGCCCTGACGCGACGGTACGGGGGCGTGCTTTGGGGTGAGCACGGCAAGGGCCTGAGGTCGGAATATGTGGCCGAATGGTTCGGACCGCTTTACCCTGCCCTGCAACGGCTGAAGGGGGCGTTCGACCCGGAGAACCGCCTGAACCCCGGCAAGATCGCCGCCCCCTTGGGGCAGGAGGTGACGCGTCTCGACGCATCTCCGATGCGGGGTGAGCAGGATCGCGGCCTTGCCGCCGGTTTCGACGGGGCGCTGGCCTGCAACGGCAACGGGGCCTGTTTCGACTTCGACCCGGCCAGCGCCATGTGTCCGTCCTACAAGGCGACCCGCGACCGCCGCCAGTCGCCCAAGGGCCGCGCGGCGCTGCTGCGCGAGTGGCTGCGCCTGCTGCGCGACGCTGGGGTCGATCCGCTGACCGCCCCGCGCGCCCCGGTCTGGCGGCGGATATGGAACAGCGCCAATCCGGCAAATCGCGCCGACTTCTCCCATGAGGTGGGCGCGGCCATGGCGGGCTGTCTGGCCTGCAAGGCCTGCGCCGGACAATGCCCGGTGAAGGTCGACGTGCCGGAGTTTCGCGCGCGGTTCCTTGACATCTACCACCGGCGCTATCTGCGTCCCGCGAGGCATCACATCTTCGCCGCAGCGGAGAATCTCTTGCCCTTGGCGATCCGGCTGCCGGGCCTCTATCGGTTTGTCGTCGGCGGAGCCCTTGGGCGGCGGCTGCTGGCTTTGGCGGGTGTGGTGGACCTGCCCGGGGCACAGGCAGCCCGGATGCCGCAGGATCCTCGGCCCGAAGTGATCTTCATCGCCGACCGCTTCACCCGCAGCTTCGATCCGGCAGTGCTGCAAGCGGCCTGCACCGTGGCGCGCGCCATGGGACTGCGGGCGGGCGTCGAGACTGTGGCGGTCGGCAAGCCCTTGCAGGTCTACGGTTTTCTCTCGCGTTTCGAGGCCCGGGCCCGCCGCAGCGCGCGGCGGATCGCACGACTGAAAGGGGCCACGCTGGTGGGAATTGACCCTGCGATGACGCTGGCGCTGCGCGACGACTATGCAAGGCTTGGCCTGCAGACCGACGTCCTGATGCCGCAGGAATGGCTGCACGCAAATGTCCATCGTCTGCCCGACCGCCTGCTCTTCGGCGACTTGCGGCTGATGCTGCACTGCACCGAACGCACCAGCCTGCCGCGGGCCGCTGAGGAGTGGCGGAGCGTGTTCGCCCGTCTCGGGGCAAGGCTGGACACACCCCCCGCAGGCTGCTGCGGCATGGCGGGCACGTTTGGCCATGACCGTGACAACCAAACCGTCTCTGCGCGGCTCTTCGACGCCTGGGCCGAGAGGCTGGATGGCGATGTGGTCATGGCCACCGGCTTTTCCTGCCGCGCGCAGGCAGAGCGGATGGCCGACCGCCGCCTGCCGCATCCCCTGGAGGTCCTGGCGGAGGCCCTTTCCCGAAACACAAAGGCTTCGTGATGACTGTGACAAGCAATCTGTGGCGCGTGTCGAGCTCGGTGGACATCTCGGCACCCCCTCTGTCGGCCGGGGGGCGCTTCGATCTGGTGATCATCGGCGGCGGCTTCACCGGCTTGTCCGCCGCGCTTGAAGCTGCACGGCGCGGGGCCAGTGTCGCGCTGCTCGAGGCGGAAAGTTTCGGCTTTGGCGGGTCGGGGCGGAACGTCGGTCTGGTCAATGCCGGGCTCTGGCTTCCGCCGGATCAGGTGGTTGCCAAGATGGGCGAGGCCGCGGGCAACCGGCTGATGCAGGAACTCGCCGCAGGGCCGTCCAAGGTCTGGTCGATCATCGAGCGTGAGAGGATCGAGTGCGAAGCCACTCCGAACGGGACGCTGCATCTGGCGCATTCCGCCTCTGGCCTGCAGAATCTGAAGGATCGCTTGGCGCAGGGACTTGCCCGGGGCTGGCCGCTGCAACTCCTTGGTGCAGAGGAAACGGGCCGGCGCTGCGGCAGCACGGCCTTTCACGGCGCGCTGTTCGATCCGCGGGCGGGGACGATCCAGCCCCTGTCCTATGCCCGCGGACTGGCTGCCGCGGCGATCCGCGCCGGCGCGCGGCTGCATGAACGCACCAGGGTCACCCGCGCACGCCATGATGGCGCGGACTGGGTGGTCACTGCAGACGGATACGATCTTCGCTCCAGGTCGCTGCTTCTGGCGACAAACGCATATTTTGACGGCATCGACCTTGGCTACCGCCCCGCCATCGTGCCGGTCAGCTACTTCCAGCTGGCGACCGCTCCGATGCCAGAGCAGCTCCGCACCGAGATCCTGGCTGGTGGGGAAGGCTGCTGGGACACGGCGCTGGTGATGTCGTCCTTCCGGACGGACAGGGCCGGTCGGATGATCATCGGCGCGATCGGCAACCTGGAAGGCGCTGGCGGAACGGTCCACGCGGCATGGGCGCGGCGCAAGCTGGCAAAGGTCTATCCGCAGCTTGCCGATCTGCCGTTCGAACATGCCTGGCGCGGCAAGATCGCGATGACCGGCGACCATATCCCCAAGATCGTTGCCTTCGGCCCCAATGCCTATGCCAGTTTTGGCTATTCGGGGCGAGGCATCTGTCCGGGCACGGTGTTCGGCACGGCCATTGCTGCGGCGCTTCTTGACGCAACCGAGAACGGTTTGCCGGTCAGGCCGGTACCCGTCCATCGGGAACGGGCGGCAGCGCTGCAAGGTGCCTATTACGAAACCGGCGCGGTACTAAGCCATGCTGTCCAGCACGGCCCCCTGTTGTAAGGCAAGGCGGACCCCGAGGCCGCGTTCACCGCATCAGGAAGACGGGCACCTTGCAGGCACGGATCATTGCCGTGGTCGTGGACCCGATGATCAGGCTGCGGATGCGTGAGTGGCCATAGGCCCCCATGACCAGCAGGTCGAACTGCGCCTCCTCCACCAGCTTGGCGAGCGCGGTTTCGGGTTGGCCGGGCAGAACCAACGTCTCGGCTTCGATCCCCCCGGCGTGCAAGGCCGCGCGGGCCTCGGCAAGGCCCTTGGCGACCTCGGGGGTCTCGGTGCCGACGGTGATGACATGCACCGCAAGCCCCCCGAACAAGGGGCTGCGGGCGATATGGTCGACCGCCTTCATCGCGGAGGCGCTACCGTCAAAGGCGACCAGCACTTTCCGGATCGGCTTGAACGCGCGAGAGGCCACGAACACGGGTTTGCGGCTGGCGCGAATGATGCGTTCAAGGTTCGATCCCAGATGCCCCTTGGCGAAGTCCGCCGCCTCGCCACGCTTCCCGATCACGATGACGCGGGCGTCCGTTTCGATGTCCGCCAAAGCATCGACAAGGTCGCCATGGCGCAGGCGGGTGGTGAGTTCCGTCACGCCAGCCTTTTCCATAAGGGCCTGTGCATCCTCAAGGATCGCGCGGCCCCGCTGGCTGATCAGTTTCGCGCGGTGCGCGTCCAGTTCGGCCAGCTGCTCCAGCAGCGCCGTCCGCGCCCCAAGCGCGATGGCGCCGGAATGGTCGTGGATGTCCGAAGCCTCCCGTCGGCCGAGGACATGGATCAGTTCCACCGGAGCCTCGATCTTCTGCGAAATCCATGCGGCATGGTCGCAGACGCTGGCGGAATAGACCGAGCCGTCCACGAGGGCGACGATCTTCTGTGGTTGGTCAATCACGTCCCCGTCCCCCTCAATGCGCCATCAGCTTGGCCATCGCACCCGGCTTGTCATGCGTGGCAAGCCTGTCGACGATGGTCCCGGATGCTTCGTTCAGGCCGATGATCTCGACCTCGGCCCCGTCACGGCGGAACTTCAGCACCGCCATGTCAAGCGCCTGCACGGACGATATATCCCAGATATGCGCGCGGCTCACATCGATGACGACCCGGTCGAGCGCCTCTCGGAAGTCGAAGGCGTCCATGAAGTCCTCGACCGAGCCGTAGAACAGCTGCCCTTCGACGATATAGGTTCGGACGCGGCCATCCTTCGAGATGGTGGAGCTGACCTTGAACAGCTGGGCGATCTTGCCGGCAAAGAAGATGCCTGACAGCAGCACGCCGACAAGCACCCCGATGGCAAGGTTGTGGGTCCAGACCACGGCCACGACGGTCGCCACCATGACGATGGAGGAGGAGCGCGGGTGAACCGTCAGGTTCCTGATCGACGACCAGGAGAAGGTGCCGATCGACACCATGATCATGATCGCCACAAGGGCCGGCATCGGGATCTGCGCGACCCAGTCGCCCAGGAAGACCACCAGCACCAGAAGCACCGCGCCAGCGGTGAAGGCGGACAGTCGCCCCCGTCCGCCGGATTTCACGTTGATCATGCTCTGCCCGATCATCGCGCAGCCGGCCATGCCGCCGATAAACCCGGTGGCGGTATTGGCGATCCCCTGGCCGATGCATTCCTGGTTGCGATCGGATTTCGTGTCGGTCAGGTCATCCACCAGATTCTGCGTCATCAGGCTTTCCAGAAGCCCCACCACCGCAATGGCCAGCGAATAGGGCAGGATGATCCAGAGCGTCTCCAGCGTCAGGGGGACGTCGGGGATCAGGAACACGGGCAGCGTATCGGGCAGTTCGCCCATGTCGCCCACCGTGCGGACGTCCCAGCCGAAATGCATCGCAAGCGCGGTCAGGATCAGGATGGTGACCAGCGGTGACGGGATCGCCTTCGTGACATGGGGAAAGAGGTAGATGATGCCAAGGCTGGCCGCGACGAGCACATAGGTCAACCAGTTGACCGCCCTCGGGTCCAGTTCCGGCAGTTGCGCCATGAAGATCAGGATTGCCAATGCATTGACGAAGCCCGTCATCACCGACTTCGAGACATAGCGCATCACGAAGCCAAGTTTCAGGAGTCCCATGGCAATCTGGATCACCCCGGTCAGAACCGTGGCAGCCAGCAGGTATTGCAGCCCGTGATCCTTCACCAGCGTCACCATCAGCACCGCCGTTGCGGCTGTGGCGGCCGAGATCATCCCCGGCCTGCCGCCGACGAAGGCGGTCAGCACGGCGATGGAGAAGCTGGCGTAAAGCCCCACCTTCGGGTCCACACCCGCGATGATGGAAAAGGCAATCGCCTCGGGGATCAGGGCCAGAGCCACGACAAGCCCGGCCAGCACATCGGCCCGGATGTTTCCGAACCACTGCGCTCGGTAGGCATCGAATGAGATCATGTAGGATTTTCCTGTCGATCCGCCCGAACAAGGCAAGGGATCGGCTGTGATCTGAATGTCAGGTCAAGTTGTCCGGCGGATCGGCGGCCGGAAGAGCCACCCGGGGATCGCACCCAGGTCCATGTTCCATTCCGTGCGGTCTATATCTTCCGCCGCGATAGTCCAACCCGTTCTACGATGCCGATGTCACCGCGCATGGAGTCATGTCCTGGCGAGCCGTTCGCGATAGGCCAGTTGCGGACGACTGATCCCGAGGAGCCGCGCGGCCGCCGCAAGGTTGCCCCCTGCCCGTTCGATCGCGGCGGCGCGCAATTGTGCTTCGAGTTGCGGCAGAGAAAACTCCGGCTCGTCGAGCAGGCGATCGATGAGACTTGCGCCTTTCTGCGACTCCGAGCCTGCGCCGCGCAGCGGGCAAGGTGACAGACGCGCCCGCGCACGGGTCAGTGAGCCCATATCCGGTGCCGCGCCCTGCGATTCGACCAGCAACGCCTTCAGCAAGGCATCAAGGCCAGCCAGTCCGTTGGCGGGCGGATCGGCGGCAATAGCTTCCCAAAGCTCCGGTTCGGGATCGGGCGGCTCGAGGCCAAGACGCACGGCGATCTCGGCCAGACGCTGCGCGGCCAGCGCCGCGAAGTTGCTTTCCGGTTCCGGAAGGTCGATCGCTCCCGGAGCAAGCTGCAGCCACAGATCCTGATGCAAGGCACCGCTCGCCAGATCGGCCAGGGGGCGCCACGCGATCAGGATCACCATTGCCCGCGCCTGCCCCTCGATCTCGGCCAACTCGCGCGCCAGCTCTGCTTGACAGGGCAAGGTCAGTTCCTCCACCCCCACCATGACCACGGCCGACGCGCCCTCCTTGCGGCGCGTACGGCGCGTCTGTACGAGCGCACTGCGCATCTCCTCGGGAGTGGTCTCGGCACAGCGCAGACGCAGCGCACCTTCTGCGCGCCCTACCAGCCGCAGCAGCTGTGCCGCAGCCACGTCCTGACCGGCGGCACCGGGCCCCGCGATGAGGCAGGGCAACGGCAGCTTTGCAGCACCCAGCAGCGCGGGCAGAACCGGGGCGAGCAGCAATGCCTCGGACCCAGCAGCGGGCATGGCGGTCTCTGCCGGAGGAGGACGCCGCGACACGGGCGCGCCGGGGGCTATCCGCGTACGGAACAGGATGACATCGGGATCATCGTCGCCCCAGCCCGTGGCGAGCCGCCCGACCACACGGCAGGCGCGGTGCCCCTGCGCCACGCAGGCAGTCTCCTTGTACACCACAAGGGTGCCGAAGAAATGCGTCGCGTAACCACTGGCGTAGCCGAGTTGCTGCCAGCAGACCGGGCGGTCCGACAGGCGCTGGACCTCGGATCCGTCCTCGGCCTCCAGCGAGTTGTGCCAAAGGAACTCCGCCGCAAACCGACCACGGGCAAAGTCGAAATCATTGTACACGGTTTCGACCCGAACGATCCCGTTGAACTGGTGCACGCGAGGACCCGCCGTAAAGGCGTCGCCGCGGTCAAGCGCAGGCCAGCTGCGGGTTATGAAGGCTGCATCGTGCAGACCCATCCGGAACCCACGGCGCAGCAGAAAGATTCGGGCTTCCTCTTCGCCCAACATCTGCACCAGTTCACGGCGAAGTATCCGGTCAGCCTCGGCAGGTTGGAGGCTCATGCGCTCACGGTTCAGCCGCAACGCGCCACTGCCAGCGTCGAACTCCAGCCCGCTGAGCAATTCGCGCAAGGTGGGGCGGCCGCCACGGTCGAGAAGATCGGCTGTCTCTCGGGATCCCCGGATGGGCAAAGGCGGGGTGCGCATGGCGAGGTCCTTCACTATTTCAGCACGTCTACTTCACCATATGATCAACACATTCTGCAATCGCTTTGATGGCCCCCGCCGATCGAGAAATTTTTTGGTTTGTTTTCAAACCACTACGAAGAATGTGACGTTTCCCCTCCGAAGGGCCGCTTTAGGGTTTGACTAAAGTACGCCGCACTTCCTTCATGAGCAGACTTCGCGCCGAACCTTTCAAGGGCAAGGCGCAATCCCATGATCCACCTGGCTGGAACCCGGTTGTCCGGGGACCGACGGCGCCTGTCCCGATGCGGGGCAAGCCCCCTTGAGGTCATGGTCGGAGAACACACAAAGGGGGGCCGCGATGGCGTCATTGGAGACCATGTTCAACGTCCGCGGCAAGTCGGTCATCGTTACCGGCGGCGCCAGCGGCATCGGGCGGGCCTATGCCGAAATCATGGCCGAACAGGGCGCCCGGGTCTGCATCTTCGACATTGACCCGACAGGGCTTGATCGCACGGTGGCCGAGATCGGCGGCGATTGCTGGGGTCAGATCGTGGACGTGGGCGACCGTCCCGGAATGGCTGCCGCCTTCGACGCGGTTGTCGCGCGGCACGGCCGTATCGATACCGTCTTCGCCAACGCCGGGATCGATCCTGGCCCCGGGTTCATGACACCCGAGGGTGAACGCAATCCTGCCGGCGCCATCGAGGCAATACCGGATGAGCAGTGGGATCGGGGGATCGAGATCAACCTCACGTCGGTCTACACGACCGTGAAGCACGCGGTGCGCCACATGAAGCCGCAGGGCAGTGGCGAGATCATCGTGACCTCCTCCATCGCCTCGTTGATCAACGAAAGCATCGTTGGCACCAGCTACATGCCCGCCAAGGCGGCCGTGAATCACTTCGTGCGTCACATGGCAATGGAACTGGGGGCATATGGCATCCGGGTCAACGCGATCCTGCCTGGCCCCTTCATCACCAATATTGCCGGGGGGCGACTGCGCAACAAGGCTGACCGCGCCGCCTTCGAGGCACAGTCCCTGATCGGCCGGATCGGCGACGTCGAGGACATCAAGGGACTCGCCCTGCTGCTGGCCTCACCGGCCGGGGCCTATTTCACCGGGTCGCTCATCGTCATCGATGGCGGCTCGCTGACCCGCATGACATGAATTCCCGCCGCCCATCATCCCGGGGAGGGGATCGCGGGCGGTCAGGGCAAGAATTCCAAGAGGGAGGACAGACCATGACTTACATCAACCGACTCGTTCGGTCAGGCATCAGCCGCCGGTCACTGCTGCGCGGTATCGGAGCGGGCGCCGCCGCGTCGACACTTGCGATGCCCACCTACCTGCGCGCCCAGACGGCCGGCACGGTAAAGCTGGGCTACCTGACCCCCGCGACCGGCCCGCTGGGGCTGTTCGGCGAGACGGACGGCTACACCGTACGCAAGATCATCGACCATCTCGGCGGACAGATCACCACGGCGGCGGGTGACACCTATGCCCTCGAGATCCTCGAACGCGACACGCAATCGAACCCGAACAAGGCAGCCGAACTCGCGGGCGACCTGATCCTGAACGATGAAGTCCACCTGATGGCGCCCGCCTCGACCACCGACACCATCCTTCCGGCGATGGAACAGTCGGAACTCTACGAGACTCCCTGCATCTCCTCCGGCGCGCCCTGGCAAGCGGTGATCATGCCGCGCGGCGGCGGCGAGTTCGACTGGACCTACCACTTCTTCTGGGGCCTGGACGAGGCTCTGAACACCTTCGTCGGCCTGTGGGATGGGCTTGAGACCAACAAGAAGGTCGGGATGCTCTTCCCGCAGAACATCGACGGCGAGACCTGGGGCAACACGGACTATGGCCTTCCGGTGCCAACCCAGGCCGCAGGCTACGAGGTCACGATCCCCGGCTACTTCCAGCCGCGCACCAATGACTTCTCGGCCCAGATCGCAGCGTTCAAGGAGGCGGGCGTCGATATCATCGGCGGCATCACCTATCCTGACGATCTGAAGACCTTCGTTACGCAGTGCAACCAGCAGGGCTTCCGCCCCAAGGCGGTTACGGTTGCAGCGGCGCTGCTCTTCCCCGGCGGGGTCGAGGCCATGGGGCCGCTTGGCAACGGCATGTCCTCGGAAGTTTGGTGGACGCCGGCCTTCCCCTTCCCCTCGACCCTGACGGGGCAGGTCAGTCGGGATCTTGCGGACCAGTGGGAAGCCGATCAGGGCCGCCAGTGGACGCAGCCGCTTGGTTATTCGCATGCACTTCTCGAAGTGGCGATCGACATCCTGAAGCGTTCGGCAAACCCGCTGGACCGTGAGGCCAACCGCGAAGCCATGGCGGCCACGGACATCACCACGGTCTGCGGCCCGGTGAAGTTTGCCGGAACCCCGCACAAGAACATCTGCACGATGCCCATCTTCGGCGGCCAGTGGGTCAACGGCGACAAATGGATGTACGACCTCAAGATCGTCGACAACGCGGTCAACAAGCTGTTCGAGCCCGAACAGCAGATCATGCCGATCGCATGGTGACGGAAGGGGATGAAGCCATGCCGGACGGAAGCGCGGGTCTGACCCGGGAGCCCATCCTGCGCGCCAGTGGCGTGTCAAAGAGCTTTGGCGCCGTGCGGGTCCTGCACGAGGTCAGCTTCGAGGTCCAGCAGGGCGAAGTCCTCGGTATTCTCGGCCCTAACGGGGCCGGGAAGACCACTCTGTTCAATCTGATAAGCGGCGACCTGAAGCCGTCGGCTGGCGAAATCCACCTCGGCGACATACGGTTGCGCGGAGAGCCGCCCTACCGCCGCTGTCAGATGGGGATCGGGCGGACCTATCAGATACCCCGCCCGTACTCTGGCATGACCGCCTTTGAAAACCTGCTGGTCGCCTCCACCTTCGGAGGCGGCCGGTCCGAGGCAGACAGCTATGCCTTCTGCGCACAAGTGCTGCAGGAATGCGAACTGGCCCAACGCGCCAACACCCGCGCGGGCAGCCTCACGCTCCTCGACCGCAAACGGCTTGAACTGGCCCGCGCTTTGGCGTCGGGGCCGAAACTCCTCCTCCTGGACGAGATCGCGGGCGGGCTGACGGAAGAGGAATCCCGCGCGCTTGTCGCGCTGGTGCGCCGGATCCGGGAGCGAGGTGTGACCATCGTGTGGATCGAGCACGTCCTGCACGCCCTGCTTGCCGTGGCGGACAGGCTGTTGGTGCTGAATTTCGGCGAAACCATTGCCGTGGGCGCGCCCGAAGCGGTGATCGCCGACCCCGACGTCAAGCGGGTCTACATGGGAATCGAGGCATGAGCGCGCTTTTGTCCACGCATGGCCTGGTCGCACGATATGGCGATTTTCAAGCCCTCTACGGCATCGATTTCGCCATCGCGCCCGGCGAGGCCGTCGCCCTGATAGGCGCGAACGGTGCCGGAAAATCCACCTTCCTGCGGGCAGTCATGGGCCTTCTGCCAGTCGCACCAGACATGGTCCGGCTGGAGGGGCAGCCGGTCGGTGGCAGTCCGACCGACCGCATGGTGCAGAAGGGTCTGGCCATCGTTCCCGAAGGTCGTCGGCTTTTTTCCGGGATGACGGTCGAGGACAACCTGCGCGTGGCGGTGGATCAGGCCGCGCGACTGGGGCGGCGGGGCGGCTGGTCGCTCGACCGCCTGCATCGGCTTTTCCCGATCCTCAAGGAGAAGGCGCGCACCCCGGTGCAGAACCTCTCGGGCGGACAACAGCAGATGGTGGCCATCGGCCGGGCGCTCCTGGCGCAGCCACGCATCCTGCTCTGCGACGAGATCAGCCTCGGCCTCGCGCCCCGCGTGATCCGGGAGATCTATGCCGCGC
>JARFTV010000018.1:18363-40168 GCA_029289325.1 Alphaproteobacteria bacterium
CCCGAGATCCGGGCACAGGGGACGGCGATGGTGGTGGTCGAACAGGATGTCGGGCTGGCACAGGCCTCTTCGGACCGCCTTTATTGCATGCTCGAGGGCCGCGTGACCCTGACCGGACGATCGGACACGGTCACGCGGGCCGAGATCGGACAAGCCTATTTCGGAGGTCACCATGCAGTGGTTTGACGCGTTGCTGCAGGGCATCCTGCTGGGCGGGATGTATGCCCAATACGCGCTTGGCATGGCGCTGATGTTCGGTGTGATGCGGATCGTCAACGTCAGCCACGGCGATCTGGTGATCCTGTTGTCGCTGATCGGCATTTCGCTTTCGGGACAGTTCGGGCTTGGCCCCGTCAGCGTGGCGGTGGCGCTGGTCCCGCTGGCGGTGCTCATGGGGTGGCTGCTGCAGAAGACCATCCTCAACCGCGTGGTAGGCGACGACCCCCTGCCCTCTCTCATCGCGACATTCGGCCTGTCGCTAGCACTTCAGAACCTGATGCTGCAGATTTGGTCGGCCAACAGCCGTTCCCTGCCCGGTCATGGCATCGAGAGCATGTCGATCCAGATCGGCAACATCTACCTTGGTGTCCTGCCCCTGATCGTGCTGGGCTTTGCCGTCGGACTGACCTGGGGGCTGGATGTCCTGCTCAAGCGCAGTCGGTTCGGCCGGGCCCTTCGCGCCGCCTCGGCCGATGTCGAGGCGGCCTCGATGACCGGCATCAATCCCCGCGCCGTCTATGCAATGGCCACAGCAATCGCGGTCGGCATCCTTGGTTTTGCGGCCGTGTTCCAGTCCTTGCGGTCCACTGTGGCCCCCGCCGATGGCGCCGGCCAGCTGATCTATGCATTCGAGGCCGTGATCATCGGCGGAATGGGCTCCATCTGGGGTGCATTTCTGGGAGCGATGGTTCTGGGCATCACGCAAGCAATCGGCTTCCGCATCGATCCGGGCTTTGGCGTGCTGGCGGGGCATCTGGTGTTCCTCATCGTGCTGGCGACCCGCCCGCAGGGACTTTTCGGAAGGGCCTGAGACATGACTTCTTTCCCCTTCGCACTCGCTGCACTGCCCGCTGTGATTGTCCGACGTCAGACGACCTCGGGACGGATCACTCTGGTCCTGTTCGTTCTGGCATTGGTCGCGCTGGCGGCGATGCCGTGGTGGGCGGGCACCGGGACCATCCGCATGGTCCTAGAACTGTGCTGCTACATCGCGGTTGCACAGATGTGGAACTTGCTGGCCGGCTATGCGGGGCTTGTCTCGGTGGGCCAACAGGCCTTCATGGGCGTCGCCGGCTATGCACTTTTCGTCCTGGCCCAGACCTTCGGCGTGAACCCGTTTCTCGCCATCTTCCTGTCGCTTCTGGTCCCGGCCGTCCTGGCCGTGCCGTGCTACCTGCTGCTTCACCGCCTCGATGGGCCCTACTTCGCCATCGGCACCTGGGTCGTGGCCGAGGTCTTCCGGCTGGTCGCGTCGAACCTGAGCTTCGTCAATGCCGGGGCCGGCATGTCGCTGAACGTGATGCGCGACTATTCGGCCATGGAGCGCAACATCGCCATGTCCCTGCTTTGCGCATTGCTCATCCTGGTGACCATCGGCGGCAGCTTCTGGTTCCTGCGGTCGCGTTATGGGCTGGCTCTGATCGCCATGCGCGACAATCCCGTCGCCGCCGCCAGTCAGGGCGTGAATGTGCCGCGCCTGCGCTTCCTCGTCTATGTTGCTGCTGCGGTCGGCTGCGGGCTCGCCGGCGCGGTCTACTTCATGGCCCAGCTGCGCATCAATCCACCTGCCGCTTTCGATCCGATGTGGTCGAACCTCGCGATCTTCATCGTGATGGTCGGCGGCATCGCATCGATCGAAGGCGTACTAATCGGGACGCTGATCTATTTCGTGGCCGACCGCTGGTTCGGGGCCTACGGGGCCAGCTACTTCGTCGTCCTGGGCCTGATGACGGTGATTGTCGCGCTTTATGCACGCGGCGGCATCTGGGGCGCGGTGTCGCGCCGCTGGGACGCGCCGTGGTTCCCCATCCGTCGGCATCTGGTGCAGTACGAGGAGGATCGGACATGAAGGCGCTGGTGTTCGACGGCGTGGGCCGTCCCCTCCGTTTGGCCGAGCGCCCGGATCCGACTCCGGGACCAGACGAAGTCGTGCTGCGCGTCTCCGCCTGCGGCATCTGCGGCAGTGACCTGCATATCAGCGAGGACCCGGCCCCATTCGGCATAGCGCCCGGCTTCGTGCTCGGGCACGAAATCTCGGGCCAGGTGGTTGCCTGCGGCGCTGCGGTCAATGATCTCAAGCCCGGAGATACCGTCGCCGTGGTCCCGATGCGCGGCTGTGGCAGTTGCGGGGCCTGCAGGGCGGGCGATCCGGGCCGCTGTCCCGCAATGTCGCTCATTGGTGGCGGCTATGCGGAATTCGTCACCGTCGCCGAGCGGCAATGCCACCGCCTGCCCGAGGGGATCGCTCCCGCTGACGGCGCGCTGGCCGAACCGCTGGCCGTCGCGCTGCACTGTGTGGTGCGGTCCGGTCTGCGTCCTGGCGACCGTGTCGCCATTCTTGGCGCAGGGCCGATCGGGCTTCTGGTCGGCTTCTGGGCACGCCGCATGGGCGCGGCCCGCGTGGTTCTGGCCGACCTGCACACGCATCAACGCGACCGCGCCCTGGCCCTGGGCGCCACGGATTTCGCCCTGTCCGGGGATCGGCTTGCACAGAACCTGGCGGAGTTGTCCGACGGGGCGCCCGACATCGTCTTCGACTGCGTCGGCAAGCGCGGCGTCCTTCAATCCGCGACCGAGGCGGTGCGCCCTCAGGGAAAGGTGATCGGCGTGGGGCTCTGCGTCGGCGGCGACGAATGGGATCCGTTCATCGCCCTGTCCAAGGAGCTTGAACTGATTTTCGCCGTCTTCTTTCACCAGAGGAACGAGTTCGGCGTCGCGCTGGATGCACTCTCATCCGGCCCCTTCGCCCCGCAGGCCATCATTACCGACCGGATCGGCCTGTCCCCAGTGCCACGGGTGTTCGAGGGACTCCGCCGTCGCACCACCCAGTGCAAGGTCCTCATCCAGCCCGAAACAGAGGGAGTCTGACCCATGGCGGTCGAGTACGAGACACAAACGCATGACATCGGTGGTGTCACGACGGTCGTCAAGTCGATCGGACGCGGCAAGCCTGTGCTGTTCCTGCATGGCGCGGCGACGCTGGAGGGCTTCGACTTTGCTGTGGGGCTGGCCGACCGGTTTCGCGTCCTGTTGCCCAGCCATCCAGGCATGGGCTTTTCGGGGCCCGCGCCTCATGTGGCCGGTATGGCCGACCTGATCGTGCACTACCTGAACCTGCTCGATGCGCTGGCACTGTCCGAGACGCCGCATCTGATGGGCTTCTCGATGGGGGGCTGGATGGCCACCGAACTGGCCGCCGTCGCGCGTGAGCGGTTCGACCGCGTTGTACTGGTTGCCCCGGCCGGACTGAACGACCCCGACCATCCGGCGACGCAGCTGGACACCATCGCCCCGCAGGATTTTCCAGCCATTCTGGCGCACGACCCGACCGTGGCCCTGCGTTATTTCCCCGACGGCTCGGACCCCGAGGCAGCCGCGGCCTTCGGCGCGGACCGGGCCCGCGAGGCCGACGCCGTTGGCCGGCTCTGCGCGCCTTACGGCATGGGTCACCCGAACCTGCGTCGAATGCTTGCGCGCATCTCCAACCCCACCCTCGTCGTTTGGGGCGACAAGGATCGTCTTCTGCCCGCAAGCCAGGCGCCGCACTGGGTCGCGGCGCTACCGAACGGGCAGTTCCTCGAGGTGCCCGGGGCGGGCCACCTGGTCCTGCAGGAAAAGCCCGAAACCCTGACCCAGATCGGCAATTTCCTTGCCGCCTGACCACCATCCCGAGGAGGAGACCACATGAACAAGCCAATGAAAGCAGGCTACTGGGGCCACAGCGTCGACCACCGCGAGCTTCTTCAGCGTATCGCCGCCATTGGTCCCCAGCTTGAAGCCAACGCCGCCGCCGATGAGGCCGCCGGTGAGCTGACGCCGGAGACCTTCGAACTGCTGCGCCCGCTGCGCATGTCGCATCTGCTTGCGACAGAAAACCTCGGTGGCGCGCAGATGCGCCCGACGCAGGTCCTGGAACTGCTTGAGGCGATCACCTGGTGGTCGGGATCGGCCGGGTGGGTCTCGATGGTTCATTGCTGTATTGGCGCAATGTCTGCCGCCTTCCTGCCCGACAGCGCGGTCGAACGCCTGTTCGCGCCAGGGACCGAGAACCGCTTCTCTGGCCAAGGCGCCCCGCTCGGGATGCTGCGGAAGGTCGAGGGCGGCTATCGGCTGACCGGCAAATGGAGCTACGGGTCCGGTTTCAGCCACGCCACATGGTCGCATTCGGCCTGTTTCGTGGATGATGGCACCGGAAAACCCGCCAAGGACGAGAACGGCAATGTCATCATCATGTGCGCGCATGGCCCGATCTCGGAACACAAGCAGCTTGGCAACTGGGACGTGCTGGGGCTGCGTGGCACGGGGTCGATCGACTATGCTGCCGAGGACCTGTTCATTGACGAGGACATGGTCTTTCCGATCCTGACCGCGCCGCCGCAGCGCCTGAAGGAATTGTTCAGCCTTGGGATCGTCGGTCTTGCAGCCATCGGGCACACCGGCTGGGCGATGGGTGCAGGGCGGCGCATGCTCGACGAGATCGCCACTTTCGCGCGGTCGAAATCGGGCCGGGCCGGGCTACTGGGCGAAAGCGAGAAGTTCTGGCACGATTACGGCCGGGCTGAAGCCGCCTACCGCGCCGCCCGTGCCTTCGTCATGGAGGTCTGGTCCGATATCGAAGCCACGGCGGAATCGGGGCGGCAGATGTCCACGCGGCAAGTCAGCCTCGTGCATCTTGCCAAGTCGCAGATCCATGAGGTGGGCGTCGACGTGTGCAACTTCGCATATCGTGCTTCGGGCGGGGCGGGGCTGCGCGCGGGCGTCATCCAGCGCGTGTTCCGCGACATGATGGTAGCGGCGAACCATTTCACCATCGCGCCGTCCATCGTCACTTCGGCAGGACGCGAAATCGGCGGCCAGTGGACCGATCGCACCTGGCAATTCTACGATCTGATCGAGAAATGAACGCAAAACGTCCGGGGCCTTCGCCGCCCCGGACATCCCCCGGACCGCAGATGAACGACCTTCCCCTTTCCCACGCCTTCCGAGAGGCCTTCCGCTGCCATCCGGCCGGAGTGGCGCTGATAACGGCCGATCCGGGCACGGCGCCGGTTGCCATGACGGTCTCGTCGCTGATCTCGGTCAGCGCCGACCCGCCCATCGTCGCCTTTTCGCTCTCGGCCCGATCGGGCTCGACACCGGCCGTGCTGGCCGCAACCAGCATCGTGATCCACCTGCTGCGCTATGAGGATCTCGACCTCGCCCGCTTGGGCGCGACACCGGGGGCGGACCGCTTCGGTCCCGGCGTGGCCTGGGAAAGGCTCCCCGACGGCGCACCCCGCTACACGACGGTGCGGACATGGTTCCACGCCCGCATCATCGGCACCCTGCCGGTGGCCGGGGCGACGGTGGTAACGGCCGAACTGACCGACGGGGAGGCCAGCGCCCCGCCCGGAGCGCCCGAACATGAATCGCTCATCTACCTCGACCGGCGCTGGCACCGCCTGCGCGAAACATCCGGTGGCAGAGCGGAATTGACCCCGATGGATGCCGAATACCGCGACGTCTTCCGTTGATTGGCCGGATGTGAACGGCAACTCCCCGCAACGCAGGACTGGCGCGGTCCGGGCGCACGGGCAGACGCTCCGGGCGTGATCTACGCGGCGCCGAGCCAAGGCCGTGCGGGCCTTGGCGCAAGGTTGCATTACGGCGGGGCCGGATATCTCACGATGACTGGCCTTGCGCCGAGCCCCACCCGTCCGGGATGCCCGGACCAGTGCGTCTCTGCATGGCGGAAGCACCGGGCAAGACCCGGCGCGCGGCCCTGTGCACCCGTCTGCGCGAGTGTCGAAAGTTGCGCTTAACTATCGTTAGATAGTCTCTCCGGCAGCCCGCTCCGGCATCCAGATCCGACGCGGCCTGACCTCCTCGACAAGCGGATCACGACGGCGTCGCACAAGAATCGCGCCATGTCGTAATGGGCCGTAGCGTGTCGCAATACGCGCAATCACTTTTCCAAGTCTGTCCACTACTCGCCAGCGCGGCACGGCTGGATGCGTTGGTCATCGACGATTCCACGGTCTGCCGTAACAGGACACCTCGGGAGGAAGACCATGAACCGCACGTCCGGACTTATCGCCACAACCACAGCCCTCGCCGCCTTGGCCGGCATGGCCAATGCACAGGACTGTGGCGACATCACCATCGCCAGCATGAACTGGCAAAGCGCCGAACTGGCCGCTGCGGTGGACCAGTTCATCCTGAACAACGGCTATGGCTGCCGCGCCGAGATCATCCAGGGCGATACCGTCCCGACCATCACCTCGATGGTGGAAAAGGGTGATCCGCAGATCGCGCCGGAAGGCTGGATCGACCTCGTCCCCGAGGTGGTGCAGGCGGGGCTTGCGGAAGGCAAGATCGTCGGCGGCGCGAACATCCTGTCGGATGGCGCAGTGCAGGGCTGGTGGATCCCGAAATACATCGTGGACGCGAATCCCGAGATCAAGACGATCGAGGATGTGCTGCAACGTCCCGACCTTTTCCCCAATCGGGAAGACAGCTCGCGTGGTGCGATCCATAACGGCCCGCAGGGCTGGGGCGGCACGGTCGTGACCGAGCAGCTTTACAAGGCCTACGGCGGCGCGGCGGCAGGCTTCGACCTGATCGACACGGGGTCGGCCGCAGGGCTCGACGGTTCCATCGCCTCGGCCTACGAACGCCAGGAAGGCTGGGTCGGCTATTACTGGGCTCCGACCGCGCTTCTCGGCAAGTACGAGATGGTGAAACTCGACCATGGTGTCGCGCTGGACATGGACGAATGGAAGTCCTGCACCGCGAACGCCGGATGCGCGGAGCCGCAGAAGAACGACTGGCCGAAGGACACCGTGCAGACCCTGATCGCCAAGCCCTTTGCCGACGCCGCCCCGGCACCGGTGATGGACTACCTGAACAAGCGGTCCTGGACCAATGCCACCGTCAACGGCGTCATGGCCTGGATGACCGACAACCAGGCCACGGGCGAAGACGGCGCACGCCACTTCCTGCAGGAAAACGAAGAGCTCTGGATCGACTGGGTGTCGCCGGAAGCCGCCGAAAAGATCAAGGGCGCGCTCTGACCTCCTGATCGACCAACGGGGTGGTGCCGCTCCCGCACCGCCCCGTCCCTTCTGCCGCGGATCGCGGCCATATTGCCCCTGCACATCTCGGAGCCGAAACACATGGACTGGCTGACCCAGTTCCCGCAGATGGATGCCAACCAGCTGCGTGACATCAAGAAGACGATCGACGAGGCCTTCCGTGGCTTCACCCGCGCCTATGGCAGCGACATCGAGACATTGTTCGAACCCCTCCGCGTCTTCATGGTGCAGGCCGAACGCTTCATGACCGGAACCCCGTGGATCATCATCCTCGCCCTGATCATGGGGGTTGCCTGGCTGGGCAGCCGCAGCGTCAAGGTGGTGCTGGCGACCGGCGCGACCATGCTGCTGATCGGCTATCTCGGCATGTGGGAAGACACGATGAAGACCGTCTCGATGATCTTCGTCTGCACCGTCATCTCGATCGTGATCGGCATCCCGCTTGGCATCGCCATGGCGCGCTGGAACCGGATGCAGTCCATCGTGAACCCGATCCTCGACGTGATGCAGACCATGCCGAGCTTCGTCTACCTCATTCCCGTCGTCATGCTCCTGGGGATCGGGAAGGTCCCGGGCCTGATCGCGGTGGTGATCTATGCCATGCCGCCGGTGATCCGCCTGACCAATCTGGGCATCCGACTTGTGGACAAGGAAATGCTCGAGGCCGCCGATGCCTTCGGGTCGTCGGACTGGCAGAAGCTGAAGAATGTCCAGCTGCCGCTTGCCCTGCCCACGATCATGGCGGGGATCAACCAGACGATCATGATGGCCCTTGCTATGGTCGTCATCGCCTCGATGATCGGGGTCCAGGGCCTCGGCCAGCCGGTGCTGCGGGCGATCTCGAACCAGTATTTCACGCTGGGCGTCTTCAACGGCTTCGCAATCGTCGGCATCGCCATCATCTTCGACCGCGTCAGCCAGTCCTTCGGCAAGCGGCTCCAGAAACACAGTGAGGTGGTCCATGGCTGATCCCATCGGAATCGAGGTCCGCAATCTGTACAAGATCTTCGGACCCCAGGCCGCGCAGCTGATGGATGCCGTCCGCAACGGCATGACCAAGGCAGAGCTGAACGAGAAGCACCACCACGTCCTCGGTCTGAACGACATCAACATTTCCATGCCGGCCGGTCAGATCCAGGTCATCATGGGCCTGTCGGGGTCGGGGAAATCCACCCTGATCCGCCACATCAACCGCCTGATCGACCCCACCGCGGGCGAGGTCCTGGTGGGTGGCGAGAATGTCGTCACCATGTCCCGCGACGCCCTTCGCGATTTCCGGCGGCACAAGACGGCGATGGTGTTCCAGAAGTTCGCCCTCCTGCCCAACCGGACCGTGCTGGAAAACACCTGCTACGGGCTTGAGGTGCAGGGCATTCCGCAGGCCAAGCGCATCGCCGCCGCGATGCACTGGCTGGAGCGGGTCGGCCTCAAAGGGTTCGAGAAGAAATATCCCAACCAGCTTTCGGGCGGGATGCAGCAGCGCGTCGGCCTTGCCCGCGCGCTGGCCAATGACGCGCCGATCCTGCTGATGGACGAGGCATTCTCGGCGCTTGACCCGCTGATCCGGGTGGACATGCAGACCATCCTCCTCGATCTGCAGAAAGAGATCCGCAAGACCATCGTCTTCATCACCCATGACCTGGACGAAGCCCTGCGCCTTGGCGATTCCATCGCCATCCTGCGCGACGGCGAGATCATCCAGCAGGGCAGCAGCCAGGACATCGTCTTGCGCCCCGCCGACCCCTATATCGAAAGTTTCGTGCGCGAGGTGAACCGCGGCCGCGTGATCCGCGCCGACGCGGCGATGGAACCGGCAACCGGCCCCCTGCCCGAGGTCGCCGTCGAAGGCGACTGCACGCTCGAGGATGCGGGCCGGCTGATGGTCCAGTCCGGCATCACTCGCCTCGCAGTGCGCGAGACGGCGACGGGCCGCACCACCGGCACCCTGTCGATGGAGCGCATCCTCGCCGCCATCACCCAAAGGTCGCCAGGTCAGCCCTGACCTGGCCGCACCGCGCTCCACCGGAGGCGCGGTGCTCAGGCCGCCGCGTCGGCCTTGCCGGGCTTGCGGAAATGCGAAAACCGGTGGGGCGAGATCCCGAAGCGCGCCCGGAAACTTTTGGAAAAATGCGCGCTTGAGCCATAACCGCAGGCGATGGCCACCTCCAGCACGCTCATGTCGGTCTCGGCAAGCAGGGCGCGCCCGTGCTGGAGGCGCAACCCGGACAGGTATTGCAGCGGCGTGACGCCCAGCTTGTCGCGGAACAGCCGTTCGATCTGCCGCCGCGAGACGCCGACATGGTCGGCGCATTCGTCGATCGAGAACGGCTCATCCAGGTGCGATTCCAGGAAATGCACCGCCTTGAGCAGGTGCGGATTCCGGCTGCCGAGGCGCGAGGTCAGCGAGGTCACCTGTTCGTCTTCGGCATCCCGCCGGCGGGTCAGCAGACACATGTTCATCACGGCCTGCGACACCTCGGCCCCGAGATGGTCGTCGATCAGCTTCAACACCAGATCCGCCGCCGCCACGCCCCCCGCGCAGGTGACGATCCGGTCATCCACGCAATAGACCTGCCAGACGGGCGTCAGCTTCGGGAAAAGCTCGGCGAAACTGCGCACATTCTCCCAGTGGAGGGTAAAGCGCCGCCCATCCAGGATCCCCGCCCGCGCCAAGGCATAGGCCCCCGTGCACAGCCCGCCCACCGTCCGCCCGTGCCGCCACTGCGCGCGGACCCAATCGGTCAGGGCGGGGGTGCAGGCGGCTTCCGGCTCGACACCCCCACAGACCAGAACATAGCCCGCCGGTGCCATCGCCGGAAGCGGCCCCTCGGGCACGACCGGAACCCCGTTGGAACAGGTGATGGGTTGACCATCCTCGCTGAAGACATGCCAGCGGAACAGAACCTGCCCGGCCAGTTGGTTCGCCACCCGCAACGGCTCGATCGCCGAGGTGAAGGCGAGCATGGTGAACTGACGCATCAGCACGAAGGACACGGTCACCGGATCGGGCGCCTTGTCCAGTGTCACATGCGCGATCCCGCGCGAGACGTAGCGGTGGCGTTCCGGGACTTCTGGCATGATCCTTCTCGACCTGAACGGGGACGGCAGATTATCCGACAACTGGCCGCCCAAGACCATCCCCTTGCGGTGGTCATCGACAGCTTCACGACGAATTGCAACGGGTCAGACCTGACGGACGAACCTCGCCCCCGATTTTCCGATCGGAGCCCGCACGCGCGACTTCACCCCGCACGCGACGCCGTCGGAAGGGTCGGATTTACCCCTACCCGCTTGGCGGCAGGTCGGAACGGCTCTAGAGTGCCAGCCTCCATACTCCGGTTTCACGCCAGCCCCAGCGCGCCGCACCCGACCGCGCGGCCAGAGCGGTGTGATCTGAACATGACGTGAGGAAAAGTGGCCGCAGGTTCTGCTTCTGTCTTCTACGAAATCGCGCTTCTGGTGCTGCTGGCAGCCGGTGTGGGCTTTGTCGGCCTTCTGCTGCGCCAACCTCTCGTCGTCGCCTTCATCGCCGTCGGTGTCCTTGCAGGTCCCGATGTGCTTGGCCTGGTCACCTCGGTCGATTTCATCGAGACTCTCAGCCAGATTTCCATCGCGGTGCTCCTGTTCCTCGTCGGATTGAAGCTGGATGTCAGCCTCGTGCGCAATCTGGGCAAGGTGGCCCTGGCGACCGGACTTGGCCAGGTCACCTTCACGGCCTTCTTCGGCTTTCTGATCTGTCTGGCTCTGGGGATTGCCCCGCTCGCATCGCTCTACATCTCGGTCGCGCTGACCTTTTCCTCGACCATCATCATCGTCAAGCTGCTGTCCGACAAACAGGAGATCGGCGCGTTGCACGGCAAGATCGCGCTGGGGTTCCTGATCGTGCAGGACATCTTCGTGGTTCTGGCGATGGTCACGCTCTCGGCCGTCGGTGTCGGGCTGGGCGAGGATACGGGCGGGTTCTGGGACGTGGCGCAGGTCTTCCTTGGCGGCGTGGCAATGGTCGGCGCGGTGATCCTGTTCATCCGCTACCTGGCCAACCCCCTGCTGGCTCAGGTCGCGCGTTCGCCGGAACTCATGGTGATTTTCGCCGTTGGCTGGGCCGCCAGTCTCGCCGCGCTTGGCGACGCCCTTGGCTTCGGCAAGGAACTGGGCGGGCTGCTCGCCGGGGTCTCGCTGGCCTCGACCGAATTCCGCGAGGCGATCAGTTCGCGACTGGCGTCCTTGCGCGACTTCCTGCTCCTGTTCTTCTTCATCGACCTTGGCGCGGCCCTGCAACTGACGACGCTGGGCGACCAGATCGGACCAGCCATCGTACTGTCGCTGTTCGTGCTGATCGGCAACCCGCTCATCGTCCTCGCGATCATGGGCTACATGGGCTACCGCAAGCGCACGGGGTTTCTTGCTGGCCTGACCGTGGCGCAGATCTCTGAATTCTCGCTGATCTTCATGGCCATGGGCATAAGTATCGGCCATGTCGGCGGCGAGGCGATGGGGCTGGTGACGCTGGTCGGGCTCGTGACCATCGCGCTGAGCGTCTACATGATCACCTGGTCGCACAAGCTCTACCAGATCTGCGAGCCCTGGCTTGGCATCTTCGAACGCGGCCATGCGCATCGCGAAGCCAACGACACAAACGGCGCGGCTGAACCAAGGGGACATGACTTCGTCATCTTCGGGCTCGGTCGCTACGGCTGCCGCATCGGCTCACGGTTGCGGGCGCAGGGCTACCGCGTCCTCGGCATCGACTTCGATCCCGAGGCTCTGGTGAACTGGCGACGCATGGGAATGGACACAATGTACGGCGATGCGACTGATCCGGAATTCGTGGCCCATATGGACCTGACCGGGGTGCAGGCCGTGGTTTCGGCCGTGCCGCGCGACCGGGCTGCGCTGACCGAGGCGGATCCCCAACTGGCATTGTTGCACGGCTTGCGCTCGGCGAACTACCAGGGCCGGGTGGTCCTCTCGGTGCAGAAATCGTCCGAGGCGGAAGAACTGCTACAACAAGGCGCGAGCGTGGTCCTGATGCCCTTTGACGATGCCGCGGATCATGCCGTGCGGCAACTGACCGCAAAGGACGAGGTGGTCCCGGCCTGAGCCTGCTCAACCTGACCCACGGCCTTTCCCTCCGCCGCACCGCCATGCATGGCGGCAAACCTCCGAAGTCTGATTGGAAGGGAATGGGACCGCGTTACAATTGGAACCCCGACGCACCCGACATTGCGGCCCTGACTCCTCACGCCATTAGGCGCATCTCAATCAAAGACTTGCGAAACAGGCCAAGACTGAATTGACCTGTTATTCTCCGGTAGGCACAGAATAAATTTTCGTCTCTGTCGAGGTGACTGTTTTTCCACTCGGGTTGATCTTGGTTTTCGTGTAAGTTACCTCGTAAGTGACACCGCTTTCGGTTTTAACCGGCTCTATCAGATCGATATCAGTGATCGGCTCGAACTCGAACCCGGCTTTTGCGCTGCCGTCGACGGTGCCGGCTGCCGCCTCAGCGTTATAGGCATCCATGACGGCTTTCTTCTCAGCCTTCTGAGTCTGCCCCTTGTTCTGCGCCCACGCCCCCGAGGCGCCAACAAAGCCAAGGGCAATCGCGCCGACAGCAAGGATGATCTTCCGTCCCATCATCTTCTCCTCCACAATGGAAACCCCACGCACAGAATTCCAATCGGAATCTGCGCATCATGCGTATTGAGATTTCATGCCAGGCAAGGATCATATTGATACCGGGCAGGATTCAACGCAAGTCCGGGCCGTCGGGCAGATCCAAAGATACTTGAGGCAGAGTCTTCTATCTCTTTTGATATTGCGCCCACCAATCTTCCAGCCTTTGCCAGACGCGCGGTCAGACCGGCAACAATCCTTCCCTATCTGAAACGGTCATGCTAAAAACCCGTGATCCATGGCGGGGAAGCACCACGAAGGAAGGTGACATGAAAGACCGTAGCAGGGTCGCAGCCCTGCGGAATATGCTGCGGGAGATGGAAGTGGACCTGGGCCTGGAGACGCTTAGCCAGCACCAGCGCGACGTCTACTATGCGGCCTGCCTCGTCGCGGATGAGTATCACGCCGTGCAAAGCGACAAGGTCAGGCAGCATCCCCTGCTTTCGGACATGGCGCGGCCGACGTTCTACCGCGCCCTCAGCGAACTCGTGGCGCGTGGCTTCCTGCAGGCGGATGGCATCCGGAAGGATGGTCGTTATCGCGTGAAGACCTGACCAAGGGAACGGCTGGTGGATAAAGCGATCATTTCGGACGGGCTGCTTCCCCTGACGATCGTCTCTGCAACCTTCCTGGCGTCGTTCTTCCTGGTCTTCTGGCTTTTTCTGCCGCTACAGGAGGCCATCTTTGGCCACTTTGGCAGCTTCGCCATTCTGGTCTTTCTTCCGCATGGCGTTCGGGTCCTGACCGCATGGCTGTTCGGCCTGCGTGCAATCATTCTGATTGCGCCTGCATCGCTTGCTTCCCATGGCTACCTGTTTGGTCTTTCCGGGTTCTCCTGGCCAATGATCGGTGGCTGCATCGTCGGCATCATCTGCGCCCCGATCATTTTCTACCTGTACGGAAAGTTCTTTTCAGAAGTCAGCTATGCCCATGTCGATGCCGGCTCCTGGCTGCAGATCATCGGCCTCGGCTGCATCGCATCGATCGTCAACGGGTTCGGATCAAGCCTCTTCTACGGAACCGACATCCAATCGACCTTTGCCTATCTCCTCGGCGATACCCTTGGGCTGATCCTGTCTATGGTGATCCTGATGCTGAGTTTCCGCCTCCTGCGTTACACTCAGGCCTGACGTCGGGGGCCTCTAAAGCGTCCGGTCCAGCAGCGCCAGCCAGTTGCCATGGCACAGCTTTTCCAGGAGCGGCCGGTCGTAACCGTGCTCTGACAGTGCCTGGACCAGCCGTGGCAGGCCGGTCACATCATTGATGACGTCCGGCGTGGTGCAGCCGTCATAGTCCGAGCCGAAGCCCAGATGGTTCTCGCCAAGCCGCTCCAGCAGATAGTCCATCTGGCGCAGGATCGGGTCCCAGCCCATCTCGGCCATCTGCCGCCCGTCCGGCCGCAGGAACGAGGTCGCGAAGTTCAGCCCCACCATGCCGCCGCTGTCGCGAACCATCGCCAGTTGCCGGTCGGTCAGGTTACGCGTCGAGGGGCAGATCGCATGGGCATTGGAGTGGGTGGCGACAAGAGGGGCGTCGGACAGCCGGGCCACGTCGTTGAACCCGGCCTCGTTGATGTGGCTCAGGTCCAGCATGATCCGCAGCCGGTTGCATTCGATCACCAGCCGCTTGCCGGCGTCCGTCAGCCCCGGCCCCGTGTCCGGGCTCGCGGGAAAGGCAAAGGGCACGCCATGGCCGAAGATCGTCGGTCGCGACCAGACCGGCCCGAGCGACCGGAGGCCCATCGCGTGGAACAGGTGCAGCGCATCCAGACTTTCGTCGATCGCCTCGGCCCCTTCCATATGCATGATCGCCGCGATCGTGCTCTCGGCCAGACAGGCCCTGACTTCGGGCGCCGTCCGGCAGAGCTTCAGCGCACCATCCGAAGCGCGCTCCATCCACAGAAGGTGGCCCGCAGCGGCAGCGGCTGGTCCGATCGCGTCGGAAAACGGGATCGGTTCCGGCAGCGGCAGGGCGAAAGGCGGGTTCTCCATCAGCGCCTGATAGTCCGGGGCATCATGCGCTGTCGGGGACGGGATGTAGATCGCGAAGAACCCGCCCGCAAAGCCCGAGGCCTTCATCCTTGGCAAGTCCAGATGGCCCCTGCCCTCCCCGGTCAGGAAGATCTCCTCGCGCCGGGCCGGGTTGTTCAGCAGACGAAGCAGAAGGTCGTTATGGCCATCGAAAACGGGGATCATGGGGTCGGCTCCGTGGAAGCATCCAGCATCCGGTCGGCGCTGGCGTCGAACAGGCTGCGGGCATAGGCGGTGGTCATGCGGGCGCTGGCAAGGTCGTCGCGCGTCATCTCTTCCACAGTGCGACCGTGCTGCAGGACCATGATCCGGTCGCACATATGGTCGATCACGGCCAGATCATGCGAGACCATCAGGAAGGTCAGCCCCTGTTCTTCCCGCAAACGGTTCAGCAGGTTCAGCACTTCAGCCTGGACCGAGGCATCCAGCGCGCTGGTCGGTTCATCCAGCAGCAGGATCTTCGGCCTCAGCATCAGCGCGCGGGCGATGGCGACGCGCTGGCGCTGGCCGCCCGAAAGCTGGTGGGGATAGCGGAACCGGAAGGCCGGGGGGAGGCCAACGTCGGTCAGCGCCTGCACCACGCGGGCATCGCGCCCCGGCACGCCATGGATCGCCAGAGGCTCTGACAGGGTGCGGTCGATGGTGTGGCGCGGATGGAGGCTGGCATAGGGGTCCTGAAAGACCATCTGCACCTCGGTCGAGAACGCCCGCCCGCGCGGCACCGGCACCGGCTTGCCGCCGATCCGGATGCTGCCCCCCGTCACCGGAGCCATCCCGCAGATCGCCCGCAGGATCGTGGACTTGCCAGACCCGCTTTCGCCCACCAGCCCATAGCTTTCGCGCGGCTCGACGGACAAGCTCACCCCTTCCACCGCGCGCACCTCCCGCCCCTTGGAGCGGAAGGTCACGGTCAGATCGTCAATCTCGATCAGGGCCATCGGTCAGAACCCCGCCCGGTCCAGCACCGGCAGCGGCGCGCGGGATCCCCCGATCCGGGGCAGGCAGTTCAGAAGGCCCTTGGTATAGGGATGCTGCGCCTCCATCAGATGCGCCGCCTCGATCTCCTCCACCACCAGCCCCTTGTGCATCACCAGCACCCGGTCGCAAAAGCGCGCGACGAGGCGCAGGTCGTGGCTGATGAAGATCAGCCCCATCCCCCGGTCGCGGACCAGCCCGTCAAGGATCGACAGCACCTCGGCCTGCACCGTCACGTCCAGCGCACTTGTCGGCTCATCGGCGATCAGCAGGTCGGGTTCGGGGATCAGCATCATCGCGATCATCACCCGCTGGCCCATCCCGCCGGAAAGCTCATGCGGATAGGCCTCCATCACCCGCGCGGCGTCGCGGATCTGCACCGCCTCCAGCGCGGCGATGGCCTTGGCCGTGGCATCCGACCGGCCCAGACCGTCGCGCAACCGCAGGCCCTCGGTCAGCTGACGGCCAATGGTCATCACCGGGTTCAGCGAATACTTCGGGTCCTGCATCACCATCCCGATCCGTTTGCCCCGCAGGGCCCGCATCTCGCGCTCCGAGGCATGCAGAAGGTCGCGACCGTCGAAGGTCATCGCATCCGCCTCGATCCGGCCGGGCGGGCGGACCAGACGCAGCACCGACCGCCCCGTCATCGTCTTGCCCGAGCCGGATTCGCCCACGATCCCCAGCCGCTCATGCCCAAGCGTGAAGGACACGCCGCGCACCGCCTGCACCTCGCCCGTCTCGGTCGCGAAGGTGACACGCAGGTTCCTGACCTCCAGCAGGCTCATCGCGACGCACTCCGTGGATCAAGGACATCGCGCAACCCATCCCCCAACAGGTTGAAGCCAAGGCTCACGATGAAGATGGCAAGGCCCGGCATGGTGGCGACCCACCATTGCTCGAACAGGAACTTGCGGCCCGACGAGATCATCAGGCCCCATTCGGGCGTCGGCGGCAGCACGCCAAGGCCAAGGAACCCCAGCCCCGCCGCGATCAGGATGACGCCCGCCATGTCCAGCGTCACCCGGATGATGACCGAGGGCAGGCACATCGGCACCACATGCCCGGCGATGATCCGCGGGGACGAGGCACCTTGCAGCCGGATCGCGGCGATATAGTCCGAGGAGCGGACAGTCAGCGTCTCTGCCCGCGCCACCCTTGCATAGGGCGGCCAGGCGGTCAGCGCGATGGCGAGGACGGCGTTCTCGATCCCCGGCCCCAGAACCGCCACCAGCGCCAGCGCCAGGATCAGCCGGGGAAAGGCCAGGAAGAGGTCGGTCAGCCGCATCAGCGTGGCATCGACCCAGCCGCCGAAATAGCCCGCCACGGTTCCGATCAAAAGGCCAAGGACCGGCGCCGTCACGGCCACCAGCGCGATGATATACAGCGTGATCCGCGCGCCAAAGATGATGCGCGACAGGATGTCCCGGCCGAAGTCGTCGGTCCCCAGCAGGTTGCCGGGGGTGCCCGGCGGCAGCAACCGACGCGACAGGTCCTGGGTCAGCGGATCATGCGGCGCGATCAGCGGCGCGAAAGCCGCCACCAGCAGCAGAAGGCCCACGATGACCAGCCCCGCCATCGCCAGCCGGTTGCGCCGGATGCGCTGCCAGGCCAGCCAGGCCTGCCCCAGCCGCGCCTGCCGTCGCGAGGCGGGATTCGGGTCGCTCAGCCAAGCCCGCAGCGTCGTCATGCCCGCGCCCTCGGATCGACCAGCCGGTACAGGATGTCGGAGGCCATGTTCAGCGTCACGAAGGCCACCCCCACCACCACCGTTCCGCCCAGCACGGCCGGCATGTCGGCGGCGAAAAGTGCGTCGGTGATATAGCTGCCAAGCCCCGGCCAGGCGAAGATCGTCTCGGTCAGGACCGAACCCTCCAGCAGATAGGCATAGGACAGAGCGATCACCGTGATCAGCGGCACCGCAACGTTCTTCATCGCATGGACCCAGATCACCCGCCATTCGGGCATGCCCTTGACCCGGGCCGTGGTGATGTACTCCTGCCCCAGTTCGTTCATCATGAAGCTGCGGGTCATCCGGCTGATATAAGCCATCGAGACATAGCCGAGCAGCCCCGCCGGCAGGACGATATGGCTGACCGCATTGGCAAAGACATCCCATGCGCCGTTCAGGGCCGCGTCGACCAGGATCATCCCGGTATAGCTGGTCAGGGTGAACTGCATCATCATGTCATAGACCGGATCCAGCCGTCCGGGCCCGGCCACCCAGTCAAGCTGGCCGTAAAAGACCAGAAGCCCGATCAGACCCAGCCAGAACACCGGCATCGAATAGCCCATCAGGCCCACGACACGCACGATCTGGTCGGCGATGCTGCCGGGCCGCGTCGCGGCCAGCACACCCGCCGGGACGCCCACCAGCGTGCCGAAGATCGTGCCCAGCGTCGCCAGCTCCAGCGTGGCTGGGAAATAGCGCGCGATCTCGGCAGTTACGCTTTGCCCGGTGCGGATCGATCTGCCAAGGTCGCCCTGCACCGCATCGCGGACATAGATCAGGAACTGCTGCCACAGCGGCAGGTCCAGCCCCAGCTTCTCACGGATGGCGGCGATCTGCGCCGGGGTCGCGCGTTCGCCGACGATCGACAACACCGGGTCCGTCGGGACGATGCGCGCGATGACGAAGGTGATCAGCAACAGCCCCAGCAAGGTGATTGCCAGGGTGCCAAGTCCAAGCGCGATCTGCCCCAGAACGGGAAGCAGGCGGCGCTGCGGCGACGGTGCGGGTAGTCCTGTCATGCAGGTGTCGGGCCGCCACCTGCTCGGGCGGCGGCCCTTTCGCTTACTTGGTCACGGTCCAGTAGGACGCCGAGTCGGTCGCCCCACCGGCATAGAAGCCCGTCACGTTTGCACGCATCGCGTCCTGCCGCGCCTGCTGGAACATCAGCACGAAGGCCGAGCCATCGCGATGCCTGCGCTGGATGTCCTCATACATCGCCTTGCGCGTCTCGGTATCCTTCTCGACCACCGCGGCCTCGGTCATCGCGTGAAGCTCGCCCGGCTCCCAGGCCGTCCGCCAGGCGAGATAGCCGGTCGCGCCGGCTTCGTCGCTGTTGTCGGGGTTCATCGCGAAGGTCGAGGCATTGGTATGCGGGTCGGGATAGTCCGGGCCCCAGGTCTGGATCGTGATGTCGTGCTGGCGGGCACGATACTTGTCCAGCACCTGCGCGCCATCGCCCACGTCCAGCACCAGGTTGATGCCGGCCTGCGCGAAGGTGTTCTGCAGCGAGGTCGCTATATCCAGCCGCTCGGGATTGTTGCGCACCGTCAGGCTGACGTTCAGCGGCAACGGCACACCCGATTCCTCCAGCAGCGCCTTGGCCTTCGCGATGTCCAGACCATAGGGCGTCTCGGTCAGCGCGCCAAGAAAGCCCTGCGGCAGGAACGCCTGATGCACCACCCACTGCCCCTTCAGGATGCTGTCGGTCATGCCCGCATAATCGACCGCCCACCGCATCGCCTCCTGCACCTTCGGATTGGCGAGTTCCGGCTTCTTCTGGTTCAGCGCCAGATAGTAGATCTGGCCACCGACGTCGTTCTGCACGGTGATATCGGCATTGCCGGTCAGACCCTCGATATCGGTCGGGGTCAGTTCGCGGGCAATGTCGATATCACCCTTCTCCAGAAGCAGCCGCTGCGTCGCGCCTTCGGGGATATGCTGCATGAAGATGTTCTTGATCTTCGCATCGCCTCGCCAATGGCCCTCCCGCGCCTCAAGCACATAGCCCGAGTTCGGCTTGAACGACCGCAGGACATAGGCCCCGGTTCCGGCCGAATTGGCCTTCAGCCAGGCGTTGCCCATGTCGCCCTCGACCTCGTTCGCCATCACGGTCCGCATGTCGACAATATTCGCCACGCCCGCGGTCAGGCAGTTGTAGACGAAGGAGGGCGCATAGGCCTTGTCGGTCTTCAGGGTGACGGTATCGCCCTCGAAGGTGATCATCTCATCCACATTCTCGGCCGTCAGGCCAAACTGGGTCAGGATGAAGGCGGGCGTCTTGTTCAGCTTCACGACTCGGCGCAGCGACATCGCCGCATCTTCCGCCGTCACCGGATTGCCGGAGGAAAAGGTGATGCCGGACTTAACCTTGAACGTATAGGTCACCCCGTCATCGGCAACCGCCCAGCTTTCCGCCAGCCCGGGGACCAGCTCGCCCGGCTTGGTCGGATCAAGCTCGATCAGGGTGTCATAGAGATTGTTGTTCAGGTCCACGCCCGAAAACTCGAACGCCTCATGCGGGTCGATCGACACGATGTCGTCGATGGCATCCGCCACCACCAGCGTATCGGCTGGCGTTGCGGCCACAAGCGCAATGGGGGCACTGCCGACCATCAGCGCGGCAAGGGCTGCCGCACGGCCGAATCCATGCTTCGGTTGCATTGGTGTTCTCCCTGTGAGGAACGCTGAGGAGCCGACCCATGTCAGCGCCTCCAGGGATTGGAGGAAAGCGGGACGCCGAAGTCAATGGCGAACCTTGGGCGGAGGTCTTTCCCCCTGCCCAATCGGCAAAACGCCACCGGCGTCTCGACCAATAGACTCCGACCACACCCGGTTCTTTCAACGTCCGGACGCCCGTGGCCAGGCGCGGAGCCTTCCAACGACCCAGGCGCAGGCGGTCCCTCAGCTTTCCGGCAGGGTGACCCGTACCTCGGCGCGGTCCAGTGCGGCCTGGACCTCGGCGGACGGGGGACGGTCGGTCACCAGACCGTGGATCCCTTCCCAGCCACAGACCTGCACCAGGCCCGCACGGTCGAACTTGCCCGCGTCGCAGACCACCACCCGCCGCGCCCCATGGGACAGGACGGCCCGGGCGAACTCGGCCTCTTCCAGCCGATAGTCCATGACCCCCCGCTCGGCATGTAGCGCCCCGGCCGAGATCACCGCGTGATCGACCCAGAAGCGCGAGACGAACTCGATCGCCGACAGGCCAAGGGCGGCACCGCTGTCGCTGTCCAGCGCGCCCCCGGCCATATGCACAGCATTGCCGTTCACCGTGGCCAAAAGCCGCGCGATGTCGGGTGAGTTGGTGACGACCGTGAGCCGCCGGTGGTTCAGCAACTCACGCGCGACAAAGCTGGTGGTGGAGCCGGTGTCCAGCATCACGGACTCTCCGTCCCGGATCATCGCGGCGGCGGCGCGGGCGATGGCACGCTTCGCGCCCGCATTCTCGCGCATCCGCCGGTCGAAGGGCGCCTCCCGCACCGCCGAGGGCAGCATGATCCCACCATGCCGCCGCGTCACCGCGCCTTCGGCAACCAGCGCCGTCACATCGCGCCGTACTGTCTCCAGCGACACGTCCAGCCGTTCCGCCAGATCGTTGATCCGCAGCGCCCCGGTCTCGGCCAGAAGCCGCAGGATCTCCGTCTGACGTTGGGCCGCGATCATGGGGCTGCTCCATCCTTGCCCGAAGTTGTGGAGTTATACTCCATCTTCACCTAAATGAATTACAAATCGGGCGCTATCGGTCAAAATACCACAGATTCTCCTTGACCGAAGGCCAGCGGGCACAGTCCACTGACCCGGCAGAAGGCGGAGGAGACGGTGACAGAGACTTCGGCAAGACGACGGATCGAAGCCCTTGGCCTCTGGCAGGGCGAGATCCAGATCACCCCGCTGAAGGGCGGGATCAGTAACGAAAGCTGGATCGTGCAGGATGCGACCGGCCGTCACGTCGTCCGCTTCGGTGAGGATTACCCCTTCCACCACGTCGACCGCAAACGCGAAGCCATGGTCGCGCGCGCTGCGGCCGAGGCGGGCTTTGCCCCCGCCCTGCGCCACGCGGCCGAAGGCGTGATGGTCACCGACTATCTCGTGGCGAA
>JARFTV010000018.1:40178-79388 GCA_029289325.1 Alphaproteobacteria bacterium
ATGGCGCTGCGGATGTGCGCGCGGCCCTCGGCCCGATCGCCGCCCTCCTGCGTCGCTTTCACACCGAAATGCCACGTCACATCGCGGGGCCCGGCTATTTCTTCTGGCCCTTCCATGTGGTGCGCGACTACGCCCGCACCCTGGCGCGCGACGGCAGCCGGATGGTCGCGGAACTGCCGCGCTACCTTGCCCTTGCCGATGCACTTGAGACCGCGCAGGTCCCGCTTCCGATCGTCTTTGCCCATAACGACCTCTTGCCCGCCAACCTTCTGGACGACGGCCAGCGGCTCTGGCTCATCGACTTCGAATATGCCGGCTTCTCGACCGCGCTCTTCGACCTCGCGGGGCTCTCTTCCAACGCGGGCTTTTCGCCGGATGAAACCCAGACCCTGCTCGCCGCCTATTTCGGCACGCCCCCCGATGCCGCCCTGACCCGCGCGATGGCCGCGATGCAATGCGCCTCGCTACTGCGTGAGGCGATGTGGAGCATGGTCTCCGAACTGCACCTGAACGCCCCCGGCACCGATTACCCCGCCTACACGGCCGAGAACCTCGCGCGCATGGACGCTGCGCTGGATGCCTACCAAACCGCATATGGACGCCTGACATGACCCCCTCGCTGCCCAGCCACGCCCGCATCGTCATCATCGGCGGCGGCATCATCGGTTGTTCCACCGCCTACCACCTCGCCCGCGACCACAAGGCCGAGGTGGTGCTTCTGGAACAGGACAAGCTGACCTCGGGCTCTACCTGGCATGCGGCGGGGCTGGTCGGGCAGTTGCGGTCCTCGGCCTCGATCACGCGGGTGCTGAAATACTCGGTCGAGCTTTACAAGCGCCTGGCCGAGGAAACGGGGCTGGAAACCGGCTGGAAGATGACCGGCTGCCTGCGGCTGGCCACCACCCCCGACCGCTGGACCGAATACCGCCGCCTCGCCACCACCGCCCGCAGCTTCGGCATGGAGATGGAACTGATCGGCCCGGAGGAGGTCAAGCGGATGTGGCCCCTGATGGACACCTCCGACCTGATCGGCGCCTCCTGGCTCCCCACCGACGGCCAGGCCAGCCCCTCGGACATCACCCAGTCGCTGGCCAAGGGCGCGCGGATGCATGGCGCGAAACTGATCGAGGGCGTCCGCGTCACCGGCCTGCGCATGGAGGGCCGCCGCATCACCGCCGTCCAGACCGACCAGGGCGAGATCGCCTGCGAGACGGTGGTGAACTGCGCCGGCCTCTGGTCGCGGCAGATCGGCGCGATGTCGGGGGTCTCCGTCCCGCTCCAGGCGGTCAAGCACCAGTATATCGTGACCGAGAAGATCGAGGGCCTCTCCTCCGACGCCCCCACCCTGCGCGACCCCGACCGCCGCACCTATTTCAAGGAAGAGGTCGGCGGTCTGGTCATGGGCGGCTATGAGCCGAACCCGATTCCCTGGGACACCGGCCTGCCGGGCAACGACGCGCCGCAGGACTGGGCCTTCCGCCTGTTCGACGACGATTACGACCATTTCGAACAGCACATGTCACAGGCCATCGCCCGCATCCCTGCGCTGGAACAGGCAGGCGTCAAGCGGATGATCAACGGGCCGGAAAGTTTCACCCCCGACGGCAACTTCATCCTCGGCGCTGCGCCCGAGGTGGACAACATGTTCGTCGGCGCGGGCTTCAACGCCTTCGGCATCGCCTCGGGCGGGGGCGCGGGCTGGGCTTTGGCCGAATGGATCATGCGCGGTGAGGCGCCGCTTGACCTCTGGCCGGTGGACATCCGCCGCTTCTCCACCCTGCACCGCGACCGCGACTGGGTCCGCGACCGCACGCTCGAGGCTTATGGCAAGCATTACACCGTGGCCTTCCCGCATGAGGAATACAGAAGCGGCCGCCCCCGCATCACCTCGCCGCTGTATCCGCGGCTCACGGCAGCCGGGGCGGTCTTCGGCTCGAAACTCGGCTGGGAACGTCCCAACTGGTTCGCCCCGCCCGGCACCACGGCCGAGGATGTCTATTCCATGGGCCGCCAGAACTGGTTTGCCCCCGTGGGTGCGGAACATGCGCATGTCCGCGAAGTGGCGGGCCTCTTCGACCAGTCCTCCTTCGCCAAATACGAACTTTCCGGGCCGGGGGCCGAGGCCGCGCTGACCCGGCTCTGCGCCAATGACATCGCGAAACCCGTGGGCCGGCTGGTCTATACCCAGATGCTGAACAGCCGCGGCGGGATCGAATGTGACCTGACGGTCGCCCGGCTGGCCGAGGACCGTTTCTACATCGTCACCGGCACCGGCTTCCGCACCCATGACCTCGCCTGGATCGCCGATCACCTGCCGCGCGACGGCTCCGCCCGGCTGCAGGACGTGACCGAAGACTGGGGCACCCTTTCGCTCATGGGACCCCGCGCGCGGGATATCCTGTCGGCCGTCACCGATGCCGACATGTCCAACGCAGCCCATCCTTTCGGCCACTGCCGCGAGATCACGATCGCCGGCCACCGGGTCCGGGCCTTGCGCGTCACCTATGTCGGCGAACTCGGCTGGGAGCTCCACCTGCCCATCGCCGCCCTGGGCGAGGTCTACGACGCGCTGATGGCCACCGGCCACGGCCTGCGCCCGGTGGGCTACCGCGCGCTGGAATCGCTGCGGCTGGAGAAGGGCTACCGCGCGTGGGGGGCCGACATCACCCCGAACGACACCCCCTTCGAGGCGGGCCTCGGCTGGGCGGTCAAGCTGAAGACCGGGCAGGATTTCATCGGCCGCGCCGCGCTGGCGGCCTTGGCCGACCAACCCCTGCGCCGCCGTCTCGTCTCCTTCATGGCCGAGGACCCCGACGCCGTGCTCCTCGGCCGCGAGACGATCCTGCGCGATGGCGAACCGGTCGGCTATCTGACCAGCGGCGGCTACGGCTATACCGTCGGCCGCCCGCTTGGCCTCGGCTATGTCCGCTCGACCGACAACCAGCCCGCGCTGGACGACGGGGCACTTCTGGCCAGCCGCTACAGCCTGATCGTGGCCGGAGACGAGGTGCCCGCACGCCAGTCGCTGGTGCCCTTCCACGATCCGAAGGGCATCGCCATCAAAAGCTGAACAAGGCGCGAGACAGCGCCGACACACAGGGAGGGACCAATGGAACTGATCGGAACCGTCGTCATCTACATCATCATGGCCTGCGCCGTGGCGGGGGCATTCGCCTATATCCGCGATCCCGAAGGGGGGCTTGGCCGCGAATTCCGCGAGGGCCTGCACGCCATCGGCCCGATCTTCATCCCGGTCGCCGGTATCATGGCGGCCATCCCCTACCTGTCGCAGATCATCAGCGGCGGCGTCGGCCCGCTCTTCGCGCTGGTGGGGGCAGATCCCTCCATCGCCGCGACCACGATCATCGCCATCGACATGGGCGGCTACCAGCTTGCCGACACGCTGGCGCAAAGCCGCGAGGGCTGGCTCATGGCCTCGCTGGTGGGCTACATGGCCGGGGCGACGATCATCTTCTCGATCCCGGTCGGCCTTGCCATGCTGGACAAGCGCGACCACAAATACATGGCGCTCGGGATCATGTCGGGCATCCTCTCGGTGCCCGTGGGCGTCTTCATCGCCGCGCTGATCGTCCTCGTCACCGGCACCGCCATCCGCCCCGAGATCGCAGCCACCGGCGACGCCTCGCTGCAACTGGCGCTCGGCTTCGGCGAGATCCTCGCCAACCTCTTCCCCCTCATCGTCTTCTGCGTCGCCATCGCCGTCGGCCTGCGGCTCGCCCCGGACGCGATGATCACCGGCTTCCTCTGGTTCGGAAAGATCATGTATGCCGGGATCACGCTGGTCCTGGTCTTCTCGATCGTCGAGTATTTCACCGGCCTCTTCACCACGCTTTTTGGTGGCTGGGGCTTTGATCCGATCATCGCAGATGAGGCCGACCAGTTCCGCGCGCTGGAGATTGCGGGCTATATCGGGATCATGCTCTCGGGCGCCTTCCCGATGGTCTACCTGATCACCCGCCACCTCGCCGGCCCGATGGAGGTGATGGGCAAGCGGCTTGGCCTGTCTCCCGTGGGCGCGGCGGGGCTGCTGGCGACGATCGCCAACATCCTGGCCATGTACCGGCTGGTGCGTGACATGCGCGCCCGCGACAAGGTGCTGGTGATCGCCTTCGCCGTCTGCGCCGCCTTCGCTTTCGGCGACCATCTGGCCTTCACCGCGAATTTCCAGCCCTCGCTGATCCTGCCGCTGCTCGTCGGCAAGCTCCTGGGCGGTGCCGTAGGGTTTGCCATCGCGGTCTGGCTGTCCGTCCCCAAGGCCGAGGCGCTGGAGGCGCAAGAGGCCGGCGCGGGCTGAGCCGCAAGCGTAGGGCGGGCGATATCGCCCACCCTACCATCGTCACAGGATCTCCGACATCCGCACCACACGCCCATCGGCGACCGACTTCAGCGCCGCCTCGGCCAAGGCCAGCGCCAGAAGCCCGTCCTCGCCGGATGGCTGCGCCTCGGCCTTGCCCGCCATCGCCTCGATGAAGGCGGCGATCTCGGCTGCATAGGCCTCGGTATAACGCGTCATGAAGAAGTCATGCAGCGGGGGCCGGGTATAGCCCGCGCCCGTCGCGACCTCGATGCTGACCGGCCGCTGGTTCTCGGCCGCCGCCATGCCCTTCGACCCATGAACCTCGATCCGCTGGTCATAGCCATAGGTCGCCCTGCGGCTGTTTGAGATCACCGCCATCTTGCCCGATCCCGTCCGCAGCATCACCTGGACCGAGTCGCTGTCCCCGGCCGCCCCGATCGCCGGATCGACCAGCACCGAAGCCATGGCCGAGACCTCGGTCACCTCCTCACCCAGCAGGAAACGGGCCATGTCGAAGTCATGGATCGTCATGTCGCGGAAGATCCCGCCCGACCGCGCGATATACTCGACCGGCGGAGCGCCGGGGTCACGGCTGGTGATCACCACCATTTCCACCGCGCCCAGCGTGCCCTTGTCGATCTCGCCCCGGACCGCCTGGAAATGCGGATCGAAGCGGCGGTTGAAACCCACCATCAGCGTGCCCTTCTCGGCCCGCACCACCTCAAGGCACTGCTTCACCCGGTCGAGCGACAGGTCGATCGGCTTTTCGCAGAACACGGCCTTCCCGGCCCTGACGAACTGCTCGATCAGATCGGCATGGGTGTCGGTGGGCGTGCAGATCACCACCGCGTCAATGTCCGCCGAGGCCGCGATGGCATCAATCGACCGCACCTCGCAGCCATACTGCTCGGCAAGCGCCTGTGCCGCCGCCGGCATCGCATCCGACACCGCCACCAGCGTCGCGGCCGGGTTGCCTGTCACCGCCTTCGCATGAACCTTCCCGATGCGCCCCGCACCCAGAAGCCCGAACCTGATCGTCATCTTCTCTCCTTACTCCGGGGCATGCCCCGGCGACGTTCTGTATCGCATCCCCCGATACCCCGGTCATCACGCCCGCGGCAGCGAAAATCAAGCAGCGATCCGGCCAGCCCCGCCGCGCGAGGCGGCCAGGCATCCCCCAGGCTCATCCCCTTGCGCAAGCGGGTCCGGCCGCGACCAGCCGCCCCCAATGAAAAGGCCGCCCCAAGGGCGGCCCTTCGTCTATTCGGCAGCTTCCTTCGGCGGCGCGCCGTCCGATCCCGGATCCGCCTTGCCTTCGCCCTTCGGCTTGCGCGGCCCGCGCGGCCGTCGGGTGGGCGCGCGCTCTTCCTTCGCGGCCTTCTCGGCCGTTTCCGCAGGCTCCGCCGCCGGAGCCGCCGGCTGCGGCGCTTCGACGCGCGAACGCTCCTGCGATTCCGGGGTCTCGATCAGCCCGCTTTCGTCGCCACCGTCGAGGTCGATCACATCAACCACGGTCGTGGTTTCGCCCTCGCGCTCGTCCCGGAACTCCCGCTGATAATCCTGCCGCCGCTCGCCGCGATCCCCACGGTCGCCCCGATCGCCACGGTCCTGCCGCTCCTGCCGGTCGCCGCGATCGCCGCGATCGCCGCGTTCGCGATGCTCCTGCCGCTCGGGCCGATCGCCGCGCGGCTGGCCCTGCTGGCCGCCCTGCTGGCCATTCTGCTGACCGTTCTGGCCGCCATTCTGCTGATACTGCTGCTGCCGGGCTTCCTGCTCGGCCGCCAACTCACGCGTCGCCTCGGCCAGAAGCCGGGTGTAATGCTCGGCGTGCTGAAGGAAATTCTCTGCCGCGACCCGGTCGTTCGACAACTGGGCATCGCGCGCCAGCATCTGGTACTTCTCGATGATCTGCTGCGGCGTACCGCGCACCTTGCCCTCGGGGCCCGAGGAATCGAAGACGCGGTTGATGATATTGCCGAGGGTGCGCGGGCGGTTCTGGTTGGAACGCGAGCGTTTCTTGGAGGAGCGCATCTTGTCCTTATGATGGCTTTGGCCTGCGACCGCCGCCCCTCATGGGCAGCAAATTCGGGTCAGCAGGGCCTGGGCAGTGCGTCATCGGCAGGTGGGGACCCGCGCGCGACAGGTTTCACTAAACACAGGCTTCGGCACGTGACAAGGGATAATTGTGGATCCAGGGCGAAATCGGCGGTCCTCAGGCACAGCCGCAACGGTCCGTGTCACCCGATTTCACCGCCGCGACCACCCGGTCCCGTCCGTCCATGTCCGGCAGGATGCGAACGTCTGCCAGCCCGGCCGCGCGGAACATCTCGGCCACGGCGGCCCCTTGTGTCGGGCCGATCTCGACCAGAAGCCGCCCCCCCGGCATCAGCCGCGCCCCTGCCCCGCCTGCGATGACCCGGTAGGGTTGCAGCCCGTCGCCCCCCGGCGTCAGGGCCAGATGCGGCTCCCAGTCGCGGACCTCGGGCGACAGTCCGGGCATTTCCGCCGCGGCGATATAGGGCGGGTTCGACACGATCAGGTCAAAGGCGCCCTCCACGCCCGCGAACCAGTCCGAGGCAGCGAACCTCGCCCGCCCCTCCAGCCCCAGATCGCGCGCATTCTCCGCCGCGACCGCCAGCGCGGCCGGGGAGACATCCACCCCAAGCCCGCGCGCCATCGGCATCCCCTTGAGACAGCTCAGCAGGATGCAGCCAGTCCCGGTCCCAAGATCCAGCACCTTGTGGAAAGGCCGCGACAGGGCCTCTGCAACCAGAGCCTCGGTATCGGGCCGCGGGTCCAGCGTATCGCGCGTAACGCGGAACGGCAGACCCCAGAACAGCCGCCGTCCGATGATCTGGCTGACGGGCTGCCGGGCCTCGCGCGCGACCAGCGCCGCCTCGTATGCCTGCGCCTGCTCCACGGCCATCTCGTCGGGCAGATGCAGGGTCAACCGGTCCGCCGCGATCCCCAGCGCATGGGCCAGAAGCATCCGCGCATCGCGTGCCGGATCCTCTACCCCCGCCGCCGCCAGCCGGGGCACGGCCAGCCGCAACGCCTCGGCGCCTGTCACGCCTCCATCTCCGCCAGCCGCTCCGCCTGGTCATGGGCCACCAGCGCATCGATGATCTCGCCAAGATCCCCCGCCATGATCTGCGGCAGGGCGTAAAGCGTCAGGTTGATCCGGTGATCGGTCATCCGGCCTTGCGGGTAGTTGTAGGTCCGGATCCGTTCGGAGCGATCCCCCGATCCCACCTGGCTTTTGCGGTCCGCCGCGCGCTCGGAATGAAGCCGGTCGCGTTCCGCCTCGTAAAGCCGCGACCGCAGCACCTGCATCGCGATCTCGCGGTTGCGGTGCTGCGACTTCTCGGACGAGGTGACGACGATCCCGGTCGGCAGATGGGTGATGCGCACCGCCGAGTCGGTCGTGTTCACATGCTGCCCGCCCGCGCCGCTGGAGCGCATCGTGTCGATGCGGATGTCGCTGGCCGGGATCTCGATATCGACCTCCTCGGCCTCGGGCAGCACCGCCACCGTGGCCGCCGACGTATGGATGCGCCCCTGCGCCTCGGTCTCGGGCACGCGCTGCACCCGATGCACGCCGCTTTCATACTTCAGCCGGGAATAGACCCCCTCGCCCGAGACCAGCGCCACCAGCTCCTTCAGGCCGCCAAGATCCGAGGCCTGCTCCTCCAACACCTCCCAGCGCCAGCCCATCCGCTCGGCGTGCCGCTGATACATCCGCGCGAGGTCGGCGGCAAAGAGCGCCGCCTCCTCGCCCCCCGTCCCCGGCCGGATCTCGATGATCGCCGGCCGCGCATCCGCCGCATCCTTCGGCAGCAAGGCCAGCCGCAGCGCCTGCTCCATCTCGGGAATCCGCGCCTTCAGCCGGGGCAGCTCTTCCTCGGCCAGCGCCTTCATCTCGGGGTCGGCCAGCATCGCCTCGGCCTCGGCCAGATCGTCCAGCGCCCGGCGATAGGAGCGGATCTCCTCCACCACCGGCTTCAGCTCGGTATATTCCCGGCTGATCCGCGCGATATCGGCCGGGGCTGCCCCGGCATTGAGCTGCGCCTCGAGATACTCGAAGCGCTCGGCGATCTGGGCAAGTTTATCCATGGGAACCATGGCGGCGGTTTGGCGCTAATGACCGGGCCGGTCAAGGGGTGGCGGACCCCAAGGGTTTCAGACCCCCGGCCCCCCGTGGGATATTTTCCCCGGCATGAAAGGGCTAGAGGCGGGACAGCCAGTCCGTCAGCCGCGCCGCATTGACGCCCATGTCGCCGCGGCCAAAGCGCAGGCGGGCATGGACGCGCAGCCCTTCGGGCCCGGCCTCGGCGGTGGTGTAATCGGGAAATCCCCACAGCGCCGAGCGGGTGATCCAGGTGATCCGCCCCTCCGCGACGCTGCCCGCCAGACGCTGCGTGCGCGGCGTGGCCAGAGCCACCGCATCCAGCCTTGCCAGAAGCGCCGGCCCGTCGCCCGCCAGCCGCAGGCTCGCGCGGCCCTCACCCGCGACGACCTGGCCCGGCGGACCCTCGGCAAGGGGCGCGACATGCCAGCGCGCCGGGTCCGAGGGCGCGAGGCGCACATAGGCGACAAGGCCAAGTGCCGCCGCCAGGATCAGCCAGACCACCATCCGCCTCACCTTTGCGTCCGCGCCCAGTGATAGAGGCAGATCAGCTCATAGGCGACATGCGCCCCGGCGATCGCCGTCGCCCCGGTGGTGTCATAGGGTGGCGAGACCTCGACCACATCACCCCCGACCAGATTGATCCCGGCCAGATCGCGCAGCATCGCCACCGCCTGCCAGCTGTGCAAGCCGCCCCAGACCGGCGTTCCCGTCCCCGGCGCGACGGAGGGGTCAAGACAGTCGATGTCGAAGGTCAGATAGGTCGGGCCATTCCCGACGATGTCCTTCGCCCGCACCACCGCCTGGGCCACGCCCTTCTCATGCACCTCGCGCGCGTCGATCACGCTGAGCCCGAGGTAGTCCTCGGTCGTGGTGCGGATGCCGATCTGGACCGACCGGCCGGGGTCGATCAGCCCGGTCTTGACTGCCTTGTAAAGGAAGGTCCCGTGGTCGATCCGGCTCAGATCATCATCCGGCCAAAGGTCGGAATGGGCGTCGAAATGGATCACGCCAAGGGGGCCGTACTTCTCGGCATAGGCGCGCAGGATCGGCAGCGTGATGTAATGGTCGCCGCCCAGCGTGACCGTGTCCGCGCCCGCCTGCAGGATGCCCCGGATATGCGCCGTCAGCGCCGCAGGAAACTCTGCCACCTTGGCATAATCGAAGGCCAGATCGCCGTAATCGACGACCGTCATTTCCTCCAGCGGGTTGGTGGGCCAGCCATAGGGCGGGTCATAGGGCTGCAGGGTCGAGGCTTCGCGGATCGCGCGCGGGCCGAAACGGGTGCCGGCGCGATGCGTGACCGCCTGGTCGAACGGAACCCCGGTGATCGCCAGATCAACCCCGGTCAGATCCTTGGTGTAGGTCCGGCGCAGGAAGGAGGTCGCGCCGCCGAAGGCGTTTTCAAAGGAAAGCCCCCGGCGCTCAGTCCGGGTGAACGCAGTGTCGACCTGCGTCTTTGCATCTTCAAGGGCCATGAATGGTCTCGGGTCATAGGCGCTGTCGTTCAACGGAGACGCGCGGATCCGGTCCGGCAAGGGGGCCATGCGGCGGGCGCAAAGTCAAGCCCGCCCGCCCCTGCCCGCGCGCCTGCGGTTCTCGCCCCGAGGCCCGGATCTAGCCGATGCGATAGCCTTCCCGCACCAGCTCGTCCGTGACCTGGCGGATCGCCCGCTCCAGCGTCTCGGCGATGAAATCCACCTGGGCCTCGCTGATCACCAGCGGCGGCGACATGACGTTCAGATGCCCCATCGGCCGCACCAGAAGCCCCATCGCCTCGGCCGCGTTCGAGATGCGCTTCGATTCATTCGCCTCGTCCGGCAGCACCACCTTGGTCGCCTTGTCCGCGACGCTTTCCACGCAAAGCATCAGCCGCCGCCCGCGCACATCGCCGATCAGCGGCAGGTCTGCCAATCCCGCCATCCGCGTCTCGAAATAGCGCCCCACCCGGTCGGCCTGCGCCAGCAGCCCCTCCCGCTCAATGATCTCGATGTTCTTCAGCCCTGCCGCGCAGGCGACCGGATGGCCGGAATAGGTGAACCCCGCCGTGAACCAGCGCGACCCGTCCTCGGCCATCGCCCGCCACATCCGGTCACTGAGGATCAGCGCCCCCAGCGGCACATAGCCCGAGGTCAGACCCTTTGCCGTGCAGATCATGTCGGGCTCGACCCCGAACACCTCCCACGAGGCAAACCAGTGCCCCAGCCGCCCGAAGGAGGTCACCACCTCATCGGCGATGAACAGGATGTCATGGCGGCGGCAGATCTCCCACATCCGCTTCAGATAGCCTTCCGGCGGCACGATCACCCCGCCCGAGGCCTGGATCGGCTCGGCGATGAACCCGCCGATCCGGTCCGCGCCGACCCGGTCGATCAGCGCCTCGAACTCGGCCACCAGCGCGTCGCAGAACGCGGCCTCGCTCATCCCCTCGGGCCGCCGATAGGGGTTCGGCACCGAGAGGTGGTGGATACCCTCCTCCTTGTAGCGGAACTCCGGCACCCGGTCGCCCGGCCGCTTGCCCACCGACTGCGCCAGGTAGGTTGACCCGTGATAGCTGTAATCCCGCGCGACGATATCGGTCTTTTCGGGACGGTCCATGCAGCTTTGGTAATAGGCCACCGCCCTGACCGCCGTATCCACCGCCGTCGATCCACCCGTGGTGAACATCACCCGGTTCAGATCACCGGGAGCAAGCCCGGCCAGCTTCGCCGCCAGACGCGCCGAGGGGTCGTTCGTCACATCGACAAAGGTGTTGGTGAAGGCCAGCCGCTCCGCCTGCGCGCCGATCGCCTCGGCCATCTCGCGCCGCCCCAGCCCGATGTTGGTGCACCACAGGCCCCCCACCGCATCGAGATACTGCCGCCCCTCGGCATCCCAGAGCTGACATCCCTCGCCCCGGGTGATGACCAGACTGCCCTCCTTCTCGAAGGGGCCGAAATTCGTCCAGGGATGCAGCACATGCGCCCGGTCCATCTCCCACAGATCGGCCGGCGACGGGGTGTTCAACGCAAGGGCGGACATGGGTCACTCCGGTTTGTTGCACGGGCGCATAATAGCACTTTGATCAAATTCCGACCAGTGCCCGCCGCGCCCAAAGGTTGGGGGTCACCCAGATCTGGTGCCCAAAGGTTGAATCACCCCCATTAGAACCGAAGCCAGATCCACAGCCGATTCGCGCAGCCGCCCAAGGACCTCACTCCAGCGGCTGCGCCCGCTCCACCAGCCGTGCGAAGAAGCTTGCCCCGACCGGGGCCACCTCGTCGTTGAAGTCATAGGCCGGATGATGCAGCCCCGCCCCCGGCCCGGTGCCGAGGAACAGATAGGCCCCCGGCCGCGCCTCCAGCATGTAGCTGAAATCCTCCGACCCCATCTCCCGGTTCGCCCGCGCATCCACCGCCTCGACGCCCGAAACCTCGCGCGCCACCTCGGCGGCGAATTCCGTCTCGTCCTCGTGATTGATCGTCGCGGGATAGCCCCAGTCATAGTCGATCCGCGCGCTGACCCCATAGGCCGCCGCATGACCCTCGACGATCTCATGGAAGCGCTTCTTCAACAGCGCCCGCACGTCGGGCTTGAAGCAGCGGATCGTGGCGCAGAACATCGCCTCCTCGGGGATGATGTTGCTGGCCGTCCCGGTATGGATCTGCGTCACGCTGATCACCGCCTCGTCCAAGGCATAGACGTTGCGCGGGATGATCGTCTGCACCGCCTGCACCATGCCCACGACCGCGACCACCGGGTCCACACATTCATGCGGCGTCGCGCCATGCCCGCCCCTGCCCGTGATATGGACAAAGGCCGTATCCACGCTGGCCATCAGCGGCCCCGGCGTCGTGGTGAAATGCCCGAAAGGCACGTTCGGCGCATTGTGGATGCCATAGACCTGCCCGATCCCGAAACGGTCCATGATGCCTTCCTGCACCATGACCTGCCCGCCGCCGCCATCCTCTTCGGCCGGCTGGAACAGCAGCGCCGCCGTCCCCGCGAAATTCCGCGTCTCGGCCAGATACTTCGCCGCGCCCAGCAGCATCGTCACATGGCCGTCATGGCCGCAGGCATGCATCTTGCCCTTCACCGTGCTGGCATAGGGCGCGCCCGTCAGCTCCTCGATCGGCAGCGCATCCATGTCGGCCCGCAGGCCGATGACCGGACCCGGCTTCTGCCCCTTGATCAGCGCCACGACCCCGGTCTTGGCGATCCCCTCATGGATCTCGTCCACCCCCATCTCGCGCAGCCGTTCGACGATCCAGGCCGCGGTCTCATGGCAGTCGAAGGCCAGCTCGGGATGCATGTGCAGATGCCGCCGCCACGCCTTCATGTCCTCGGCATATGAGGCGATACGGTTCAGAACGGGCATCATGGTCTCCTTCAGATGATCCTTTGATCAAATCCCAAATCCAGACCGACCGCAATGGACCAGACGGGGCGGTGGGGGCATCTCCGCCTGACTTGCCCCCGCCCGACCCGCCCGTCGGCAACCCCGCACCACGCCCCGTCACCCGCCTGACCCGGCCCTTCCGATCCCGCCGGGGCTGGCCCCGCATCGCGCCTGCGACTAGTCTGCGCCGACAACAGCCAAGGTGCCGCCCATGACCAGCCTCCCTCCCTCCGGCATCGACCGCCTCCTCGCCATCATGGCCGCCCTGCGCGACCCGGAAACCGGCTGCCCCTGGGACATCGAACAGACCTTCGCCACCATCGCCCCCTACACGCTGGAAGAGGCGCATGAGGTCGCCGATGCCATCGACCGCCAGGCCTGGGGAGAGCTGAAGGGCGAACTTGGCGACCTCCTTTTCCAGGTCGTCTACCATGCGCAGATGGCAAGCGAGGCCGGGCATTTCGCCTTCCCCGATGTGGTCGCCGCGATCTCCGACAAGATGATCGCCCGCCACCCCCATGTCTTCGGCGGCGAAAGCCGCGACAAGACGGCCGAACAGCAGACCCGCGACTGGGAGGCGCAGAAGGCAAGGGAACGCGGCAGCCAGCGCACCCTCGACGGGATCGCCGCCTCGCTCCCCGCCCTGACCCGCGCGCTGAAGCTTCAGAACCGCGCGGCCCGCGTCGGCTTTGACTGGCCCAGCACCGGCGAAGTTCTCGACAAGCTGGTCGAGGAAGCCCGCGAGGTGGTGGACGCCCGCGACACCCTGAGCCACGACCATCTGACCGAAGAGATCGGCGACCTCCTCTTCGTCATGGCCAACCTCGCCCGCCACCTGAAGGTCGACCCCGAATCCGCGCTCCGCGCCGCCAACCAGAAGTTCACCCGCCGCTTCGCCCGGATCGAGGACTGGCTGGCCGAACAGGGCCGCACCCCGGCGCAATCCGACCTGGCCGAGATGGACGCCCTCTGGAATCGCGCCAAGGCCGAAGACAAATCCCGCCTCTAAGCCCTTCTTCTTCGCCCAAATATCCCCGCCGGAGGCTCCGCCGCCCGGTCACAGGCGCGCGGGCGAAGAAAAAATCCGAGTAAATCACTCAGCCTCTTGACCCAAGCAAAACAGTCAGGTTTAACCGCCCCATAAAACCCGACCAAAGGACTCAACCATGCTCCGCCTTTCGACGCTCGCCCTCCTCGCCGCTTCTGTCCCGGCGATGGCGCAAGAGATCAACGTCTACTCGCACCGCCAGCCCGAGCTGATCCAGCCGCTCGTCGACGCCTTCACCGCCGAGACCGGGGTCAAGGTCAACGTGGCCTTCGTCGACAAGGGCATGGCCGAACGTCTGGTGGCCGAGGGCAGCCGCTCCCCCGCCGACCTCGTCCTCACCGTCGACATCGCGCGCCTGATGCAGATCGTCGAGGCCGACGTGGTCCAGCCCGTCCAGTCCGACGTGCTGGAAGCCAACATCCCCGCCGAATTCCGCGACCCGAACGACCTGTGGTTCGGCCTCACCACCCGCGCCCGGATCGTCTATGCCTCCAAGGACCGCGTGGCAGAAGGCGAAGTCACCACCTACGAGGACCTCGCCTCGGACAAGTGGAAGGGCCGCATCTGCTCGCGCTCGGGTCTGCACGACTACAACGTCGCGCTCCTCGGCGCGATCATCGCCCATCATGACGAACCCTATGCCACCGAATGGGCCGCGGGCGTGAAGGCCAACCTCGCCCGCAAGCCCGACGGCGGCGACCGCGATCAGGTCAAGGCCATCGCGGCCGGCGAATGCGACATCGCCATCGGCAACACCTATTACATGGGCCAGATGCTCGCAGACCCCGAACAGGTCCCCGCCGCCGAATCCGTCAACATCCTCTTCCCCACCTTCGAGGCCGGCGGAACCCATCTCAACATCTCCGGCGTCGCCATGACCAAATCCGCGCCGAACAAGGAAAACGCGCTGAAATTCATGGAATGGCTCGCCTCCGACGCCGCCCAGAAGATCTATGCCGAGACGAACAACGAATACCCCGTGAAACCCGGCGTCGAACGCTCCGCCCTCGTCGCCTCCTGGGGTGAGTTCACCCCCGACAGCACCCCCCTCGCCGACATCGCCGCACAGCGCCCGGCGGCGGTGAAGATCATGGAAACCGTCAACTTCGACGGCTGACACCCTCCGCCCCCCGGCCGCCACAGGCCGGGGGGAACCCTCTGGACAAAGCGCGCGCATCCCGGTCTCCTCCGCCGCAAAGGAGTCACCCATGCCCCGCAAGATCATCATCGACACCGACCCCGGCCAGGACGACGCCGTCGCCATCCTCCTCGCCCTCGCCTCGCCCGAGCTTCAGGTCCTCGGCCTTACCGCCGTCGCCGGGAACGTCCCCCTCGCCCTCACCCAGCGCAACACCCGCCAGATCGTCGAGCTTTCGGGCCACCGCACCCCCGTCTACGCCGGCTGCGACGCGCCCCTGAAACGCAAGCTCGTCACCGCCGAATACGTCCACGGCAAGACCGGCCTGAACGGCATCACCCTGCCCGAGCCGACGCATCCCCTCCAGGACCAGCACGCCGTCGACTTCCTGATCGAGACCCTCCGGCGCGAGGCCCCCGGCAGCGTCACCCTCTGCCCCCTCGGCCCCCTCACCAACATCGCCACCGCCTTCACCCGCGCCCCCGACATCATCCCCCGCGTGGCCGAGATCGTCCTGATGGGCGGCGCCTATTTCGAGGTCGGCAACGTCACCCCCGCGGCCGAGTTCAACATCTACGTCGACCCCGAAGCCGCTGAAATCGTGTTCAAATCCGGCGTGCCGCTGGTGGTCATGCCGCTGGACGTCACCCACAAGGCCCTGACCTCCCGCGCCTGGGTGGAGGAGATGCGGCGCCTCGGCACCCCCGTCGGCCAGGCCGTCGCCTCCTGGACCGATTTCTTCGAACGCTTCGACACCGCCAAATACGGGTCCGAAGGTGCCCCCCTGCACGACCCCTGCGTGATCGCCTACCTTTTGGAGCCCGCCCTCTTCCACGGCCGCCACATCAACGTCGAGATCGAGACGGGATCGGAGCTCACCCTCGGCATGACCGTCGCCGACTGGTGGCGCGTGACGGGGCGCGAGCCCAACGCGATGTTCATGGGCTCCGTGGACCGGGAGGGGTTCTACCGGCTGTTGACGGAGCGGTTGGGGAGGTTGTGAGGGGTCTCAGCTGAGAAACTCGTCAATCATCTGAGCGGCGCTCCTGAGATCAGCAGGATTGAACCTGTTGTCCCGCCGCCAACCAGAAGTCTGACACTTCTCAACAACAACCGAACCGCCAACCTCAACGCACCTGCAATCACATTTTCTGCCCCGGGCGATCCATTGACCATCCTCCAGAACCCAATCGAAAGTGCGCTGCATTGCGTTGTTCAATCCGCCGAGCATGTCAGCCACGGTGTTGTACCGTTCTGCAATATTTACTCTAGTGGCCCTGCGGATTATCGTTTTTAGCTTGGTTGGCACATAGAAAGGTAACGTTTCAAAGTCGAGAATACGTCCCCTCTGAATCCATTTCTGCATTACAGAATTGGCAAAAATGTCAGCATCGGGACCTGCAAGAGCCGCGTGCTTCTTCCTATCTGCGGCGGAGAACCATGCCGAAAGCTCGTAAGGTAGGCTTCCTCCCAACAACTGATACATCACCAGCCCGAGTTGATAGACGTCGCCCTGCCGGGTGAACAGATTTTGATCAAAGTCTTCCGGTGGACGATACAGGATGGAGTGTTTAGTTATTGATTTGGCGCTTCCGTCGAGCCCAAGCGCGACAACCGACCCGAAATCACCCAAAACAAACCGTCCAGAATGGGCAACGAAGATATTGGAGGGTTTCAAATCCCTGTGGGCATAATTCTTTGAATGAAGATAGCTCACGCCTGCGGCGATTTGCTCGAACGCTTGCATGGCGCCGTTGAGGCTATGATTATGGGATTCTAGCCATGCATCCAGATCACCACCCTCGCAATAGCGCGCCACGAAGAAAGCATAATCCTTGTCGATGGCTTCGGCGTGGTCAACTGTAAGAACTGATTCATGTTCGAGTTTTGAAAGATTTGCTGGCTCAACGTGATTTCCGTCGCCCCAGTAATAGAATTTTATTGCAACCTTACGGTTAAGCTGTTTGTTCTTCGCAAAAACAAGATACCCATTTGCACCCTTTGTGCAGTCGGAGGTAAACTCGTAGGCAGATTGAAGCTCCTGGCATCTACCTCTGAACTCTTGAGGCACTTGATCCAAGCTGAAGGTCATTTGACGCTCTTGGTGGCACTATATGCTCCGACTTGGAACGCTGTGTGCAGGTAGCCGGGAATGGTGTCTGGAGGCGTGCCCATATTCGTCTTCGCAAACTTAGCTAGCTGCGTTGGGTGCACAAAGCTTACATCTACCCCTTCCGATAGCTGAAGAATTGCTTCAATCTTGAAGGACGTGGCCCCTGCAGCGAAGTTTCCGGCGCTTGCCCGTGATTTCACGACGAACTTTGAAATGTTGTTTTCCTGAACAAACGCCCGCAAGGCACCAACGAACGACTTAAGGTCTGCCTGAACCTTGTCGTCATCCAACTTTAGCTTCTTTGTCTTAACGACAACGGCCTGAGGGGTTCCTTCGTCATCTACTTCAACAATGCATAGACGCGCTTCTCGATTGGAGATTTCTACGCCACAAGTTTTCATGCTAATTGCCACCATAATACCTTCGACAACTATCAATATACACGCCAGGGGCGACTAAACAAGAATCCGATAGCAACTAGTTGCGCAACTGGTCCCGCTGGAAGCTTTCACACATCACATACCCTCCCTTAACCACCCCCTTAACAAACCCCTAACGTCCACGCGCAACCCGTTGCTTTCAAAGCATAATCCGAAAATGTCCACCGTGGACACCCGGAGTCCCTTGCGGCCCCCCCCTCACCCCAGCGGCAGGACGACCGAGAACCGGCTTCCCTCGCCCACCACGCTCTCCACCCGCAACCACCCCCGGTGGCGGCTCACGATGTGCTTCACGATGGCCCGCCCCAGCCCCGGCCCCCCCCCCGCGGGCGAGCGGTGGGGCTCGGCCCGGGGGCACCGCGCCGGCCGGCGCGGCCGGTGGACCGGATCGATCCCCTCCCCCTCGTCCGCGACCTCCACCCGCACCGCCGGCCCCCGCACCGTCTCCTCCGGGGAAAGCGAGACCCGCACCACCTGCCCCGCCCCCCCGTATTTCAGCGCGTTCTCGATCAGGTTCGTGAAGACCTGCACCAGCTGGTCCCGGTCCCCCGGCACCGTCACGGGATCGCCCACCAGCTCCACCCGGTCCCCCTTCCGCGCCGCCACTCCGGCCAGCGAGGAGATCACCCCCTCCAGCGCCCCCCGCCGCTCGACCGGCGCCTTCGGGCTCACCCGTGCCTCGGCCGCAACCCGGGACAGCTGGAGCAGATCCCCCACCAGCCGGTTCATCCGCCCCGCCTCGGCCTCCATCACCCCCAGGAACATCTCCCGCGCGCGGGGGTCGTCCTTCGCGGCGTTCCGCAGCGTCTCGATGAACCCCATCAAGGCCGTCAACGGCGTCCGCAGCTCATGGGAGACGTTCGCCACGAAGTCCCGCCGCATCTCGCCGACCTTCTCCTCCTCGGTGACGTCGCGGAACACCACCAGGGCGCAGCCGGCACCCTGGCCCGAGGCGGTGGCGGTCAGCACCTGCTCCTGCCCCTCGCGGCGCAGCACCATCCGCGCTTCATGCGTCCCGCCCGCCCCGGCCGCCGCCGCGATCGCCTCCAGCACCGAGGGCGCGCGGACCGCCATCGCCGGATGCCGCCCCTCCACCGCCGGCCCCAGCAAGGCCTGCGCCGCCATGTTGGCCGCCAGGATGCGATCCCGCTCGACCACCATCGCCGGCAAGGGAAGTCCGGCCAAGACCCTGGTCCACTCCATCTGCCTCATTCCCCGAAATTTTCACAATCCGCACCTTGTCACCGCCACGAATAACGATAACCATATGACGGTGTAAGTGAATTGGTTCGTTGCCGGCCTTTGCCCGGTCAAAGGTAGGCACCGACGGACGTTTGACCGACACGGATACCGCGGCGCCTCCAGATGGTGGAAGGAACGCGATGTCACTTCAGCTGAGGTGCCTGGTCATAGGAATTCCGGATGCGGTTTTCCCGGAAGGTATCCGTGAGGAAGAGGTCGCCGTGACCACCCTCGCCGCGCTGCGTGCGGACATGCCGCTGGGCGTGGAGCTTGTCGTCGCGCCCCTTTTCTGTGACGAATTCGACGCGCTCGAGGTGATCGAGCTTTTGGGCGCAAGCGGCTTTCGGGGCGTCCTGCGCATCGCGGCGCCGAAACTGCCGAACCGCCAGATCGTCCTGCGCGAACTGCGCAGCCATGCGGTCCGCCAGGGCATCACCCTGGAACTGGTCGAGCCGACCTAGACTGCCCGCAGCCCGTCACGGAAGCGGCGCGCATTGGCCCGGTAGCCCGAAGCCGAGAGAAGCAGCCGCTCGCGCGCGGCTGCGTCAAGGTCACGCACCACCCGGCCGGGCGCGCCCATGACGAGGCTGCCGTCGGGGATCTCCTTCCCTTCGGTCACCAGCGCACCCGCTCCGATCAGGCAGCCCTTGCCGATCTTCGCCCCGTTCAGGATCGTCGCCCCCATGCCGATGAGCGTGCCCGCACCGATGATGCAGCCATGCAGCATCGCCTTGTGGCCGATGGTGCAGTCCGGTCCGATCAGCAGGGGATAGCCCATGTCCGTATGCAGGACGCAGTTCTCCTGCACGTTCGAGCCGCGGCCGACGCGGATTTCCTCATTGTCGCCGCGGATCGTCACGCCGAACCAGACCGAGGCTTCGGCTTCCAGCACCACCTTGCCGATCAGATTGGCATCGGGCGCGACCCAGGCCGAGGGATCGATCTCGGGCACGATACCGTCGAGGGAATAGATCATCGGGCGTCAAACTCCTCGTTCAGGGTGCGGACGAAGGCCGAAAGCTGCGGCTGACGGTCGCGCTTCAGACGCTCGGCGGTCAGGATCGCTTTCAGCTGCTCGAAGGTTTCATCCACATCGCGGTTGACCAGAACATAGTCATATTCCAGCCAATGGCTGATCTCGTCGCGGCTTTTCGCCATGCGGCCCGCGATCACCTCGTCGCTGTCCTGCGCGCGGGAGCGGAGCCGCCGGTCCAGCTCGGCGATCGAGGGCGGAAGGATGAAGATCGAGACGACATCACCCCGCATCGCCTGCTTGACCTGCTGGCCGCCCTGCCAGTCGATGTCGAAGACCGTGTCGGTCCCGGCCAGCATCGCGACCTCGACCGGGCCGCGGGGGCTGCCGTAGAAATTGCCGAACACCTCGGCATGTTCCAGCATCTGGCCCTGGGCGACCATGGCCTGAAACTCCTCGCGGCTGCGGAAATAGTATTCGCGGCCGTCGACCTCACCCGGGCGGGGCTTGCGAGTGGTGGCGGAGACCGAGAAGCGCATCGTCGGGTCCCAGGCCATGAGCATCCGGCTCAGCGTCGATTTGCCGGCCCCCGAGGGCGAGGAAAGGATCAGGAGAAGCCCGCGCCGAGGGGACTTGGGAGTCATCGGTCATTCCACATTCTGCACCTGCTCGCGCATCTGATCGATCACGGTTTTCAGGTCAAGGCCGATCCGGGTCAGCGCCAGCGACTGCGCCTTGGAACACAGGGTATTCGCCTCGCGCATGAATTCCTGCATCAGGAAATCAAGTTTACGGCCCACGGGGCCCGGATCCGCCAGATGCCCCCGGGCGGCGGCGACATGGGCGGTCAGGCGGTCCAGTTCCTCGGTCACGTCGGTCTTGACCGCCAGAAGTGCCAGCTCCTGCGCCAGCCGCGTCGCATCCACCGCATCGGTCGCCGAAAGGATGCGTTGCAGCCCGTCGCGCAAGCTGTCGGCCTGGCTCTCGGCCCGGAGGGCAGCTTCGCGCTGCGCTTCTGCGGTCAGGGCAGCGATCTGGTCCAGTTGCGCCGTCAGGACCGCCGCAAGCGCCGCCCCTTCGGTCGCGCGCATCGCGGCGAAATCGGCCAGAAGCGCGGGCAGGTCGGCCAGGATCGCCTGGCGGAGCGGCCCGGTGTCCTGCTCTTGCTGGCTTTGGTCCAGCACCCCGCGCAGGGTCAGCACGTCGGCGGCCGTCGGCTGGCGCAGCGTCAGACCGGCCGAAATCGCCGCTTCCTCGACCCTGGCCAGCGCGCCAAGCGCCGCCGCGAGCTGTGCCTGGTTCAGCCGGAAACCCGTTTCCTCGGCCCCGCTGTCCTGCGTCACCCGCAAGGACAGGCTGACATTGCCCCGCGTCACCGCCTTCTGCAGCTCGGCCCGGACGGCAAGCTCCAGCCCCTCGATCCAGTCCGGCAGGCGCAGCCGCAGGTCCAGACCCTTGCCGTTCACCGCCCGGAGGTCCCAGGCCCAGGCATAGCCGGCCCCCGCGCCGCGTCGTGCGGCAAAGCCCGTCATCGAGATCATTGCTCTCCTTCCCACGCCGGGCGCGGCGTTTACCATTTGATTAGATTTTCCTCCGAATCTTACCGATCCGGCCTATTCTGGCTACATGGCGCGATGCCCCCCTGGGCCGCAAGCGTCAAGCCTGCGGCATTCGAGGGTGCGATGGACCTGAAATTCCTGGAGCTCGCGCGGTTCCGCGCCTCGCCCGCGCCGCCGCCGGTGGTGTTCGACGGGCCCGCGCAGGTCCGGGCCTATTGGGAGAGCCTGCGCAACGCCGGGTCGATCCCGATGCGGGCGGCGCTGGATCCACGGGGGATGACCGGGGTTCTGGACCGCGTGTTTCTGGCGGAACGGATCGGGCGCGGGGTGGCGCAGGTGCGGATCGCGGGCTCGGCCCTGGGTGAGATCGGCGGGATGGACCTGCGCGGGCTGCCGCTGACGGTCCTGTTCTGCGCCGAGGCGAGGGACCTCGTCGGCCAGATCATCGAGCAGGTGATCCATGAGCCCGCCGTGGCCGAGCTGGACCTGATCTCGGACCGGGGCAACGGGCAGGTGATCGCGCAGCTGGCGCTGATGCCGCTGGCCGACGATCAGGACCGCAAGCTGGTGCTGGGCGCCTTCGGCTTCGCGCCCGAGGCGCAGCGGCGTTGCAAGCTGAAGGTTGTCCGCCGCCGCGAACAGCGCCTGCTGGGCCAACCCGAGCCGGTGGCCGTTCCGGCGTCCGCGCCCGACGCCACCGCCCGGCGCAGCGGGCATCTGTCGCTGGTCCATTCCAAGGATTAGGGGCGGCAGGTTCCCCCGCCGCCCCTTGATTTCCTGTGCCCGGCCTTACAGCGCCACGCGCCGCGCGGCCTCGCGCTGGCTGGACAGTTCCTCGGCGACGAGGAAGGCGAGTTCCAGCGACTGCGAAGCATTGAGCCGCGGGTCGCAGGCGGTGTGGTAGCGGTCGGCGAGGCTTTCGTCGCTGACAGCCCGCAGCCCGCCGGTGCATTCGGTCACGTCCTGGCCCGTCATCTCGAAATGCACGCCGCCGGGGACCGTGCCCTCGGCCTTGTGGATCGCGAAGAACTCGCGCACCTCGCGCAGGACGCTGTCGAAGGGCCGGGTCTTGTAGCCCGAGGCGGCCTTGATCGTGTTGCCGTGCATCGGGTCGCAGGACCAGACGACCTTGGCGCCTTCTTCCTGCACGGTCTTGATCAGGCGCGGCAGATGCTCGCCGACCTTGCCCGCGCCGAAGCGGGCGATCAAGGTCAGGCGGCCCGGCTCGTTCTCCGGGTTCAGCTTGGCCATGAGGACCTTGAGGTCCTCGGCCGTGGTCGACGGCCCGCATTTCAGCCCGATCGGGTTCAGCACGCCGCGGCAGAATTCCACATGCGCCCCGTCCGGCTGGCGCGTGCGGTCGCCGATCCAGATCATGTGGCCGGAGCCCGCGATGTTCTGCCCGCTGATCGAATCCACCCGGCAAAGCGCCTCTTCATACTCCAGCAGCAGCGCCTCGTGGCTGGTGTAGAAGTCCACCCGCGAAAGCTCATTCGCCGTGTCCGAGTTCACCCCGGCCGCGTTCATGAAGTCGAGCGCATCCGAGATCCGGTTCGCCATCTCGCGGTAACGCTCGGCCTTGTCATGTTCGGCAAAGCCCAGGGTCCAGGAATGGACGCGGTGGATATCCGCGAATCCGCCGGTCGAGAAGGCGCGGAGCAGGTTCAGGCTGGCTGCCGCCTGGGTATAGGCCTGCAGCATCCGGTTCGGATCGGGGATCCGCGCCTCGGGCGTGGGGTCGAAACCGTTGATGATGTCGCCCTTGTAGGAGGGCAGCTCAACGCCATTGATGATCTCGGTCGGGGCAGAGCGCGGCTTGGCGAACTGGCCCGCCATGCGACCCACCTTGATGACCGGAACCTTGGCGGCATAGGTCAGCACGACCGCCATCTGCAGCATCACCCGGAACGTGTCGCGGATGTTGTCGGCCGAGAATTCCGCGAAACTTTCCGCGCAGTCGCCGCCCTGGAGGAGGAAGGCCTTGCCCTCGCCCGCCGCGGCCAGCTCTTTCTTCAGCCGCCGCGCCTCGCCGGCAAAGACCAGAGGGGGATACTTGGCCAGCTGCGCCTCGACCGAGGTCAGCGCCGCCTGGTCGGGATAATCCGGCATCTGGATCCGCGGCTTCGCGCGCCATGCCGTCTTCGTCCATCCCTTGGTCATCGTTCCACTCCGGAGCCTTGCAATCGGCCAGCGGTATACGCGCCAGTTTCCGCCTTGGCAAATCCAGTTTGGGCGCAAACATACCGTTTCGGCCCTTGCGGCTCGGCGATATTTCGGGTTCCGTAGCCCGCGAACGACATGAACAGGTCGCGGAAATGTCCCTCTCGCCCCGCAAAGCCACCCAGACCGCCAAGACGACGGGCCCGCGCCGCTTCGTGTTCCTCCTGCTGGACAAGTTCACGATGATCTCCTTCGCCGGGGCGATCGAGCCCTTGCGGCTGGCCAACCGCGTCGGAGGCGGGACGCTGTACACCTGGGCGCTGGCTGGCGAGGGTGGCGAGAAGTCCTGCTCGAACGGCGCGACCTTCCGGCTGGACATGGGGCTGGAGGAGGTTGACCGCGAGGATACGATCCTCGTCTGCGGCGGGGTCGAGGTGCAGCGGACCACGACCAAGGCGGTGGTCAACTGGCTTCGCCGCGAGGCGCGGCGCGGGGTGACCATCGGCGGCATCTGCACCGGGGGTCATGCGCTGGCAAAGGCGGGGCTTCTGGACGGCAAGAAGGCGACGATTCACTGGGAAAACCAGGATGGTTTCGCCGAGGAATTCGAGGATGTGAAGCTGACGAAGTCGGTCTATGTGATGGACGGCAATCGCTGGACCACGGCGGGCGGCATTTCCTCGCTTGACCTGATGCTGAAGATCATCGCCGCCGACCACGGCGAGGATCTGGCCAATACGGTGGCCGACCAGCTGATCTATTCCTCGATCCGCACGGATCAGGACACCCAGCGCCTGTCGATCCCGACGCGGATCGGGGTGCGGCATCCGAAGCTGTCCCAGGTCATCCAGATGATGGAAGGCAATATCGAGGATCCGATGTCGCCCGCGGACCTGGCCGAGGAGGTGGGTATGTCGACCCGCCAGCTGGAGCGGCTGTTCCGGCGCTATCTGAACCGCTCGCCCAAGCGGTATTACATGGAACTGCGCCTGCAGAAGGCGCGGAACCTTCTGATGCAGACCGACATGAGCGTGATCAACGTGGCCTTGGCCTGCGGCTTCGCGAGCCCGTCGCATTTCTCGAAATGCTACCGCAGCCACTATAACACGACGCCCTACCGCGAGCGCGGCACGCAAGGAATGCCGGGGGCGATTCCGGTGCGGCTGTCGATCTGACAGGGCCGCGGACTGCATCGCCCCGGCGTTTACTCGGCCGGCGCGAGGCGATAGGCCGCGCCATTCCCGACCGAGAGGAACCAGATCGAGCCATCCGGTGCCTCGGTCACGTCGCGCACGCGGGCGGTTTCGGGGCCGCTGATCCGCTCTTCGGCAAAGCCGTTCTCCGCCGCGACATCCGGGTCGAGGCGGCCCAGGAAATCGCTGTTCAGCGAGCCGAACAGGATATCACCGCGCCAGTCAGGGATCAGGGCGCCGGAATAGACCAGAAGTCCCGAGGGCGCGATGGAAGGGTCCCAGTAGTGGAGCGGCTGCTCCATCCCCTCGCGCGCGGTGCCCTCGCCGATCGGGGCGCTGTTGTAGTTCACGCCATAGGTGATGACCGGCCAACCGTAATTCTTCCCCGGTTCCGGCGCGTTCAACTCGTCCCCGCCGCGCGCGCCGTGTTCCACGAGAAGAAAACGGCCGTCGAGGTCCAGCGTCGCGCCTTGCGCGTTGCGGTGGCCCCAAGAGTAGACGCCGGGCAAGGCCCCGTCGAGCGTGGTGGCAGGCGCGCCGTCGCGGGTGAGGTGGATCACCTTCCCCTCACCCCGCATCGGGTCCTGGGCCTCCATGCCCTCGGGCCCGGTGCCCCTGTCGCCCACGGTCAGGAACACGGTTCCATCGGCTGCCTCGACCAGGCGCGAGCCGAAATGGCGGCCGCCGGATGAGCCTTCGGGTATTGCGAAGAGCTGGGTGAAACCCTCAAGCCGCGTGCCGTCGTCGGACAGGCGACCCTTGCCGACCGCCGTCCCCTCACCCGAGGTCTGGGCCACGGCGTAGCTGAGCCAGACCTCGCGCGTTTCGGGGAAATCGGCGGGGATCATCACGTCGAGAAGCCCGCCCTGCCCGCTCACCGCGACCTCGGGCACCCCCTCGACCAGGACCGGCTCGACCCCGGGGGCGGGGAAATGCTTCAGCCGCCCGTCGATCTCGGTCACCAGGAAGGCGCCCTCCGGCAGGAAGCCGATGGCCCAGGGTTCGTCCAACCCCTCGGCCACCGGCGTGACGGACAAGGGGCCGACGCTGGTCTGGATCACCTGGGCGAAACTGGCCGGCGCGGTCAGGGCCAGGAGGCTGACAAGGGTCGTGGCGAGAGTCTTCTGCATGACGGTCCAATCTCTGGTTGCGCGGGCAAAAGATAGGGCGGCGGACCGGGCGCGCAAATCACGGCATTTCACCCGCGCGTTGGTCGGATGCGACGCGAAACGCCGCTTCAAACCGCTTTTCTTTTGCAAACCGCCCCACTAGGGTCATGCGAGGATTGCGATCCACTTAGGGAGACAAGAATGAAAAAACTGCTTCTGGCAACGGCTGCCACCGCTGCACTCTCGGGCGCGGGCTTTGCCGAAGAGGTCAAGGTCGGCATCCTGATCGGCTTCACCGGCCCGATCGAATCCCTCGCGCCGGGGATGGCTGCGGCCGCCGAAATGGCGATGAAGGAAATCTCGGATTCGGGCAAGTTCCTGGACGGCTCGACCATGGTTCCGGTCCGCGCCGACACGACCTGCGGCGACTCGGCCGCCGGCACCGCCGCCGCGGAACGTCTGATCACCTCGGATCAGGTCAAGGGCATCATGGGCGCCGACTGCTCGGGCGTGACCGGGGCCGTGCTGCAGAACGTCGCCCGCCCGAACGGGATGGTGATGATCTCGCCCTCGGCCACCAGCCCCGCGCTGACCTCGGCCGAAGATGACGGCCTGTTCTTCCGCACCGCGCCGTCGGATGCGCGCGAAGGCGAAGTCATGGCCGAAGACATGATCGCGCGTGGCGTGAAGTCGATCGCGCTGACCTATACCAACAACGACTTCGGCAAGGGCCAGGCCGAAGCGATCGCATCCGCCTTCACCGCCAGGGGCGGCACTGTCACGATCAACACCGCGCATGAGGACGGCAAGGCCGACTATTCGGCGGAAGTCGCGGCGCTGGCTTCGGCCGGGGGCGATGTGCTGGTCGTCGCGGGCTATCTGGACCAGGGCGGCAAGGGTATCATCCAGGCCTCGCTGGACACCGGCGCCTTCGCCACCTTCGGCCTGCCGGGTGGCATGATCGGGGAAAGCCTGCCGCAAGCCATCGGCTCGGGCCTGGACGGGTCCTTCGGTCAGATCGCGGGTTCGGATTCGGAAGGCGCGGCCAAGTTCGAGGAAATGGCGGCGGCTGCCGGCTTTGACGGCACCTCGGCCTATTCGCCGGAATCCTACGACGCGGCGGCGCTGATCGCCCTGGCGATGGCGGCGGCGGGTTCGACCGATCCGCAGGTCTACAAGGACAAGGTGATGGAAGTCGCCAATGGTCCGGAAGACGGCTCGGGCGAGAAGATCTATCCCGGCGACCTGGCCAAGGCGCTGGAGCTGATCGCGGCGGGCACCGCCATCGACTATGAAGGCGCGACCGCCGTGACCCTGATCGGACCGGGCGAAAGCGCGGGCCGCTACCGGATGATCGAAGTCCAGGGCGGCAAGATCGAAACCGTCGGCTTCCGTTGATCCCGGTTTTCGGTTGACAGACTGGCGCGGCCCGGGCATTTCCCCGGGCCGCTGCTTATGCACCAGCCCGATCAGAGGCGGGGCCTTGGGGGGAAAGGATGATCGTTGTCGAAGACCTTCACCGGCACTTCGGGGGATTTCGTGCGGTTGACGGGGCGTCGCTGACGATCCGAACCGGCACGATCACTGGACTCATCGGTCCGAACGGGGCCGGCAAGACCACGCTGTTCAACGTGATCGCGGGGCGCCTGCCGCCGACCAGCGGTCGCGTCCTGATGGACGGCGAGGATATCACCGGCCTGCCGCCGCATGTGCTGTTTCACAAGGGGCTGTTGCGCACCTTCCAGATCGCGCATGAATTCGGCAGCATGACCGTGCGCGAGAACCTGATGATGGTCCCCGCGAACCAGGCTGGTGAGAACATCTGGAACAGCTGGTTCGGCCGCGGCCGTATCGCCGCCGAGGAGCGCCGCATCCGTGAAAAGGCGGACGAGGTGCTGGATTTCCTGACGATCAGCCATCTGGCCGACCAGAAGGCCGCCAATATTTCGGGCGGGCAGAAGAAACTGCTGGAACTGGGCCGGACAATGATGGTCGACGCCAAGATCGTCTTCCTGGACGAGGTCGGGGCCGGGGTGAACCGCACGCTTCTGAACACGATCGGCGACGCCATCGTGCGCCTGAACAAGGAGCGCGGCTACACCTTCTGCGTGATCGAGCATGACATGGATTTCATCGGCCGGCTTTGCGATCCGGTGATCTGCATGGCCGAGGGCAAGGTTCTGGCCGAAGGCACGGTGGACGAGGTGAAGAACGACGAGCGGGTGATCGAGGCCTATCTCGGCACCGGGCTGAAGAACAAGGTCAAGGAGGAGGCCGCCCATGGCTGAGCCCTTCCTGATCGGCGATGCGATGACCGGCGGCTATGGCGCGGTCGACATCCTGCACGGCTGCACCATCGCCGTGGAGAAGGGCGAGATCGCGGTGATCGTCGGCCCGAACGGCGCGGGGAAATCGACCGCGATGAAGGCCGTCTTCGGGATGCTGAAGCTCCGCGGCGGGCAGGTCCGGCTGGATGGTGAGGATATCACCGCGCTGACCCCGCAGGCGCGGGTCGCCAAGGGCATGGCCTTCGTGCCGCAGACCCACAACATCTTCACCTCGATGACGGTCGAGGAGAACCTCGAGATGGGCGCCTTCCTGCGCCGCGACGACATCAAGGGCACGCTGGAGCAGGTCTATGACCTGTTCCCGATCCTGCGCCAGAAGCGCCACCAGGCGGCCGGCGAACTGTCGGGCGGCCAGCGCCAGCAGGTCGCCGTCGGCCGGGCGCTGATGACGCAGCCGAAGGTCCTGATGCTGGACGAACCGACCGCGGGCGTGTCGCCCATCGTGATGGACGAACTATTCGACCGCATCATCGAGATTGCCCGCACCGGGATCTCGATCCTGATGGTCGAACAGAACGCCCGTCAGGCGCTCGAGATCGCGGACAAGGGCTATGTCCTCGTCCAGGGGCGCAACCGTTTCACCGATACCGGCAAGGCGCTGATGGCCGACCCGGAGGTGCGCCGTTCTTTCCTGGGAGGATGACATGAAGCGCCTGCTTGTGACCCTTGCCCTCTTGCCGACCCCTGCCCTTGCCGATCTGACCTGCACGGTCGACCGCCAGTGCGGCGGCGGCGTCTGCGAGGCCTATCCCGGCGGCCCCTTCCTGATCGAGGAAACCGGCGAGACGGTCCGCGTCAGCGCCGACGGCCAGTCCTGGGAGGGCTATGTCTCGAACGGTGGCGACACCGGGGAACTGTCCATCGTCCTGCCGCCACAGAATGGCATGTCGGGCCTGATCAGCGTCTTTCCCGATGGAGCCTTCTTGTTCACCGCCCATGCCCAGGGTGACATGCTGGTCGCGATCAGTGGCGAAGGCTCCTGCGTCGCTCCCGGCTGACCCTTTTTTTCTGTGAAGTGATCCGATGGATATCCTGAACGCCCTCGTCGCCTTCCTGAATTTCGTCTTCATCCCGGGGCTTGCCTATGGGGCGCAACTGGCGCTGGGGGCGCTGGGGGTGACGCTGATCTACGGGATCCTGCGGTTCTCCAACTTTGCGCATGGCGACACGATGGCCTTCGGGACCATGGTGACGATCCTGCTGACCTGGGCCTTCCAGTCGGCCGGCATCGGCCTTGGCCCCCTGCCGACCGCGCTGCTGGCCCTGCCCTTCGGCATCGCCGCCACCGCGGCCTTCGCGCTGGCGACCGACCGGGTGGTCTATCGCTTCTACCGTCGGCAGAAGGCGAGCCCGACCATGGTGGTGATCGTGTCGCTGGGCGTGATGTTCGTGATGAACGGCGTCGTCCGGCTGATCATCGGCGTGAACGACCAGAACTTCGCCGATGGCGCGCGCTTCCTGATCAACCCGCAGGAATTCCGCGCCGCGACCGGTCTGGCCGAGCCCCTGGCGATCAAGACCACGCAGGCGGTGACCGTGGTGACGGCAGTGATCGTCGTCGCGCTGCTCTTCTGGTTCCTGCAGAAGACCCGCACCGGCAAGTCGATGCGGGCCTTTTCGGACAATGAGGATCTGGCGCTCCTTTCGGGCATCAACCCCGACCGGGTCGTCGCGGTGACCTGGATCATCGCGGCCGGGATCGCCACCATCGCGGGCGTGCTTTACGGTCTCGACAAGACCTTCAAACCCTTCACCTATTTCCAGCTTCTGCTGCCGATCTTCGCAGCCGCCATTGTCGGCGGTCTGGGCAGCCCGCTTGGCGCGATCACCGGCGGCTTCGTCATCGCCTTCTCGGAAGTGATGCTCACCAACGCCTGGAAGAAGATCGTGACCTACCTCGTCCCAGAAAGCATGGCGCCCGAGGGGCTCGTCCAGCTTCTGTCCACCGACTACAAGTTCGCGGTCAGCTTCGGGATCCTGATCATCGTGCTGCTGTTCATGCCGACCGGGCTTTTCAAGGGTAAATCGCTATGAACACCCGCAACCTTGTGCTTTTCGGGGCAGTCGCGGCCCTTTACCTGCTGACCGGCTTTGTCGAGAGCTGGAACCTCACGCTGTCGATCCTGAACGTGGCGCTGCTGGCCACGATCGCGGCATTGGGCGTGAACATGCAATGGGGCTATGCGGGCCTGTTCTCGACAGGTGTGATGGGCTTCACCGCTCTTGGCGCGCTGTCGGTGGTGCTGGTCTCCTCTCAGCCCAATGTCGAGAACTGGCAGGCCGGGGGAATGGGTATCCTGCTGGCGCTGATCCTTGGCGCGGCTTCCGTCGCGGCGGCTGTGGTGGCCTGGGGGCTCTTGCCCAAGGGACGGCTGCGCGCGCTGGTCGTGGCGGCGATCCTGGTCGGAGGCTTCGTGCTGTTCCGTTCGATTTTCGATCCGGCGGTTGGTGCGGTGGAAGCGGTGAACCCGCAGTTTGCCGGAAACATCGGCGGGCTGGGCCTGCCCTCGCTGGTGGCATGGCCGGTGGGCGGACTTCTGGCGGCGGCGGCGGCCTGGGCGATCGGCAAGACCGCGCTTGGACTGCGTTCGGATTACCTGGCCATCGCCACGCTGGGGATTGCCGAGATCATCGTCGCGGTGATGAAGAACGAGGACTGGCTTGCCCGTGGCGTGAAGAACGTGGCGCAGCTCCCGCGCCCCTGGCCGGTGCCGCTCGAGGTCGAGCTGCAGAAGGACCCCGGCTTCCTGGATTTCGTGGCCACCTGGGGCTGGAGCCCGGTGGCGGCCTCGACCATCCTCGTCAAGCTCCTTTATGCGCTGCTGTTCCTGCTGGTGCTCTGCGCCGTGATCTGGGCCTTCGAGCGGGCGCTGAACAGCCCCTGGGGCCGGATGATGCGGGCGATCCGCGACAACGAGGTCGCGGCCGCCGCAATGGGCAAGGACGTGACCCGGCGCCATCTGCAGGTCTTCATCCTCGGCTCGGCCGTGATCGGTTTCGCCGGGGCAATGGCAGCCTCGATGGAGGGACAATTGACGCCGGGCAGCTACCAGCCCCTGCGCTTCACCTTCCTGATCTGGGTGATGGTGATCGTTGGTGGCTCGGGCAACAACTGGGGCACTGTGCTGGGCGGGTTGTTGATCGGCTGGCTTTACTTTGCTGTCGAGTTCCTTGGACCAAGCGCTATGGCCGCAGTGACCTCGGCCATGCCGGACGGTTGGCTCAAGGCACATCTCGTCGGCGGGGCGGAGCATATCCGGCTGCTGACCCTTGGGGTGATCCTGCTTCTGGTGCTTCGTTTCAGCCCGCGCGGCTTGATCCCCGAGAAGTAAGGCCCGTCCATTCCGACCTGACCGCTGCACCGCCCGAGCCCCAGGCGGTGCAGTTTTCATTTCCGGCTCCGCCTGTCCATGCATTATCTGCGACATTACTTGTCGCAAACCCGCATGCCCTCGCGCCCCACCCCGGCCAGATTGCGCCGGTGCAGTGAGGGAGTCGTCCATGAAAACCCATTCCCGCGTGGTCGTGATCGGCGGTGGCGTCGTCGGCTGTTCGGTGCTTTATCACCTGACCAAGCTGGGCTGGTCCGATGTCATGCTGATCGAGAGGTCCGAACTGACCTCCGGCTCGACCTGGCATGCGGCGGGCGGCTTCCACACGTTGAACGGCGACACCAACATGGCGGCGCTGCAGGGTTATACCATCCGGCTCTACAAGGAGCTGGAAGCGATCACCGGCATGTCCTGCGGGCTGCACCACGTTGGCGGGATCACCCTTGCCGACAACGAGGCCCGGTTCGAGCAGCTGAAGGCGGAACGCGCCAAGCACCGCTACATGGGTCTGGATACCGAAATCCTCGGGCCGGAGGAAATCCGCAAGCTCACCGACGGGATGGTGAACCTCGAAGGCATCATCGGCGCGCTTTACGATCCGCTGGACGGCCACCTCGACCCCTCGGGCACGACCCACGCCTATGCCAAAGCTGCCCGGATGGGGGGCGCGGAAATCGTGCTCCACAACCGCGTGCTGGAAACCCGGCCTACCAGGGACGGCTGGGAGGTCGTCACCGAAAAGGGTACCGTCACCTGCGAGCATCTGGTGAACGCCGGCGGTCTCTGGGCGCGCGAGATCGGGGCGATGGCGGGCGTCTACCTGCCGCTGCTGCCGATGGCGCACCAGTATCTGGTGACCGACGACATCCCCGAGATCGTGGACATCCTGAAACAGGGCCGCGAGTTCCCGCATGTGATGGACCCCGGCGGCGAAAGCTACCTGCGGCAGGAGGGCCGGGGCCTCTGCATCGGTTTTTACGAAAAGCCCTGCGAACCCTGGGCGGTCGACGGCACCCCCTGGACCTTCGGGCACGAGCTTCTGAACGAGCAGTTCGACAAGATCGAGGATTCCGTCGCCTTCGCCTATCGCCGTTTCCCGGTGCTGGAACGCTCGGGCGTCAAGCGGGTGATCCACGGCCCCTTCACCTTTGCGCCCGACGGCAACCCGCTGATCGGCCCGGTGCCGGGCCTGCGCAACTACTGGTCGGCCTGCGCGGTCATGGCGGGCTTCTCCCAGGGCGGCGGCATGGGTCTCGCGCTGGCGCAATGGATGATCGAGGGCGAGGTCGAACGTGACCCGCGCGGCTTTGACGTGGCGCGCTTCGGCAACTGGACCAGCCCCGGCTATACCGTGCCGAAGGTGATCGAGAACTATCAGATGCGCTTCTCGGTCAGCTATCCGAACGAGGAGCGCCCCGCCGCCCGCCCCTTCCGCACGACGCCGATGTATCAGGTCTTTGACCAGATGAACGCCGTCTGGGGCCAGCAATACGGGCTGGAAGTGGTGAACTACCACGCCCTGCCGGGTGAGCCGCGCTATGAGGAACCCTCCTTCAAACGCTCCAACGCCTGGGAGGCGACGCGGCAGGAGGTGCTGGCGGTGCGCGAGGGCGTCGGCCTCAACGAGGTGCAGAACTTCGGCAAGGACCGCGGCACCGGCCCGAACGCGCAGGCCTGGCTGGACCGGATCATGGCCGGGCTGATCCCGAAACCGGGCCGGCTGAGCCTGACACCGATGCTGGCCCAATCCGGCAAGATCATCGGCGATTTCACCGTGTCCTGCCTGTCCGAGACCGAATTCCAGCTGACCGCCAGCTATGGCGCGCAGGGCTGGCACGAACGCTGGTTCGAGCAGAACGCGATGGAGGGCGTGCGGGTCGAGAACATCTCGGACGCCCGCTCCGGCTTCCAGATCGCCGGGCCGAAAGCGCGTGAGCTTCTGTCCCGCGTCACCCGCAGCGATGTGTCGGCCGAGGCGTTCAAGTTCATGGATGTGCGGCGGATGACCGTGGGCATGGCCAACTGCATCGTCCAGCGCGTCAGCTATACCGGCGACCTCGGCTATGAGATCTTCACCGACCACATGTCGGTCCGCCACCTCTGGGACGTGCTGACCGAGGCGGGCACGGATCTTGGCCTCCGGCCCTTCGGGATGCGGGCAATGATGTCGCTGAGGCTGGACAAGTGGTTCGGCTCCTGGGGCCGCGAGTTCAGCCCCGACTACACCCCCGCCGAGACCGGGCTTGACCGCTTCATCCGCTGGAACAAGGACGCCGACTGGATCGGCAAGGCCGCCGCCACGGCGGAAAAGGCCGCCGGGCCGAAGCGGCGGCTGGTCAGCTTCATCGTTGACGCCAGGGACGCTGATGTCGTGGCCTGGGAGCCGATCTGGCTGGACGGCGCGGTGGTGGGCTTCTGCACCAGCGGAGGGTTCAGCCACTGGACGGGCAAGTCGGTCGCCATGGGCTTCCTGCCCGCCGACCGGGTTCAGGAGGGCCTCGCCTGCGAGATCGAGATCCTGGGCGAACGCCGCGCGGCGACCGTGCACCTCGCCCCGCTTTGGGACGGCGATGGGGCGCGGATGCGGGGGTGAGCCGCTCCTGCCTCGGCAGTCGACCCTCCGCAGGATCTACGGTTGACAGCGCATCCGGCGCGGGGTGAGCCTCGCGCCATGCTGCCCGTCGTCCATATCCTGATCCTTGCCGCCGGATCGTCGTCGCGGATGCGGGGGGCCGACAAGCTGATTCAGCCTGTCGGTGCGGTGCCCCTGCTGCGCCATGTGGCAGAGGTGGCGCTGAAAACCGGCGCGCCAGTCACGGTCACGCTGCCCCCCGATGCCCCGGCCCGGCGCGGGGCGCTGGATGGGCTGGAGCTGCGGATCGTCGAGGTCCCGGATGCCGCCCAAGGCATGTCCCGCTCCCTTGTCCGGGGGATCGGGGCGCTGACCGGCGGGCCGCAGGATGGGGCGATGATCCTGCCCGCCGACATGCCGGGCTTCACGGCCGAGGCGCTGGCGGACCTGATGGCACGCTTTCAGGCCGATCCACACCTGATCCTGCGCGGCGGCACGACCGAGGGCCAACCCGGCCACCCGACGATCTTCCCGCGTGAATTCTGGCCCGCCTTGACCCACGTCCGCGGGGATGAGGGCGGCCGCTCGGTGCTGCGCGACCATCAGGGCCGGGTCCGGGTGATCCCCCTGCCCGGCACGATGGCGATTCTCGATCTCGACACGCCCGAGGATTGGGCGGCCTGGCGCGGCCAGCCTTAATCGGCCAGCAGCACCCTTGCCTCATGCGCCTTGAGCGACAGCCGCGCGCTGTCGAAGGCCGCGTCGGACCGGGCCAGTTCCGGGAACAGCGCCAGCACCTCCCCCCGCACCGGCTCCTCCATGGCCGAGAGCATCCGGTCGGCCGGCTGGAAGCTCTCGGTCCAGATGCCGTCCGACTGCACGATCTCATGCCGGTCGAAGAGGATGTGGATATAGGTCACCCCCTCGGTCGGCAGGACCCGGGCCACCCCTTCCTTGTCCAGCAGATGCTTGGCGGGAACCAGGACCTCGGCCTCGCCGAACAGCATCTCGGCCCGCGCACCCTCGACCAGGATGCGGTGCTGAGGCGAGACCAGCATGTCGCGGTCTGGCCCCTGCCCGGCCAGCGCACCGCGCCCGATGCGGACCGGCTGCAGGTCGGGTTCGGCCATCAGCTGCAGCATGGAGAGCCGCCGCTGCCCCACCCAGCGCAGCGGCTGCAGCCCGTTGTCGCGGGTCATGACCAGATCACCCGGCAGCAGCGCCTCTACCGCGACCTCGCCGAGGTCGGTCAGGATCATCGTGCCCGGCGTGAAGCAGGGGATGATCTTCTCGATCTCGGTAAAGTCGATCCGGCCGATCAGCGTGACGCCATCAGCGGCATAGATCAGGATCGTGCCGGCTTCGGTGCTGGGGTCGTTGTTGGTGTAAAGGATATCCACGCGCGACCAGCCGAACTCGGTGAGGTCGATGACGTCGTAATCATCCGCCGGTGAGGGCCGCACGCCGCCGCCGTCGACGATCTTGGTCGTGGGCGTCCCGGTGAAATCTTCCGGCGCGAAGAGGAAAACGTCATTGCCATCCCCGCCATAAAGCGAGTCGGCCCCCGTTCCGCTGCGCAGGGTGTCATTGCCCGCGCCGCCCAACAGAATGTCGTTGCCGATCCCGCCGAAGATCAGATCGTCATTCTCACCGCCGTCGATGTAATCGTCCCCGGCACCGCCCAGAAGCGTGTCGTTCCCCTCGTTGCCGAAGATGCGGTCATTGTCGGCCCCGCCGTCGATGGAATCATCGCCGAGGCCGCCGACAATGCTGTCCGCCCCCGCCCCACCCGCGATGATGTCATTGCCCGCGCCGCCGTCGATCGTGTCGTTGCCTAAGCCACCGAGGATGCTGTCATTCCCGGCGTCACCGAAAAGCCAGTCGTCGTCGGCCCCGCCGTCGATCGTGTCATCCCCCGTACCGCCGAACAGGCTGTCGTTGCCGCCCAGCCCCTCAAGCAGGTCGTTCCCCGCCCCGCCATAGAAGACATTGGTATAGGTGTCTCCGGGAGCGGTGGACGAGCCGTCGAAGCCGCGCAGCGTGTCGTTGAAGTCCGACCCAATGAGCCCGTCGATCCCCGAAAGCGTGTCGATCCCGATGCCGCCCAGCGAGGCCCGACTGGCGACCAGATCGACGAACACCCCGCCGGTCGCATCGGAATAATCGGCGAAGTCCATCCCCTGCCCGCCGACCAACGAATCGTTCCCGGTCCCGCCCTGCAGCGTGTCGTCGCCGGCCCCGCCCACGATCGTATCGTCGCCCGCACCGCCGAAAAGCAGGTCATTCTCGGTGCCGCCGTCCAGAAAGTCGTTCCCGTCGTCGCCATACAGCGTATCACTGCCGCCGCTGCCGAGGATCCGGTCATTGCCAGATCCGCCGAAGATCGAATCGGCATCCGCGCCGCCGTCGATCGTGTCATTGCCGCTGCCGCCGAGGATCGTGTCATTGCCCGCCCCGCCAAGGATGCTGTCATTGTCGATGACGGGCAGAGCCTGGAACTGCACGTCCGAGACGTTGATCCACTGCTGTGCGGTCTCCAGGTTGCCGTATTCGATGACGACCCGTGCCACCGGCCCCGCGATGGTCACCAGGACCGAGCCCCCGGCATCCGAGGGCGCACGGTTTCCGCTACCGGCATTGGCCGAGACGACGTTGCCATTGGTCGTCAGGGTGGCCGAGGTTTCGGTCAGGATGACCGGCACTTCGTTGCCCTCGGCGTCATAGGCGCGGACGGTGACGAAGTCGCGGAACTCGGTCTCGTCTATGTCCGAGATGCGGAAGGCGACGTTGCGCACCTCGTCCTGGAAGCCGGAGCCGGACACCGAGCTGAAGTCCAGCTGCAAGGTCGTAAGCGGCGTGTCGGCACCAGCCTGGCCGCCCGGACGGTACAGCTCGGCCGAGGAGTTGGGGTTGAAGGTCTCGCCGCTGGCGCGGTAGATCGTGCCACTGGTGATCTCGCCGGGCGTGTTCACGCCGGTCTCGACCGTGATGGTCGAACCGGGGAAGCCCTCGGTATAGCTGACCTTAACCTCGATCCCGCCGGTGTCCTGGGTATAGCCTTGCGGAATGGCCGCCGCATCATTGCCGGCCAGGTTCCAGTTGAAATCAAGGTTCACCGGGGTGCTGGAGCTGGGCTGACCTGCCTCGGGTCCGCCGATCAAGAGGTCGTTCCCATCGCCGCCGTCGATGGTGTCGTTGCCAAGCCCGCCGTTGATCGTATTCGCCCCGGCATCGCCAAGGATGCTGTCGCCGAAGTCCGAGCCGAGTACGCCTTCAAAGCCGCTGAACGTATCGGTCCCGGTCTGGGTTCCCGTGGCGCGCCCCGTGACCATGTTCACGGTGACGCCGGCGCCGGCATTGTCGAAAGAGAGGGTGTCATTGCCGGCACCGCCGACCAGGCTGTCGTTGCCCAGCCCGCCCTCGATCGTGTCGTTGCCCCCGCCGCCGTCGATCGTGTCATTTCCCGCGAGGCCGCGCAGGTTGTTGGCGCCCCCGTCTCCGGTGATCACATCGTTGAAAGCGCTGCCGATCACACCCTCGACCTGCGAAATCTGGTCGTTGCCGTCGGCACCCGTGGCCCGGCCGGTCGCCAGATTGACCGTCACCGCCCCGGAAGCACTGGCGTAGCTGACATAGTCAAAGCCGGTGCCGCCGATCAGCGTATCGTCTGCATTGTTGGGGTTCGTGCCGCCGAAAAGCGTGTCGTTGCCAGCGCCGCCGACCAGGCTGTCAGCCCCGGCCCCGCCATAGAGCAAGTCGTTTCCTGCCCCGCCAAACAGCCGGTCGTTGCCGTCGCCACCGAATATCGTGTCATTGCCGCTCCCCGCAATGACGGTGTCGGCGCCACCAAGCATGTCGTAGTAGTTGCCCTGGGTGCCGAGGGTGTCATTGCGGCTGTCAGCGCCGCTGGAACCGGTGATCGTCGCCATCTACCTGTAAACCTTTACCTTCTATGCGGAGTCATCTGTCGGGGCCGTAATGGAACGGTCACGGGCCAGGACCGGACAGGTCTGCCTTGCATTCGTTTGGTGTTGCAGATTGTCCGGACCGCACCGGCTCCTGCCGGGTCCTGCGATTTGACCCGGCGGCGCGCGGGGCAAAGAGGGGGGCGAAACAGGGGGTCATGCGCCCTGAATCAGACCGGGGGTCTGAAGAGGATCCGGGGACCGCATACAGCGAACCGGCACTGGCAACACGCGACAACATTAACAACTCTTCCGGACTGTCCGGTCACGGCCGGAAACCTGCTCCAGCATTTACCCTGTCTGAAAGGTGGTTGAAAAGTCGTTTATGATCCGCTGTATGCAGGTCAATGCCAGGGAACTCAGACTGATAATGGACAGTGCAATCCCGGTTAATCGCCTGCGCCGTCTTCGGACGGCGGGAAAGGTCGCCGCAATGGGCGGGCCGGAATTCGCAAACAGTTGATTGGCATCACCAATCAACCTTGAGAAGTTTCTGAAGTCGTGGATATCCCAGCCGAATAAAGGTCGACCCAAAGGCATTAACCGCGTCGCCGGAAATTCATCCCCGCGCGCATCAGGATCAGCGCGCCGGTTTCCGCTTCCGAAATGATCGGCGCAGAAAAGCGGCACTGATCACCGGGCAGAAATCGGCTTGAGTCGTGGGGTAAGTTGGTGCCCGAGGCGAGACTCGAACTCGCATGCCTTGCGGCGACGGATTTTGAATCCGCTGCGTCTACCATTCCGCCACTCGGGCCACCGGGGACGGGTCTACCGTCTCGCCTCGCGGCCGTCAACGCGTCACAGCTGGTCGGTCGCGAAGGTGTCGCAATCGGCCAGCTGGCCCGAGCGGAGGCCGGTCATGAACCAGCGCGAGCGTTGTTCGGAGGTGCCGTGGGTGAAGGTATGCGGCATCGGGCGCCGGCCGGCGTTGCGTTGCAGGGTATCGTCCCCGATCTGGCGGGCGGCGGTCACTGCTTCCTCAAGATCCCCCGGCTCGACCACGCCGAGCATGTCCTGCGCGCCGCGGGCCCAGATGCCCGAAAGGCAGTCGGCCTGGAGTTCGATCCGCACCGAGATCGCGTTCGATTCCGCCTGGCTGACCTGCTGGCGGATCCGGTTCGCCTCGGCCAGGATGCCGAGTTCGTTCTGGATGTGGTGGCCGATCTCGTGGGCGACCACGTAGGCGGCGGCGAAAT
>JARFTV010000018.1:79423-79640 GCA_029289325.1 Alphaproteobacteria bacterium
GAAGAAGGCGGTGTCGAGATAGACCTTGCGGTCGGCCGGGCAGTAGAAGGGACCCGTCGCCTCGGAAGCACCGCCGCAGGGGGAACGGGTGCCGTCCTTGAACAGGACGAGGGTCGCGGGGCGGTAGGTCTCGCCCAGCTGCTCGCGGAAGACCCCGGCCCAGATTTCCTCGGTATCGGCCAGGACGACCGAGACGAACTCGCCCTCCTGACGGTCG
>JARFTV010000112.1 GCA_029289325.1 Alphaproteobacteria bacterium
GGTTGGCGGCAATCCGGGCCTGCGCGTCCGGGATCCGGCGGCGCTGCGCAAGGTGTCAATCGGCGCCCAATATTGACCCCTCATCGGCGTCCAATTTTGACCCCGGCGGCGCGCGGGAGATCAGGGCCTGAGCCGACGGAACTGTCATGTGGTGGAGGCGGGTCAGGCCCTGATCGGGGTCAGGCGCGGTTCTTGAAGCGCCAGGACTCGTTACCGGTCTCGACGATGTCGCAGTGATGCGTGAGGCGGTCGAGGAGCGCTGTCGTCATCTTGGCGTCGCCGAAGACGGTGGGCCATTCGCCGAAGGCCAGGTTGGTTGTGACGATGATCGAGGTGCGCTCGTAGAGGCGGCTGATGAGGTGGAAGAGGAGCTGCCCGCCGGACTGGGCGAAGGGCAGGTATCCGAGTTCGTCGAGGATGACGAAGTCGAGGCGTGCGAGGTAGTCGGCCAGGCGGCCCTGCTTGCCGGCGCGCGCCTCGGTCTCGAGCCGGTTCACCAGGTCGACGACGTTGAAGAAGCGTCCGCGGGTGCCATTGCGGATCAGCGCCCGGGCAATGGCGATGGCGAGGTGGGTCTTGCCCGTACCGGTCCCGCCGATGAGGACGACATTGCGCTGGTCGGCGACGAAGCCGCCGGTTGCGAGGTCGCGGACCAGCCCTTCGTTGATCGGGGTCCCGCCGAAGTCGAACTCGTCGATGTCCTTGGCCAGGGGCAGCTTGGCCACGGTCAACTGATAGCGGATCGACCGGGCCTGCTTCTCGGCGATCTCCGACTGGAGCAGATCGCCGACGATGCGCGGCGGCTCATGCTGGCGCTTGATGCCGGTGGCCATGACCTCGTCATAGGCGCTGCGCATCCCGTAGAGCTTCAGCGTTCCCATCAGGTCGAGGATGTGTGTGCGGTCCATGGCGGCTGGGTCTCCTCAGGCTGTCGTAGCGGGCGCAATCGGCCACGGGCTCGTGGGTCAGGCGCAACGCGGCGGGTGTCAGAAGAAGCGGTGGCGGGGACGGGTCGCGCCGGCGCGCGAGGATATTGATGACGACCGGGGCAGAGTGGACGCCCTGATCGAGGGCCTCCCGGCAGGCCGCCTCGACGGCCTGCAGGCCATCCTCGCGGACGCAGCTCAGGATCTGGACCATCTGGCGGTCGCCATCGTCGGAGCCCTTCAGCTTGCGGCGGATCGCGGCGAGGGCGGAGGGCAGCACCCAGTCCTTGAAGGGCGCTCCATTGCGCAGGGCGCCGGGTTTGCGCGCCAGAACAGGCACATAGTGCCAGGGATCGTAGACCGTGTGGCCCCGTCCGAAGACGCGCGCATGGTCGCCGACGATCACTCCGTCCTGCCGAATGACGATCCGCTCGGCATAGGCATGCACCTCGACAGGCCGACCGACCGCCGTGGCCAGGACCGAGTACTTGTTGTTGTCGAACCGCACCGTGCAGGTCTTCGACACCGAGGCGGGCACGCTGTGGAAGCCGTCGAAAGGGCCGGCGTAGGGCACGAGCCGGGGCCGCTCCGCCTCGAACATCTCCCAGATCGTCTTGTCCCGCTCGTCTGGATGGGGGTGCGCCTTGGCGTAGGCCACGCACTTGTCGAGAAGCCAGGCGTTCAGCTCATCGAGGTTCTTCACCCGCAGCCGTGGCGTGAAGAACCGCTCCCGGACGAGGCCCACCTGGTTCTCGACCTGGCCCTTCTCCCAACCCGAGGCCGGGGTGCAGGCGACGGGATCCACCAGGAAATGGCTGCACATCTGCAGGAAGCGGCGGTTGTACTGCCGCTCCTTGCCGGTGAAGACGGCTTCCACCGCGGTCTTCATGTTGTCGTAGATGCCGCGCGTGCAGGTGCCGCCAAAGAAGGCGAAGGCCCGGTCGTGGGCGTCGAACACCATCTCCTGGCTCTCGCGCATGTAGGCCCGGACGAACATCATCCGGCTGTGGCAGAGCCGGACATGAGCCACCTTCACGGTCACCGTGACGCCCGCGATCAGAACGACCTCATGGCTCCAGTCGAACTGGTAGGCTTCGCCCGGCGCGTAGTAGAGCGGGATGTAGGCCTCCGCCGTCATCGCCCCACGGGACTTCGACCACGACCGGGCATACCGGCGGACGGCATCGTAGCCGCCCGCGTATCCTATCGCCCGAAGCTCCTCGTAGATCCGGATCAGGGTCAGGCGTTCGCGGGATGGCTTGTTCGCATTGCCGAGCAGAAGCTCGTCGAGCTTCTCCTGCCAGGGCCCGATCCGGGGCATCGGCTGGCGCTCGCGCTCATAGCTGAAATCCGTCTCGTCCGAGCGCAGGATCTTCCGCACCGTGTTGCGCGACACGTGCAGTTCACGCACGATCCTCTTCACCGACCAGCCCTGAACGTAGAAGGCCCGTCGGACCCGCGCGATCGTATCCACCCGCTTCAACTCCCCCTCCGTCCGCTGCCTCGCCGCGGACGGTCTGACGAAACATCGGGGGGGTCAAAATTGGACGCCGATCACCCCGCCTCTGGGGTCAAAATTGCACGCCGAAACACACAAGGTGCGGCTGGCCCGGCAGGACGGCTATATGGAACGCCTGAACGAGACGGCG
>JARFTV010000019.1:0-19207 GCA_029289325.1 Alphaproteobacteria bacterium
TCGTCAGGCTCATAACCTGAAGGCCGCAGGTTCAAATCCTGCCCCCGCAACCAGTGCCACCAAGATCAGCCTCGGATCGAGTTCTCGTGGTCCCTCAGCTCGTTGACTTAGAACTCGCGCGGTCAGCAGCGTGCGGAACTCCTGGCTGGGACGTGACTTCACGTGGCCAGCCTTGAACCCGGCGGAGCGAACCAGCTGGGCGATTGATCGGGTGTCGTTGCGGTCATTCTTGTTCCGGTTCATCGGTACCATTGCGGCCTTTGCACGGCGCGCCTAGACGCACACCGGCAGACCGGCATCCTTGAGGTCCGAAACACAGCCATTGCGAAAGCGGCCCAGCTTCCAGACCGACCCGAATAAAGGTGCCCTGAGCCCAGGGAAGCTCACGAGTGATCGCATCCGGTTCTGAGGACACCTTTGCCTCTCTGACCATCCGACCCTTTTCATCGACAAACAGATGCCGGTCAGTGCCAGCGACACGTCCAGTCCTGCATAAGGGCCAGCCATCTTCCCTCCTCGCTGGCTATGATCGCTGCCAGAAACGAAAGCACCGGCAGACCGGAAGCGAAGTCCCGATTACGCCATCTGAACGAAGGCTGGCAGGATCGCGAACAAAGGGCCAAGTCCCGCGCAAATCCCTATAGCGCCCGAGCCGTTGATGCGATCGATCGCAACGTCTGATGCTCCGTCGGGGTTCAACACGGCGATCGCCTCCACCAGAGCGGATGGATCATCGGGGATTAGCCCCTCGGCCACCCGAGCCGCAACGGAGGCACGGCATCGGATACCGCTGCGACGATAGGCGCCGCTGCGCCGAGGGAGGGAGGGCGATCCCCAAGCAAAGCGCCGGATTGCTTGGCGTCCGGCGCGAGTCTAAGCGTGATGTCTATGGCCGGTTGTATTTTGCGTCCACGGCATTGATCGCTGCGACATTGCCCGCAGAACGCCCAGCGGCGTCAAATTGCATCGTATGCGCCAGCCAGGCATCCGCGATCGCCTTGGCAAGTTCCACACCGATCACGCGGGCGCCCATGGTGATGATTTGTGCATTGTTGGACAGCGCAGCGCGTTCAGCGGAATAGGTGTCGTGCGTCAGCGCGGCCCGGATGCCGGGAACCTTGTTTGCTGCAATGCAGACGCCGATTCCTGTGCCACAGACAAGAATGGCGCGGTCATAGGTTCCTGCCGCGACCGAGCTGGCCACGCGGTCTGACAAATTTGCATAGAAGGGCTCTGCCGAGCCGTCGACACGGCTGACTTCAACCACCTCGAACCTGTCCTTCAAGTAATCGGCCAGAACCTTTGCCATCCCCTCTCCAGCGCTGTCGCCTGCTATCGCCAGTTTCATTGCATTTCGTCCTTTCTCGTCGGTTCAGATCTTGCGGTTTGCCGCGCTACAGCATTCAGCTCACGAATCGTCTCAGGTGCCTGCGAGGCACGGCACTTCCAGCCAAATGAGAGGAGGGAATCTCAGATATTTGTGCTTTTTCAACATTTTACCCTGTGTGGCGCTCACTTCGGCCTCGCCCTGTTTGCAATTGTCAGACAGCCGTTGACAGATGAAATATGCCGCCTAAGTTACAGATGCCAAGACAGTTCTGACATTTGTCGCGGCAAGGGGAGGAGACGGCCATGCCACCGCTGCTGGAGGTCGAGGGGCTTAGCAAAAGCTTCTCGGGCGTGCCTGCGCTGATTGAGGGAAAGTTCCGGCTTGAGGCCGGAACCGTCCATGCGCTTTGCGGCGGCAACGGCGCGGGGAAGTCGACATTCCTGAAAATCGTCATGGGAATCCACGACCGAGATAGCGGTACGATCCGGCGCAATGGGCACGAGGTAACCTTTTCGAACCCGTCGGAAGCGCTGAAAAACGGTATCGCCATCGTCGAGCAGGAATTGTCGCCAGTGCCGGCGATGACTGTCGCCGAGAACATCTACATGGGGCGCGAACCGCTGCGCAGTCTTGGGCGAATCGACTTTGCCACCCTGAACCGACAGACGCAGGACCTGCTGGATGGCTTCGGATTCGCGATCCGGGCCACTGACCTGATGATGGATCTCACGGTGGCGCAGACGCAGTTGGTCGAAATCGCCAAGGCGCTGAGCTACGATGCGGAAGTTATCATTCTGGACGAGCCGACCTCAGCTTTGGGCGAAGCAGAGGCAGAGCATTTGTTCGATGCGATCGCCACACTCAAGACCCGCGGCAAGGGGCTGATCTATGTAAGTCACCGCTTGTCCGAAATCTTCTCGATCACCGACCACTACACCGTGTTCCGTGACGGCCGCTTCATTCAGGACGGTACGACTGCCGATATCTCGAAAGAGCAGTTGATCCAGCTGATCGTTGGCCGCCCCTTGAACGAAGAATTCGTCAAGGAGAACACGCCGGGCAAGCGTGTAGTCCTGCAAGTGGAAGGACTGCGCGCGCAGCGCGGAGTGCATGACCTGTCTTTTGAACTGCGCGAGGGCGAAATCCTGGGCCTGTTTGGCCTTATGGGGGCCGGGCGGACAGAGGTCCTGGACCGACTTTTTGGCCTGTCGACCGAAACTGGGGGAAGCATCCTCCTCAACGGGCAAGAGGCCCGGATCAAGCGGCCGTCAGATGCGATTGCAGCCGGCATCGCCTATGTGACCGAGGACCGAAAGCAGACCGGACTTGTCCTGAGTTCAACAGTCCGTGACAACCTGTGCCTGTCCAGCTTGGGCCAGCTTTCCCGACTGGGCGTGATGCGGGCACGACAAGAGGCCGCTGGTGCTGCCGGTATGATCGCAGAGCTGAAGATCAAGGCCGCCAGCGATGCCTTGGAGGTGGCGAACCTCTCGGGGGGAAACCAGCAGAAGGTGGTTCTTGGCAAGTGGTTCATGATCGCGCCCAAGATCCTGCTGCTGGACGAGCCGACCCGCGGGGTTGATGTGGGTGCCAAGCGCGAGATCTACCGTGTCATCTCGGATTTCGCCCGGGCGGGCGGAGCGGTGATCATGGTCTCGTCCGAAAGCGACGAGATCCTGGGTATGGCTGACCGGGTGATCGTCCTGAAGGACGGCGTGAAGGCCGGCGAGCTGGCGCGCGACCAGCTGAGCGCCGAAGAACTCCTGCATCTGGCTGCATGACACGGACCCTTGAACGCGATGGAAAGCAACATGCAGAAGACAACTATCACCCCACCGCAATGGTCCGCAGGGATGTTCGTCCAGCGCTACGGCATCTTCCTTGCACTGCTTCTGCTGTGCCTTGTCTTGGCGCTGATTAGCGAAAACTTCCTGACGACGCGCAACATCCTGAACGTGCTTCGCCAGACCTCGATCAACGGCATCCTCGCCATCGGGATGACCTTTGTCATCCTGACGCGTGGGATCGACCTTTCGGTCGGGTCGGTGGCGGCTCTTGCAGGGGTAGTGGCGGCGTCCTTGGCCACGACCTCCTCGGCCGGGATGGTGGCAGGTGGGCCATATCCGGCAGTGATAGCCATCCTTGCCGGGCTTGCGGCGGGCATGGCTTGCGGGTCGGTTTCTGGAGCCATCGTCGCGCGGTTTGGTGTTCCTGCCTTCGTGGTAACGCTGGGCATGCTTTCGGCCGCGCGCGGGCTGACCCTGATTTATGCAGGCGGCCGTCCGATCCCGAACCTGACCGAAGAATTCCGCTGGATCGGGACAGGAAGCATTTGGGGCATTCCGGTCCCAATCTTCCTTCTCCTCGGAACCTTTGCCATTGCACATTTCGTGCTGACGCAAACACGGTTCGGGCGCCACGTGTATGCCGTCGGCGGCAACCCGCATGCAGCCAAAGTGTCGGGCCTACCCCTCCGGAGGATCCGCTTCTCTGTCTATGTGATTTCGGGGGCCTTGGCCGGTCTGGCGGGCATGGTGCTTGCCGCGCGGACGGGCTCGGGGCTGCCACAGGCGGGTATCGCCTATGAACTCGACGCCATCGCTGCGGTCGTAATCGGCGGCACGTCGCTGGCCGGAGGAGTGGGGCGCGTGACCGGGACGCTGATCGGGGCCCTGCTGATCGGAGTGATGAACAACGGGCTCGATCTACTGGGGGTCGAATCCTACTACCAGCAAGTGATCAAGGGCATCCTGATCGTGGCTGCCGTGATGCTGGACCAATCCAAGAACAAGCAGGACTGAGGTCCGTGACTTGCGCGGCAGGCTACCTGCCTGCCGCATCAACCGAGCGCAATCCATGGGAGGAAAGACGCTAATGACGAAGAAGGCACTTATGCTTGCGACGGCGATGTCGCTGGTTGCCGGGGCTGCTATGGCCCAGGACAAGCCCAAGATCGGCGCGGCCTTGTACGGTCTCAACGCTGAATTCATGCAGCTGTGGGCCGCTGCTGCCGAAAACCACCCGGCCGTTCAGCAGGGTCTGGTCGAACTCACGATCTTCGACGGGCGTTATGACGCGCTGGTGCAGCAAGAGCAGTTCGAAACCATGATCACCCAGGGCTATGATGCGATCATCTTCGCCCCGATCGACGCGGATGCCGGCGCAGCCGCCGTCGAAGCCGCGCATGCCGCTGGAATCCCGGTCATCGGCACCAACACCATGGCGAACACCGACAAGCTGTCCTCGTATGTCGGGTCCGACGATGTGCAATCGGGCTACATGGAAGCGCGCTACCTGCTGGACCAGATCGGCTGCACCGGCAATGTCGTCATCATCGAAGGCCCGATCGGCCAGTCGGCCCAGATCCAGCGTCTGGAAGGGAATATGAAGGCACTGGCCGAGTGCCCGGAAGTGAAGGTGCTCGAACAGCAGACCGCCAACTGGAGCCGCGCCGAAGGCCAGACCCTGATGGAGAACTGGCTGACCAAGCATGGCGATGCCATCGATGGTGTGATCGGCCAGAATGACGAGATGGCCCTCGGCGCGATCGAGGCGATCAAGGCTGCGGGCAAAGCTCCGACAGACTTCGCAATCGTGGGCATCGACGGCGTGACCGATGCGCTTCTGGCGGTGAAGGCTGGCGACATGGCATCGATCCTGCAGGATGGCGCGGCGCAGGCCCATGGGTCCATCGACATCGCGATCAAACAGGTCATGCCGGATTACGAACCGATGTCCGCGATCTGGGAACAGTATCCCGACATGCCGTGGAACGGCGGGTCCGACAAGATGTACATGGTTCCGTGGACGCCGGTCACCGCCGAGAACGTCGACGCTCTGCTGGCAACCCGGCAGTAAGGCCAACGGGTTTCCCCGGAGGCGCCTGCTCCCGCGCCTTCGGGGAAATCCATCACCGACAGACAAGAGGTGAACGAAATGACCGCTGGCACTCTTCCATTTTCCCTATCGGGCAAGGTCGCCGTCGTTACGGGTGCCGCCTCGGGGATTGGCGCAGCGATTGCCGAGACCTTTGCCGATCGCGGCGCGCGTGTTGCGCTTCTGGATATGAACCTTGATGCGGCGCGTAGCCGAGCGGCCGGCCTGACCGGTGCAGTGGCCATAGCCTGCAACGTGACCGATGCGAAAAGCGTGGACGGTGCACTGACCGAGGTGCGGGCGCAACTGGGCGCACCTGATATCGTGGTAAACAGCGCCGGGATCGTCGATCTGGCACCGGCACAGGATCTGTCCCAGGGCGCGTGGGACCGCACGATGGCAGTGAACTTGACCGGCACCTTCCTGGTGGCGCAGGCTGCGGGACGCATGATGATTGCCGAAGGCAAGGGCGGGCGGATCGTGAACCTTGCCAGTCAGGCCGGGTCAGTCGCAATCGAAGAGCATGTCGCCTATTGCGCGTCAAAGTTCGGGGTGATCGGCTTGACCAAGACCCTGGCGCTGGAGTGGGGACGTCACGGCATCACCGTCAATTCCGTCTCGCCAACGGTGGTGCTGACGGAATTGGGCCGCAAGGCGTGGGATGGCCCCAAGGGCGAGGCAATGCAGGCACTGATCCCGACCGGGCGCTTTGCCGAACCGGAAGAGATCGCCTCGGCGGTGTTGTTCCTCGCCTCGGACGAGGCGGCAATGATCAACGGTGCCGATCTGCTCGTCGATGGCGGCTATACGGTGAAGTGAGGACGAAGATGCAGAGATTTCTTAACGATCCGGACGATCTGGTGGATGAGACGGTGGCGGGCTTTGTGAAGGCCCATCGCGATCTCGTACATCTGTCGCCCGATAACGCGCGCGTTGTTGTGTCGAACTTTGCGCCGCAGGCCGGGCGGGTCGGGATCGTGACGGGAGGAGGTTCGGGGCACGAGCCGGCCTTCATCGGCTACACCGGGCGCAATCTGGTGGATGCCGTCGCCGTGGGCGAGATTTTCTCGTCGCCAACGGCCAAGAGCTTCGCCGATGCGATCAAGGCCGCAGATGGCGGGGCCGGGGTGGTGGTTCTGTACGGCAATTACGCCGGCGACAACATGAACGTTAAGATGGCCGCCCGGATGGTGGCAAAGGACGGGGTCGAGGTCGCGACCGTCGTGGCCAATGACGATGTCTGTTCAGCTCCGGCGAGCGAGCGGGAAAAGCGCCGGGGTGTGGCAGGTGAGATCTTCATGTGGAAGATTGGTGGCGCAAAGGCTGCCACTGGCGCGACCCTGGCCGAGGTACAGGCCGCCGCGCAGAAGGCCATTGATGCCTGCCGTTCGGTCGGGGTCGGCCTTGGCCCCTGTACCCTGCCGGCCGTGGGGCATCCGAACTTCCAGATCACGCCGGGGCAGATGGAGGTAGGCATCGGCCACCATGGCGAACCGGGCACTCGGGTCGAGGCACTGCGACCGGCCAAGGACGTGGCCGATGATATGGTTCGCATTGTCATGGAGGACCACGCCCTTCCCAGAGGACGCGAGCTTGCTGTTCTGGTGTCGGGGCTGGGCGCGACGCCGGTGAACGAGCTCTACGTCCTTTATGACCGGATCGAGTCGCAGCTGGCCCAGATGGGTATGACGGTGCACCGGGCCTATGTTGGCAACTATTTCACGTCGCTGGAGATGGTCGGCGCCACGCTTACCGTGATGGCACTGGACGACGAGTTGAAGGCGCTTCTAGACATGGATTGCGCGTCGCCCGCGCTTTGAGGACCCGATGACATATATCCCCAACTCCGGTCAGGCCGCCATCATCGAAGAACTCGCGGAGGTGATCGTCGCCAACAAGGCGTGGCTTTCCGAGATCGACGGAAAGATCGGCGACGGCGACCATGGCAGCAACATGGCCAAGGGCTTTGGCCGTGCGGCAGAACGCATTCACGGCAAGGACATGACACTGGACGCGGCGATGCTCGTGCTGTCGGATGTCTTGATGAGCGAGATCGGCGGTTCGATGGGACCGCTCTACGGGCTAATGTTCGAGGACATGGCTGGCGCGATCAAGGGACGCGCGGAGATCGATGCCGAGGTCTTTTCGGCCATGCTCAATGCTGGCCTTAAGGGCGTGCAGAGCGTCGGGAACGCACAGGTTGGCGACAAGACGCTGATCGATACACTGGTGCCAGCCGTGGCTGCCTTCGAGGCGGCAAAGTCACAGGGCTTTGCCCCGGCGCTGGCAGCGATGACCGCGGCGGCGGAGAAGGGCCGTGACAGCACCATCGACCTCGTGGCGCGGATCGGGCGATCGAGCCGTCTTGGCGAAAGATCCCGTGGGGTGCTGGATGCGGGGGCCACGTCATGCTGCATGATCCTGACCAGTCTAGGAAGTTCCATCCTTCAGCGCATTGCCTGACGGCGGGGCCGTTGCGGCAGGCTCAGTCATGGCTTGAAACGCGCCGCGAATTGAGCCCATGCTCGGTCATGGACACGATCACCAGCTGCCACATCACCGAAATTTTCCGCCTGATCGCCCTCCGTCTTTCCGAAGCACGGGTGGAGCTTGGGGCGCTGGACGGCGCGATAGGCGATGCGGACCACGGCAACTCCATGGCTGAGGGGTTCGCTGCGGTGGTGCGCGCAACCTCAGCCACGTCCAACGCCAGCCCGGCCGAGCTTTTCATGCTGGCGGCGCGGTCGTTCCATTCGGCGGTGGGGGCGACCACGGGGCCGCTATATGCCAGCGCGATGATGGCGGCGGGTGTTGATCTCGAGGGGAAGGCCGCGCTGGACGCGACAGACGTTGTGCGACTTGTACCCTCCTTTGCACGTGGAATTGCCCAACGGGGCAAGGCACAGGCCGGCGACAAGACAATGATGGATGCCTGGGGCCCTGCCGCACGGGCGGCGGTAGAGGCGTTGAACATGTGTCTTCCGGCACAGCAGTGCATGGCGCGGGCCGAAGCGGCGGCGCGCGAAGGCTGTGAGTCAACGCGGGCGATGGTCGCCTCGGTCGGACGTGCGGCGCGGCTTGGGCCGCGCAGTCTTGGCCATGTCGATCCCGGCGCGGCCTCGGCCGCAATCATCATCGCTGCGCTGCAGGAATGGCTGGCGCGACAGGACGATGCGCGCGCGGAAGGGGCAGGCTGATGCTGCCGGAGCAGACCAGCAGATCTGCGGAGAAGGACGAGGCGCGGATGCCCATGCGCTTTGGCGAGGACCCGCTACTCTGGGCGTCTTGGCTGTATTACGAAGAAGGGCTGACGCAGGGCACAATCGCGGAACAGATGGGCGTGTCGCGGCCTACCGTGAATGCCTATCTCGCCGAGGCACGCGCGCGCGGGATCGTGACAGTCGAAATTGTTCCCGAGAAGTTCAGCAGCCTCAGCATCGCCAGGGCCCTGCGCGACCGGTTCGGCTTGCAGGACTGCCTGATCATCCCGACCGAAGGCGTAGATCGGCCCCTGATCCCCCGGCTCGGCGAGGCGGCGGCGCGCGTGCTGACAAGGACGATGCGATCGGGCGATACGTTGGCGGTCACTTGGGGCCGCACCGTGCTATCCCTTGCCGATCAGATCGGGCCGTTGAACCTGAAGGACCTGCGGGTGGTGCAAGCGACCGGGGGCACCACGGCGCGGATACCGTGGACACCCGAGGCTTGCGCCTCCGGGCTGGCCAAGGCCATCGGGGCGAACGCGATTCCGATCTCGGCCCCGGCCATCGTCTCATCGCCCGAGATCCGGGCGATGCTGATGCAGGAGGCCGTTCTGGCCGAGCAGCTGACGATCCTTGGCGAGGCCAACAAGATCGTGATGGGGATCTCCTCGCTGCGGCCCGAAAGCACGATCCATACGAGCGGCTTTCTGGAAGGCGCGATGCAGCAGATGCATTATCAGGGTGCCGTGGGCAGCTTGGTAGGTCGCTTCATCTCACCGCGCGGGGAACCGGTTATCGGGCCAATGCATGACCGCACGATCGGGCTGAGTCTGGAGCAGTTGCGCCAGATCCCACAGCGTATCGCCATTGCGGGTGGGATCGACAAGGTTCCAGCCATACTTGCTGCATTGCGGGGCGGATACATCAGCGTTCTAGTGACAGACCTTGCAACGGGCCGGGGCGTGCTGGCCGCCGAGGGGCACCAGGAATCGCCACGCCGGACGTTGGTACAGTCGGATACGCCGCTGTTGCGGCGGACTGAGGTGAAGAAGCTTATCAACGACCCCAAGGATGCGGTGGATGAGGCGTTACAAGGTGCCCTCGCTGCGCATGAGGATCTGATCGAGCCAGTACCTGGGTCGCCCCGGGCAGTGCGTGCCACGATGGGCCCAAGTCAAGGCAAGGTGGCCATCGTGATCGGTGGAGGGGCGGGGCATGAGCCTGCCTTCTGGGGCTATGTCGGACCGGGGCTTGCCGATGCGGCGGTGATCGGGAACGTGTTCGCCTCTCCCCCGCCCGATCCGATCATCGCTGCCACGCGTGCGGTGGAGGGTGGCGCGGGCGTGCTCTACATCTACGGCAACTTCACCGGCGACGTGATGAATTTCGACATGGCGGCGGAAACGCTGGAGGCGGAGGGCATCGAGATCCGCTCGATAATCACAACCGATGACATTGCATCTGCCCCGATCGAAATGCAGAGCAGGCGCCGGGGCGTGGCGGGCAATGTGTTTACCTTCAAGATCGCTGGGGCGGCGGCAGCGCGCAGGCTGCCGTTGGACGCTTGCGAGGCGCTGGCCCGCCACGCCAATGCGCGGACCTACACTATGGGACTTGCACTGGAGCCGTGCAGCCTGCCTGAGACGCGGCGGCCCAGCTTTGAGCTTGGCCCCAACGATATGGAGATCGGCGTTGGCGTGCATGGCGAGCCGGGGGTGGAGCGCCGGGGACTGGACAAGGCCGATGCCTGCGCGGACCTGCTGCTGGATCGCATCCTTGCGGAACTGCCCTGTACGGCGGGGGATGAAGTGGCGATCATGGTCAATTCGCTGGGCAGCACTCCGAACTATGAGTTATATATCGTGCTGCGGCGCGTTCGACAGCGGATGAAGGCGCGGGGCCTGAAGGTGCATCGCAGCCTCGTGGGCGGGTATTATACCTCTCTGGACATGGTCGGACTGTCTCTCTCGGTACTGCATCTCGATCCTGAATTGAAAGTTCTACTGGATTATCCTTGCCGCTCACCGGCACTTACAATTTCTGCTTGAAGGTCAATCGTCTGCCTATCCAACTGTCGTTCTGGTGGTTTGAACGACAGCGGCTGGATTGTTCATTCTTGCAGGGTTGATCCCCAAGCAGGCCAAACCGAAACCTGGCTTATGCCAGCGTCTGCGCGACGCTCTCGGTCGGATGGCTATCGTCCTGCTGCCTTCGTCCAATCGTGCCACTGTGGGCGGCGCCGTCCGCGTGGATCGATCTCACCCACCGTTCGACCGGCGGCGAAAGGGTGACTGGCGCTCAGAGTGCGCGCCAGATTGCCAGCGTGAAGGCTCCGAGGCCGAGGCTGCTGAGGATCGCGCCGATAGCGATCCCCGGTTCCGCTGCGGCAACGCCCGAAAGATAGGCCGTCAGTGCTGCCAGCATGATGGGCAGTCCGAGATTGTGCAGGATCACATGCCATCGCGCCAGGCCGCTCTTCGCCATATCAGGTGCGAGCGCATAGACGGCCCCCGTCAGTCCAAGCGTCACCCAGCCGAGCAGGTGGATGTGGCCATGCACCCCCTTCAGCGTGAAGTCCCCGCTTGCCGCCATCACGATACCCAAGACCAGACCGGCCATCAGATAACAGGTGGCCGCCCGGAACTGGATTCGAGCAAGCGCCGGCACGCAGGTCGGGCGGAACGGAGCATCGAACTGCGTCATTGCGCGACCTCCTGTTCAGGGGAAAGCAGCGTCATGCCTGTAGCCTGTGCGACCTGCATCACCTTGACCATATCGGGCGGGCCGTCCGGAGCCGCTGGTAGCGTGCTGTCATCAGCCAGCGGGCGACCGACCCCGCGGAAGAAATCGACATGCATCCGGCCTGGGGCGTTCAGGATCAGAAGCCTGCCGGGAGCATCGCCCGTGCAGCGGAAGGCGTGCGGTGCGCCATCGGGAACCACCAGCGTGTCGCCACTCTTAGCCGGGACAGGTTGGCCGTCGATGATGAACAGGAACTCGCCGTCCAAAATCCGGAAGGTTTCGGTTTCACCGGCATGGGAATTGGGCGGCGCGCCCAGCCCGGGTGGTACGACGGCCTCCATCAGGGCAAACTTTCCACCCACCTCTTCAGGCAGAACGCGGAAGCTGAGCAGAAGGCCGAAGACGTCGTAGTGACGCGAAGTCGTCATGTGTTTCTCCTTGACGGGACCGATTCCCGCGATAAGACTCCTATAAACACAATGAGACATTTGTCTCAATATGGAAAATGATCGAGAGCCCCGATGTCGGAGAGAACCGAACGCACGAACCAGAAGCAGCGGACGCGTGATGCCATCCTTGACGGCGCGCGGCGGCTGATGAGCCGCGGCGAGTCCGTCACGGTCGCGGCTGCGGCAGCCGAGCACGGTATCTCCCGTGCGACGGCCTACCGCTACTTCTCGGACCCCCAGGCTCTGGCACTGGAAGCCGGCCTTGCCACGCTGGTTCCGCCTTACGAGGACGTAATTTCCGGAACCACCGACCTGCGCACACGTCTGGCGGCCATAGTAGCGGCCATGATCCGGCTGACCCTGGAAAACGAAGCGGCCTTTCGTCAGTACCTGTCGCATGCCGTGACCGCGACCGACGGATCGGGCAGCCGGGGCGCACGGCGGGTAGGCTACATGAAGCGTGCCCTAGGCGAGTTGCCGCATGACCTTTCCTCTGCACAGGCCGCCGATCTGGTGGCCTCGCTCTCGGCGGTTGCAGGGGTCGAGGGTCTTGTCGCCCTTACCGATGTTGCCGGCCGTGACAGCGTCGCCGCCGGGCGCCTTCTGGGCGAGATCGCCGACGCCATCCTGACGCGATATCTCGGTCCGGCCAGCATCTAGGTGGCCGATCAGAACAATTCCCGGCGGATGCGCACAACGGATCGCGCCCGGGAAGGCTAGGGACGGATCAGGTCACGGCGACGCTTCCGACCCTCACGGCATCGCGGCCGAGGAGGCAACTTCATTTCGGGGTTGTTCGCAATGGGTGGAAGAAGCTTCCGCATTGCGGGCGAGCGTCAGATCCGACCCAATGTTTTGATGAAGCGGGAAAAAAGTTCCCCCTGCGAACTGATCCGCAGCTTGGCATAAATGTTCCGCCGGTGAATCCGAACCGTTCCGGGTGAGATGCCGAGTATGCGCCCGACGGCCTCGGCCGAATGGCCCTTGAGCGTGTGTTCGACAATCTCGCGCTCACGCGCCGTCAGAAGGCCGTCGCCGAAGCTGTGGAACGATCGGTCGAGTTGGCTCTCGATCGCCAAGCCCTGTTTGGACTGCGAGGACTGGTCGAAGCGGGCGGGCAAATCCACCCAATGGCGTCGGATCGTGGCCTCGACCACGGGGCGGAGTTCCCCTAGCGCCTTCATCTCGCGATTGCTGAAAGGCCGTTCATCCCGCATCAGAGACAGGATCACTGTCGCGTCTTGTGCCACATCGACGAAGAAACCGATTTCTTCCGCCAGCCCAGTCTGAACGTAATAGTTGCGGAAGTATTCACCTTGGTAGAAGCGGTCGGGTGCCAGATCGCGGATGCGGTAGAGCCCTGCGGCTACAGGACGTGTCGCCGCCAGGTAAAATGGATCCAGCAGATAGGGCCCCTCCTGGTAATCGGAGACGAAGATGCGCCGCTTGGAGGCGGGAAAATCGTCATACAGGTCCAGTGGCCGGGCCGCGCCGCAGTAACCGAAGATGACCGTATAAGTGTAGGGCGCGACACCCTGCAGAAGGCTGGTCAGGGCAGGGGGAAACCTGTCGCCGCCCATGGCAGCGACCACGGCACCCACCTTTGACAAAAGCATTGACCTATCCATCTGGCCCATCCCCGTCGGCGGAGTATGCAATTTGTGGTATATACAACGGACGGCGTCATTCCTACGCTTGCATCCAAACAAAGGCATATACCCCGTACGATGGAAAGCAACCCGAAATCTGTCATCGGAGCGAGAGCGACCCCGATCGCCGAGCTTCGAGATGCCAGCAAGCATTACGGTGCCGTCGTTGCGGCCCAAGGACTGAACCTTACCATCCGGCGGGGTGAGTTCCTGTCCTTTCTTGGCCCATCGGGTTGCGGCAAGACGACCGCGCTGCGGATGCTGGCAGGGTTCGAACGCCCGACCTCGGGAGAGATCCTGCTGGACGGCCAACGCGTCAACGATGTCCCGCCGCATCAGCGGCCGGTGAACATGGTGTTCCAGCACTACGCGCTCTTCCCGCATCTTACAGTCGCACAGAACATCGCCTATGGCCTGCGACAGCGCCGTCCCCGCCCGGCTCAGGCAGAGATCGCCCGTGCGGTGGACCAGGCCTTGGAAACCGTGCGGCTGCCCGGCTTTGGCCCGCGCCGGATCTGGGAGATGTCTGGCGGTCAACAACAGCGCGTCGCACTCGCCCGGGCCATAGTGAACCAGCCGAAGATCCTTCTGTTGGATGAACCGATGGCGGCTCTGGACAAGAAGCTGCGCCGTGACATGCAGATCGAGCTTCAGACGCTTCAGCGGAGCCTGGGGATCACCTTCATTCTGGTTACCCATGACCAGGAAGAAGCGCTGTCGATGTCGGATCGGATCTGCATCATGCGCGGCGGGCGGATCGTGCAAGTCGGTTCCCCGCGTGAACTTTATGATCGCCCCGCCAGCCGCTATGTGGCAGATTTTGTGGGGAAATCGAACTTCTTCCCCGGCCGGATCGCTGAGGTTGCCGCCGGGCGGACTGTCCTCATTTCAGCGGGCGGGCACCGAATCTCAGGCCTTGCGCCGGTCGAGATCGGGGCAGGTCGAGACGCGGCGGCGAGCCTGCGGCCGGAGCAGATCGCGCTGTCCCGAAAGGGGAACGGGGTGCCAGTAACGGTGGTCAACCGGATCTTCCTTGGCGAACACACCGAATACCTCGTCCGAAACGGTGACCTGGGCGAATTCCTTGTGCTGGTGTCCCGTCAGGCCGAAGCCGCGGAAGGCGGGTTCGGGCCCGGCGATCAGGCCTTCGCCGCCTGGCCCGAGGGGACGGCCCTGATCCTGGGCGACGACTGAGAAACAAGCAGAACCAACTGGGAGAATGACCATGACAGACCGGAAAGACTTCCTGACGCGCGAGAAGTTCATGCAGGAGCTCTGGCGCTACAAGAAGGGCTCGGTGACGCGGCGGCATTTCCTGGGCGTGACGGGCCTGGGACTGGCGAGCAGCGTCCTTGGTTCCGCTGTGCCGGGCCTGCGCTCAGCCGCCTATGCGCAAGGCTCGATCGGGGACCGCGTGGTGGTGGCGAGCTGGCCAAACTACCACGACCCGGCCAACTTCGACGCCTTCACCGCCGAGACCGGGGCCGCGGTCGACCTGAACGTCTTTGGCTCGAACGAAGAGATGCTGGCCAAGCAGCAGGCCGGTGGTTCGGGATGGGACGTGTTCGTGCCGACGAACTACACAATCACCACCTATGTCGAACAGGATCTGATCGAGCCGATCGACCTCTCAAAGCTGCCCAATTACGACGCCGCCAGCTTTGACGCCCGCTTTGCCGATGCCGGTACAGTAAATGGCGTGGTCTATGCCGTGCCGCGCAACTGGGGCACGACGGGCTTTGTGGTGAACACCTCGATGCTCGGCGACCTTCCGAAGCCCAGCAGCTGGAAGGAATTCTGGGACATGACCCGGGCCGAGTTCTCCGGCCGGACCATGGTGCATGACTACCAGCTGACCACCATCGGCAATGCGCTGAAATACTTTGGCTATTCCTTCAACTCGATCGACCCCGCCGAGCTGGCCGAGGCCGAGAAACTCCTGCTCGACGCCAAGCCGCATCTCTTCGCGATCAACTCGGACTACCAGCCTTCGATGCGGTCGACCGACGCGTGGATGTCCATCGCCTGGACTGGGGACGGAATTCAGCTTCACCGCGACATGCCGGAGATCGACTATGTGCTTGGCAAGGAGGGCGGTGAGCTCTGGAGCGACTTCTTTGCCATCCCGAAGGGTGCGCCGCACCGCGAGGCGGCCTATGCGTTGCTGAACTACCTGCTGAACCCCGAGGTGAACGCGAAGGAAGTGGCCTTCCACGGCTATCCCGTTGCAGATGCCCGGGTCAACGCGATCCTGCCGCCGGAAATGCTGAACGATCCGATCATGTATCCGGCGGCCGAGCTTCTGTCGCCGCTGGAATTCGGTGCAGCCGTCACCCTGACCGACCCCAACCGCGCCGAGTTGATGGCGCGCTTCAAGTCAGCCTGATCCCATGCAGCGGCAGGATCTTCGGACATGGCTGCTCCTTGTCCCTGCGGGGGCATGGTTCCTGTGCATGCTGATCCTGCCGCTGATAGTCGTCTTTGTCTTTGCCTTCGGTGAGCGCGGGGCAGCGGGCGGTTATGTCCCCGCCTTCACCTTCGAAAACTTCGCCAATCTCGGCGCGCGCTGGACGGCCTTCAAGAATACGCTGATCCTGGCGCCGCTGGGCACGCTCGCCTGCCTGCTGATCGCCTATCCACTGGCCTATTTCCTTGCGTTGCGGGCCTCGGCGCGCTGGCGGACACTGCTGCTGATCTTGGTGATCGTGCCGTTCTGGACCTCGATCCTGATCCGCAGCTACGCCTGGATTTACCTGCTGGGCGGGCAGGGCATCCCATCGCTGCTCAACGCGCTTGGCTTTGGCAATCCGCGCCTGATCAACACGCCCTTCGCCGTGCTGATCGGAATCGTCTACGGATACCTGCCGCTGATGGTCTTCCCGATCTACGTCGCGCTGGAACGCCTCGACAAGCGGTTGCTAGAGGCCTCGTCGGACCTGGGCAGCCCTCCGTGGCGCAGCTTCCTGCAGGTAACGTTGCCCCTGTCGATGCCCGGCGTTGCCACGGGCTCCATGCTGGTCTTCATCCTCTTGATGGGAGAGTTCCTGATCCCCGCAATGCTCGGTGGCGGCAAGGTGTTCTTCATCGGCAATGCGCTCGTCGACCTTTTCCTGCAGTCGCGCAACTGGCCGTTCGGCGCCGCGGTGGCTGTGGCTTTGGTCGTGGTGATGCTGGTGACCGTCGCGGCATATCTGCGGTTCACCCGCCGTTGGGCCGGCGGGCGCGACGATGTCTCGTTGATGTAGGAGCCGACCATGCGGATCTATGCCTTTGCGGTCTACTTGTTCCTCTATATCCCGATCGGGGTCATCGCGCTGTTCAGCTTCAACGCCGGACGCCATGCCTCGCAGTTCCAAGGCTTTTCAGTCCAATGGTACGGCAAGGCGCTGTCCAACCCCTTCGTGGTGGACGCTTTCAAGACCAGCCTGACCGTCGCGCTTAGCTCGGCCGTGCTGGCCACTCTATTCGGCACCATGGCGGCGATGGCGCTGCAATCGGTGAAGGGGCGGCTGCGGATCGCTTTCGACGCATTGATCTATATCGCGGTCATGGTGCCGGGCATCGTCATCGGCATCGCGACGCTGATCGCGCTGGTGACGCTGTTCGACTGGCTGAATCCGGTTCTCGCAGCCGTCTGGCCCTTGGCCGACGGCGCGCCGAAACTGTCGCTGGGTTACGGCTCGCTGATCGCGGCGCATGGGCTGTTCTCGATGGCGCTGGTGATCATCATCGTGCGCGCCCGCATGGCCGGGATGGACCGGAGCCTTGTCGAGGCCTCGGCCGACCTGGGTGCCACCCCCTGGGGAACCTTCCGCCAGGTGACACTGCCGCAGATCTTCCCCGGGATCCTGGCCGGTTTCCTGCTGGCCTTCACCTTCAGCTTTGACGATTTCATCATCGCCTTCTTCGTCGCCGGATCTCAGACCACGCTGCCGGTCTACGTCTTCTCCTCGATCCGTCGCGGCGTCACGCCCGAGATCAATGCGATCGGCACGATGGTGCTGGCCGTTTCGCTGCTGCTCCTGGTGACGGCGCAGGCGATCCTCCAGCGCGGACGGCAGGCCGGATGATGCCAAGGGAGATGCAGATGTTGCTGCAAGACCGTGTGGCCTTCGTGACGGGGGCTGGTTCGGGCATTGGCCGGGCCGGGGCGCTGGCCATGGCCGCCGAGGGCGCGCTGGTTGTCGTTACCGACCGTGAGGCAGTGCGCGCCGAGACAGTGGCCAAGGAAATCGTCCAGTCTGGCGGCCGGGCCGAGGCGCGGGTCCTGGACGTAGCCGAGGATGCGGCGCTGACGGCAGAAATCACCGCTGCCGCGGAACGGCACGGGCGGCTCGACATCCTGCATTCCCACGCAGGGATCCAGATCCCGGGCCGGCTGGACGAGGTGACCCCCGAGGACATGGACCGGTCATGGCAGATGAACGTGCGCTCGCACTTCGTGGCAGCGCGGGCGGCTATGCCGATGATGACCGCGCAGGGCCGGGGGTCGATCATCATCACGTCGTCGAACTCGGGGGTGCAATACGACCGTGAGATGATCGCCTATGCCACGACGAAGCACGCGGTCATAGCCATGACCCGGCAGATGGCGGTGGACTATGCACGCCACAATGTCCGATGCAACGCGCTGTGCCCCGGCTTCGTGGACACGCCCTTCAACGACGGATTCGAACGCCAGATGGGCGGCCGTCGGGCGCTGGAGGCCTATGTCGCCCAGTGTATTCCCATGGGGCGCTGGGGCTCGCCGGAAGAGATCGCCCAAGGGATCGTATTCCTCGCCTCGGACCAGTCAGCCTTCATGACCGGGCAGGCGCTGGTGATCGACGGGGCCGAATGTCTGTGACGCCTGGCGGCCACACGGCTGGGCGCGCCAACCCGTCGGTCAGGCGACGGCAGGCGGCTGGAGCCGACCCGCAAACCACTGACGCAAGGCCACGGCTGCCAGAATGGCCGCGCCGATCGCCGTCGATACCAATTCGGGCGCGATCATAAGCAGGGCAGCGATCGGAAGCATCACCCGCTCGATCAGGAGGAGCGGTCGGAACAGCCAGTTTGTGATTGCCACCGACAGCGCAACGATGCCGAGCACCGCGCCGGAGAAGGCCAGTGCAAAAGACGCCCAGGTGAAATCCGCCGTCACCAAGAGCAAGGACGGCGAGAACACGAACATCAATGGCACCAGCGCCTTGCCCATCGAAAGCCGGAACGCGGTGTTGCCCGCCTTGAACGCATTGGCGCCGGCGATGCCCGAGGCCGCATAAGCCGCCATTGCCACCGGAGGCGTCACGTCGGCCAGCACCCCATAGTAGAATACGAAGAAATGCGCGACCAGAGGGTCCACGTTCATCATCGCCAGCACCGGGGCCGCCACCGCCACCATGATGATGTAATTCGCCGTCGTGGGGATGCCGCAGCCCATCACGATGCATACCACTGCCGTCATCATCAGCGTGAACAACAGCGCCAGCGAGGGCAGGCTCAGCAACTCGATCGGCAGGAAGGACAGGAAGGCATGGGTGCTTTCGGCCCAGCCCTGCGCCACAGAGGTCAGCATGAAGGCGATCTTGAAGCCGATGCCGGTCAGCGTGACCACCCCGATCACCACCCCCACCAATGCCGCAGCGGCCGTCACGGCAAGCGAACTCTTGGCGCCCGAGACGAAGCCCTCGTAGATCCCGACCACGAACTCCCGGGCGCCGTCGGCCAATCCAGCGGCCATCACGCGCTGGATGGCATAGATGATGATACAAGCCGTAATCGCCCAGAAGGCCGCCAGGAACGGGGTCCGTCCCGACATGAGCATGTAGACCAGCAGGATCAGCGGCAGCATCGACAGCCAGCCCCTGCGCATCACGTGAAGAGCGTTGGGCAATTCCTCCTTGCGCAGACCGCGGATTCCCAGCCGTTTCGCCTCGAGATGCACCTGCACCAGCACGCCGAAGAAGTGCATGACGG
>JARFTV010000019.1:19217-47782 GCA_029289325.1 Alphaproteobacteria bacterium
GGCCGCGATCAGGATCGTGCGCAGCGGGATTCCCAGATATTCCACCATCAGGAACGCAACCGCCCCCATGACCGGTGGCGTGATCTGCCCACCCGTGGAAGACGCCGCCTCGACCGCGGCCGCGAAATGGCGCTTGAAGCCGATCTTGATCATCGTGGGAATGGTCAGCGCGCCGGTCGTCACCGTGTTGGCGATCGAGGAACCCGAGATCGACCCCAGCAGCGCGGAGGACACCACCGAGACCTTGGCAGGCCCGCCGGAATAGCGCCCCGTAAGGGCGGTCGCCAGGTCGATGAACAGCTGTCCCAGCCCGATCCGTTGCGCCATGACTCCGAACAGCACAAAGTGGAAGACATAGGTCGCGATCACCCCCAACGCGGTGCCATAGACACCTTGCGACGAGAGATAGAGGTGGTTGACGATCCCGGACCAATCTGCCCCTGGATGCACGAAGATCCCCGGCATCGACTGGCCGAAATAGGCATAGCTGATGAACAAAAGCGCGATGACAGGCAGCGGCCAGCCCATTGACCGACGCACTGCCTCAAGCAGGGTCACCAGAAGGATCGTGCCCATGACGACATCGATCTGCAGCGGATTGCCGATGCGGAAGGCAAGCTGGTCATAGATCCAAGGGACATAAACTGCGCTGACCAGGGCCGCGATGCCGAACAGCCAGTCCATCACCGGCAGGCCAAGGATCACAAAACCCGTGGTCTTGTGCCGCTGCGAAGACAACGCGGCAAAGCTAAGGAAGATCAGAAGCAGCGACACGCCCATATGGAGGCCGCGATGGGTTGTCGCGCGCGGGATGCCGAAACCAGCGGTGTAGTAGTGATAGCAGGCGAGCGCGAAAAGGATCACCCCCGCAAGAATGGCGACCGGACGCGTGACGGTGCGGAAGCGTGCTTCGGGATCGAACTGTTCCTCGATCGCCGCAAGCTCCGCGGCTGTCATCGCGCGTTGGCCGTCGCTCATCGGAGTATCCTCGCAGGCTAGTTGAAAGGAACGCGGACCGTTGTGGCGGCCGCGTTCCCCATCAGGTCAGAAGGGGCGGATCACTCGATCGCGCCGACTTCCTTGTAAAACTTCTCGGCGCCGGGATGGAACGGGATGCCCGCACCCTTCACCGCATTTTCCAAGGTAATGAACTTGCCCTTGGCGTGGCCGTTGGCGAACAGCTTCTGGGTGGTCTCGTTGAACATGGCCTTGGTGATTCCATAGACCAGATCTTCGGACAGATCGGCCGAGGTCACCATCTGGGCGCCGACGGACAGGGTCGGCACATCGGCGTCCTGGCCGTTGTAGGTGCCTGCGGGCAGCACGTCGTTCGCAAAGAACGTATATTCGCTGCGCAGCGCCTCGACCTCGGGGCCGGTGATCGGAACCATCACAACCTCATGCTGGCTGGAAAGTTCGGCAATTGCGCCAGCCGGATAGCCACCCACGAAGAAGAACGCATCCATCGCACCATCGCGCATCCGGTCCGCCGCCTGATCGGGTTTCAGGTATTCCGGCGTGATGTCCGCCTCGGACAGTCCGAAGGCGCCCAGAATGATCTTGGCATCGACCAGCGTGCCCGACCCCGGCTCGTCCAGCGACACGCGCTTGCCCTTAAGATCGTTGACCGACGTGATGCCTGACGCCTTGCTAGCGACCAGATGGATGCTTTCGGGGTAGAGATTGGCAATCAGCCGCAGCTTTTCCACCGGCGGCTGGCCTTCCCAGATTCCGGTGCCGGACTGCGCCCAATAGGCGACATCGGACTGGCTGAAGCCTGCCTCGAGAGTGCCGCCATTGATCGAATTGACATTGCCGACCGACCCGTTCGAGGCCACCGCGGTTGCGATCAGCCCCGGCACGCCGCAAGACCCGCCGTCCTCGCAGGCCCGCGAGCCGGGGGGATTCGAGATGGCGTTCGCGATCAGGCCGCCGATCGGATAGTAGGTGCCCGCAGTGCCACCAGTTCCGATCCGGAAGAACTGCATGTCTTGTGCCACGGCTCCTTGTGCCATCAGGCCGACCGCAAGCGCGGCTCCCGCAAGGGATTTGAAAAGCGTGAACTTCATTGGGAGATCCTCCAAGATATCAGGGGGTTAAAACGCTGCCACCAGCAAGCGAACTGTCCTGACCGTAAGGGATGACGGTCGGAAGGTCCACCTGCAAGAGCGGAATGCTGGCTTGCCGACCCGTCCCGGCAGACCGGATCACACGGCCGGACGATCTGCCTGTGGCGCGCTGCCGGACCAATGCGCCCCTACCGGGCCGCGCAGAAAGCCATCCGACAGACGGCCGCCGGGGACTTTGGTCCTTAGCTCGGCAGCCAAAGCCTCTGCCGTCATCCGACCGGCAATCCGGTCGGCATAGGCCGCACAAACGCCTGCGAAATCCGTGCTTTGTGGCGAAAGGCGCAGCGAGGTGATCCCCGCCTCGCGCAGTACCTCGATCTGATGCGCCATGCTGGCCGTGCTCTGGCTCAGCGTCTGCACCCCGTTCACCGCCAGGAACTTCTGCCCGTCCAGCGTTTCGACATCGCGGCCGTCCGGGTCCAGCCCGCAGACGAACTGGCAGCTGTCTTTGGCATGGTCGTGCAGCCGCGCGTGATAGCAACGGCCAGAGATTGCAAGCGGCAGGCGGCCATGGCCCCAGACCTCGACCGCCACGCCCAGATCGCGGCCAAGCCCGGCAAGAACGGCGACCGACCCCAGCGGCAGTTCCGGCGGCAAGCAGACACGCACCGCACCCCGCGCTGCCAACCAGCGCAGCGTGCCTTCGTTATAGACGTTGATCAGCGGGCCGACCCAGAAAGGCTGGCCTTTCGGCAAGGAGTGCAAGGCGGTCAGGTCGTTGACTTCAACCGGCAAGCCGATCTCCGCCAGGGCGGCGGTGGCTTTTCGTTCGCGCTTCAGCGTGACCAGCGCCAGGCTGGTGATCGCCACATCCTTGCCTGCGGCCAAAAGGGTTTCGGCGGCGGGGGCGATCTCGTCCTGCCAGAAGGGCAGGCGTTTCGAGCAGACCACTTCGCCAAGGACCACCCGCGCAACAGGGGCGGCGGCAAGGCTCTGGTAGAAGGCCCGCACGGCAGGCGCTTCCCAGAAGAAGTGGTTCGGGCCGACGGTCAGATCCATCATCATCTCCAGGTTTTCGCATAGGCGCCGGTAGTGGCGGCCTGACCTTCGCTCAGCCGCGCCAGGGCCGCTTCCGGCATCGGGCGGCCGGCGGCCTCGGCCTCGATCGCGGCGCGGAAACTGCGCACCACCTCAGCCACATAGGCGCGGCTGCGCTGGCGGCCCTCGATCTTCAGCGCCGTCACCCCGGCCCGGGCAAGGGCGGGGATCAGCCGGGTGGCATCAAGGCTGACCGGGTCCTCGAAGACATGGCCGGTCTGGTCGCCTGAGGTCAAGCAGCCCTTGCACAGGGTCGGATAGGGCGCTGGCTGGCCCTTGGCAGTGCGGTGGATGGTGAAACCACCCAGACGCGCCGTCAGCCCGCCGGGCTCTTCAGCATAATCCACATGGCTTGCGGGAGAGCATACGCCGTTCATGTTGGGCGACTTGCCGGTGGCATAGGAAGAAAGCGAGCAGCGTCCCTCGGCCATGACGCAAAGGCCGCCAAAGACGAAGACCTCAGTCTCCACCTCGATCTCGCGGTTGATGGCGGTGATCTCGTCGACGGTCAGCACGCGGGGCAGGACAACGCGCTTCACCCCGAATGCCTCAGCATAAAAGGCGATGGCATCGGGGTTGGCTGCGGCCGCCTGAACCGAAAGGTGGCAGCGCAGTTCGGGGTGGTGCTCGGCGGCATGGGCCAGAAGACCGATGTCGGCCAGGATCACAGCATCGGCCCCGCAGGCCTTGGCATCGGCGATGGCGCGGTGCCAGAGAATTTCTGCTCCGGCCCGGGGGAAAGTGTTGATGGCGACCAACACCTTGGATCCCCGCGCGTGAGCAAAGGCGACGCCTTCGGCCATCTCCTCGCGGTCGAAGTTCAGACCGGGAAAGTTGCGGGCGTTGGTCTCGTCGGCAAAGCCACAATAGATCGTATGCGCGCCGGCTTCGACGGCCGCGCGCAGGGCGGCGGGGGTGCCCGCTGGGCAAACAAGCTCCATCATGGCTGCAGCTCCGTGGGTTGGTCCATCCGGTGCAGCGCAAGACCGGTCAGCCGCTCGGCCGAGGGGCGCAGCCGGTTCAGGAGCGGACCCAGTGGCCGCAACAGCACGCCCAGTTCCACCGTGAGATCCAGTTCCGCATCGTCGATGGCATTGCGAAGCGCAAGACCTGCTCCGGTATCGCCTTCGATTACTAGGTCGCGGGAGAAGAAGAGCGCGTCGCCGTCCAGACTGCCATGCATCATCCCCAGGAAAGCCGACGTCAGCCCCGCAATCCGGGTATCATGATCGGGGACGCGCTGACGCGGGTGGGCTGACACGCGCGGGGTCGAGGTGCCAGGCTCCAGAAGCAGAAGGAAAGGCAGGTCCGTCAGATCCAGCAGGAAGCGGTGATCGGCATAGGTACCCAGTCGGCGTTGCAGGCGCGGATGGCGGTGCAGCAATTGCCGCGTCAATCGGGTCAGAAGCAGCGTCAGCGGCATGAGCGGCAAGGGCCTCGCGGCCCAGATCAGGGGACGCGGCAGGGGAGGCAGGGCAGGGTCAGGCATAATGTCCTCGGCCAAGGAGATGCGTTCTGCATAGCCGGGACAGGCGGTGCCATAATTGACATAAATCAATTCGCGCGAGTTCGCGGCCTGCTAGTCGTCACTAGGCCCACTGCGCCATGCAATAGAACCCATGAACCGATCCCTGCCCGTCTTCGCCGATCTGCGCGCCTTCCTCGCCTGGCTGGACGGACGGGGCGACCTACTGCGCCTGGCCGAGCCGGTGTCGCTTTGCCATCAGATGACGGCGGTGCAAACGGCGGCCTTGCAGCAGGGCGGGCCGGTCCTGCGCTTCGACGCGGCGATCCAGACTGATGGTGAGCGGGCGGCGATGCCGGTGGTCGCGAACCTGTTCGGTACGCCCGGTCGGGTCGCGGCGGGGCTGGGCCTCACCCGGGACCAGATTCCAGAGTTCGGAGACTTCCTCGCTGCCTTGCGAAGTCCCGCACCGGTAGAAGGGTTGCGCGATGCCTGGTCGCGCTGGCCTATGCTCCGTGCGGCCCTGCAATCCCGGCCTCAGATTGCGCGGCGCGCCGCGGTGCAGGAGGTAATGGCCGACCCCGATCTGACGCGGCTCCCCATCCAGACGCCCTGGCCCGAGGATGCCGGTCCTCTGATCACCTGGCCGGTGGTGATCACCCGGCCTCACGGGACCGAGGCGGCGCAGCTTGGCCGCTACAACCTTGGGGTCTACCGCGCGCAGGTGCTGGGCTCGGACCGGCTCATCCTTCGCTGGCTCGCCCATCGCGGCGGGGCGGCCCATGCCCGGACCTGGGCGCAGGCGCGACAGCCAATGCCGGTGGCCATCGCGCTCGGGGCCGATCCCGCGACCCTGCTCTCTGCCGCGCTGCCCCTGCCCGAGACCGTCTCTGAGATCGCCTTCTCCGGCGTTCTGCGCGGCTCTCGGGCCGAGATGGTGCCAGCCCGCACCGTGCCACTTCTGGTCCCGGCCAATGCCGAAATCATGCTGGAGGGCTGGGTCCACCCCGGCGAGACCGCTCCGGAGGGGCCTTTCGGCGACCATACCGGCTATTACAATGCGGTAGAGAACTTCCCCGTCATGCGAATTTCGGCGATCACTCACCGCAGCGATCCCCTGTATCTCTCTACCATTACCGGCCGCCCGCCAGACGAACCCTCGGTCATCGGCGAGGTCTTCAACGATCTGGCGCTGCCTGTGATCCGGGCGCAGATCCCGGAAGTACGCGACCTGTGGCTGCCGCCCGCCGCCTGCTCCTATCGGCTGGCAGTCGTCAGCATCGACAAGCGCTATCCCGGGCAGGCCCGCCGGGTGATGCTGGCGCTGTGGGGGATGCTGGCGCAGTTCAGCTATACCAAGATGGTCATCGTGGTCGACGCCGACATAAACGCCCGGAGCTGGGATGACATCGCCTGGGCACTTGCCACACGGATGGACCCGGCGCGCGACGTGCTGCTGATGGATTCCACGCCGATGGACTATCTTGATTTCGCCAGCCCGCGCGAGGGATTGGCAGGCAAGATCGGGATCGACGCCACCACCAAGATCGGGGCCGAGACGCTGCGCGACTGGGGCAAGGTCATGGCCCTGGATCCGAGGGATCAGGCCTTTGCCGCCGATCTTCTGGCCCGCCATCTGCCGGGTGCGCGATGACCCTCCGCGTGATCCTTGGCGTCTCTGGCGCCTCGGGCGCACTTCTGGCGCTGGACTGCGCCCGGGCGCTGGCCCAGAGCGGTGCCGAGATCGACCTGACTCTGTCACCGATGGCGGAGCGCACGCTCGAGCTGGAAGTAGGCCCCGAAGCGAAAGCCGAGCTTGTGGCCCTTTCCTCCCGGCTTCACGAGATCCGCGATCTGGGCGCCAACATCGCCTCGGGCTCCTCGCCGGTGGCCGGGATGATCGTCGCCCCCTGTTCGATGCGAAGTCTGGCCGCAATTGGGCATGGGCTGGACGACAACCTCCTGACCCGCGCCGCCGCCGTGCAGCTGAAGGAGCGCCGGCCGCTGATCCTTCTGGCCCGCGAGGCGCCGCTGACGCTGGCTCATCTGCGCAACATGACCTCGGTCACCGAAATGGGCGGCACGATCCTGCCGCCGGTTCCTGCCTTCTACCTGCGTCCGCAGACCACCCAGGAGATTTCCCGCCAGATCGCCGCCCGCGCGGTCGACCTGTTGCGCATTGCCCCGCCCCAGGCAACCGCCTGGGCGCCCCCCGTCACAGGAGACGACCCATGACTGTGCTTTCCCCCGACCTGACCGTGACCGCCGTCGCCGCCGAGCTTCCCGGCGCGGCCGAGCTATTCCGTCAGAAGGGCATCAACTTCTGCTGCGGTGGCAAGATCCCTCTGTCGGAGGCCGCACCAAAAGCGGGGCTGACGACCGAAGGCCTTCTGGCAGAATTGCAGGCTCTGGCTGATGCGGCGGGGCGCGACGCCCCGGAAGAGACCCCGGCCCTAATCGACCATATCCTCAATCGCTATCACGATACCCACCGGACCGAACTGGAATGGCTGATCCCGCTTGCCCAGAAGGTGGAACGTGTCCACGGCGATCATGAGGAGGCTCCGCTTGGCCTGACCGAAGCGCTGATCGCCCTGCATGACGATCTCGACGCCCATATGGCCAAGGAGGAGCATATCCTCTTTCCCCTCATGCTGCAGGGTGCTGATCCGATGCTTCTCCACCCGATCGCGCAGATGCGGTACGAGCATGACAGCGCCGCAGACCTGCTGACCCGCGTCGAGCATGCGGCCCATGGTCTGGCGCTGCCCGTCGGGGCATGCGGTTCGTGGTCCGCGCTGTACACCGGGCTGCGCAAGTTCTCCGAGGATTTGGTCGCGCATATGCATCTGGAGAACACCGTGCTTTTCGCCCGGTTCGAGGCAAACCCCGCCTGAAAATTGCCAGGGCAGGGACATCCTCTCTGGCAGGCGGCCTACCGGCCGCTGTTCCTCTGCGCCGGTGCGAGTGCGCTCTTTGCTCCTACAGTCTGGCTTTGGCCGGGCGGGTTCGGAGCCGATCCCCTGCTCTGGCATCTGCATGAGCTGCTGTTCGGCATGGGCGGTGCGGCAGTCGGGGGATACCTTCTGACCGCGCTACCCGCATGGACGGGAGGAGGAAGCGTCTCGCCACGGACGCTCCAGGCGCTGACCCTGCTCTGGCTGACCGCGCGGCTTTCCGTGATCAAGGTCCTTCCAGTCTGGCTGCTGCTGCCGCTTGGCTCGGGCTATTTCGCGCTGCTCGCCGTGGTTCTGGCACATGCGCTACTTACCGCCGGAGCCTGGTCGCGGTTGTGGTCGGTCGCCGCCGTGGCAGCCTTGGGGCTGGGGAGTTCGGCGCTTCAGGCAGGGATGTTGTCCGCGTCTATGGTTCCTGGCGCGATGGTCTTTCTTTTCGCGCTCCTGATCGGCGGGATCGGAGGCCGTGCGGTCCCGGCCTTCACCCGCAGTTGGCTACAGAAGGAGGCCCCCCTTCATCAGCTGCGCGACCGCCGGCTGCTTTCGCTGACGGCGCAAGCCGCAACGGCCTTGGGCGGCGGGCTGGTGCTGGCGGGGCAGGAAACTCCGGCGGGGATTTGTCTGCTGACGGCGGGCACAATCCAAGGACTGCGCCTGGCCAGCTGGCATCCGCTTTCCGCCCGGCGCTACCCGGCACTTTCACTTCTGCATCTGGCCTGGGCCTGGCTGCCGATCGGGCTGATCCTGATGGGCACTGCGCTGCTACGGCCAGACCTCCTGCCGCCCGCGACAGCGCTGCATGCACTGACGATGGGCGCGATGGGAATGATGATCCTCGCAATCTCGGGTCGCGCGGCGATGGAGCGCCGGGGCGGGCGGTTGATGGTGGGGCGCGGTCTTGCCGTCGCCTTCATCCTGATCTGGCTCGCCACGGCGTTGCGTGTGCTGGCTCCCTTCCTTATCGGCATCGGGACGGACCCGATCATGGCCTCCGCGGCCTTGTGGATAGCGGGATGGGCCGCATATCTCTGGGCTCTCCGCCCGGCATTGAAAGGTGAGCCGCCCTGGCCAGTCTTCAGCGCAAGACGCGAATAGCAATGCGCCACGACCGGCTGATCGGGAAAGGTGTGTCCCTTCCCAGCGGCCTTCGCTAGACTGCGCCGCAAAGAGGGAGACAGCCATGCAGCTTATCGCAAGGGCAACCGCATTGGTTGGCGGCACAGTCGCATTCTATCGGCGCATGAGATTGCCTGCGCATCAGGCATTCGGCGCCGATCCCAAGATCCCCGAGGCCCGCAAGCAGGGGATCATGACCCTGAAGATGCCCGTCGCGGAGGGCTGGAAGGATGGCCACCTCCCCAGCTGTGCGCCGGGTCTGGCGGTCAATGCCTTTGCCTCGGGCCTGGACCATCCCCGCTGGATCGAGGTGCTTCCGAACGGCGATGTGCTCGTCGCGGAATCAAAGGAACAAGCCGGGCCGCCAAAGACCCTGATGGACCACGCCGCGCAGGCGACCATGCGGCGGGTCAAGGCGATCGGGAAGAGCGCGAACCGGGTCACGCTCTGGCGGGACTCCGATAGTGACGGCGTTGCCGAATTTCGCGAGGTCTTTGTCGAGAACCAGAACCAGCCGTTCGGTATGGCGCTGGTGGGAAAGCGGTTCTTCCTGGGCAATACCGACGGGATCAAGGTGTTCGACTACACCCCGGGCAGTACCGCGCTTTCCGGCGACGGCGAGCGGCTAGTGGAGTTCAAGCCGCATGGCCACTGGACGCGCAGCCTGATCGCCTCGCCTGATGGAACGAAGATCTATGCGGGCGTCGGCTCGCTGTCGAACATCGGCGATGACGGCATGGCGGCCGAAGAAGGCCGCGCCGCGATCTGGGAACTGGACGTGGCCACCGGGCAGGCCCGGATCTTCGCCTCGGGTCTGCGCAATGCCGTGGGTATGGCCTGGGAGCCGGAGACCGGAAAACTCTGGACCGTCGTTAACGAACGCGACGGCCTCGGGGATGAAACACCGCCCGACTATCTGACCTCGGTGCAGGACGGGGGCTTCTATGGCTGGCCCTACTGCTATTGGGGCAAGACAGTGGACGACCGGGTACCGCAGAACCCGGAGTTGGTCGCCCGTGCCATCACGCCGGATTACGCGCTTGGTGGCCACACCGCGTCGCTTGGGCTGTGCTGGATGCCCGACGGCACCCTGCCGGGATTTGGCGCAGGCATGGTGATCGGCCAGCACGGGTCTTGGAACCGCTCGAAGCTGAGCGGCTACAAAGTCATCTTCATTCCCTTCAAGGGCGGCAAGCCCATTGGCCCGGCCCGCGATATCCTCACCGGCTTCCTGTCAGAGGACGAAAAGCTGGCCTATGGTCGGCCCGTCGGCGTGACCTTGGGACCTGACCGGAAATCCCTCCTGGTCGCGGATGACGTCGGCGACATCATCTGGCGCGTCACGGCGGCAGGATAGGGCTGGCGACGCCGCGTGCAGCAAGTGCACAAAGGCCCGGCGGGTTTCCTCCGAGGGTGCGGCATGTATATTGCGCACAAGGCAGGCAGCGGCATGGGCGTGCGATGGCTGTGACCCTGAAAGAGGTAGCGGAGCGGGCGGGCGTGTCGCGCTCGGCCGTATCGCGCACCTTCACCGCAGGGGCATCGGTCTCGCCGAAGACCCGCGCCAAGGTGGAAAAGGCCGCAAACGAATTGGGTTATGCGCCGAACGCGCTTGCGTCCAGCCTGACCACCGGGCGGACAAAGCTCATTGGTCTGATCGTCAACAACTTCCACAATCCGCTGATCCTGGAGGTGTTCGACCTCTTCACCCGCGGCTTGCAAGATCGCGGCTTGCGGCCGTTGCTGGTCAACCTGACGGATGCAACAGATCCCGCTGCCTCGCTGCGCATGCTGCGGCAGTATTCGGTGGACGGGGTGATCGTCGCCTCATCCACCTTGCCGTCAAGCTTTGCCAAATCCTTCAGGACTGCCGGGCTTCCGGTGGTTCATGCCTTCGGGCGCCATTCGGTCGCGCCGGACGTTCATGTGGTCGGGATCGACAACATCGCCTGCGGGCGCATGGCGGCCGAGGCCCTGGTCCGACGCGGGTATCGGCGGGTGGCTTTCCTGGGCGGACCCAGGGCAGCAAGCTCGACCCAGGATCGCCTGGCCGGGTTTCGCGCGGCGCTTGCAGAGCATCCGCAGATCGGGGTTAGCGAAAGCTTTGCCAGCGATTACGCCTTTGACGCGGGTCGGAACGAGATGCAGCGCCTTCTGGCCAACACTCCGGCCGAGGCCTATTTCTGCGGCGACGACCTGCTGGCGGTCGGCGCGCTCAGCGCGATCCAGGAGGCGGGGCTTTCCGTCCCTGGCGACATCGGACTGATCGGCTTGAACGACATGGAGATGGCGCGCTGGCAATTTGTCGGATTGACGACGATCCGCCAGCCTGTTTCCGAGATCATCGACGCTGCCATCGAGGTTGTGGTGGCAACGATCGAGGAACCGCAGCGTCCCCCCGAAGTCCGGCTGTTCCCCTGTCGTGTGATCGAAAGACGTACGCTGCGCTAGCGGAACATAGGCGGCCGGGCATCCATCCATGTGCCGCCTGCCCTGGCCGATGCAACAGCCGTATGCACTGCCATCATCGACCGCAACCCGCTCGGCGCGGTGGGCAGACCGTCGCGCTTCTCGCCCCGGATGGCATCGGCGAGGTCGCAGTAGATGTTCGCCACAGCCAGCGGAAAGCCCTCTGGGTGGGCGATGGCGACGCGGGACAGGCGCTTGGCGTCGTCGTAAAGCCCGTTCTCTCCCTTTTCTATGATCTGGGTCCGCCCGCCCAGTGGGGTGTAGATCAACTGGTTCGGCTGTTCCGACGCCCAGCGGAACCCGCCGGTTTCACCGAAGACCTGAATGTCAAAGCCATGCTGCCGCCCGATGGCGACAGATGAGGTCCAGAGCCGCCCCACCGTGCCTTTCGACATCTGGAAGTTGACCATCGCGTCATCCTCCAGAACGCGGGAGGGAATGGTGGACGCGAAGTCGGCGCTCATCATCTCCACCTCGTCGTCGCAGATGAAGCTGGCCATGTGCAGCGCATGGATGCCGCAATCCGCAAATTGGCCCGAGACCCCGGCGGTGGCCGGATCATAGCGCCAGCGGATCCTGGGGTTGTCGGCGTCGACAGCGTCGGCATGGTGGCCGTGGCTGAAGTTCGTCACCACCAGCCGGACTTTGCCGATATCCCCGTTCCGCACCATCGCGCGGGCCTGCCGGATCATCGGATAGGCGGAGTAGCAGTAGTTCACCGCGCAGATCCGGCCGGTTCGTTCGGCGATGCGGACGATTTCCTCGCCTTCCTCGACCGTCATGGTCATCGGCTTTTCGCACAGCACATGAAACTCGGCTTCAAGGAAGGCCTTCGTGATCTCGAAATGGGTGGAGTTTGGTGTCGCCACCGTCACCAGATCGCAGCGATCAGCGCGGTTCCTCTCTCCCTCCAACATCTCCTGCCAGTCGCCATAGGCGCGGTCGGGGACGACGCCTAGCGACTGGGCAAAGGCGCGCCCCACTTCTGGCCGGTGGTCCAGCGCCCCGGCAGCAAGGTTGAAATGCCCGTCGGCCAGCGCGCCAAGGCGGTGGGCCGGGCCGATCTGGCTGCCCTCACCACCACCAATCATGCCCCAGTTCAGTTTTGCCATGATGGTCCCTCAGAAGCCGATGGAAGCAAGGTAGTCGCGATTCTTCCGAGCGTCGTCGATGGGGCTGACGTCCAGCGTCGGGTCGCAATCCTGCTCGACGGTGCACCAGCCCTCGAAGCCTGCCTCCAGCAGGATCTGCCGCACGGCCGGAAAATCGACATCGCCCTTGCCCAGGTTGCAGAAGATGCCCTGTCCGCAGGCCTCATAAAAGCCCGTGCCCCTGGCGATGACCTCAGCCTTCACCAACGGGTCGATGTCCTTGAAATGCATGTAGGAGATGCGACCGACATGCCGACGCAAGAAGGCCACCGGGTCGAAGCCGGCATAGGAATGATGGCCGGTGTCGAAGCAGATCTTCAGGATGCTTTCGTCCACCTCTGCCAGCAGCCGCTCCAACTCCGGCTCGAAGTCAATAAAGCCGGCGGCATGGGCATGGATCCCGACCGTAAGTCCGCATTCCTCGGTCCCCAGACGGGCAACCTCTGCAATACGGTCGCGGAAGGCGGTCCACTCGGCACGATCCATCTGCTCGGCCGCCTCGGGGCGACCGGCGGTCGGGGCGCGGCGGGGCGAGATGCTGTCGATCAGCACCAGATGCCGCGCGCCATGCGCAACCAGCGATTTGCAGGTGCGCACCGAGGCATCCCAGACCTCGTCCCATTTCGCCGGATCATGGAAGGGACGGAAGACGACCCCGCCGATCAGTTCCAGCCCGGTCCCGGCCAGCGCCTCACCCAGGATCGCCGGGTCCTCGGGCATGAAGCCGATCGGACCCAGCTCGATCCCCTTGTAGCCCGCCGCCGCGCAATCCGAGAGCACCTGCCGCCACGGCGGGTTGCGCGGGTCCTCTGCGAATTCCACCCCCCATGAGCAGGGGGCGTTGCCGATACGGATCGTCATGGGAACCTCATGCCTGGGGGACGGCGTGCCAACGGCCGTCGTCGGACGCCTTGAACGCTGTATCGATGATCCGGCTGACGGCCAGACCGTCGCGGAAGGTGGGCCGGACCGGCTTGCCGGTGGCGATGGCCAGAAGAAAATCCCGCGCCTCGATGATGATCTGGTCCTGATAGCCGGTGCCATGGCCGGGACCCTGGCAGAAGGCCAGATAGTCCGGATGCTGCGGCCCGGTCAGGATGCGGGTAAAGCCCCGCGTGGCCTCCGGCCCCTCGGCGCGGTAAAGCCAGACGGAATTCTGATCCTCCTGATCAAAACGGATCGCACCCCTGGTTCCGTGGATTTCATAGGCATAGCCCATCTTGCGACCCGTCGCGACGCGGCTGACGAAAAGATGTCCCATCACTCCGTTGGCAAAGCGCAACATCAGTTGTGCCTGATCGTCATTGTCCACCGCCACGGGACCATTCGGACCCGGGCGGGTGGGGTGCACAGTCTCGATCCGGGCGGATAGCTCGGCAACCGGGCCCATCAGCGTCAGCAGGCAGTTGACCGGATGCGGCGCAAGGTCGCCCATGCAGCCATTGGCCCGGCCCGTCGTCCGCCAGGTTGCAGGCAAGGTGGGGTCGGCCAGAAAATCCTCGGTATGTTCGCCGCGGAACCAGATTGGGTCACCGATCGCGCCCTCGGCCAGCAATTGGCTCACGAACTGGGTCGCAGGCGTGCGAACATAGTTGAAACCGATCATGTTGGGTAGGCCCGAAGCCTCGGCCGCCGCGACCATCGCCTCGGCGTCGGCAAGCGAGGCCCCCAGCGGCTTTTCGCAGAACACGGGCTTGCCTGCGGCAAAGGCCGCCTCGGCAATGGCGCGATGGGTGGATTGCGGCGAGGCGATGACCACGGCCTGAACCTTCGGATTGGCAACCAGCTCGCGCCAGTCGTCGGTTGCCCAGCCAAAGCCATAGGCCCGGCGGTACCGCTCTGCCGAGGCCGTGCTGGTGGCGGCGATCATCTCCAACCGGGGGCGCAGGGCCGTGTCGAACACGGCCCCCACACAGGAAAGCGCCACCGCATGGGCCTTGCCCATATACCCGCCGCCAACCAGCCCGATCCCGATCTCAGCCACCATCCGCCTCCCAGATCACCGCAGCTATTGCAACCGGTTGCAAAATATGTATCGTCCCTGTGGACGTCGCGCAAGATGTTTGTGACGCAAAGGGGAAGCGCCAGAATGACCGGGCAGGGCGACACCATCAGGCTGACCGCGGCGCAGGCTATCGTGCGCTGGCTCCTGAACCAGTTCATCGAGATTGACGGCGTCGAGACCAGGGTCTGTGGCGGCGGGTTCGGGATCTTTGGTCACGGCAACGTCCCTTGTCTTGGCGAGGCGCTGTATCCGGTACGCGACGAGCTTCCACTGTATCGGGGCCAGAATGAACAAAGCATGGGTTTTGCCGCTGCGGCCTTTGCCAAATATCATCTGCGCCGCCGCTTCATGTTTTGCACTGCCAGCGCGGGGCCGGGAACGGCGAACCTGCTGACGGCAGCCGCTCTGGCCCATGCCAACCGGCTGCCGATGCTGATGCTGTGCGGCGATACCTTTCTGACCCGCCTGCCGGACCCGGTTCTGCAGCAGCTTGAACATTTCGGCGACCCGACCTTGGGCGTGAATGACGCCTTTAAGGCGGTCTGCCGCTACTGGGACCGGATCACCCATCCGGCACAGATCCTGCAATCGCTCCCTGCGGCTCTGGCCACGATGCTTGACCCGGCCGATTGCGGCCCGGCCTTCCTGGGCCTGCCGCAGGACGTGCAGGGCTGGGCCTACGACTACCCCACGGCCTTCTTCGACCGCCGCGTCCACCGGATCCGCCGGCAATCCCCGGACACAGCCGAACTGGCCGAAGCGGCCGAGGTGCTGCGGGCGGCCAGGCGCCCGGTGATCGTGGCCGGGGGAGGGGTGCAATATTCGGGTGCGGTGGCGGAACTCACGGCCTTTTCCGAAGCGCATGGCATACCGGTCGTCGAGACCATCGCGGGGCGGGCAAACCTGTTGGCCGCGCACCCCCTGAACATCGGCCCGCTGGGGGTGACCGGCTCGGACAGCGCCAATACCATTGCCGGGGCGGCGGATGTCGTGCTGGCGGTCGGCACGAGGCTGCAGGATTTCACCACAGGATCCTGGACAGTATTTGCCCCCGAGGCCCGGCTGATCGGCTTGAACGCAGGACGCCACGACGCGGCCAAGCACCGTTCGCTCACCGTGGTGGGGGATGCGAAGCTGGGCCTTCAGGCGCTCGGGGCAGCGCTTGGCAACCATCGCGTCGACCCAAGCTGGACCGCGCGGGCACAGGCCGAACGCAAAACCTGGGACGCCTATGTGGCCGAGAATGTCGCGCCCGGCAATCGCCCGAACTCCTATGCCCAGGCTATCGGCGTGGTGAATGCCCTGTGCCATCCGCGCGACCGCATCGTGACCGCGGCCGGAGGCCTGCCCGCCGAGGTCACCGCGAATTGGCGCACCTTGGGCATCGGCACCGTGGATGTCGAATTCGGCTTCTCCTGCATGGGTTACGAAATAGCTGGCGGCTGGGGTGCCCGCATCGCTCAATCGGAACAGGAGCCCGACCGCGACACCATCGTCCTGGTCGGCGACGGTAGCTATCTCCTGATGAATTCGGACATCTATTCCTCGGTCCTTACGCAGAAGAAGCTTATCGTCCTTGTCCTGGACAACGGCGGCTTCGCGGTCATCAACAAGCTGCAGAACAACACCGGTCAGGAAAGTTTCAACAACCTGATCGCCGATTGCCCGACGGTGCCGGAGGCGTTCACGGTTGATTTTGAGGCCCATGCCCGCGCAATGGGAGCTATTGCCGAAACCGTCGCCAATCCCGCCGGACTGGCCCAGGCATTCCAGCGCGCCAAGGCAGCAACGAAGACCACCGTCATCGTCATGCAGGTTGACCCCTATGAGGGCTGGACCAGCAAAGGTCACGCGTGGTGGGAGATCGGCACTGCCGAGGTCTCGGCCAGCGCCAGCGTCCGCGTCAAACATGCCGAGGTTGAGGCCGGACGCGCGGACCAGAGGCGGGGCGTCTGATGGCCGACCTGGCGCGTCTTTCCGGGAGGAACTTCCTTGTCATCGGGCGGGCGGGGATGGACCTTTATGCGGACCCTCCCGGCACTCGGATCGAGGAGGCGACCCGCTTCACTGCCGCGCTTGGTGGCTCCTCAGCCAATATCGCCGTAGCCCTGACCCGGCAGGGCTGCTCTGCCGCTCTGCTGACCTGCGTCTCGGACGACGCCGTGGGGAGCTTCTGCCTGGCGCAACTGGATGGCTATGGCATCGACCGCCGCCATGTCCGCCCCGTGCCGGGCGAGGCGCGGAACTCGCTTGCCGTGGTCGAGACGCGGCTGGAGAACTGCCAGTCGGTCATCTACCGCAACAATGCCGCCGATTTTGCCATGACCGCCGCGGATGTCGAGGCCGTCGACTATCCCGCTTTCTCTGCACTCATCACTACCGGTACGGTGCTCGCGGCCGAGCCCTCACGCAGCGCGGCCTTCCGGGCCTTCGACCTTGCCAAGGCCGCCGGGTTGCCGCTGATCTTCGACATCGATTACCGGCCCTATTCCTGGTCCTCGGCCAAGGAGGCGGCGCAGATCTATGCGCGCGTCGCCGCAATGTGTGACGTGATCGTTGGCAATGATGTAGAATTCGCAGTCATGGCAGGCCATCCCGATCAAGGGCTGGACGCCGCGCGCGGCCTGATCGCGGGTGGGGCGCGGATCGTCGTCTACAAGATGGGCGAGAAGGGGGCGCTCAGCCTCACCCCGGACGGCGAATTTGCCACCGGCATCTACCCGACCCGGGCACTCAAACCCACCGGAGCGGGGGACAGTTTCCTGGGTGCGTTCATCGCCGCACTGGCTGCCGGCGGGTCGGTCAGAAAGGCCGTCCTGCGTGGCTCGGCTGCTGCCGCGATGGTCGTCTCCCGCGTCGGCTGCGCCCCCGCAATGCCCAACCAAGCTGAACTTGACGGCTTCCTTGCCAACCACCCCGACTTGGCCAGCTAAAGGGACCACAATGCATATCGCCCCCCATGACAACCAGAACCGCGCCATCGTCGACATGGGCGACCCTCTGGTCCCGCTGGTCTATTTCAACATCGTCATCCTGAAGGCGGGAGAGAGCTTCGACTATCGCACCCCCGGATACGAGACCTGCGTCGTCCCGGCCACTGGCACGGTCACCGTGGACACTGCGGGCGAGACCTTTGCCGCCATCGGCAACCGGGGAGTCGATGTCTGGGACGGTGATCCAGAAGGCGTCTATGTCCCGCAAGACACCGGCTCGCGGATCACCGCCCTGACCGATAGCGAGACCTTCATCGCCGGGGCGAAATTCAACGAGACCTTGCGCCCCTTCGCGGTCCGCGCGGATGAGTTGGACGTGGTGCAATACGGCTCGGACGACACCAAGACCCACCGCAAGATCAAGCATATCCTCGGTGCGAACCACCATGACCGGGTCGGACGGCTTCTGGTGAGCGAGCTTTTCACCGTGGGGGCGGGCGGCTGGTCGGGCTTCCCCAGCCACAAGCATGACACCGACCGCCTGCCCGAGGAGACACGCCACGACGAATGCTACAACTTCCGCTTCCGGCCGAACCACGGCTCCGGCCTGCAGATGCTGCAGCGCGTAGATAACGAGCCCGGCGATGCCTATCACATCATGGACCGCTCAACGGTGCTGATCGACAAGGGCTATCACCCCTGCTGCGTCCTGCCCGGCTATGAGATGTACTATTTCACCATCCTGGGGGGCCGAAGTCAGCGCAGCCTGAAGCAGTACTTCCAGCCAACCCATGCCGCGCAGCTTCGGACCATTCCCGGCATCATGGACATGGTGGCCAAGTTCAAATGACCCTTGCCACCCTCTCCGATGTGCTGCAGCCCGCGCTGCGTGATGGCTATGCCGTCCCCGGCCTGGTCTGCCTTGGATGGGAGGACATGCGCGCCTACGTCGCCGCCGCCGAGGCCGAGCGAGCGCCGGTCATCCTTCAGGCCGGGCCGGGCAGCCGCGCGCATACGCCGCTGCCGATCCTTGGCCGCATGTTCCGCCATCTCGCCGAGGGCGCGAGCGTCCCGGTGGTGGCCCATCTGGATCACGGCAACTCGTTTGACGAATGCCGCGCAGCGGTGGATGCGGGGTTCACCTCGCTGATGTTCGATGGCTCGCGCCTGCCGCTGGAGCAGAATATCGACCTGACGGCTGCCGTGGCACAACTGGCCCATGCCGCTGGCCTGTCCTGCGAAGGCGAGATCGGCTTTGTCGGCTATGCCGGCGGGGCGGCCTCGGCCGGGACGGATCCCAAGGCAGCAGCGCGCTTTGCCCGCGAGACCGGCGTGGATGCAATGGCCATTTCCATCGGCAACCTGCACCTGCAACAAAGTGCAGGCCAGGGTCTGGACCTTGACCGTCTGCGCGCAATCGAGGCGCTGACCCCGGTGCCGCTGGTGATCCACGGTGGGTCTGGAGTGCCGGCAACCCAGCGCGCGGAACTTGCCGCAACCAGCCGGATCGCCAAGTTCAACATAGGTACCGAACTGCGCATGGCCTTCGGCACGGCGTTGCACGATGCCGTCACCCGCGATCCCGACCGCTTTGACCGGATCGCAATCCTGAAGGAAACCGAAGCGCCGGTGATGGACGCAGCAAGGGCCATCATCCGCGGTCTTGGGGCGGCAGAGCGGTATTGACACTGCCCTACAGCGCACGGCGCGCGAATGAGCTGCGTCCATGCTATATTACATAATCTTCCTTACGCGTCGCCAAACCTACGTGGTTTTTCCTATCCTTCCGCTACGGCATCTTGACCATCGGGTCAAAAAACCTTGCAATAGATCACAGGAACCGCTCTTTCGTGCCGCAGCTACACAAAGAGCAAAAAACAAAACAACAGCTTGGGAGTTTTCCTTATGAAAAACGTCATCAAGGGCCTTGGTGCCGCGCTTCTTTGCACCACGATGTTGGTTTCGGCGGCGAGCGCGGAAACGATCCGCTGGGCTCGTGCTTCGGATGCGCTGACGCTGGACCCGCATTCACAGAACCAGGGCGTGACCCACAACTTCGCCCATCACATCTACGAAACCCTGGTCGACCGCGATGTTGAAGGCAACCTGCAGGCGCGCCTTGCCCTGTCGTGGGAGCTGAAGGCCGACGATCCGACGACTTGGGTGTTCAAGCTGCGCGAAGGCGTGACCTTCCACGACGGCGCGCCCTTCACCGCCGAGGATGTCGTCTTCTCGCTCGACCGGGCGCGGTCGGAAAAGTCGAACATGCGCCAGCTTCATGCCGATGTAGACCAGGTGACCGCAGTCGACGACTACACCGTCGAGGTCAAGATGAAGGGGCCGTCGCCGCTTTACCCCAACAACCTGACCAACACCTTCATCATGGACAAGACCTGGTCCGAGGCCAACAATGTGGTGGAGGTCCAGGACTATGCCGCCGGCGAGGACAACTATGCCGTGCGCAACACCAACGGCACTGGCCCCTACAAGCTGCAATCGCGTGAGGTGGACGTGCGCTCGGTGCTGACGCTTAACGAGAACCACTGGGCCGAGGAAAAGCCCGCGGTGACCGAGATCGTCTACCTGCCGATCACCGATGCCGCGACCCGCGTCGCCGCCCTTCTGTCGGGCGAAGTGGACATCGTTCAGGACGTGCCGGTGCAGGACATCGACCGCCTGTCCGGCACCGCCGGGATCAAGATCGAGACCGGGCCGGAAAACCGGGTGATCTACTTCGGCTACCGTTTTGGCGAAGAGCCGCTGAAGTCCTCCAACGTGACCGACGCGAACCCTTTCAACGACCCGCGCGTGCGTGAGGCGATGGAACTGGCAATCGATCGCGACGCAATCCGCCAGGTGGTGATGCGCGGCCAGTCGATCCCGACCGGCGTGGCCAACCCGCCCTTCGTCAACGGCTGGACCGAAGAACTCGACGCCTATCCGGCGGTGGACCTCGACCGCGCCAAGGCGCTGCTGGCCGAGGCGGGCTATCCTGACGGCTTCACCGTCACGCTGGACACGCCCAACAACCGCTATGTCAACGACGAGGCGATCAGCCAGGCGGTCGTGGGCATGCTGGGCCGCATCGGGATCCAGGTGACGCTGGCCTCACGTCCCGTGGCGCAACATTCGCCGCTGGTCACCGCGAACGAGACCGACTTCTACCTGCTGGGCTGGGGGGTTCCGACCTTCGATTCCGCCTATGTCTTCAACGACCTGGTCCATACCAAGGATGGCGATTACGGCGCATATAACGGCGGTCTCTATTCGAACCCGGAACTTGACGAGAAGATCCGCTCGCTCGGCGTCGAGACCGACCTCGACAAGCGCAACGCCACGATTGCGGAAATCTGGCAGGTGGTGAAGGAAGACCGTGTCCTGCTGCCCATCCACAACCAGGTTCTGGCCTATGCGATGAAGGATTCGATCACGCTGCCGGTGCACCCGGAGAACCAGCCGCTGATGACCTCGGTGCAGTTCAACAACTGACACCTACGCCAGACTGTGCCGCCGCGCGGGCCTTGTGCCCCTGCGGCGGTTTTCCTTTCCTGACGGAGGTGGCCGATGCTGGCCTTCATCATCCGCCGACTGGCGCAATCTGTGCTGGTCATGCTTTTCGTGGCGCTGATCGCCTTCGTGATCTTCCGCTATGTCGGGGACCCGATCACCAGCATGGTCGGCGTCGAGACCCGGCTTGAGGATCAGGAAATCATGCGCGACCGGCTGGGCCTCAACGACCCGGTGGTCGTCCAGTTCGCCCGGTTCATCGGCAATGCGCTCCAGGGCGAATTCGGCATCTCCTATCGCCTGCAACAGCCAGTGACCGAGCTGATCTTGTCGCGCCTGCCCGCAACGCTCGAGCTGGCCGTCGCCTCGGCGCTGATCGCGCTGGTCTTCGGCGTGGTTCTGGGGGTGTTCACGGCGCTGCGACCGAAGAGCTTTCTCACCGCCGGGATCATGGCAGCCTCACTGGTCGGGGTGTCGCTACCCACCTTCCTGATCGGGATCGGACTGATCTATGTCTTCGCGGTCGAGCTGGGCTGGCTACCCTCCTTCGGACGCGGCGAGGTGGTCGACCTTGGCTGGTGGCGCACGGGCCTCCTGACGGAGAGCGGGCTGAAATCGCTCATCCTGCCCGCCATCACCCTGTCGCTGTTCCAGCTTACCCTGATCATGCGGCTGGTCCGGGCCGAGATGCTTGAGGTCCTGCGCACCGAATACATCCGCTTTGCCCGCGCCCGCGGCCTGAGCCAGCGCGCGATCAACTTCGGCCATGCGCTGAAGAACACGATGGTGCCCGTGATCACGATCACCGGCCTGCAGCTCGGCTCGGTCATCGCCTTCGCGATCGTGACGGAAACCGTGTTCCAGTGGCCCGGCGTCGGTTCGCTGTTCATCACCTCGGTCCAGGTGGTCGATGTGCCGGTGATGGCGGCCTATCTGATGTTCATCGCGCTGGTCTTCGTCCTGATCAACCTGATCGTCGATATCCTTTATTACGTTGTCGATCCGCGCCTGCGCGTGGACGGCGGCGCCGGGAACTGATCCATGAGCATGACCGAAACCACCCCTCCGCCCCCCGCGACGCCGCCGGCTCCGCCGCGTCCCGAAGGCCCCCTGCGCCGCTTTCTGGACAGCGACATCTTCTATTCCTGGAAGCGCTCGCCCGTCACGATCCTGGCGACGGTCACGGCGCTGACCCTGATCCTCATCGCCGTTCTGGCACCCTGGATCGCGCCCTACGACCCGTTCAACCCGGCCAGCCTGAACCTGATGGATGGCTTCACCCCCCCGGCAAGCCAGGGTCCGTTCAGTGACAACTGGTTCCTGATGGGGGCCGACAACCAAGGCCGCGATGTGTTGTCGACCATCATGTATGGCAGCCGGGTGTCGCTCTTCGTGGGCTTCATGGCGACGCTCTTTGCCATGACCATGGGCGTGGGACTTGGCCTGACGGCGGGCTACAACGGTGGGATGATCGATGCCATCATCATGCGCATCGCGGATATCCAGCTCAGCTTTCCCGCGATCCTGATCGCACTTCTGATCTTCGGCGTCGCGCGCGGACTGATCCCGGCGAACCAGCAGGAAAGCATGGCGATCTGGGTCCTGATCCTGGCCATCGGCCTGTCGAACTGGGCACAATTCGCGCGCACCGTGCGTGGTGCCACGATGGTGGAGCGAGAAAAGGATTACGTCTCGGCCGCACGGATCATGGGTGTGCATCCGGTGCTGATCCTGCTGCGCCACATCCTGCCCAATGTCCTTGGCCCGGTTCTGGTGATCGGCACCATCGGCCTCGCGCTGGCAATCATCGAGGAGGCAACCCTGTCCTTCCTTGGCGTGGGTGTACCGCCGACCCAACCCAGCCTCGGCACACTGATCCGCATCGGCCAGCAATATCTGTTCTCGGGCGAATGGTGGATTCTGTTCTTCCCCGCCGTCACGCTGATCCTGCTGGCTCTGTCGGTCAACCTGCTGGGCGACTGGCTGCGCGACGCGCTGAACCCCAAGCTGCGCTGAGGAGACCGCGATGACCGAACCTCTGCTTTCCGTCCGCGGCCTGACGGTGGAGTTCCCCACCCGGCACGGCATCCTGACCGCAGTCGAGGACATCACGCTCGACATCATGCCCGGCGAGGTACTGGGCATGGTGGGTGAATCCGGTGCGGGCAAATCGATGACCGGCAATGCGATCATCGGCCTGATCGAGCCCCCTGGCCGCATCGCGCGCGGCGAGATCTGGCTGAAAGGCCGGCGGATCGACAACCTGCCCCCCGAGGAAATGCGGGCCATCCGCGGCCGGCGGATCGGCATGATCTTTCAGGACCCGCTGACCTCGCTCAACCCGCTGTTCCGCATCTCGGATCAGCTGGTCGAGACGATCCGCACCCAACTGCCGATGTCGCAGGACGCCGCACGCAAGCGCGCCATCCAGTTGCTGGACGATGTGGGCATCCCCGACGCCGCGCGGCGGATCGACGATTATCCGCATCAGTTCTCGGGCGGGATGCGGCAGCGCGTGGTGATCGCCCTTGCGCTCTGTGCCGAGCCCGATCTGGTCATCGCCGACGAACCGACCACCGCGCTGGACGTCTCGGTCCAGGCGCAGATCATCGACGTGATGAAACAGCTTTGTGCCGAGCGAGGGGCCGCGATCCTTCTGGTGACGCATGACATGGGCGTGATCGCGGAAACGGCTGACCGCGTGGCTGTGATGTATGCCGGGCGGATTGCCGAGATCGGGCCGGTCCGCGATGTGATCAAGAACGCCCGCCACCCCTACACCGAGGGGCTGATGGGCGCGATCCCGCGGCTGGGAGAAAACCTTGAACGGCTGCAGCAGATCCCCGGCGCGATGCCGCGACTGTCTGCCATCCCGAAGGGCTGCGCCTTCAATCCGCGCTGCCCCAAGGTCCTTGACCGCTGCCGGTCCCACCGCCCTGCCCTTTCGCCAACCGAACCGGGACGCCAGGTGGCCTGCTGGCTTTATGACGGGGTAACCGAAGCATGAGCGACGTTCTTCTTGATGTGCGCAACCTGTCGCGCCGGTTCGATGTGTCGAAACCCTGGCTCAACCGCAAGCTCGAGGGGCTGGACAAGCTGTATGTCAAGGCAGTCGATGACGTCAGCTTTACCGTCAATCGGGGTGAGACCTTCGCCCTTGTGGGGGAAAGCGGCTCGGGCAAGTCAACGATCGCCCGGCTGATCGTCGGGCTTCTCAAACCCTCACAGGGCGAGATCTTCTTTGACGGTCAGTCCCTTGCCAGCGGCCTGTCAGGGGCCGAAGCGCGGCGGCTACGGCGGCGCTTCCAGATGATCTTCCAGGACCCTCTTGCCAGCCTCAATCCACGGTGGCGGGTCACCGACATCATCGCCGAACCGCTGCGCGTCTTCGAACGCAGCATGAATGACCGCGCGCGCCGTCTGCGGGTGGGCGAATTGCTGACGCTGGTCGGCCTCTCCCCCGAAGATGGTGTCAAGTTCCCGCACCAGTTCTCTGGCGGACAGCGCCAGCGCATTGCCATTGCCAGGGCGCTGGCAGCCAAGCCGGAATTCATCGTCTGCGACGAACCCACCTCTGCACTGGACGTTTCGGTGCAGGCCCAGATCCTGAACCTGATGAAGGATCTGCAGAAGGAATTCGGCCTGACCTATGTGTTCATCTCGCATAACCTTCAGGTGGTGCGGCATATGGCGAACCATATCGGGGTGCTTTACCTGGGCCGCCTGGCCGAGGTCGCCCCGGCCCGCACCCTGTTCGAGACGCCCCGCCATCCCTATACCCGGATGCTCCTGGACGCCGTCCCCGACATCGAGATGACGGGCCGCCGCCGCAAGAAGGTCGAGGGTGAGATCCCCTCGCCCCTGTCGCCGCCGCCCGGCTGCGCCTTCCATCCACGCTGCCCGCTGGCGAATGACCGCTGCAAACGCGAGGTGCCGCGTGCCCTTGGCGGCGTTGCCTGCCACGCGGTCGAGGAAGGCCGCGCGCCGGGCCCGAGCCTGTCCCCGTCACCAGAGGAGCCCGCCACTACCTGACGACCACCAAGAGCCGGGCAGGCAATCGGCCTGCCCAGTACCGCCAATGTGGATCAGCCGGACCCGGGTTGTTCCGCCCCCGACGGGATTGGCGGGGCTCGGCATCGAACCCCAAAGGCGCAGGCTGGCGTCGGCCACAATGGATTGGCCGTCCGACCACGACTCGAGGACCCAAATTCGCCTCTGCCCCCTGGCAAGATGTTCCCCAGAACGCGAACCCCGGCGTTGGGCCAGTCAGGTCGCCCCCAACGGCAAGGTTGTTCAGGCTCTAAGCCAGAATCTCGCGGACAGGACCCGCTTTGACCTTGGGGCACCAGCTCTAATGCAGCCCCCTGCGCCGGCCAGACAAAGCAACTCGACGAAAGTGCTCCTGATCTTTGGATATCACCACCGATAGACCTCTATCCGTTCTGGTTGCCGCCCTATCCCATGCATCACCCCAATCTCCTCCTACCGCAAGCGGAGGAGGCAATGGTCACTTAAGAAGGAAAAGAGCAGGGCCGGACCCTGCCGAGGGTGCCATCCAGCCAGAAAGGCTCGACCAATGACCGCGCAATTCACATCCATCGTCCCGGATGAGGTCATCAAGCGCTTCGGCGCAGAGGCCCGGCATCGCGGTCTGGGCCTTTCGGCGACCCCGCATGAGCGGCTCATGAGCGTCATCCGGAAAGTGGCCGAGATCGCCGAAAGGGAGACTTCCCCTGCCGCCACGATGACGCCCGCCGAGGCGATGGACGCCATCCTCGACCTGACCGAAACCATCCCGGCAATCGAGTCCGGCAGCCACTGACCCCAGCACCAGTTGCCGTCACGCGGGGGTCGTGGGCACCCGCGCACCGGTTCAGTCGTCGCAGGTCGTTTGCGACTCCGCGCCAAGACTCTTCAGTGCATCCGTCACCGCCTTCGTGGTCCGGCGGATGTGCGTCGTGATCACGGCGACGACAGCGTCTTCATCCCGCTCCAGGGCAGCATCCAGCAGCGCGCGGTGTTCTTCCGAAACCTGCCGGTTCTTGCGTGAATGGATACGGGACAGGCGGCGATAGCGTTCGTGCTGGCGGAACACGATCCCCCGCAGATGCAAGGTCCAGCGACGGTCGCAGGCGCTGACCAGAGCCTCATGGAAATTAAGGTTGCGCCGCTCAAGCTCGTTCAGATGGCCGTCCTCCGGGCTGGCCGTACGTTCGGCACGCTCAAGCCAGTGATAGGCGGTGATCACCCGGGTCTGCCACTGGTCGTCGCCCAGCCGCAATGAACTGCGCAGGGCCTCGATCTCCAGCATGAGGCGCAGTTCGCCGATGTCATGCGCCTCTTCGATCGACATGCCCGACACCAGGAACCCCCGCTGTTCCTGAGCGATCACCAGGCCCTCGCCCGCCAGCCGCGACAGCGCCTCGCGCAGCGGTGCGGCCCCGATGTCATAGCGGTCGCGCAACATCTCCAGCTTGAGCTTGAGGCCCGGAACCAGGGCACCATCGACGATATCGGCGCGCAACAACTGCGTGGCCCGTTCGGTCTGGGAACGCGAGCCGACCACGCCCTCGGCAAAGGGCTGGGATTGCAGGTCCGGTGCCAGGGTCAACGTTGCCTCCTCCTCAATGTCACATAGGACACTCCCGCCTTCTTCCATACATTGGCATCGGGCAAAGTAAATATCGATTTTTTAGTTGACATACCGTTATGATCGTAATTTAGCTGCATCACGGGGGGAATTTCGATGACTGAACTCGACTCTACAGGCACGTCCGGCACCCTGCAGCCGCGCGAAAGGCGCGCCGCAGGCTTCCTTGCCGGGATCGACCGTCGGCTGACCGCGATCGAAGAAGCAGCCTCGGCGCTGCTTATCGCCGCGATCTTCACCATTCTCGCGGCGAACGTGATCCTGCGGTCGCTGGGGCGGCCGCTGCTCTGGGCTGATGAGATGGCCGTCCTCCTGATGGCCTGCGCGGCCTTCCTTGGGGCGGCAGTGGCCCTTGCCCGGGGCCAGCACATGGCGGTAACGCTGTTGCTGGACCGCCTGCCGCTGCCCCTCCGGTCCTGGGTGCTGATCGGCGTCGACCTGATCGTTCTGGGGTTCTTCCTGATCCTTGCCTATCTCTGCTGGCGCTGGTTCGATCCTGTCGCAGCCTTCAGCGCCGAAAGCCTGCAGGCCTATTCGCTGGACAGCTACAACTTCATCTACCAGGAGCGGACGCTGACCTTCAGCGCCTCCAAGGTCTGGTTCTGGCTCGTCCTGCCGATGTTCGCGCTTCTGTCGGTCCTCCATGCCCTTGCCGCGCTCGAGCGGGACATCCAGCGGGTACGCAGCCTTGCGGCAGGAGGCGCGCCATGACCGTCGGCCTGACCTTTGTCGGCTTGCTCCTGATCGGGTTGCCGATCTCGCTGACCCTCGCGATGCTGGCGCTGATCTACATCGTCGTTTCGGGCAACACGGTCCTGCTGCAATCCTATCCGCAGCAGATGTTCGGCGCACTGGAAAGCTACGGCATGTTGGCCCTGCCCCTGTTCATCCTGCTGGGCGAGTTCATGAATGCGGGCGGCATCGGTCGCCGGTTGATGGCCTTTGCTCTTGCGCTTCTCGGGCCGATGCGGGGCGGGCTGGCCTATGTGAACCTTGGGGCCAACATGATGATGGCCTCGATCCTCGGCTCGACCGTTGCGCAGATCACCATCATGTCACGCCTCGCCGTGCCCGAGATGGAGCGTGCCGGCTATCCCCGGGACGTTTCGGTCGCCATAACCGCGGCCGGAGGGCTTCTGGCCCCGATCATCCCGCCGTCGATGATCTTCATCATCTTCGGCGTGATCGCCCAAGTCCCCATTGGCGACATGTTCATCGCAGGCATCATCCCCGGCATCGTGATATTCTTCGCCTTCTGCGGGATCATTGGCTGGCTTTCCTTCCGCCATAATTTCCCGCGTTCGCCCAGGCTCACACGCCAGGAACGGGTCCGCGCGGTGGTAGAAGCGCTGCCCGCCGCATTGATCCCGGCATCGATCATCGTCTCTATCCTGGGCGGCTTCGCAACGCCGACCGAGGCCGCAACCGTGGCAAGCCTCCTCGCGATCCTGATCGGTCTTTTCGTCTACCGTGAGATGACGCTTGCCGACATCTGGCCCGCGCTGGTGAACGCGGCGCGTGGGGCGGCGGTCGTGCTGTTCCTGATCGCTGCGGCGCAGCTTTTCAGCTGGGTGATCACCTTCGAGAACATCCCGGCGACCGTGGCCGCCTACATGAGCAGTCTGACCGACTCGCCGATCCTGTTCCTGCTGATGATGAACCTGCTTCTCCTCGGGCTGGGAATGATCACCGACCCGATCCCCGCGATCATCCTGGTGGTCCCGGTGTTCCTGCCCGTCGCCACCGATGTCTACGGGATCGATCCGATCCACTTCGGGATCATTCTCTGCATCAACCTGACGCTGGGTCTGGTCACCCCTCCGGTGGGAACCGGCCTGTTCACCGCCTCGCTGCTTACCGGGGTGCGGGCGGAACGGATCGCGTATCTCCTGATGCCGTTCCTGGCCGTAGCCTTCGTCGTGACCCTTCTGATCGTCGTCTGGCCGCCGTTGACACTGGCCCTGGTCCGGGGGTGGTGACATGGCACGCATCTGGATCCTTGGCGGGGGCGTAATCGGTGCGGGCTGGGCCGTCCTTTACGGCGCGGCAGGTCATACCGCCGTCGTGATCGACCCCGCCCCCGGCGCCGCAGACGCCGTGGCGGCGGCCTGGACCTCGGCCCAGCCGATCCTGGGCGAGATGGGG
>JARFTV010000019.1:47792-76116 GCA_029289325.1 Alphaproteobacteria bacterium
AAGCCTCGCCCCGACCCATGCCGCCAGCGCCGAGGCTGCGGGGCCCGCCCCCGATCTGGTGCAGGAATGTCTGCCCGAGCGTCTGGACCTGAAGCACGAGGTTCTGGCGGCGATCGAGCCGCTGCTGCCGGACGGCGTGATGATCGCCTCATCCAGTTCCGGCCTTCTGCCCGACGACATCGGGGCGCGGCTGACGCACCCGGGACGGCTGGTCATCGCGCATCCAAACAATCCGCCCTGGATCATGCCGACGGTCGAACTCTGCCCTTCCCGCACAACCGCCCCGGAACGGCTGGAAGAGCTGGCGGCTTTTTACACCGCGCTTGGCAAAAGCGTGATCCGCATGAACAAGCCGATCGTCGGCCATGTCGTGAACCGCCTGCAGGCCGCCCTCTGGCGTGAGGCAATCCATCTGGCGGCCGAGGGCGTGGTCTCTCTTTCCGACACCGAGCGCGCGATCTCGGAAGGGCTCGCACCGCGCTGGGGGCTTTACGGACCCTCGACCATCTTCCACCTCGCCGGAGGCGCCGGGGGGATGGAGCGGTTCCTTCAGGTGCTGGGACCCGCCTTCCAAAGCTATTTCGACGATCTCGGCACGCCGGTGCTGGATCACGCCACGGCCGAACTTCTGGTCCGTGAAATGCTGCAGCATGACGCAAGGCCGGTGGCCGAGATCGCCGCCGAGCGCAACCGCAAGGTTCCGCGGGCCTTTGCAGAAATCGCCCGGATCAGGGCGAACGAAAACTGATCTTGTCTCAAGGGAGGACTACATGAAGTTCACTGCAATCCTGAAAGGTGCCGTCGCGGCGCTTCTGCTGACAGGCCAGGCGCAGGCAGAGGATTATCGCATGTCGATGATCGTGCCGCCGACCCACCAATGGGCGAAAAGCGCCACCGAAATGGCCGCGCGCATCGCCGAGCGGACCGAAGGCCGTGTCAACATCCTGATCTTCCCGTCGGGTCAGCTTGGACCGGAATCGCAGATGCTGCAGCAGATGCAGACCGGCGCGCTGGACTTCGCCTTTCTGACGCTGGGCGAACTTGCGAACCGCGACGACGATTTCGGGATCCTCGCCGCGCCCTATCTGGTTCCCGACATCGTTTCCGCCGGCAAGCTCCTCGAAGGCGAAACGACCGGCAAGCTGGAGGAGAAGCTGCCGAACTTCGGGCTCAAGGGCCTTGGCTGGGGCGTGTCCGGGATGCGCCAGATCGTGCTGCGCGACAAGATCGAGACCGTTGACCAGCTTGCCGGCAAGAAGATCCGCACCATCCCCTATGCGCCCGAGCTTGACCTCTGGAACGGGCTGAAATCCGTCCCGACGCCGATGCCGCTGCCCGCGCTCTTCGACGCCTTCGCCAATGGCCAGGTCGATGGGATGCAGATCGACCTCGAGAGCACGTGGAACACCAAGTACTATTCCAACGCCCGCGTCATCCTGAACTCGGACCATGGCATGTTCCCGATGCTCGCCGCCGCTTCGGGGCGGAAATGGGCGCAGATTCCGGCCGAGGATCAGGCGATCATCGCCGAGGAATTCGCTGCGGAAACGCGCAACATCGTCGCCGCCTACGCCCGGCTCGAGGAAGAGTTCCTCACCAATCTCAAGGGCACCGAGGTGCCGGTGGTCGACGTGGACCGCAGCTGGTTCGGCCCGGCGATCGACGCCTATTACGAGCAGTGGAAGACAAAATCGCCGCTGTTCGAAGGTCTGCTGGCCGAAGCCGCCGCGCTGAACTGACACGACCGTCCTGTCGCCCTCTGGCGGCAGGACCCCACTTCCGAAAGGCCTCGAAGTGACATCCTTCTATCGTGACCTGCGCTATCTGCGCCTTCCCGCCCCCCAAGGGCTTGAGGCCGCCCGGGCCTTCGCGGCCGGGAAACTTGGCCTGCAGCCCGGCGATGCCACTGACGAGGCGATCCATTTCCGCTCGGACATGCGAAATTACTCGCTGTCCTACTGGAAGGATGCCGACCAGCCCGCCATCGGCCTGACCGTGGCCCGGCGCGAGGACCTGGACGAGCGCACCGCAGCCCTTGCGCCCTTCGGGACGGTGCAGCGACTGGATGCCGACGCCTGCCGCAAGCGCCAGATCAAGGACGGGATCGCCATCACCGCCCCGAACGGCGTCGCGGTGGAACTGGTCTGGCGTCCGCTTACCTCCGGCTGGCGCTATCACGGCACGCGGGACGCGGGGATCACCGACTTTGGCGCTATCAGCCTCGCCTGCACCGACATTGCCACGAACGAGGCATTCTGGACCCGCGGGATCGGGGCGCAGGTCGCGGACTGGGCCGGGGACGCAGTCTATCTGAACATCGACGCCGCCCATCACCGGATCGCACTCTACCCCTCGCCCCGGGACGGCGTGCTTGCCGTGACGTGGGAGGTCGAGGGCATGAACAACATCATGCAGAACTGGTATTTTTTCCAGAAGAACCAGATCCCGGTCGTGCACGGCCCCGGTCGGCAGGTCGCTTCAAACGCGATCTTCGTCCTTGGCGAAGGCCCGGACGGCGTCTTTTACGGCTACCGGGCCGAGACCGCCCAGGGGCTGCCGTCCGGCGGACCGCGCCAATTCCTGGACGAGGCCCGCAGCCATTGTGCCTGGGGATCGGAGTCCCAGGCCCCCGAATTCCGCGGAGGTTCCCACGATGATTGAGCTCAAGGACGTCGTCTATTGCCGCCTTGGCACCCGTGACCTGGCCGGGGCCGAGTGGTTCGCCGTCAACATCCTGGGCCTCGAGGTCTCGGAACGGCGGAAGGGGGCGACCTATTTCAAGTCGAACGACCGCGCCCATACGCTGTGCTATTTCGAAGGCAACCCGGACGACCAGGTGACCGCCTTCGAGATCGGCTCTTCGGACGATCTGCAGCGCGCAGCCGCAACGCTTGAAGCACTGGGAACACCCGTCCACTACGGCAGCCCGCAGGAATGCGAGGCCCGCCACGTATGCGAGTTCATCCGCTTCAACGACCCGACCGGCAACGGGATCGAGTTCGTCGTGCGCCCCGCGGTATCGGCGGTCCGCTTCCACGGCAGCCGCGATGCCGGAATCACCGGCTTCAGCCATGTGGGTCTTTGCACCACCAATCCTGAACGGGACGAGGCTTTCTGGACCCAGGTCTGCAACGCCCGCGTCTCGGACCGGATCGGCGACGCGCCCTTGATGCGGCTGGGGACCATCCACCATTCCATCGCGCTCTTCCCGTTCCACAAGGCGGGGATCCAGCACATCAACCACCAGGTCGAAAGCAGCGACGACATCCAGCGCAGCTTCCATTTCGTCCGCGACAACCAGGTCAACATCACCTTCGGTCCGGGGCGGCACCCGACCTCTTCGGCGCAGTTCCTCTACTTCACCGGGCCCGAAGGGATGACCTTCGAATATTCCACCGGCGTCTGCGAGATCCATGACGAGCCGCTCTGGCGCGACCGCCAGTTCCATTTCGAGCCGAAAGGCTTCTGCCAATGGGGTTCGGCACCGCAGATCGCGGCTTTCAAGGACTGAACCATGCCGGATGACATCGAAGCGATGGCCCGCCGCGTCCGCATCGCGGCGCGGGCCCTGGCGCGGGCCGGCCTTGTTCATGCCTATGGCCATTGCTCGGCGCGGCTGGACGCGGCGGCCTTCCTCGTCTGCCCGCCGGTCCCGATGGGGCTGACCAAGGTTGGCGCCCCCTGCGACCGTGTGGAGATCGCCGCACCCCTGCCCGGCCACATCCTTGGCGAAGTGCGCCTGCACCAGCAGATCTATGCCCGACGCCCGGAGGCTGGGGGCGTGGTGCGCTTCATGGGGCCGAACATGATGGCCCTTGCCGCGCTTGGCCGGGTGCCGCGCGCAAGACATGGCTTCGGCTGCTATTTCGAACCCGGCATCGGCCTTTGGGACGACCCGCAGCTTGTCCGGGACGACGCCAAGGCCACCGGCGCGATCGACGCGATGGGACCGGGCCGCGCGGTCCTGATGCGCGGCAACGGGGCGGTGGTCTGGGGCGAAAGCCTCGAGGCCGCCACCGTCCTGGCCTGGTACCTCGAGGACATGTGCCGGATCGAGCTGGTCGCCCTGCAGACCGGACTGTCCGACCTCGCCCCGGTGATCCCGGGCCCCGAGGCCGAAGCCCGCGCCACCCGCGCCGGCCGCATCATCGAACGCATGTGGGACCACCTGACGGCTGGCGACCCCGAACTGGACCGGGCGTAAGCTCTGGCGGAAGGATAGAACAGTGAAGACCTATCTCAATTTCATCGACGGCGAATTCGTGCAAGGCTCGGGCCCGACCTTCGCGAACCATTACCCAGTGACCGGCGAAGTCATCGGCGAAGTCTCCTCTGCCGGGAAGGCCGAGGTCGACGCGGCCGTCGGCGCAGCTCAGGCGGCGCTGAAGGGACCTTGGGGCCGGATGCCCGTGGCCGAGCGGGTGGCGCTGCTGCGCAAGCTGGCCGAGGGGATCAACGCGCGTTTCGACGAATTCCTCGCCGCCGAGATCAAGGATACCGGGAAGCCGGCCTCGCTTGCCTCACATATCGACATCCCTCGCGGGGCGGCGAACTTCAACGTCTTCGCGGACCAGGTGCTGGTCACGGGCACCGAATGTTTCGAGATGGATACCCCCGACGGCAGGGGCGCGATCAACTATTCGATCCGCCGCCCGCGTGGCGTGATCGCGGTGATCTGCCCGTGGAATCTGCCTCTGCTGCTGATGACCTGGAAGGTCGCCCCGGCTCTGGCCTGCGGCAATACCGTCGTGGTCAAGCCGTCCGAGGAAACGCCCGCCACCGCCACGCTTCTGGGCGAGGTGATGAATGCCGTGGGCATCCCGCGCGGCGTCTACAACGTGGTCCACGGCCACGGTCCCGGTGCCGCGGGTGAGTTCCTGACCACCCATCCGGGCGTCGATGGCATCACCTTCACCGGCGAAACCCGCACGGGCGAGGCGATCATGAAAGCCGCAGCGAACGGGGTCCGGCCGGTCTCGCTGGAGCTTGGTGGCAAGAACGCGGGCCTGATCTTCGACGACGCCGACCTCGATGCCACTCTGGAAGGCATCGGCCGGGCCTGTTTCGCCAACTCCGGTCAGGTCTGCCTCGGGACCGAACGGCTTTATGTCCAGCGCGGGATCTACGATCGCTTCGTCGCCGGGATGGCCGAAAAAGCCAAGGGCTTCAGCTTTGGCGACCCCTTCGCCAAGACCACGACGATGGGTCCGGTCATCAGCGCAGAACACCGCGACAAGGTCCTGTCCTACTACGCCAAGGCCAAGGCCGCCGGGGCCGAGGTCCTGGCGGGCGGCGGAACCCCGGAGGTCGCCGGCTACGAGGGCGGCTATTTCGTCCAACCCACCGTCTGGACCGGGCTTGGCCCGGATGCGGCGGTCGTGACCGACGAGATCTTCGGCCCCTGCACCCACATCACCCCCTTTGACACCGAGGAAGAAGGCGTCGCCCTGGCCAATGCCTCGCCCTACGGACTTGCCACCTCGGTCTGGACCACCAACCTTGCCCGCGCCCATCGCACCGCGGCGCAGATCGAGGTCGGGATCGCCTGGGTCAACAGCTGGTTCCTGCGTGACCTGCGGACGCCTTTCGGGGGGTCCAAGGCCTCGGGCATCGGCCGCGAAGGCGGCATCCATTCGATGGAGTTCTACACCGAGCTCCGCAACATCTGCATCAAACTCTGAAGGACCAGCCCGATGCTGACCCAAGACCAACGCGCGCGCTGCGTGGACAGCCTGCTTGAAAGCCACCGCACCAAGAAGCAGGGCAAGCGCCCCTCGGAAATGTTCCCGGAAATCGAGATCGCGGACAGCTACGCGATTTCCTCGGCGGTGGCCGAGGCGAAGGTGAAGGCCGGGGCGAAGATCATCGGCCACAAGATCGGACTGACCTCCAAGGCCATGCAGGCAGCGTCGAAGATCGACGAGCCGGATTATGGCTACATGTTCGACGATCTGGTGCTGCAGGACGGGGCCAAGGTCCGCTTCGAGGATTTCTGCGTCCCTCGCGTGGAGCCCGAGCTGACCTTCATCCTGAAAGAACCGCTGCGCGGACCGAATGTCGGGTTGGTAGACGTGCTGCGGGCGACCGAGTGGGTCATCCCCTCGATCGAGATCATCGACGCCCGGGTCGAGGAGCCGCGCCGCATCTTCGACACGGTCGCCGACAACGGCGCTGCCGCGGGTCTTGTGCTTGGCGGGCGTCCCGTGCGACCGACCGACGTCGACCTGCGCTGGGTCGGTGCAATCTTTTACCGCAACTCGGAAATCGAGGAGACCGGGCTGGCGGCAGGCGTCCTTGGCCATCCGGCGATGGCAGTGGCCTGGCTTGCCAACAAACTGGCACCCTTCGACGTGACGCTGGAGCCGGGCCACATGCTGCTGTCCGGCAGCTTCACCCGGCCGGTCTGGGCGAAGAAGGGCGACACGCTGCATGCCGACTTCGGACCGCTCGGCTCGGTCGCGGTCCAGTTCGTGTGACCGCGATGGAGATGCCGCGCAACTCCTTCAAGCACCGACTGCTGGCCGGTGAGCAACTGATCGGCCTTTGGATCTCATCGGTCTCGCCGCTTCTGTCCGAGATGCTGTCGCTGGTCGGCTATGACTGGATGCTGTTCGACACCGAACATGCCCCGGTCGATGTGGCCGGGGTGATGCCGCTGTTGCAGGCCGCCGCCGTCGGCGGCTCCGCCAGCGTCGTGCGCCCGGCCTGGAACGACAAGGTGCTGATCAAGCGCCATTTGGATCAGGGCGCGCAGACGCTGCTGGTGCCCTTCGTGGAAACCGCCGAAGAGGCCGAGGCCGCGGTGCGCGCGATGCACTATCCCCCCTCGGGCATCCGGGGCGTAGCGGGATCGACCCGCGCCAGCCGGTTCGGCCTTGCGACCGACTACCTGCGCCGGGCGAATGACGAAGTTTGCCTGCTGGTGCAGGTCGAAACCGGCGCGGCGCTTGGCCGGCTGGAAGAGATCGCGGCGGTCCCGCATGTCGATGGCGTCTTCATCGGCCCCTCCGACCTTGCTGCCTCGCTGGGGCATCTGGGCAATCCGGGTCACGCAGAGGTTCAGGCCGCGCTGCAGGATGCTCTGGCCCGGCTGAAGGCGGCCGGCAAGCCTGCGGGCATCCTTGCCACCAATCAGGCCGACGCGCAGCGCTATCTGGACTGGGGCTTCGCCTTCGTCGCCGCCTCGGTTGACACGGGCCTCCTGATGGGGGCGGCGCGCACGCTCCTGTCCAACCTGCGCAAGAGAGAGGCATGATGCAGGTCCCCTCCCTGGCCGGGCAGGTCGCGATCATCACCGGCGGCGCAGGCGCAATCGGCGCAGCCATCGCGCTGGCCCTCGGCCAGTCGGGCGCGCGCATCGCACTCTGGGACCAGAACGCCAGTGCGCTGGACCTCGTCGCCGCCGAGCTTGCGGCGCAGGGCATCGAGTGCCGCACCCACGCCGGCGACCTGACGCAGGAAGATCAGGTCGAGGCCGCCGCCGCCGCGACCCTCTCCGCCTTCGGCCGGATCGACATGCTGGTAACCGCCACCGGCATCTCGCCGCGCGAAGATGCGATCACCCAGCCGCTGCAGAACTGGCAGCGCAGTCTTGACGTCAACATGACCTCGGTCTTCCTCGCCTCGCGCATCGCCGTGCGACAGATGCTTGCCCGGGGGATCCGGGGACGGATCGTGCATCTGGGATCGATCATGGGGCTGTCGGGCGGCGGGCTTTACCCGAACCTCGCCTATCACGCGACCAAGGGCGCGGTGGTCAACATGACCCGCGCGATGGCCTGCGAATGGGCGCCGCATGGCATCCGGGTGAACTCCGTCGCGCCCACCTGGGTGGACACGCCATTCATCGGCGCGCTGAAAGCCGACCCGGAGGCGATGCGCCGGATCGCGGAAGTGACGCCGCTGGGCCGGATTGCAAAGCCGGAAGAGGTGGCGCAGGGCGTGGTCTTCCTGCTGGGTGACCACAGCGCAATGATCACCGGGCATACCTTGCCGATCGATGGTGGCTTCCTCGCGAAATAGGATCAGGCGCAGCAGCGCGCGTGCCTGCTCCGCCATCCTCGACTGATCAGACGGTGGCTGGCGAGACGACCCAGATGACCTCGCAATCCTCGTCCCCGACGGTCCAGAAGCGGACCATGCTTTGCGCCGGGAAGGCGAAACTGTCGCCGGTGTGGATCGTGAACTGCCGATCATCCAGCTGCAGGCCAAGCGTTCCCTTCAGCACCAGGCCGCATTTGCCCCCCTCCGCATTGGAGTAGGGCTCACCCGAATCCGCCCCAGCCTTCATCAGGAAGCGCAGCATCTGGATCTGTGGTTGGCTGTCCGGCGTCAGCAGCTCCTTGCGCAGCGCCGTGTCGTGATAAAGCAGCTCCCGCCGCGCGCCAGACCGGACCACGATGTCGGAATCCTCGGGCGATTGCTGCTGTGGACCCTCGAACAGCCAGACCACCGGCATGTCCAGCGCATTGCAGATCGCGCGCAGCGACTTGATCGACGGCACGGCGAGGCCGCGTTCGACCTGGCTGATCATGCCGACCGAAAGACCGGCGCCGTCGGCCACCTGTTTCAGCGACAGTCCCCGCACCTTGCGGCGCAGACGCAGGCGTTCACCAATTCGGTGCTTGCCCGCCTCGAGTTCGGCGATGCTGTCCATGGGGCCTCCTCTGCCCAACACTGTATACAGCTCCTGATCAGTTTTTCCAATGTTAAAATTTGTTGACTGATTTTTTAATATCATCATAGCATATCGCGTCGGGTTTCACCGAACGTCTCGGGAGGCGGGGCGTGGTGCAGCAGGCGGCCGCACGGGCCAGGCTGATCAACCCACCCGACAAGGGGAGGAACATGAAACTCATGAAGTCGACGACGATCCTGATGACGGCGGCCCTGTCCGTTTCAGTGGCCGAAGCCCGGGATTTCACCATCGCAGGCTGGGGCGGCAACTATCAGGACGCTCAGCGCGCGGCCTATTTTGAGCCCTTCGCCAAGGCCCAGGGCCTGACCTTCATCGAGACCACCTATCTTGGCGGCCTCGCCGAACTCAAGACCATGTCCGAGACCGGCAACGTGATCTGGGACCTCGTCATCACGGACGGAGCGACCCTGCAGCTCGGCTGCGACGAAGGGCTGTTCGAGGAACTGGACTGGGACGCATTGGGCGTTGCCGACAGCCTCCTGCCCGATGCCGTGACACCCTGCGGGATGGGCAACGTCGTGATTGGCAACGGCTTTGCCTACAACGCCCAGACCTTCCCGGACGGGCCGAAGTCCTGGGCGGATTTCTTCGATCTGGCAAGATATCCGGGCAAGCGCGGGATCAAGAACGACCCCATGATGAACCTGGAATATGCCCTGATGGCCGACGGCGTCCCGCCCGATCAGGTCTATGAGGTCCTTGCGACGCCAGAGGGCGTGGATCGCGCCTTTGCCCAGTTCGACCGGATCAAGGCCGAGCTGCAGTATTGGGACGCCGGATCCCAGCCGGTGGAGTGGCTGGCCGCCAACAACGTGGCGATGAGCACGGCCTACAATGGCCGCATCATCATGGCCGCCAAGGAAGGCAAGCCGCTGACCTATGTCTGGACCAACCAGATCTCGAACATCGACGCCTGGGCGGTTCCGGCCAACTCGCCCTTCAAGGAGCAAGCGATGGAGTTCCTGAAGGTCGCCGCCGATGCGCAGAACCAGGCCACCTTCTCCAGCCTGATGCCCTATGGACCGACCAACGTCGAAACCGCCGGCGTGCTGCCGGCCGACGTGGTGGCAAACCTGCCGGCGGGCGAGAACATCAAGGACTCGCTCTTCCTGTCGGACGCCTTCTGGATCGATCACAAGGACGAACTGACCGAGCGCTGGAACAACTGGTCCACGCAGTAACCCCCGACCGGGTCCGCCGCGCTGGCGGCGGGCCTGCTTCCTGCTGTTTCTCGCCAACCAAGGCCAACCATGCTGACGTCGCAAAAGGCGCATGGCGGAAGGCTGGCAGCATTCCTGCTGCTGGTCCTGCCCCTTGCGGTCTACATCCTGGTCTATCTGGTTCCGCTGGGCGGGATCGTCTCGCTCAGCGTCGACAACCGGGGCCTGAGCGACCGTTTCCCCGCCTTGCGCGCCGCATTCGCGCAGGGCGGCGCGGGCACCGCCGATGGCCGCGCGGCCGCCCTGCTACAGGATCTTGCCGGGCTGGACGCCAAGGCCCGGGGCGAGACGGCAAGGATGCTGAACCAGGAGATTTCCGGCTTCCGCTCGCTGCTCCTCGACACCGGGCGCGACGCCGCGACCATCGCGCCGACGATGGCGGCGCTGGTGGCCTTCGACCCGCGCTGGGGCGATCCGACCTATTGGGAAGTGATCGAGCGGAACATTCCCGCCCTGTCACTGCGCAACTTCCAGAAGGTCACCGGGCTCAAGACCGGGCCGGACGGCGGACTGACCATTGCCCAGGGCGACGACATCTATCTGCGCATCATGCTGCGCACGCTGGTCATCGCGTTGCAGGTGACGCTGCTGACCCTGCTGATCGGCTATCCGCTGGCCTATGCGATCGCCAATGGCTCGCGCCGGCTGGGGACCTTCATCTTGATGGTGGTGCTTCTGTCCTTCTGGACCTCGATCCTGGTGCGGACGACGGCCTGGGTGGTCCTGCTGCAGACCAACGGGCTTCTGAACAACCTGCTGCTCTGGCTGGGGGTGGTGTCCGAGCCGCTGCAACTGATCTTCAACCGCTTCGGCACGCTGGTCGCGATGACCCATGTGCTGCTGCCCTTTGCGGTCATCCCGATGATGAACGTGATGCGCACCATCCCGGCGGCGCAGAACCAGGCCTCGCGCAGCCTCGGCGCGGGCGGGGTGGAAACCTTCCTGCGGGTCTATTTCCCGCAAAGCCTGCGCGGCGTGGTGGTGGGTGGCGGCACCGTGTTCATCCTGGCACTGGGCTTCTATGTCACCCCGGCGCTGGTCGGAGGCCCCGGCGACCAGATGCTGTCCTATTACATCGCCGATTTCGTGCGGAAGACGCTGAACTGGGGCATGGCCTCGGCACTATCGGTGCTGCTTCTTGGCGGGGTTCTGGGTCTTCTGGCGATCTACGGCAGCGCGCGCTGGGTGATGACCCGGCGCAAGGAAGGGGTCTGAGATGGCGCGGTCGATCTTCTGGATCAGCACGGTCCTCTGCCTGGCCTTCCTTGCGCTGCCCCTGTTGCTGGTCTTGCCGCTGGCCTTCAACACCAGCTCTTTCCTGACCTATCCGATGGAAGGCTTCACCTTCGCCTGGTTCGGCGAGGTGTTCGGCCAGCCCAGCTGGACGAAGGCGATCTGGAACAGCGTCAAGGTCGCTGCGGGCGCGATGGCGCTGGCGGTGCTTATCGGCGGACTGGCCGCGACGGGCGTGACGCTCACCGGCCGGGTGTTGCAGATGGTGCTCTCCGCCCTTTTCGTCTCGCCGGTCGTGGTGCCCAGCATCGTGGTGGCGGTAGCCTTTGCCTATGCCTTCGGTCGGGCGGGACTGTCGGGAAGCTATGCCTCGCTGGTCCTGGCCCATGCGATCCTCGGCGCGCCACTGGTCTTTCTGTCGGTCCTGACTTCATTGCGCGGGCTGGACCCCGATCTGGACCGGGCGGCGGCATCGATGGGGGCCTCGCGGCTCCACCGCTTCCGCCATGTCACCCTGCCGCTGGCGGCACCGGGGTTCCTGGCCGGGGCGCTTTTTGCCTTCATCACCTCGTTCGACGAGGTCGTCGTGGCGCTGTTCCTGGCCGCCCCGGAATCCACCACCCTGCCCATCGCCCTGTTCTCGGGCCTGCGCGACCGGCTGCAACCGACCATCGTCGTCGTGGCGCTGCTTCTGTCGCTGGTCAGCCTGCTGTTCCTGCTGGCCATGGGACAGATGCAGAAACGCGGCGCTGCGGCCAGCCGGAACTAAGGAAGATCCCATGTCCTTCATCGAGATCCAATCGGTCAACAAACACTATGGCGCGGTGCAGGCGCTGTACGACGTCTCCCTCTCCATCGCGAAGGGAGAGTTCGTCACCCTGCTTGGCCCGTCTGGGTCGGGCAAGACGACGCTGCTGAAGATCCTGGCCGGGTTCGACCCTGTCACTTCGGGCACGATCCGCATGGCCGGGCGCGACATCACCTCCGTCCCGCCGGAAAGGCGCAACTTCGGCCTCGTCTTCCAGGGCTATGCGCTGTTCCCGCACATGACGGTGGCCGACAACATCGCCTATCCGCTGAAGGTCCGCCGTCGCCCGCGCGGCGAGATCGCCGAACAGGTCCGGGCGATGCTGGACCTTGTGCAACTCGGCAAGTTCGCCAACCGCAAGCCGCAAGAGCTTTCGGGCGGCCAGCAACAGCGCGTCGCGCTGGCAAGGGCGCTGGTGTTCCGGCCGGACCTTCTGCTTCTCGACGAACCCATGTCGGCGCTGGACAAGAAACTGCGCTTCGACCTGCAGGAAGAGCTGCGCGACATCCACCGCCGGCTGGGCACCACCTTCATCAACGTCACCCATGACCAGGAAGAGGCGATGCACATGTCAGACAGCATCGCGGTGATGAACCACGGGCAGATCGAACAGTTCGGCCCGGCCTTCACCCTGTATCGCCAGCCCGCGAACCGTTTTGTCGCCGGCTTCGTCGGCAAATCCAACCTGCTTGAGGGCAGGATCGCTCAGGGGCGCTTCCAGGCCGGGGACATTGTCCTGTCCCTGCCCGGTGCCGCGGCCGAAGGGCGGGTGGCGCTGATGCTGCGACCCGAGGATGTGGAACTGGCGCAGGCTCCGGTCGAGGGAGGCAAGGCCGCGCTCCCGGCCGAAGTGGTCAGCGCCACCTATACCGGGGACCGCGCGATCTACACTGCCGCTGTGGGACCAGAGGCCCGCTTCCTTGTCTACGGCAGCGCCCGGACCGGCCTGATCCCCGAAGGCAGCCGCGTCCATCTTGCCTTCGATCCGCAGGATTGCCTGCTCCTTCGCTGAACTCGGAAAGGAATTGCCTTGAAACGCCTGAAACATGCGACCCCGTGCAGCTCTGGCCCCGGCGAGGCTTCCCAGCCCGACCCGGACCGCGTGATCGAAGGCGCGCCGCAGTTCACCACCTGGCCCAGCATCGAGGGCGTGATCAGCAGCGGCATCTGGGGGGCGACACCCGGCGCGCACCGGGTCGACCGCGACGGCCATACGGTCGAGCAGTTCTACATCCTCGAAGGCGAGATCGAGCTTTCCGAGGACGGGGCCGGGACGCCGCGCCGCTTCGGCCCCGGCGATCTGGTGATGCTCGAACCGGGGTTCAGCGGGACCTGGCGGACGATCACCCCGGTCCGCAAGCTGTATTTCACCGCCCGCGTGCAGGACGGTCAGATTTCCACCGTGGCGCAGGCGTGAGGCAGATGATGAAGACCACTCCCTTCTGGTGGGAAGAGGCCGAACCCACCCACGGCGAACGCAGTTTCGACAAGGACTCCTGCAGTGTCCTCATCGTGGGCGCGGGCTATACCGGGCTTTCCGCAGCGATCACCCTCGCCGAGGCCGGGGTCAGCGATGTCTTCGTCGTCGACGCCATGCGCATCGGCGAGGGGGCAAGCTCCCGCAATGGCGGGCAGATCGGCAATGCTCCCAAGTTCGACCTCGCCTATGCAACGGCCAGGTTCGGGGCCCGGCGCGCAGGCGAGATCATGGACGACTACCAGCAGTCCATGCCCTTCCTGCTCAAGCGCGCCTCGACGCTGTCCGACTCCTTCGACCTCAGCCTCTCCGGTTCGGTCACCGGCATCCACAGCAACAGGGACATGCGCAAGCTCACGGCGATCCGCGACAGCCTTCCCGCGGACGAGCGTGAGGGCTTCGAGATCCTCGACAAGACCGAGATGCGGCGCATCCTGAACTCCGACATCTATGTCGGTGCGCTTCTCAAGCACGGGCAAGGCGGCCTGCATCCGGCCAAGTATGTCCGCGCGCTGGCCAACCGGGCCCAGGCGCTTGGCGTGCGCATCTTCACCGGCTGGCGCTATCAGGGCGCAACGCGTCAGGGGGCGGGGCATCTTGTCCGTCTCGCCAATCTGCAGGGCCGTCAGACCGCGATCCGCACCGACAAGGTGCTCTTGTCGGTCAACGGCTATGCCGGGCCGGAACAGACATGGCTGCGCAAGCGGGTCATCCCGGTGCAAAGCTACATGATCGCGACCGAGCCCCTGCCCTACGACCAGATGGAGGCGCTGATCCCGCACAACCGGGTGGCGGGGGATACCAAGCACATCCTCTACTACTACCGCCGCTCGCCCGACGGGACACGGATGCTCTTCGGCGGCCGCGCGCGCTTCAGCACCTCGACCGAGGCGGAATCGGCCGTGGGCCTGCGCCAGTTCATGGCCCATACCTTCCCCTCGCTGAAGGACGCCAGGATCACCCATTCCTGGCTGGGCAATGTCTGCTTTGCCTATGACTTCGTCACCCATGTCGGGCGGATGGAGGACGGCGTGCATTATTCCTCGTGCTACAATGGCAACGGCGTGTCGATGGCAACCTACATGGGCCACCGCGCAGCCGAGATGCTGCTGGGCGTGCCGGGCCATGACCGGGGCGTGGTCAACACCCACTTCCCGCGCCTGTGGTTCTACAACGGCAACCCCTGGTTCCTGCCGCTGGTGGGCAACTGGTATCGGCTCCTCGACCGTTCGGCGCGCTGGTTCGGATAGGCCGGGCCGCACAGGTGACAGCCTCGACCCTGATGATCGTGCCCCCACCCCAGGCGCGCAAGGGCATTGCCCTGATGATCCTCGCCATGGCGCTGGTACCGATGATCGATGTCTTCGCCAAGCAGCTGGCGCTCCAGGGCCTGTCCGCCCTGCAGATCATCTTCATGCGGATGCTCTGGGGCACGCTGCTGCTGATCCCGATCCTGATCTGGGCACGCCGCCACCAGCCGGCAGCGTCCCGACCGGGGCGACCGCTCACGACACTGCTCCTCGGCCTGTTCAGCCTGGGCGCCGGAGGGTTCTTCTTCGCTTCGCTGCGCTGGCTGTCGATCGCGGATACGCTTGCCATGTCTTTCGTTCAGCCGCTGTTCGTGACCCTCATGTCGCGCTACCTGCTGAAGGAGCGGGTCGACGCGCTGCGCTGGATCGCGCTCGCCGTGGGCTTCGGCGCGACGCTGATGATCGTCCGGCCCGGCTCGGGCGCCTTCCATCCCGCCAGCCTCCTGGCCTTGGCCTCGGGCGCCTGCATGGCTGCCTATGCCATCGTGGTCCGCGCCGGAGCCGGACGGCAAAGCGCGCTGACGGTCACGTTTCAGACCCATGCCGTGGCCGCGCTGCTCGCCCTGCCGCTGATGCTCGTGCTGTGGCAGCCGCCCAGCCCCGACCAATGGCTGACCGGGCTTTCGCTGGCGCTGTTCGGACTGGCCGGGCAATACATGATCATCCGGGCCTACGACTATTGCGAGGCCTCTATCCTCGCCCCGCTGTCCTATACCGAAATCGTGACCTCGACGCTGGTAAGCTGGTGGTTCTTCCGTCAGGTCCCCGACGCCTGGACCTTTGCCGGCGTCGCCATCCTGATCGGTTGCGCCATCGCCGTCACCCGCCGCGCCTGAGACGCACGCCCCCTTCACCCGAAGACCAGCCCGCCATCGACGATCAGGTTCTGCCCCGTCACCGCCCGCGCCCAGGGCGAGGCGAAGAATAGCACCGCATCGGCCATGTCCTCGGGCGTGGTGACGCGGCCCAACGGGGTCTGCGCGGCGATGAGGTCGAACACCGCCTCCGGGGTCGCCGCGCTGGCGTCCGTGGTGCGCAAAAGCCCGCCCGACACCATGTTCACCGTCACGCCCAGCGGACCCAATTCCTTGGCCGCCGTGCGGGTAAAGGCCAGCAGCGCACCCTTGGCCGCCGTATAATCGTGGTAGGGGACAACCGGGTTCTGCACCAGATTGGTGCCGATGGTGATGACCCGCCCGAAGCCCTGCCGCGCGAAATGCGGGCGCAAGGCCTGAACGCAGGTAAGCGCGCCGCCCACGGCGGTCTCAAGCTGCCGGGCCATCTCGGCCCAGGTCAGGCGGTCAAGATGGGACCGCGCCTCGCCGTTGAAGGCGAAATCGGCCAGCGCATTGTGGACGAGCACATCGGGCGCACCAAGACGCGCGGCAATGGCCTCCAGCATCGCCTCGACCTGCCCGGCATCGGTCACATCGGCCTCGAACGCCGCCGCCCGCGGACCCAGGTCCGCCACCAGCGCCTCAGCGGCCGCGCGGCTCTGGCGGTAGTTCACCGCGACGCGGGCGCCCTCTCGAGCGAACGCCCTCGCGATGGCGGCGCCCAGACCCCGGCCCCCGCCGGTGACAAGGACGGTCAGGTCAGACATCGGACGGCTCATGGCGCATATCCTTTCGGGAAACGGTGGAAATGATGGGTGGGTCCGTGGCCCCGGCCGACGTCCAGCGCCTCGGCGGCGGCGATCGCCCCCGCGACATAGGCCTTCGCGCGCTGCGCCGCCTCGGGCAGGGCCAGGCCATGGCCCAGAAGGCTGGCCAGCGCCGCCGAAAGCGTGCAGCCGGTTCCGTGGGTCCTGGTTGTCGGATGGCGGGGTCCGGGCATCCAGAAGGCCCCGTCCGGCCCCAGCAAGAGATCGCGGCAGTCCTCCCCCGGCAGATGGCCACCCTTCAGCAGCACCGCCCCCGGCCCTAAAGCCAGAAGCGCGCGCGCCTGCTCCGCCATCGCCTCGGGCGTCCTTGCCTCGGGCACGCCCAGAAGGTCGGCGGCCTCGGGCAGGTTCGGCGTGATGACCGCCGCCCGTGGCAACAGCGCCCGCAGACCATCGACAGCGGCGGCATCCAGCAGGCGGTCCCCGCTTTTCGCCACCATCACCGGATCAAGCACGACCGGAGCTGCCAGCCCCGCCAGCGCCTCCGCCACCGCCGCGATGACCGGGGCCGTGCCCAGCATCCCGATCTTGACCGCATCGATGCGGATATCCTCGCGGATCGTGCGGATCTGGTCGGCGACAAAGGCCGGCGGGACCATGTGGACGCCACTTACCCCTTGCGTGTTCTGCGCCGTCAGGGCGGTGATCGCCGCCATCGCATAGCCGCCATTGGCCGAGATCGCCTTGATATCGGCCTGGATTCCCGCCCCGCCCGAAGGATCAGAGCCAGCGATGCTCAGGATGTTCGGGATCATGCGCGCCCCCATTCCGCCATAAGGTCGCGGGTCGCCGCCTCGGGGTCGCTGGCCCGGACTACCGCGCTTACCACGGCCAGGCCGATGCAGCCCGCCGCCTTCACCGCCGCCGCGTCGCCGGGGCCGATCCCGCCGATGGCATAGGCGGGCAACCCCGCCGCCGCGACGATGCCGCCCAGCCCGTCGAACCCGACCGGAGCGGCATGGTCCGGCTTCGTCGCCGTCGCCCGCACCGGACCTGCGCCGATATAATCCACGCCCCCGGGGATACGCCGCGCCTGCGCTTCGGTCTCGATCGACAGGCCCAGGATCATCCCCTTGGGCATCCGGGCGCGGATCGCCGCCGGATCACCGTCACCCTGACCGATGTGCAACCCGTGGGCTCCCGTGGCCAGCGCCACCTCCACCCGGTCATTCACGACAAGCCGTGCGCCAAGCGCCGCGACCTCGAGCAACAGCCGCGTGACCAGAGCGGCCAACGCCTCGTCACTGGTGCGCTTGTCCCGGATCTGGATGGCCCCTGCCCCACCCCGGGCCGCGGCCAGCACCTGCTCGGCCACTGGCCAAGGGGCATCGGGATCGGTGATGACATAAACCGGGCCCATCATGCGCGGCTGATCCTGGCACCGGCGGTCAGCTCTTCGGGCCTCAGCGCGTGAAGCGCATCAAGGAACCCCGACTGAAACCCGCCCGGCCCTGCTGCACCAGCCGCAGCCCGCTCCCCGGCCAGCCCGTAGTAGGCCAGCGCGGCGACAGTGGCCTCCAGCGTCGGCTGGCCTACCAGAAAGGCCGCGATCACCCCGTTCAGCGAACAGCCCAGGGCCGTGACGCTGGGCATCAGCGGATGGCCGTTCGCGATGCGGAACCCCTCTTCGCCGTCGGTGACGTAATCGACCGGCCCCGAGACCGCCACGACCGCGCCCGAACGCCGGGCCAGATCGCGCGCCGCCGCCTCGGCCGCCTCGACCGGGTCGGCACTGTCGGCCCCCCGCCCCGTGGCCGCGATGCCCGCCAGCGCCAGCACTTCCGAGGCATTGCCCCGGATCACCGTCGGCCGCAGGTCCACAAGCCGGGCGCAGACCTCCTGCCGGAAGCGCGTGGCACCCACCCCCACCGGGTCCAGCACCCAAGGGCGCCCTGCCTTGTTCATCACTTGCGCCGCCAGCTCCATCGCCTCGGCCCAGGCCGGATCCAGCGTGCCGATATTCACGCTCAGCGTCTGGGCAAGGGACGCGAACTCCGCCACCTCCTCGCGCGCATGGACCATCGCGGGCGAGGCCCCCGCCGCCAGCAGCACATTGGCCATGATGTTCATGGCAACGAAGTTGGTGATGTTGTGGACCAACGGCGCCGCGGCGCGCATCCGGTCAAGGTAAAGGCCCGTATCTTCCATCGTCTCCCCCATGGCGAGAGGGAGACCGATGGCGGGTGCGCAGACCATTGGCCCGAAAGCAGCCGCCGCGGACTCCCTACGCCAGCATGATCTGGTTCAGGTTCAAAGGGTGCTTCTCAGCCCGGTCGCCCGGACGCCCCTGTCGCGGGCGGGAAGGTCCGGCTAAACCGGCCCGATGTCAAGACCGCCCGCCGCCCGTCCGGGCACGGGCTGGAACCCCTGCCCCGCACCCCCCAACGCTTCATGCAAGAAAGGACGCCCGGAGAACCGGGCGCCAGGTCCGGGCGTGGCCCGAAAAACATCTAAACCCCGAGGGCAATCGGTGGGGTCAGTGCCGCCGCAGCATACCGGTCCCCGTCCGGACCGCGGTAAGTGCAAAGGTGTGCCAGGTCATCTCTTTCGGTCAGGACACAGCCGCAAGGTCAGCTTCTGTCCCCGCCTCAGCCAAGGATCCGCACCTCGCGCAGGCTGGGCTCCTGCCGGCGCAGGGCGGCCAGCAGGCGCTCCTTGAGGTTGGTGCTGACATAGGTTGCATGAAACCGCGTCGGTGCCGCCAGCGTCAGGCAATTGTCCTCCACCCCCGCCTCGGTCAGGGCGTGGAACCATGCGCCATAGGTCGCCGCATCCTCGCTGTGAAGCGCGGCCTGCGCCGCCGCCCAGACCGACCCATCCTCGCGGGGCGCAGGCACCGCGCGCAGCGGCACCACGTTCGAGGCCCCCTGCCCCGCCCCTGCCGCTTCGGCCGGGTCCAGCCGCGCGACGAAATCCTCGCCGATCAGCGGCCAGGCCGGACGCGTGTCCTCCAGCATCCGGTTCAGGTCCATGCCATAGACGCTGACCCGCCCCCGCGCCCCCTGCCGTTTCAGCACCAGCCACCCCTGCGCCCGCAGCCGCGCCATCTCGCGCTTGACCGTGCGGTCATCCACCGACCAGAGCCGGGCGATCTCCCCCTGCCCCATCGTCAGCTCGTCGCGCTGCCAGTTGTAGCGCGTGGTGATCAGCGCCATCACCCGCAGCACTTGCCGCTGCACATGCTTGTCCTTCGACAGGGCAAAAGCCATGAGCGCCGACAGGATGTCGTATTTCCGCGATGCGGCCTCGCGCCCGACGGGCCGGGGAAGCTGCATGATCGTCTCCTGTCCTGCACCAGTCCCGCTGCGGTCTGGGCCTTTGCCTGTATCATCCGGACCGTGAACGGTCTCTTACCCGAGCGCACTGTTCACAACGCTCTTCGCTGCACAATGACGATTTGCGTCCAGATTTCCGATTCTGTCAAGCGCGACCGCATCCTGGCCCGATCTTGACCCCAATCCATTCTCGAAGAATGGGTATCATTGGTATTGGGGGGCATCATAGCTGTCCCCCATTAGGCGCGATTTGTCCCCCAATATGCGGTGGGACCATCCATCCTGTCCCCCAAATGCGCCCGTTCTGCCCGCCCCTGCCCCACCAGACCGATTCGCACCCTTTCCAGGCGGAATCTTCCCCGCGGGGAAGGTTTGCCCGCATCATAACTTCGCTTTTGCCTTTCTGGCAAATTCGGCGTAATTGGGAAACAGACAGGAATTTACGTCCCAACGAGGCGCGCATGTATAGCCATGAAGATCTGGCCCGGCTGCAGGCCCAGTCGCTGAAGATGCAAAGCTGGATCCGCCAGCAGACCTTCAGCCCGGAAAGCCAGAAGACCCTCCGCCGCTTCTCGTCCTGGGAGGTGGCCGAGCTGATCTTCCAGATCAACCAGTCCACCTTCCGCGGCCGCCTCGCCGCCGAGCCGGACCTTCCCGGCGGGGAAGTCGAACCCGACGGCCGCCAGCGCTGGTTCTCGCTGGACGAGATCAACGAACTCCGCCGCAAGATGAAGATCAACCGCAAGACCCTGATGCCCGCCCGCCCCGCGGGGAAGCGTGCCTTCCGGGCGGCGGTCGCCAACTTCAAGGGCGGCGCCGGCAAATCGACCGTCGCGCTCCACTTCGCCCATGCCGCGGCCCTTGACGGCTACCGTGTCCTCCTCGTCGACTTCGACCCGCAGGCCACGCTCTCCCACTCCATGGGCCTCACCGACGTGGCCGAGGATTACACCGTCTGGGGCATCATGGCCCGCGACCTCATCCGTGAGACTGACCGGATGAACGCCGCCACCACCGGCGCCGCCAGCGGCACCGCCCTGCCCCGCCGCCAGATCCCCGGCTCGATCCGCGATCTTGGCCTCGGTGAGCTGCGCCACGGCGACTTCATCAAGCCGACCGCCTGGTCGACCATCGACATCGTTCCCTCCTGCGCCAACGCCGCCTTTGTCGAGTTCGCCTCCGCCCAGTACCGCCACCTGAACCCGGAGTGGTCCTTCTTCGCCGCGGTCTCCCGCTATCTCGACGGCCTTGGCGACGACGACTACGACCTGATCCTCTTCGACTGCCCGCCCGCCATCGGCTACCAGTCGATGAACGCGGTCTTCGCGGCCGACATGCTCTATATCCCCTCCGGCCCCGGCTATTGGGAATACGACTCCACCACCAGCTTCATCGGCCAGCTCTCCGAGGCGCTCGAGGATCTCTCCGGCTTCGGTCCGACCTTCCCCGCGGGGAAGGTTTCGCTGCCCAAGGCCTTTGCCGACATCCGCTTCCTGATGACCAGGTACGAGCCAGGCAACGACCTGCATCGCGCGATGTTCGAAGCCTTCCGCAAGGTTTTCGGCCCACATGTTGCCGAACACCCGATCGAGATGACGCGCGCCGTCGAACAGTCCGGCCGCTTCCTCTCATCGGTCTACGAGATCGACTATCGCGAGATGACCCGGGAAACCTGGCGCCGGGCCAGGGCCAGTTTCGACCGCGCCTATGAGGAATTCCGCGGCTCCATCCTCGCCGCCTGGGACAAGATCTGAAGGGGGCCGCCATGACCAAGAAGCGCCGCATGTTCGACATCGACCTGCCTGACGAGGCGGTCGCCCTCCCGGACGAAACCTTCCCCGCGGGGAAGGTTTCCGAGCCGCCCGCCCGCCGCGGCCCGATGGCGACGGCGATCGCCGAGACCGTCACCTCCACGCGTGAGCGGCAAGAGATAGAGGCGCAGATCCGCGCCGAGAATGACGCGCTGGCGCATGAACATGTCCGGCTCAAGCGGCTGGGGCTGGTCGTCGAACTGGTCCCGCTTGACCTGATCGAGACGGTCAAGCTGGTCCGCGACCGCAAGAAGGGGCCGGACTTCGAGCTGGCCGAGCTCAAGGCCTCGATCACCGATCTGGGCCTGTCGAACCCGATCCGGCTGGAAGCCCGCGCCGATGGCCGGTTCGAGCTGATCCAGGGCTATCGCCGTCTCTCGGCCTATCGCGAGCTTCTGGCGGAGACCGGCGATGCCGACCGCTTCGGCCGCATCCCGGCGGCGGTCAGCCAGCCCGGCGACGACCTCGAGGCGCTCTACCGCAAGATGGTGGACGAGAACCTGGTGCGGAAGGACATCTCCTTTGCCGAGATGGCCATGCTCGCGCTCGACTATGCCCGCGATCCTGGGACCAAGGTGGACGACCCGGAAAAGGCGGTGGCGATCCTGTTCAAATCGGCGGGCTATCAGAAGCGCAGCTACATCCGCACCTTCATGGCCGTGGTCGATCGGCTGGGCGACGACCTGCTCTATCCGCAGGACATCCCCCGCGCGCTTGGCCTCGCGCTGGCCCGCAGGCTGGAGGAGGTCGAGGGCCTCGCCCCGCAGATCCGGGCCGAGCTCAAGGGCTGGGAGACCCGGACGGTCGCCGATGAGCTTGCGATCTTGCGCCGCTTTGCGGGCGAGGGGGAAGAGGCCGAAGCCGCCCCGCCCAAGCCTGCCACCCCGCGCTCGGCCACGCCTGCCAAGGCCAAGACCAGCTTCCAGTTCGACCGCAAGGACGGTCGCGGCAAATGCGTGGCCGCCGTCGGCAAGCTGGAAATCCAGCTTGACCGCGACTTCACGACGATCGACCGGCGGCGGCTGGAACAGGCAGTGCGCCTGATGCTGGACCAACTGGACTGACCGCAGAATCTTCCCCGCGGGGAAGGTTTTGCCGTTCAGTCGCCCAGCAGATCCGCCGCCGGGTTCTCGCTGATCTCGACATCGGCATAGTATTTCTGGGCCTGCACGGCCGACCTGTGCAAGCTCAGCTGCATCGCCGCCGCCAGCGGTGCGCCATCCAGCGCGGCCTGGGTCAGGAAGCCGGCGCGCAGGCCGTGCGGGGTCGCGAAATCCTCGGGCAGCTCGGCGAGCCGCAGCCGGTGCCGCAGGATCGTGCGCAGCGCATCCGGGGCCAGACGGCGGGGCAGGGGGCGGTCGGCCTTGCTGACCGGGCGGAACAGCGGACCCTGGGTCAGCCCCGTCACCTCCAGCCAATGCACGACGGCCCGGGCCGCGCGCCCCTTCAGCGGCAGCTTCGGCGCGTGATCCTTCCGGGTGGTCTTGGTTTCCAGCAGCCGGATCCAAAGCAGCCCCCGGGCCGGAAACTCCTCCCGCCCGATGTCCTCGACGTTCAGCGCGGCCACCTCCGACCGCCGCCGCCCGCCGCTGGCGAAGGCGAGCATCAGCATCGCGCGGTCCCTGATGCCACGCGTGCTGTCGTCGCAGGTGGCCAGCAGCCGATCCAGGATCTCGCGCGTCACCGGCTTGGGCGACTTCGGCACCCGCGGCCGTGCATTGGCCCGCCGCGCCCTTTGCCGGGCCTGCTGGACCAGCGGCGCGGCGAAGGGCGAGACCAGGTTGCGCATCCGGTGGAAGGCCTGCCACGAGGCGATGCGGCGGTCCAGCGTCGCCGGAGCCGGGCAGGTCAGCGCCACCCGCAGGCCGATGGCGATCAGCTCCAGCGCCGTGTCCTGCGCCGGGCCGGGCCGGTCGGTCAGGTCCTGCGCATGGTCAAGGATGAAGCGCAGCGCGACCTTCTCCTCCTCGGGCCAGGTCAGCGGCTGGCCGAAGGCGGCCATCTTCCAGGCCGAGATATAGGCCAGGTCCCGTTCCCAGGCCCGCAGCGTATTGGTCGGCGTTCCCCGCCGGTAAAGTTCGGTCAGGGCCTCGTCATCGGCCTTGGACAGCCGGGCATAGGCGGGCAGGGCGAGGCTGGTCATGCGATCTGTGGCCTGCGGTGATGTTAACTCTGGGCCCATAGGCTGCGAGATGCGGCTCAGACTGGGCGTGTCCCGCGCTTTGGTCAAGAGGCATGATAAGGCGGACTTATCATGGGTAATGTGTTTTGCATACCGACCCTTGAGTAATGTGCAAAACCAGCGCATCCTGCACATGTGAAATCCAGGCCATCAATCTCCATGGACGATGACGCCGGGCTTCCAAGTCTCTTCGATCCTGAAGAGGCCGAGGAGCCGTGGTTCCTGCCGCCTGCGGGGGAAGAGGTCGGCTTCACTGACCCGTCGCGCAGGCCCGCGCAGGTATCGCTGGTCGATGCCGCCGGGTGGAGGGCAGCCGAAGCCGCGCTGGCAAGCGAAGTGGCTGAGCTGAGCTTCGACTTCGGTCGGCTGACCGAACGGACAAGGCTGGCCGGGGCAGGTGCCGTGCAGCGGCTGGCGCTCGAGGAGGCGGCCAGCTTGAGCTGGTGGACGGGCGACCGGGTCGGGGGGGACCGGCTGGCGCTCTGGGCTTCGTACCGGATCGGAGCGACCGAGGAGGACGGCGGCGGGCTGATCCGCACAGCCTGGGCGGCTCGTCGGCTGGGGGCCGCGACGGCGCAGGGCGAGGCGCTTGCTGCGCAGGTGGCATCGGTGCTTGGGGAAGAGGATCGGACCGACCCCGGCCTCATCGCCGATGTCGCGGCGGAACTGGAGCCTCTGGCCGGGGCAAGCACCGTGACGCGGGGGGCGGCGCTGTTCCACATGTGGCGGAGCCTTGACGAGCGCCCGGACCACCTGCGCGGGTTGGAGGCGGCGGTACTGGGCGAGCGGCTGGTGGGGCAGGGGGCCTTGCCGTTCTTGCCGCTGGCGCTGACCGGGTTCGGCGCGTTGACGGCCAGTGGCAGCCCCGAGGCGCGTCTTTCCGCATGGATCACGGGTGCGCATCGTGCGGTGCTGGCCGCGCTGATGGCGCTGGAGCGCCTGCACCAGTGGCGCGCGCGTGCCGAGGCCGCGACGGCCGATCTCTCCGGCCGTACCCCAGCCCGGCTGATCGCAGCGCTTGTGGCGCATCCGATGCTTGGGGCCGCTCAGGCCGAGGCGGAGACCGGCGCGTCCCGCGCAGCGGTGCAGCGCAACCTGGATCTCCTGGCGTCGCGCGGGCTGGTCCGCGAAGTCACCGGGCAGGGCAGGTTCCGAGTCTGGGCAGCGAAAGTGTGAGCGGCAACGTCTGCGCCTTGAGTCCGCCCCAAGGAAGGGATGGATGATGAAGCGACCGTCACGGGCCGAAGAGCAGATCATCGGCACCCTGAAGGCGCATAAGGCTGGCGCGAGCTGCGCCGGCCTTTGCCGCAGGCATGGCAAGTCCGGGTGGACGTTTCAGGCCTGGATGGCGAAGCATTCCGGTTTGGCTGTGTCCGAGGTCAATGGTGGGGAAAGCGCGAAGCTCTTTCCTTACTTCGCGAGCGACTGATCCAGATAGGCCACGGCCAGTGCTGTGGTTGCAAGCCTGGGGTAATCGGCCTCTGGAATGGGAAGACCGAAGCGCTTGTGTAGCGCACTCACGAGGTTCAGGAAATCCATCGAGTCGAGGCCGAGATCATCCTGCATGTGATCATTGTCACCGATGGTCGCGGGGTCGAGATCAGGCGCGACGGCGGTCAGGTCAGCGAGGAATGCAGCGCGAAGGTCAGCTGGGGTCATGGGGTTGCGGGCTCATTTAGCAGTCGGTTGATCTCAGCCAGGAACAGCGCACCGCGGCGACCGTCGCTGACACGGTGGTCAGCGGCCAGGCTGACAGTTATGGCGAGGCGGGGCTGAATGGTGCCGTCGTGGATCATCGGCCTCATGCGCGGGGCACCGAAGCCGACCAGCGCCACTTGCGGCGGGTAGATTACCCCGATCAAGGTATCCACGCCGGTTTCGCCAAGGGACGAGATGGTGATCGTTCCCTGGGTGATCTCGCTGTTGCGCAAGCGCCCGGAGCGGGTGCGGGCCACAAGGTCGCGCATCGCCGCCATGATCTCGTCGGGGTCCTTTGACTGCGCCTCCAGGATCGCGGGCGCGATCAGCCCGCCGCCGCGCATCGCAACCGCCATTCCGCAATGAACCGGACCAGATGGCGAGTAGGGTTCGGCCTCATAGCGACCGTTCAGTTCCGGCACCTTGGCAAGCGCCCTGACCGTGGCATGGAGGAGAAGTGCCCCCATCAGAAGCCGCTGGTCGGGCGTACGGTCGGCATTCAGCGCGGTCAGCCGGTCCTGCGCGGATTGCAGGTCGATCTCGTGCGTCAGGTAGTAATGTGGGATCTCGCGCTTGGCGCGGCTCATTGCGGCGGCAATGGCGCGGCGCATTTCGGTCATGTCGAGGCCAGGCTTGCCTTTCGGGCCGGCCTCCGCGGCCGGTTCAGAGTCGGTTCGGGAAGTGGCGGGGACATGACGTTCTATGTCGGACAGGAGGACCGCGCGCATCGGACCCGATCCCGTAACCGTCTCCAGCGCAATCCCAAGCTCGGCGGCGCGGGCCCGTGCGGCAGGCGAGGCGAGCAACGCGCCGCCGGGCGCCGCAGGTGCTGGGGCCGGGGCAAGGGCTGGAGCTGGGGCAGCAGCGGACTTTGGCGACTGAACGGCATGTTCGGGTTCCGCAACCGGCGTGGTGACGTCTGCTTCTTCCGCCACCCCAAGCCGGGCGAGCGGCGCGCCAACCGGCAGGGTCTGGCCCGGCGCGGCAAGCAGCGCACCGATCTGACCCGCCTCGAAGATCTCGATCTCTATCGCGCCCTTCTGGGTCTCGACCACCGCGACGATATCGCCCTTCCTGACCGTGTCGCCCGGCTTCACCAGCCATTCGATGAGCTTGCCTTCCTCCATGTCCGCGCCGAGAGACGGCATCGTGAAGATGCTCATGGCTTCAACCCCGGCAAGGCCTTCACGGCGGCCACGATGTCGGCGACCTGGGGCAGCGCTGCCGTTTCCAGGTGCTTTGGATAGGGCACAGGCACTTCAGCGGAACAGACGCGGGCGACAGGGACATCAAGGTGCCAGAAGCAGGCCTCTTGCATCCGGGCCGCGATCTCGGCCGACAGCGACCCGGTGCGCCAGCCCTCGTCCACCACCACCGCGCGGCGCGTGCGGGTTACAGAGGCGGTAAGGGTCGCCTCATCCAGCGGGCGCAAGCTGCGCAGGTCGATCACCTCGGCCTCGATGCCATCCTTGGCCAGCATCTCGGCGGCCTCGAGCGCCTTCCAGAGGGAATGCGACCAGGCGACAATGGTCACATCGCGGCCCTGCCGGCGGATCACGGCGCGGTCGATGTCCACGGCCCCGGCGTTGGCGGCGATCTTGCCGGTCATGTTGTAGAGCATGACATGTTCCAGGATGATCACGGGGTCAGGGTCTTCCAGTGCGGTCGCCAGCATGCCCCGCGCGTCTTCCAACGTGGCGGGGGCCACGACGCGCAGGCCGGGGATATGGGCGAAGAACGCCTCAAGGCTGTGCGAGTGTTGGGCGGCAAGCTGGCGTCCTGCGCCGGTCGCCATCCGGATGACGAGCGGCACGCCGAACTGCCCGCCCGACATATGGCGGATCGTGGCGGCGGTGTTCAGGATCTGGTCAAGCGCCAGAAGCGAGAAGTTTACGGTCATGATCTCGACGATCGGCCGCATCCCGACCAAGGCCGCCCCGATCCCCGCGCCTGTGAAGGCGGATTCGGAAAGCGGCGTGTCGCGGATGCGGTCGGGACCGAATTCCTTGAGAAGTCCCATCGAGACGGCGTAGCAGCCGCCATAGGCGCCGATGTCCTCTCCCATCATGAAAACGCGGGGATCCTTCAGCATCGCCTCGGTGATCGCGGCGCGGCAGCAGTCGCGGTAGGTGCTGTCCACCATCTGGTCGGGAGCCACCGTCGCGGGCGGGGCGGGGCGGGTCTCGGCGACCACGTGCCGGGTCAGGTCCTCCACCGGCTCCCATGGGGCCTGTTCGCAGGCGGCAACGGCGTTCTTTATTTGCGCCTCGACCTCGGCCTCGATGGCCTCCACTTCCTCGGGATGCATCAGACCGTTGTCCAGCAGCCAGGACTGGAACCGGGTGATTGGCGAGCGCGCGCGCCATTCCGCCACCTCTGCCTTGTCGCGATATTTCTCGGCGTCGAACATGGAATGCGGTCGGGTGCGATAGGTGCGGCATTCCAGGAATTGCGGGCCATTGCCTGCCCGCGCCGCTTCAACCAGACGCCGGGCCGCGGCCTCGACCGACACCACATCGTTGCCATCCACGCTTTCGGCGGGCATGCCATAGCTGGCGGCGCGCGGGGTGAAATCGGGATTGGCCTGTACGCGGGCGACGGCGGTGCCCATCGCATAGAGGTTGTTCTCAAGCACGAAAACGACCGGCAGCTTCCAGAGCGCGGCAAGGTTCATCGCCTCGTGGAACTCGCCCTCGGCCAGGGCACCGTCGCCGAAAAAGCAGACCGTCACGCGGTTCTCGCCCTGCATGTGATCGCCAAGCCCCAAACCGACGGCCAGGGGCAGACCACCGCCGACAATGGCATTGCCGCCGTACAGGTTGGTCTCGGCATCGAAGAGATGCATGGACCCGCCGCGCCCGCCCGCGCAGCCCGTGGCCTTGCCATACATCTCGGCCATCGCGGATTCCATGCTCATGCCACGGGCCAGAGCATGACCATGCTCGTGGT
>JARFTV010000113.1:0-308 GCA_029289325.1 Alphaproteobacteria bacterium
GGTGGCTTGCCACGGCTGGAGCCACCAGCTGGTCTACGGCCAGCACCACCAGGTATTCCGCGAGGAGACACTCCGCTCCAAGGCGCTCCTGGAGGACCTGTTGGGCAAGCCGGTGGCCGGCTATCGCGCGGCGAGTTACTCGATCACCCGTGAGTCGCTGTGGGCGCTGGACGTGCTGGTCGAGGCCGGCTTCGCGTACGACTCGAGCATCTTCCCGGTGCGCCACGACCGCTACGGGATTCCCGATGGTGAGCGCTGGCCGCACGTGATCAAGACCCCCGCCGGCGCGGCGCTGGTCGAGTTCCCGC
>JARFTV010000113.1:318-2541 GCA_029289325.1 Alphaproteobacteria bacterium
GCCGGTGGCCGGGGGCGGGTATTTCCGGCTGTATCCCTACGCGCTGACCCGCGCCGGGCTCGGCTCCATCAACAAGACCGGCAAGCCCTTCATCTTCTACCTGCACCCCTGGGAGATCGACCCCGGCCAACCGCGCATGAACGATGCTTCCTGGAAGTCGAAGTTCCGGCATTACACCGGGCTCGAGAAGTGCGAGGGACGGCTCGAGCAGCTGATGCGGGATTTCCGGATGGGGACCTGCCGGGAGGTGCTGGAGGGGCAGGGGCTGTTGGCACGTGAGGCCGCCTGAAAGATGCCGGCGCATGCTCGTTCCTTCTATGCCGTTGCCTGTCACGACAACGTTTGGACGCTTGGTGACGTGACGCCCAGGGACCACGCGACAGTGAACGTCCGGTTGCATCGGCCGGAGGATGATGGACGGTGGGGTGCCTATGCCGAGGCGCATCCGCACTACACGATCTACCACGGCCGGGCTTTCCACGACGCGGTGGCAGAGGCTTTCGGCAAGCCTTCGCACGGGCTGATTGCCGAGGACGAAGCGGGCAAGATTGTCGGTGTGCTGCCGCTGATCCGGCAGAAGAGCTGGCTGTTCGGGGACCGGCTGGTGTCGCTGCCATATGCCAACCATGGCGGGCCGCTGGCCGAGTCGCCGGAAATCGCACGGGCGCTGTTTGACGCGGCGGTCCATGAAGCCGAACGGCTCGGCAGACCGCGGCTCGAGGTGCGGGACCATCATGAGCGCGAGATCGACTGGCCGGCGCATACCGACAAGGTGCTGATGACCCTCACACTGCCGGACAGCAACGCCGAGCTCGACAAAGCTCTGGGCGCCAAGCTCCGCTCGCAGTGCCGGCGCGCGTTGAAGGCCGGCGCAGTGGTGGTGCACGGCAGTGCGGAGCTGATCCCGGAGTTCTACCGTGTGTTTGCGGTCAACATGCGTGATCTTGGCACCCCGGTCTATCCGCTGCGTTGGTTCGAGGTGCTGGCGAAGCACCTGGGGGAGGCGATGCGGCTGGTGGTGGTCCGGCTTGAAGGCCGCGCCGTGGCCGGGGCTGTGCTGATGCGCTGGAAGGATACGCTGGAGATTCCTTGGGCGGCGTCGGACCGGACGTTCAGCCGCCATGCGGTCAACATGCTGCTGTACCGCGAGGCGCTGGGGCGTGCGATCGAGAGCGGCTGCGGCGTGTTCGATTTCGGGCGTTCGACGCGAGGTTCGGGGCCGCACCGCTTCAAGGAGCAATGGGGTGCGCAGGCCTCGCCGATCTGGTGGCGGACGCGGCCGGAGGCCGGACCGCCGGGCCGGGTTTCGGAGGTGGTGCGCGCGAGCTGGAAGCGGCTCCCATACGGGTTGGCGAACAGGCTGGGGCCTGTGATTGCGGCGGACCTGCCGTGGTGAGCGAGGAAGGCCGCACAAGATGCTGAAATCTATCGCGAAAAATATTTTGCGCGGCACGGCCGCGGCTTTCGGCCCGCACCGCTGGCGGCGCGGGCCCTGCCTAATGGTACTGACCTACCACCGGGTGCTGCCACTTGGGCATCCGGACCGGGAACACGAGCAGCCGGGAATGCTGGTCACGCCGGAGTTGCTCGAGATGCATTTCGGGGTGCTGAGGAAGTATTTCACGCCGGTCCACCTGGACGACTGGGTGCTGGCAGCGAAGGCCGGGGAACCGCCGCCGGGCCGCTCGGTGGCCATTACCTTCGACGACGGTTGGCGGGACAACTACGACCACGCATTTCCGGTGATAAAGCGGGCCGAGATGCCGGTGACGTTGTTTCTCGTGACCGACATGGTGGGAACACGCTACAGCTTCTGGCCCAATCGCCTGGCGCGGACGCTGAAGGCGTGGACGCCCGGTTACAACCACCGGCTGGACGAGGAGACCAAGCGGCGGATGGTCGCGCTGGGGATTCCGCTGGACATTACAGGTAAGGAGGCGACCCCGGAGTTGATCGATGCGGTGATCATGCGATGCAAGGTCGCGGACGACGCGGCGATGCATGCGCTGATGGACCAGGCGGAAGCGGTGTTGCCTGAGGCTGCCTCAGCGGAGAGCGAGCGGGATCTCCTCAGTTGGGACGAGGCGAGGGAAATGGCCGATTCGGGGCTGGTGCGGTTCGGGTCGCATACGCGGCGGCATACGCGGCTCAGGGAAGGACTACCTCCGGAGGTGATTGAGCACGAGGTGGTCGGGTCGCGAACTATTCTCGAGGAACGCCTGG
>JARFTV010000069.1:0-270 GCA_029289325.1 Alphaproteobacteria bacterium
CGACTTCAGATAGGCCGCGCCCCCCGCCTGCTCGGCCGGGAAGAACTTCTACACCGTATAGCCCTTTTCCAGAAGCACCATGATCTCGGAAGCCGTCGCGGCGCCGGGGAGAAGCGGGAGGCCAGCGTCCTCGCAGGCTGCGATGATCCGGTCGGTTGCCCCCGGCGAGACGCCGAAAGTCGCCCCCGCCGCCTTTGCGGCCTTCACATCCGCCGGGGTCAGGAGCGTCCCCGCCCCCACGACACCGCCCGGCACCTCGGCCATTGCCCG
>JARFTV010000069.1:345-9656 GCA_029289325.1 Alphaproteobacteria bacterium
AGGCGTGCGCAGCGTCACCTCCAGCGCGGGCAGGCCGCCCGCGACCAGCGCCTCGGCCAGGGGTTTCGCATGGGCCAGATCGTCGATCACCAGGACCGGCACGACGGGGGCGAGGCGGCAGATCTCGGCGGCTTTCGCGGCTTGCTGGGCGGGGGTCATCTACGGCTCCTTCAGGCCCCGGCGTGGGGCGGGGTGGATGGTGCGGGAGCCTCCGGCGGGGATATTTTAGCAAAGATGAAAGGGCAAGTGGAATGGGGCTGGCGCCCCCATCTCGGGCCGGAGAACCGGGGGAGACGGGGGGCCTTTCACCTTTGGCGGTCATCGGCGTCCCCGCCTGTACCGCCCGGTCAACCTACCCTCTGATTCCTTTCATCTTTGCTAAAATATCCCCGCCGGAGGCAGCGAGAGGTCGACCGGGCACGCCGGTCAAAGAACGAGCGCGCCGCCCGTGTCGGCGGGGCCGACGTGGCGGCGGAAGGCGGCGAAAAGCTCACGGCCGATGCCGAATTCGTTGGCCGAGAGGTCGGCAGTCACGGGCGCACGGCTGTCGAAATCCTCGGCCAGGACGGTCAGGGTGCCGGCGACCGCGTCGAGCCGCACGATGTCTCCGTCCCGCAGGCGGGCCAGCGGGCCACCCGTCGCCGCCTCGGGTGCGACATGGATCGCGGCCGGGACCTTGCCGGAGGCGCCGGACATCCGGCCATCGGTCACCAGCGCCACCTTCAGCCCCCGGTCCTGCAGGACCGAGAGCGTTGGCGTCAGGGAATGCAGTTCGGGCATTCCATTGGCCTGCGGCCCCTGGAAGCGCACCACGACCACGGTGTCGCCGGTGAACTCGCCTGCCTTGAACGCGGCCTTCACCGCATCCTGCGAATGGAACACGCGCGCAGGGGCCTCGATGATGTGCCGCTCGGGTGCCACGGCCGAGACCTTGATCACCCCGCGCCCGAGGTTCCCGGTCAGCAGCCTGAGGCCGCCCGAGGCCGCGAAGGGATCGGCTGCGGGGCGGACGATCCTGTCGTTGAGGCTGGCCGTCGGCCCGTCGCGCCAGGCCAGGCGGCCCTCGGCGAGAACGGGCTCCTGGCGGTAGGCGGCAAGGCCGTCGCCCGCCACGGTCTTGGCGTCGGGGTGCAGAAGGCCCGCGTCCAGAAGCTGGCCGATCAGGAACTGCAGCCCCCCGGCGGCGTGGAAATGGTTCACATCCGCCAGACCGTTGGGATAGACCTTGGCCATCAAGGGCACGGCTTCCGAAAGCTCGGCGAAGTCCTGCAGGTCGAGGATCACCCCGCTTGCCCGCGCCATCGCCGGCAGGTGCAGGACCAGGTTGGTCGAGCCCCCCGTGGCCATCAGCCCGACGATGCCGTTCACATAGGCGCGTTCGTCCAGGATCTCGCCCGCCGGGCGGAAATCGTTGCCAAGCGCCGTGATCGCCGCCGCGCGTTCGACCGCGGCCGAGGTCAGCGCCTCACGCAGGGGCGTGCCGGGGTTCACGAAGCTCGCGCCGGGCAGGTGGAGGCCCATGACCTCCATCAGCATCTGGTTGGTGTTGGCCGTGCCATAGAAGGTGCAGGTGCCGGGGCCGTGATAGCTGGCCATCTCCGCCGCCATCAGTTCCTCGCGGGTCGCCCGGCCCTCGGCATAGGCGTTGCGGACCTTCGACTTCTCGTCGTTCGGGATGCCCGAGGTCATCGGGCCTGCGGGAACGAAGACCGCCGGAATATGGCCGAAGGTCGCCGCTGCCATGATCAGCCCCGGCACGATCTTGTCGCAGACGCCCAGATAAAGCGCCGCGTCAAAGCAGTTGTGGCTCATCGCCACCCCCGCCGCCAAAGCGATCACGTCGCGGGAAAAGAGCGACAGCTCCATCCCCGGCTGGCCCTGCGTGACCCCGTCGCACATCGCCGGGACCCCGCCCGCGACCTGGACCGTCGCCCCCGCCCTTGCCGCCGCCGCGCGGATCAGGTCCGGGTAGCGTTCGAAGGGCTGATGCGCCGAAAGCATGTCGTTATAGGCCGTCACGATCCCCAGGTTCGGGACCTTCGCCGCCGCCAACGCGTCCTTGGCCTCGCCCATCGCGGCATAGGCATGGGCCTGGTTGCCGCAGCTCAGATGCGCGCGGACCGGGCCGTTCGACACCGCCTGCGCCATCCGCTCCAGATAGCGGGCGCGGCTCTCCCCGGACCGGGCGCGGATGCGGTCGGTGACGCGGGCGATCACGGGATGCAGGGTCATCTGGTCCTCCGGCATGGGCTCGGGCGGGATATAGCAACCTTTGTTAGCGCTAACAAGATCCCCGGCAGCGGAAAGGATAGCATCCCGGCCGGGCTTTGCCAGCGGCGAAGGCGGCTTCCGGTCGCCGGGGGGATCGGCTATGGCAGGGACATGGATGACACCGCCGATCCCCGCCGCCTGCCCATTGTCCGCCTCAAGCCCAAGGCCGAGGCGCGGGCGATCCGTCATGGTTTTCCCTGGGTCTATGCCGACGAACTGGTGACCGACCGCCGGACGCAGGCCCTTGTTCCAGGGACGCTGGCGGTGCTGGAGGATGGCGAGCGGCGGGCGATGGGCCTGGTCACGGTCAATCCGAAATCAAAGATCATCGCGCGGATGCTGGACCGCGACCCCGAAGCGGTGGTGGACGAAAGCTGGTTCCGCGAGCGGCTGGCCCGCGCGCTGGCGCTGCGCGAGCGGCTCTTCGACGCGCCCTTCTACCGGCTGGTCCATGCCGAGGCCGACGGGCTGCCGGGCGTGGTGATCGACCGGTTCGGCGCGGTCGCGGTGGTCCAGCCGAACGCCGCCTGGGCCGAGGCGCATCTGCCGGCACTGGTCGCAGCCTTGGTCGCGGTCACCGGCGTGGCGACGGTGGTCAAGAACGGCCAGGGCCGGGCCCGGGGGCTGGAGGGTCTGGCCGAGGAGATGGCGGTGGTCCACGGGCCCGCGCCGGCGGCTCCGGTGCCGGTGGCGATGAACGGGGCCACCTATATGGCCGATGTGATGGGCGGGCAGAAGACCGGGCTCTTCTTCGACCAGCGGCCGAACCATGCCTTCGCCGCGCGGCTGGCGCGGGGCGGGCGGGTGCTGGACGTGTTCAGCCATGTCGGCGGCTTCACACTGGCGGCACTGGCGGGGGGCGCGGAAAGCGCGCTGGCGGTCGATGCCTCGGCCGCGGCGCTGGATCTGGCGACGAAGGGGGCAGGGGCCTCGGGCTTTGCCGAGCGGTTCGCGACACGGCAGGGCGATGCCTTCGAGGTGCTGGAGGCCCTGGGGGCGGAAGGCGCGCGGTTCGATTTGGTGATCTGCGACCCGCCGGCCTTTGCGCCCGCGAAGCCCGCGCTTGAGGCGGGGTTGCGCGCCTATGAACGGATCGCGCGGCTCGCGGCGCCGCTGGTCGCGCCGGGGGGCTATCTGGTGCTGTGCTCCTGTTCCCATGCGGCGGACCTGCAGGCCTTCCGCAACGCATCCGCCCGGGGGATCGGGCGCGGCGGGCGGCGCGGGCAGATCATCCACACCGGCTTTGCCGGGCCGGATCACCCGGTGCTGCCGCAGCTTGCCGAAAGTTCCTATCTCAAGGCGCTGGCCTTCCGGCTGGACGGGTAGGGTGGGCAATATTGCCCACCCTACGCCTGCGCTTGGCGGGCCGAAGGCCGTCCTTGATGCCTGCGTCCTTTACCCCACCGTCCTGCGCGAACTCCTGCAAGGCGCCGGGGCGGCCGGGCTTTATCAGCCGGTCTTTTCGGACCGCATCCTGCGGGAATGGGTGCTGGCGACCGCAAAGCTCGGCCCCGAGGCGCCCGCCATCGCGGCGGGCGAGGCGGCAAGCCTCCGCGCCGCCTTTCCGCGCGGGCTGGTGGCCGAGCGGAAGGATATCGAGGCGCGGCTCCTCCTGCCCGATCCGAACGACACCCATGTCCTTGCCACCGCCATCGCCAGCGGGGCGGATCTCCTTGTCACCTTCAACGCCCAGGATTTCCCCGGCCATGTGCTCGCGGCCGCGATCCCGACGGGTTCCTCTGGGAACTCCACTCGCGCCACCCCGAGGCCATGGCCGGGATCATTGAGGCGGTGCGGGCCCAGGCCGAGGCGATCTCGGGCCAACCGGTTGCGCTGAAGGCGCTTCTGAAGCGGGCGCGGCTCTACCGGCTGGCAAAGGCGCTGGGAGCCTGACCGGGGGCAGTGCGGCCAGACGCGCAGCCTAGCGTCGCGCCCCGCCGGTCACGTCATGGCCGTAAAGCCAGTCGAAGCGGTTAAGCATCAGGGCAGGCGCGACGCGGCCCAGAAGGCGCAGGCCGGTATGGCCGATCATGCGGGACAGGCCATCCAGGTGATAGGCCCGCGCATTGGTGCTGGCCGCCGCCACGATCCGCGTCGTGCGCGGCTTGCGCAGCGCCTGATAGGCGACCAAAGCCGCGGCCGGGCTGTCGTGTCGCGCGAGGCAATCAGCCAGCACCCAGGCGTCCTCCAGCCCCATGCTGGCGCCTTGCGCGAGGAAGGGCAGCGTCGGATGCGCCGCGTCGCCCAGGATCGCCACGCCCCTTGGATCGACCCAGTTTCCCGCCACCTGATGCCGGAACAGCCCCCAGAGCCAGGGGTCCTCCACCCGGTCGAGCCAGCCGCGCACCCGGGGCGAAAACCCGTCGAAGGCCAGCCGCAGGTCCATGCTGTCGTCGCGCAGGGTCCAACTTTCCTCAGCCCATTTCGCACGTTCCTCGACCGCGACGATGTTGCGCAAGGTTCCGCCCCGCAGCGGATAGCTCACCAGATGCCGGCCGGGGCCCATATGGACCTCGGCCACCGCAGCCGCGCCGGGTTCACCCGGGATCACCGCGCGCCAGGCGACCTGGCCGGTGAAGAACGGCTCTTCCGGCCCGTTCAGCGCCGCGCGCACCCTGGAATGAAGCCCGTCGGCCCCGATCAGGAGCCCGGCCTCCAGCCGCTTTCCGCCCTCCAGCTCCAGCGCCGGACGCGGGCCGGACAGGTCCACCGCCGCCACCCGCGTCAGAAGCCGCAGCGTGACCCCGGCCTCCTCGGCGTCTTGCAGCAGGAGCGCGATCAGGTCCGCCCGGTGCAGGAAGTGATAACCCTGGTCCGGCCGAAGCCGCCCCACCTCCAGCCGCGTCACCGGATCGCCCGTCGGCCCGTCCACCAGCTGCACCGCCTCGGCCCGGACCGAGGCGGCCGCCAGCGCCGGATAAAGCCCGAGCGCGCGCAGGACGCAGGCCCCGTTGGGCGAGATCTGCAGACCCGCCCCCACTTCGCGGATCGCATCCGCCTGTTCCAGCACCGTGACCGCAGCCCCGCGCAAGGCCAGCGCCCGCGCGACCGCCAGCCCCGCGACGCCCGCGCCCACCACAGTGACGGATTGACCGATCAGGCTCATGCGGGACCCCCGAGAAATGACAACGCCGGACCCAGGGGCCCGGCGTCAAACCTAATGCAAGCGCCGGGCAGGCGTCAGTCGTCGCGATGCACCTTCTCGCGCCGCTCGTGCTTTTCCTGCGCTTCCAGCGTCATCGTCGCAATCGGCCGCGCATCCAGCCGCTTCAGGCTGATCGGCTCGCCGGTCACTTCGCAATAGCCGAATTCGCCATTCTCGATCCGGCGCAGGGCGGCGTCGATCTTGGCCACCAGCTTGCGCTGGCGGTCGCGCGTCCGCAGCTCCAGCGCGCGGTCGGTCTCCTCGGAGGCACGGTCGGCGATGTCGGGGACGTTGCGGGCACTTTCCTGCAGGCTGTCGATCGTCTCGGCCGACTGGTCCAGCAGCTCCTGCTTCCAGGTCAGAAGCTTCCGGCGGAAATATTCCAGCTGCCGGTCGTTCATGAACGGCTCGTCCTCGGCGGGACGATAGTCGTCGGGGAGGAAAACCTCGGGTTTCATCGAAACTTTCTCCTTCGCGCCGGATCGCTCCGACAGGTGGGCTTCTGTCATCGACGCGCTCCTGTTGCGGCGGCTCTATCTCATGGCCACGCGATTGTCACTAGCGGTCGCAAGAATTTCTGGGCACAGGTAGGGTTCGGGAAACGCCGCGCGGCAGGATGTTGTAATCAGCATGAAGTTCTCCACAACCGAACACTATGTCGCGTCCGACGACCTGGCCCTTGCCGTGAACGCCGCCGTGCGGCTGGAACGTCCCCTTCTGGTGAAGGGCGAGCCGGGCACCGGCAAGACCGAGCTTGCCCGCCAGGTGGCCCGGTCGCTGGGCCTGCCGCTGATCGAATGGCATGTGAAATCGACGACCAAGGCCCAGCAGGGGCTGTATGAATACGATGCCGTCAGCCGCCTGCGCGACAGCCAGCTTGGCGATGCGCGGGTGCATGAGGTGTCGAACTACATCCGCAAGGGCAAGCTCTGGCAGGCGTTCGAGGCCGAGGGCCGGGTCGTCCTTCTGATCGACGAGATCGACAAGGCCGATATCGAGTTTCCGAACGACCTGTTGCAGGAACTCGACCGGATGGAGTTCCATGTCTACGAGACCGGCGAAACGATCCGCGCCCGCCAGCGCCCGGTGGTCATCATCACCTCGAACAATGAAAAGGAGCTGCCCGACGCCTTCCTGCGCCGCTGCTTCTTCCACTATATCCGCTTCCCCGATGCCGAGACGCTGGCCGCCATCGTCCGGGTGCATTTCCCCGACATCAAGGACCGGCTGCTGACCGCCGCGCTGACGCAGTTCTACGAGATTCGCGACGTGCCGGGGTTGAAGAAGAAACCCTCGACCTCCGAGGTGCTGGACTGGCTGCGGCTCCTTCTGGCCGAGGATCTCGCGCCCGAGGATCTGCGTCAGGATCCCCGCCAGGCGCTGCCGCGGCTGCACGGGGCGCTGTTGAAGAACGAACAGGATGTTCAGCTCTTCGAACGGCTGGCCTTCATGGCGCGCGGGCAACGCTAGCGGAGCGAGTCCTGCCGAATCTCCGCCGACCGCGAATCAGTCCCGCGCCCCTGTCGTGGCCCGGACGACGCGCCGGAACGAAATCTTTCCCGGCCAAGCGGAATAGATCTGGCGACCCGAGCCACTTCAACCGCGAGGTGTAGTGCCCGGAAAATTCGCGGTTTTCCTTGAATTGACACGCGGGGCGACTGGCCCTGACACTGTCGCTTGTGTCCTGCCTTCTGGGGCGCGCGCGTACAATGCCGGGGTCCCGATGCGACCGATTCTTGCCACCCTCGCGCTTGTCGCGCTGACCGCCTGCGCGCCGCCCGCGCAGGTTTCGCAAAACTCCCTCGCCGGGGCGGGATTCGGCGCGCTCTCGGTGCGCGGACTGCCCGGTGCAGCGCCGGCGACCCGCTCGCTCGCCCGGGATTTCATGGACCTCAGCTTTGCCCTCGAAAGCGGCCAGACGCTGGAGATCTTCACCCGGTTCGAAGGCCCGATCACCGTGGCCCTTGCGGGCGATGTGCCGGCCTCTGCCGGGCGCGATCTGGCCGATCTTCTGGCCCGGCTGCGCTCCGAAGCCGGGATCGACATCACCCAGACCAGCGGCCCGGCACGGATCACCGTCGAATTCGCCCGCCGCTCGGACCTGCGCCGCCTTGCCCCGCAGGCGGCCTGTTTCGTCGTGCCGAATGTCGGATCTCTGGTGGAATACCGGCAGGCGCGCGGCTCGGACAAGGTGGATTGGGCGCGGATCACCCGGCGCGATCGGGCGGCCATCTTCATTCCGGCCGACACCAGCGCGCAGGAAATCCGCGATTGCCTGCATGAGGAACTTGCGCAGGCGCTTGGCCCGCTGAATGACCTCTACCGCCTGTCGGACAGCGTGTTCAACGACGACAATTTCCACTCGATGCTCACCGGCTTCGACATGGAGATCCTGCGTCTGACCTATTCCCCGCGCCTGCGCAGCGGCATGAGCCGGGCCGAGGTTGCCGCTCGGCTGGGGACCAGTCCGGTCGCGATGCCCGACCGCACGCCGCCCGAATGGGTCCAGGCGATCGAAGGGGCGCTCGGGCGGACCGGGACACTGGGCTCGCGCCAGGCCGCGGCCGAGCGTGCGCTGGCCATCGCGTCCGAGGCCGGCTGGCAGGACAGTCGCGCCGCCTTCAGCCATTTCGCGGTGGGCCGCCTGACCGCGGGCAGCGATCCCGGTCGCGCGCTGCAGGCCTTCGACCGGGCCGCCGCGCTCTGGTCGCGCCTGCCGGGGGGCGAGGTGCAACTGGCGCATGTCGACATGCAGCTTGCCGCCATGGCGCTGGCCGGCGGGCTGGCCGAGGATGCGATCCGCCTTGCCGACCGGGCGATGCCCGCGGTCCGGCAAAGCGGCAATGCCGCGCTGCTCGCCACGCTGATGCTGGTCAAGGCCGAGGCGTTCGAGGCGCTTGGCAACCCCCAGGCTGCGGCTGCGCTGCGCCTCGACAGCCAGCCCTGGGCGCGCTATGGCTTCGGCCCTGACAACGTGGTCAAGGCCCGGATGCGCGACATCGCCGCCGTGGCCGGACGCGGCGCGAAAAGCTAGGGGCGGGGGAACGGCCCCGGGAAAGGGGTCGAATGTTCGTCATCGCTGGGCTGGTCCTCGGGGCACTCTACGGCGGCTGGAGCGCGCGCCGTCGCGGCGGAAGGCGCGCCGACATAGCGCAATACGCGACGGTCTACGCCATCTTCTTCGCCCTGATCGGCCTGTTCGTGACGCTCTTCCTCGACCGTATGCTCCTTGGCTGACCGGGGGTTGGCGCATGTTCCTCCCATTCTTCCAGACCCTGCGGGAAGAAGGGGTGCCCGTGTCGCTCCGCGAGTTCCTGGCCTTTCTCGAGGCGCTTGCCGCGGGCCTCGTGATCCATGACGCCGAGGGCTTCTACCACCTCGCCCGCCTGACGCTGGTCAAGGACGAACGCCACATCGACCGCTTCGACCGCGCCTTCGCCCGCGCTTTCCAGGGGCTGGAGGCGATCACCCCCGACCAGGTCCTTGATGCCCTGAACCTGCCGCAGGACTGGCTGGAGAAACTCGCCGAACGCCATCTCTCCGCCGAAGAACGCGCCGCGATCCAGGCGCTTGGCGGCTTCGACAAGCTGATGGAGACGCTGCGCCAGCGCCTGGCCGAACAGAAGGGCCGCCATCAGGGCGGATCGAAATGGATCGGCACCGCCGGCACCTCGCCCTTCGGCGCCTATGGCTACAACCCCGAAGGCATCCGCATCGGCCAACAGGAAAGCCGCCACCAGCGCGCGGTGAAAGTCTGGGACCGGCGTGAGTTCCGCAACCTCGACGGCGACGCCGAGATCGGCACCCGGACGATGAAACTCGCGCTGCGCCGCCTCCGCCGCTGGGCCCGCGACGGCGCGGCAGAGGAGCTGGACCTCGACGGCACCATCCGCGC
>JARFTV010000069.1:9666-13386 GCA_029289325.1 Alphaproteobacteria bacterium
CGAACGGCGCAACGCGGTCAAGGTCCTGCTTCTGCTGGACATCGGCGGCTCGATGGACCCGCATGTGCGCGTGATGGAGGAACTCTTCACCGCCGCGAAAGCCGAGTTCCGCCATCTCGAAACCTTCTATTTCCACAACTGCGTCTACGAAGGTCTCTGGCGCGACAACCGCCGCCGCTGGGACCACCAGACCCCGACCTGGGACGTGATCCGCACCTATGGCCCGGACTGGCGGCTGATCGTCGTCGGCGACGCCGCCATGTCGCCTTACGAGATCACCCATCCCGGCGGCGCCAACGAACACTGGAACCGCGAGGCGGGCGAGGTCTGGCTCCAGCGCCTGCGCGCGCAATGGCCGCATCACCTCTGGATCAACCCGGTGGCCGAAACGGACTGGCGCTACACCCAATCCACCGCGCTGATCCGCCGGATCTTCGAGGACCGGATGGTCCCGATGACGCTCGACGGCCTCGCCCGCGGCATAAGAGAGCTGCGATGACCCGCCTCCTCACCCTCTGGCGCGCGCGCCCGGTGCTGACCACGGCCTTCCTCCTCGCCTGCGCGGTGACGCTGTTCTTCGCCGGTCGGCTGGTGGTCTATACGGCCTATTGGGCCACCCACCGCGAGCTGCCGGTGGAACCCTGGATGACCGTCGGCTATGTCGCGCGCTCCTGGGGCCTTGACCCGCGCGCGCTGGACGCCGCCGCCGGTCTGCCCCCGCCCGAGGAACGCGGCCGCCCGAAACCGCTGGCCGAAATCGCCCGCGACCGCGGCGTGCCGGTGGCCGAGGTGATCGCCGAGGTCCGCGCCGCCATTGCCACCCTGCGGGCCGACCCATGACCGACTGGCTGCTGGCGCTGGTGCCGCAATACGGCCTCTGGCTGCTGGCCGCGACGACCTTCCTGTCCTGCCTCGCGTTGCCGATCCCGGCCTCGATCATCATGCTGACGGCGGGGGGCTTCGCCGCCGCCGGGGACCTGTCCCTGGCGCAGGCGCTGCTGGCCGCGCTGGCGGGGGCGGTGGCGGGGGACCAGCTGGGCTACTGGGCGGGCCGGGGCCTTGGCGCGCGGCTTCTGTCGCGGCTCCGCGCCGATCCCGGCCGCGACCGGCTTCTGGCGCGGGCCGATGCGCTGATGGACCGGCGCGGCCTTGTGGCGGTGTTCCTCAGCCGCTGGCTTCTTAGCCCGCTGGGCCCCTGGATCAACCTCGTCGCCGGCAGCACCCGCTATGCCTGGCCCCGCTTCACCGCCGCCGGAGTGGCGGGCGAGGGGGTCTGGGCCACGCTTTACGTCGGCGCGGGCCATGCCTTCGCGGGCAATGTCCAGGCGGCCAGCGACATGATCGGCTCGGCCCTCGGCCTCGTCGGTGGGGCAGGGGCGGTCGTGGCACTGGGCATCTGGCTCTTCTCCAGCCCCGAGGCGCGGAAACGGCGCCAGCGCCCTTTGCCCGCCGGCCCCCGACCCCCTATATCCGGTCCATGACCAAGCTCCTCCTGCCACTCGCGCTGGCCGTCCTTTACGCCTATCTGATGATGCGCTTTTCGGTCTGGCGCACCGGCCGGGTGCTGGACCAGAATTCGCAGCCGCTGACCGATCCCTCGATCACCCGGATGGCCGACCGGCTGGCCCAGGCGATGGACCTGCCCGAGATCCGCGTCCACGTCTACGAGGTGGAGCCGATCAACGGCCTTGCCGCGCCCGATGGACGGATCTTCCTGACCCGCGGCTTCCTGAACCGCAAGGCGCGCGGCGAGGTGACGGCCGAAGAGCTGGCCAGCGTCATCGCGCATGAGCTGGGCCATGTCGCCCAGGGCCATATCCGCCGCCGGATGATCGACTTCACCGGGCAGAATGCGGTTTTCGTGATGCTCTCGGCGCTGCTGAACCGCTTTGTACCGGTGCTCGGGATCTGGATTGCCAATCTGCTTTCCACCGCCCTCATGGCACGCCTCTCGCGCCGGGACGAGTTCGAGGCCGACGCCTATGCCTCGGCCCTGCTGATCAAGGCCGGGATCGGGACGGGTCCGCAGAAGTCGCTGTTCCGCAAGCTCGAGGCCCTCACCCAGACCAGCGCCGAGGGCATCCCGGCCTGGCTCCTTAGCCACCCCCGCGTCGAAGAACGTATCCGCGCGATCGAGGCGAACGAGGCCCGCTGGCTCCGCGCCTGACCGAAGGGCTGCCTGCCCGCCGACTCGACCGCTTTCGTCACGCGTCGCTGCCGATCCGCGACGAGAAGAAGTCGCAGGAAGAGCCGCAGCAAAGGGCGGCAGGCGCAGCAGCTTTCGCGCCGCTAATCCGCCAGCCGGACCCAGACCGGCACATGGTCGCTGGGCTTTTCCCGGCCCCGCACCGCCTTGTCGATCCCGACCTCCTCCAGCCGGTCCGCCGCCTGCGGGGAAAGGAGCACATGATCGATGCGGATGCCGTTGTTCCGCTCCCACGATAGCTGCTGATAGTCCCAGAAGGTAAAGACCCCCGGCTCCTTGATCCGCGCCCGGACTGCATCGGTCAGGCCAAGGTTGACCATCCGCTGAAAGGCCGCCCGGCTTTCCGGCAGGTACAGGGCATCCGTGACCCAGTTTTCCGGCTTCTTCGCATCCTCGGCCTGCGGGATCACGTTGTAGTCGCCCAGACAGACGAAAGGCGCCTCGCTGGCCAAGAGCTCCCGCACCCGCGCCTCCATCCGCGCCATCCAGGCCAGCTTGTAATCGAACTTCGGTCCCGGCGCCGGATTCCCGTTCGGCAGGTAAAGCCCGCAAACCCGGATCGGCCGCGGCCCCTCGACCACCGCCTCGATCCAGCGCGCCTGTTCGTCGCTGTCATCCCCCGGCAAGCCACGCCTGATGTCGGACAGGGGCCGCTTCGACAGGATCGCCACCCCGTTGAACCCCTTCTGGCCGTGGGTCTCCACCCGGTAGCCCACCGCCTCGAAGGCCTCGCGCGGGAAGCCCTCGTCGACCGACTTGATCTCCTGCAGGACGACCACATCCGGCTCGGCCTCGGCCAGCCAGGCGGCCAGCGCCTCGCCCCGTGCCTTGATCCCGTTGATGTTGAAGGTCGCAAGTTTCATCGGTCCGCCCTCCGCGCCTGGCCCATCTAGGCCCGCGGGCCCCCGAGGTTCAAGCCGTCTCGGCCAAAGCCGGTTCCGCCGCCTTCCGCCAAAGCGCATCCACCCGGTCCAGCGCCGCAGGATCGAACCGCTCCGCCTCCTCCCAGTACCGGCCCGAGGGCACGACATAGTCCAAGGCCGCCTCAGCCGCCAAGGCCGCCTCCGCCGTCGCCGCGCAGAAGGGCAGGGGCCGCGCCCGCCCCGCCGCCGCCCGCGTCACCCGCGGAAACACCAGCCGCGACGGCCCCGTCGACAGGTTCACCATCGCGCAGCCCTGCATCGCCGCCAGCACCATCAGCCGCGCCGCCTTCGCCTCCAGCGAGCGCAAGGTGATATCCGCCCGCAACGGGTCCGGCGTGCCCGCCCCATAGAAATGCGTCGGCCCCTTGGCCGGGTAATGCATGTCACAGCCAAAGGCCGCGATCACCGTCGGCCGCAGCGCCGCCAGCGCCCAGTAGGCTGCGGTAAAGGCCATCGTCGCCCCGGCAAAGACGAATCCGCCATAGGCATTCTGCGCTGGCACGAACTCGGCCTCGGTCACCACGGCCTGACCCGGCCCCGGCGCCGGATGCCGCTCGGCCGGGAAATCATGCGGATAGATCGTCAGATCCC
>JARFTV010000020.1:0-25079 GCA_029289325.1 Alphaproteobacteria bacterium
TCGATGAACCTGCTTTCGGGCGAGGTCGTCGGGACCGGGGCGGAAACGCTGGTGCGGCTGGACAATGGCGGGATGGCGCGCTCGGCGGTGCCGACCGAGGCATCGGACAAGGGGCTGAAGGTCAAGATCGGCGTCCGGCCCGAGGATTTCCACGAAACCGACGGCGATGCGATCCATTCCGGCGAGGTGGAGATCACCGAGGCGCTTGGAGAGGTGACGCTGCTTTACTTCCGCAAGCAGGGCGATGCCGCGGCGGTGGTGGCCAAGCTGCCCGGCATCCGGCCGGAACTGCGCTACCAGACGGTGAAGCTGACTGCCGATCCGAAGAAGGTCCACCTTTTCGCGAACGGCAGGTCGCTGCTTTACCGCTGACCCAGCGCCAACAGACCCAGCCAGAACAGGCTGAACTACCCGGTCAGGATCACGGGGACCCAAAGCGTCAGCCTGGGTGTCGGCGCGGGAATGTCGCGAAGCGAGACAGGTTTCATGGGTCCGCCGGGCGATTGCGAAGCCTGGCCTCATTGATGGCATCGAAACCTATCCCGCCTGTTACTGCCGCTGACGGACGGCTTCCTACCCTTGCCGCAGACCGCGGCCTATGCCGCCGCCGCACCGGCCAGGGGAGCCTGGCGGTGGAACGCGGTCGGCCGCGGTTGTCTCGCGGGTGGCGGGGCTGGACCGATGGGACTTCGGCGACCTGTCTTCTTGGCTGAACCTCTGCGGCGGTTTGGGGGTGACCTGCCTGGTCTTGCCGTGACGCGCGCCTCGGGGCAGGGTGGCGCGAAAGTGGAGGGCGTGATGGTCACGGTGACGGATGAGATGGTCGAGGCCTACCAGCGCGACGGGGTTGTGCTGGTCAAGGGGCTATGGGCCGACTGGGTAGAAATGCTGCGGGCGGGCGTGGCGCGCAACATGGCGAACCCGACCAACCAGATGGCGACGCTGAAACCCGGCGAGCCGGGCTATTTCTTCGACGACTACTGCAACTGGCAGAAGGTCCCGGAGTTCGCGGCGGTGATCCGGCAGTCGGGCGTGGCCGAGGTTGCGTCCCGGCTGATGCAGTCGGACCGGGTGCAGATGTTCCACGACCATGTGCTGGTGAAGGAACCGGGGACCACCAAGCCCACGCCCTGGCATACGGACGGGCCCTATTACTTTGTCGAGGGCCGGCAGACGGTGAGCTTCTGGTCGCCCCTTGATCCGGTGAAGGAAGCGGCGCTGCGCTGCGTGGCCGGGTCGCATTTGTGGGAGAAGGACGTGCTTCCGACGCGGTGGATGTCGGAGACAAACTTCTATCCGGGCGAGGACGACTACATGCCGGTCCCGGACCCCGAGGCGGAGGGGATGCGGATCCTGGAATGGGAGATGGAGCCGGGCGACGCGGTGGCCTTCAACTTCCGGACCCTGCACGGGGCGCGGGGCAACACGACGGCGAACCGGCGGCGGGCGTTTTCGCTGCGGCTGGTGGGGGATGACGCGCGCTATGTGGAGCGACCGGGGCCAACCTCGCCGCCCTTTCCGGGGCACGGGATGCAGGCGGGGGAGCGGCTGCGGGAGGATTGGTTTCCGGTGCTGATGGGGTAGGGTGTCCACGGTGGACAATCTGGCTTACACGTTGCTTATCAAGGACTTGGTCGCGGACGTTAGTGCTTTCTTAACGTTTCGTGGCAGGGCAGGCGGCGCGGTCCACGAGGGGCATGAACCGCGCGGCCGCAGGCTGGCCGACGCGCGCCACGAAGCAATGCCTTGCAGCAGGCGAGGTCCGGCCGCGGCCTGGCCGCGCACAACCCGAGAGGGCCCAGCACCGGGTCCGGTGGTCGCAAGGAGGTCCGCATGACGGCGGAGCCGCGACCGAAGCGCTATCCGCCGCCCGAGTTTCCCCCACGGCGCGCGAAGCTGTTTGCGCGGACGCCGCCGGCAATCTTTCCATCGATCCTGGGGCTTCTGGGCCTGGCCTCGGCCCTGCGGCTGGGACTGGGGCGGATGGGCTGGGATCAGGGCCTTGGGGACCTTGCGGCCGGTCTGGTCGTCGCGCTCTGGGCCTTTGCCGCGGTTGCCTATGGCGTCAAGCTCGCGCGGCGGCCGGGCGTGGTCATGGAGGATCTGCGGGTCCTGCCGGGGCGGTCGGGGCTGGCGACGCTGACCATGGGGGGCATGGTGACGGCGGGTCTGGTCGCGGTCTACACCGCGCCAGCGGGGGCGGTGCTGCTGGTGCTGGCGCTGGCGGGGCATGGGGTGCTGGCGCTTCTGCTGGCGCGTCTGCTTCTGACGCTGCCGCCCGAGGCGCGGGCGGTGAACCCCACGCTGCATCTGAGCTTTGTGGGGTTCATCGTCGGGGCGGCTCCGGCGCTGGCGCTGGGGTGGGGGCTTCTGGCCGAGCTTCTGTTCTGGGCGGCGCTCCCGGTGGCTGTCGGGATCTGGGGTCTGAGTTTGCGGCAGTTCGTGGCCGCAGTTCCCCCGGCACCCCTGCGGCCGCTGCTTGCGATCCATCTGGCCCCGGCGGCGCTGCTGGCGCTGGTCGCGGGGCTGATGGGCAAGCCGATGCTTGCCGACCTGTTCGTGGGATTGGGGGCGGTCTCAGCCCTGATCCTGCTGGCGGCGGCGCGCTGGGTCACGGCGTCCGGCCCCTCACCCCTGTGGGGGGCCTTCACCTTTCCGCTCGCTGCGTTGGCGAGTGCGATGCTGGTTGCGGGTGGACTCTGGCTCTGGCCGGGGCTTCTGCTGCTGGCTGTCGGGCTGGTCGTGATTCCGGCGATTGCCTGGTGGGTGCTGAAGCGTTGGCCCGGAGGCAAACTTGCGGCGGTGACCAACGCGGCGGAGGCTTGAAGGCCGGGGCGACTTTCGAATTGAGCGCTGACGCGCGCGCCTTTTGTCTCGCCTCTGCGCGCGAAGGGCGCGCAACCGGCTCGGTCATTGGGGGTTTTCCACCCCCAAACCCCCGAGGATATTTGGAGCCAGGTGAAAGGGTCGGTTCAGGCGATCAGCTTGACCCAGGCGCGGGCGAGGGTCAGGCCGTGGGTGTCGGCCTCTTGCCCCCGCGTCCGGGCGAGTTCGCGGTGACGGGTGGTCCAGCCGGGGGCCATACGCTCGGTGATCTCGGGGAAGGTGCGGGTCCAGTCCTGAACAACCGAGCGGCTCGCCTCGAAATGAAACTGGGTCCCATAGGTCGCGCGACCGATGCGGAAGGCCTGGTGCCGGGCGGTCGGGCTTTGGGCGAGGTGCACCGCACCTTCAGGGAGCGTGAAGGTGTCGGAGTGCCACTGGAAGATCGGGAAGGTCTCGGGCACCTGACCGAGGACGGGGTCGGCGCAGCCTGCCTCGGTGAGGCTTACGTCGACCCAGCCGAATTCCGGGGCAGTTCCAAGGTGGTTCTCGGCCCCGAAGGCGCGGGCGAGGAGTTGGCTGCCGAGGCAGATGCCGAGGACGGGTTTCCCGCTGGCGGTATAGGCTGCCATCAGGTCGGCAAGCGCGGGCAGATAGGGGTGGGTATGGTCGTCACGGGCGGATTGCTCGCCGCCGAAGACGACAAGAGCATCGGCGGTGTCGGTCGTCGGCAGCGCGTTGTCGGCCCAGGGCTTCCACAGGTCAATGAGCGCGGCCTGTTCGTGCAGGGCGACGCCCACCTGGCCGTGGTGGGTGATCCGGGTATTCTCGACGATGGCGACACGCATTCGGGGGTCCTTTGTTGCGCGGCATAATCTGCATGGGCGGCAGTCGGGGGCAAGGCCCTGTGGGGGCAGATTTGGCCTTGCGTCGCGCGGCAGGGCGTGAAATGGGGAACCGCCAAACGATGCTTGCTCCCGGAGGGAAAACCCATGGAGATTCGTGAGGCTCTCACCTTTGATGACGTCCTGCTGGTGCCCGCGGCATCAAGCGTGCTGCCGTCGGATGCGGATACCTCGACCTTTGTGACGAAGGCGATCCGGATGAACATCCCGCTCCTGTCCAGCGCGATGGATACGGTGACCGAGGGTCGCATGGCGATCGCCATGGCGCAGGCGGGGGGGATCGGGGTGATCCACCGGAACCTTGACCCCGAGGCGCAGGCCCGGGAAGTGAGCCGGGTGAAGCGCTTTGAATCCGGGGTGGTCTATCAGCCGATCACCCTGACGCCGGACCAGACGCTGGCCGATGCCAAGGTGCTGATGGAGCGTTATCACGTCACGGGTTTTCCGGTCGTCGACGAAAAGGGCCGGGTTCTGGGGATCGTGACCAACCGGGACATGCGCTTTGCCTCGGACGACAGGACGCCGGTGCGCGTGATGATGACCGGCGAGAACCTTGCCATGCTGCGCGAGCCGGTGGACCGGGCCGAGGCGATCAGCCTGATGAAGGCGCGGCGGATCGAGAAGCTTCTGGTGACCGACGGGCAGGGCAAGCTGACCGGGCTTCTGACGCTGAAGGACACCGAGAAGTCCGTGCTGAACCCCCATGCCTGCAAGGACGAGATGGGGCGGCTGCGGGTGGCGGCGGCGTCGACCGTGGGCGATGCGGGCTTCGAGCGGAGCCAGGCGCTGATCGAGGCGGGCGTGGATCTGGTGGTGATCGATACGGCGCATGGCCATTCCGAAGGGGTGGCCAAGGCCGTGGAGCGGATCAAGAAGCTGTCGAACACGGTGCAGGTGGTGGCGGGCAATGTCGCCACGGCCGAGGCGACGCGGGCCTTGATCGGCGCGGGTGCGGATGCGGTGAAGGTGGGGATCGGACCGGGGTCGATCTGCACGACGCGGATCGTGGCGGGCGTGGGCGTGCCGCAACTGACGGCGATCATGGATTCGGCGCGGGCCGCCGGGGATGTGCCGGTCATCGCGGATGGCGGGATCAAGTATTCCGGCGATTTTGCCAAGGCGATTGCGGCGGGGGCCTCTTGCGCGATGGTGGGCTCGGCGATTGCCGGGACGGATGAATCCCCTGGCGAGGTGATCCTGTGGCAGGGGCGGTCGTTCAAGGCCTATCGCGGGATGGGCTCGCTTGGTGCGATGGCCCGGGGCTCGGCGGACCGCTATTTCCAGAAGGATGCGGCGTCGGACAAGCTGGTGCCCGAGGGGATCGAGGGGCAGGTGCCCTACAAGGGCAGTGCCGCGGCGGTCATTCACCAGATGGTCGGCGGCCTGCGCGCGGCGATGGGCTATACCGGCTGCGCCACGGTGGCCGAGATGCGGACGCAGTGCCAGTTCGTGCGGATCACCGGAGCGGGGCTGAGGGAAAGCCACGTCCACGACGTGCAGATTACCCGCGAGTCTCCGAACTATCGGGTCGGCTGAGATCGCCGGTCCGGCAGGCCCGCCACCTGCCGGACCAGAGCGATCAGCCGGTCGCAGCGGGCGGTGAGGCTGGGGCGGTCCCTGCGCTGAGGTCCGTCCAGCGGGCCATGAGCGCGGCGATATCCGCCGCGCTGCGCGGGCGGGCGCGGATCTGTGGGGAGAGAGTGTCGCGCTACTTACGCCTGAGACCCCCACCGACCGGGACGATCCGGTCGCGGACCTTATGGACAGGTTGGGGGACCACGGCCGCCGCCGGGGCGCGCATATCCTCAGGGAACGCCCGGCGCCATTGGGATGGCATCCGGGCAGCCTGCAACCGAGACCCGTCATGCGCCAAAACCAGCAGCGGGCGCGTCAGGCCCCCCATGTGTCGGAGAGCGTGAACCCCAGCGGGAAGCGGTCGCTCGGGTCGAGGCCGAGCTGGCTGATCCCGTAGATCCATGCCTGGCCCGAGACGCGGGTTCGGGCGGCGGGGTAGGGGCCAACGGTGGTTTCCTCAAGGAACTCGGTCTCGAAGGCGCCGCCGATGATCGAGCGCGAGGTGATGCGGTCACCCGGCTTTGCCCGGCCGCGCGCGTGGAGGAGCGCCATGCTGGAGTTCGATCCGGTCCCGCAAGGCGAGCGGTCGACGCGGCCGGGGCGCATGGTGGTGCAGGTGCGTAGGGTCCCGTCCGGCTCTTCGGCGCGGAACATGACATAGGAGATGCCGTTCAGCGCGGGGATGAGCGGGTGGAGCGCGGGTTCGGCGGCGGCGATGCGGCTGCGAAGCTCGACGCCGATGGTCGCAAGCTCACGCGCATTCTCTGGCGCGATGGTGAGGCCGATGCTTTCCGCGTCTATCAGGGCATAGAACACGCCGCCGAAGCAGATGTCATAGGGGATGGGCCCCCATTCCGCCGTCTCGATCACCGCGCCCTGCCTTGTGACGAATCCGGGTGGCATGTCGAGCGTGACCTTGACCACCTTGCCGCCCTCGCAGGTGGCGGTGGCGCGCACGAGGCCCGCGGCGGTGTCCAGGGTGACAATCGTCTGAGGTTCGCGCATCGGGATCATCCCGGTCTCCAGAAGCGCGGTCGTGGTGCAGATCGCGTTCGAGCCGGACATGGCATGGGCCTGATCCGGCTGGAGGATGATGAAGCCCACGTCTGCCGCCGGGTCGCAGGCGGGGGTCAGCAGGCAGAAGGACCCGGCCGGGCCGGAGCGGGGTTCCGAGCAGAGCCAGCGGCGCAGGGAATCGTCCACCGTGTTCAGATGGTGCAGTTTTTCGGCCATGGTCGCGCCGGGGATGTTCAGGACGCCCCCCGTGACGACGCGGCCGATTTCGCCCTCGCAATGGGTGTCGACGGTCTGGAGAGTGCGGCTAAAGCGCATGGGTCAGCCTTTCGGATGCCCGCCCCCGTGAGGGCGGAAAGAGACGGGAGTGAGTTGCTGGTTTTGCGCTGCATTGTCCAGCCCCCGGCACTGGGAGAATGCGAGCGGCGCGTCGACAAGACCTTCCGTGACCGCTAGGCAGGGGGCGAAAGAAGGGGCAAGCCATGGACGACCAAACCGAGGGCCGGGGGGCGAGACCGGCCCAGATGCAGCGGAAGAGCCGGCCGGAGGGTTTGGCCTTGGGGGCGGGCGCATGACGCCCGGCGCGCGGGCGGCGGCGGCGATCGCGGTGCTGGACCGGGTGTTGGTCGGAGAGGCGGCCGAAAAGGCGCTGACCAACTGGGGAAGGGCCAGCCGCATTGCCGGCTCGGGCGACCGGGCGGCGGTCCGGGATCTGGTCGACGCCGCGCTGCGCCAGCGACGGTCGGCGGCGGCTTTGGGCGGGTCGGACACCGGGCGCGGGCTGGTCCTGGGCCTGCTGCGGGCGGCCGGGCAGGAGGGGCTTTTCTCGGGCGAGGGTCATGCGCCCGCGCCTCCGGTTGCGACGGAGGCGGGGTGGGTCCCACAGGGCGCCGAGGCGCTGGACCTGCCGGACTGGTTGCTGCCCGAGATGGAGCGGTCCCTGGCAGAGCGGCTGCCCCCGGTGGCCGCGGCGATGCGCGCCCGTGCGCCGGTCTTCCTGCGGGTGAACCTTGCGCGGGGGGACGTGGCTGGGGCCCTTGCGGCGCTGGCGACCGAGGGGATCGAGGCCCGCCCGCACGCCCTGGCCGATACCGCGATCGAGGTGCTGACAGGGGCGCGGAAGGTGCAGACCAGTCGTGCCTATCTTAAGGGGCTGGTGGAATTGCAGGACGCCTCCTCGCAGGCAGTGGTCGCGGCATTGCCGCTGGCGGACGGGATGCGGGTGCTGGACCATTGCGCGGGCGGTGGCGGCAAGACGCTGGCGATGGCGGCGCGGGCGGAGCTGCGGCTTTGGGCGCATGATGCCGCGCCGCGCCGGATGGCCGACCTGCCCGATCGAGCGCGCCGTGCTGGCGTCAAGGTCATGCTTGCGGAACGACCCGAGGCCACGGCGCCCTATGATCTGGTGCTGGTCGATGCACCCTGCTCTGGCTCGGGCAGCTGGCGCCGCGATCCCGAGGGGAAATGGCGGCTGACGCCAGAGCGGCTGGCCGAGCTGCAGGGGGTGCAGGCCGGGATCCTGGACCGTGTGGTGCCGATGGTCGCGCGGGGCGGGTGGCTGGCTTATGCGACCTGTTCGCTTCTGGAGGTCGAGAACGGTGATCAGACAGCGGGTTTCCTGGCCCGGCATCCCGGATGGAGACTGGAAAGCGAGCGCCGCTTCACTCCGCTTGACGGGGGCGACGGGTTCTATCTGGCGCTTCTGCGGCGAGACTGAGGATGAAGTACAACCTCGACGGGAAACCGCCCCGGCGTTAACCTTCGTTTAACCCATTTGCGCCGATTGTCGCCTGCGACGGGCTGGATGGAATCGGCAGGTGACGGAGGCGGGGCGGATGGAGGTGCGGCGTCTGGGCCAATGGACGGCCGGAAGTCTGGCCGTGCTGGTTGTCTCGGGTCTGGTCCTGATCGCGGTCGCGGGGGTCACGGCGCAGGCCAATGGCGGGGGGCTGGCGCTGACGGGGCTCGCGCTGACGCTGGCCAGTCTGGTGGTGGGTGCCGCCGTCTGGCAGCGCAATGCCGACAGCCGGGCAGAACAGAAGCGCGCCTTCAGCCTGATGGCCGACGATGCCGCCCCCTGTTTCATGACCGATGCCGAGGGGCGGATGCTGTTCCGCAACACGGCGGCGGAGGTGGCCTTCGGGCGTGACGCCGACAGTCTGCTGGCCGTGTTGGCGAACCGGGTGGTGGACCCTTCGACGCTGCTTTACCGGTTGCAGAAACGCGCCGAGGCCGAGGGCGCGGCGCGCCACGACAGCGCAGCGCGGGACGGGGCCCTGCGGCTTAGCGTCCACCGCGCCGGAGATGAGCGCTATTTCTGGCGGATCGACCGTTTCGGTGAGCCCCCCACGATCCTGACCCTGACCGAGCCGGTGGAGCGGCCGCAGGTCGGGACCACGGATCTGGAGGAGGTGCCGGTGGCGCTGATGGTCTTCGGACCGGACGGGGTCTTGCGCGTGGCGAACCGGGCGGCGCGCGACCTGATGTGGCAGGGTGAGCTTCGCGCGGCGATGTTCCACGACATCTTCGAGGGGCTGGGGCGCCCGGTCTCGGATTGGCTGGCAGATGTGGTGGCGGGCCGCCATCCTGGCGGATCCGAGGTCCTGCGCGCACGGCGGGTGGGCGAGGAGGCCTTTCTGGAGGTCACGCTGCGCCGCTACATCGACGGCGGTCGGATGGGGGCGCTGGCGGTGCTGAACGACGCGACCCGGCTGAAAACGCTGGAGGCGCAGTTCAACCAAAGTCAGAAGATGCAGGCGATCGGCCAGCTTGCGGGCGGGATTGCCCACGATTTCAACAACCTCCTGACCGCGATCTCGGGACATTGCGACCTGCTTCTGTTGCGCCACGGCAAGGAAGACCCCGAGTTTGCCGATCTGGAACAGATCCGCCAGAACGCCAACCGCGCGGCGGCTTTGGTCGGGCAGCTTCTGGCCTTCTCGCGCAAGCAGACGCTCAAGCCGGAACGGCTGGACCTGCAGGACGTGCTGGCCGATCTGACGCATCTTCTGAACCGGCTGGTCGTTGAACGGGTGGGGCTGAGCCTTGTCCATCGCGGGGCGGAACTGGGCAAGGCCTTGCAGGAGATCCGGGCCGACCGTCGGCAGCTGGAGCAGGTGGTGATCAATCTGGTGGTCAACGGGCGCGACGCGATGCCGAACGGTGGCAGCATCCGGATCGAGACCGAACCTGTCACTCTGGCCGAGCCGTTGAAGCGTGACCGCGCCTCGGTTCCGGCGGGGGATTATTCGGTGATCCGGGTGATCGACACCGGCACCGGCATCGCGCCCGAGCATCTGCAGCATATCTTCGAGCCCTTCTTCACCACCAAGCGCGTGGGTGAGGGCACCGGGCTGGGCCTTTCGACCGCCTATGGCATCGTCAAGCAATCCGGCGGGTTCATCTTTGTCGACTCGGTCCTGGGCGTTGGCACCACCTTCACGCTCTATTTCCCTGTCAGCGATGGCGGCGATCTTGATCTTGCACCCGAGGCGGCGGTGCGCCGCCTGCCCAGCCGTCAGGGCGAGGGGGTGATCCTTCTGGTCGAGGATGAAGCCCCGGTCCGCGCCTTCGCCAGCCGGGCGCTACGGCTGCGGGGCTATACGGTGCTGGAAGCCGCCAGCGCCGAAGAGGCGCTGAAGGTGCTGGAGGACCCGCGGCTGGAGATCGACGTCTTCGTCACCGACGTGGTGATGCCGGGGCTTGACGGGCCCTCCTGGGTCCGCCTGGCGCTGGAGCGGCGGCCGAACGTCAAGGTGGTCTTCGTCTCGGGCTATGCCGAGGACGCGCTGAGCGAGGATCAGGCGCGGATTCCGAATTCAGTCTTCCTGCCCAAGCCCTTCAGCCTGACCGAACTGACCCAGACGGTGCAGGACCAGTTTCAGTGACCCTGCAGGATGCGGGCAACCTCGGGCGCGAAATAGGTGAGGATGCCGTCACAACCGGCGCGCTTGAAGGAGAGGAGGCTTTCCAGCATCGCCTTTTCGCCGTCGATCCAGCCGTTCAGGGTCGCGCCCCGGATCATCGCATATTCGCCTGAGACCTGATAGGCGAAGGTCGGCGCGCCGAAGGTCTGTTTCACCGCGGCGCAGATATCCAGGTAGGGCATTCCCGGTTTTACCATGACCATGTCCGCGCCCTCGGCCAGATCGCGGGCGACGAGCCGCAGCGCCTCGTCCCGGTTGGCGGGATTCATCTGGTAGGTCTTCTTGTCGCCCTTGAGCGCCCCCGTCGCCCCCACCGCATCGCGGAACGGACCGTAGAAAGCCGAGGCATATTTCGCCGCATAGGACAGGATTGCCACATCCTTGTGGCCCGCCCCCTCCAGCGCCTGGCGCATGGCAAGGATGCGGCCGTCCATCATGTCCGAGGGGCCGAGAATGTCGGCGCCCGAGGCAGCCTGGGCCAGCGCCATCTTGACCAGAGCCTCGACCGTCTCGTCGTTCAGGATCACACCGTCGACAACCAGCCCGTCATGGCCATGCGCGTTGTAGGGATCGAGTGCGACGTCCGTCATCACCGCGATATCGGGCACCTGAGCCTTGATCGCCCGGATCGCCCGGTTGGCGAGGTTTTCGGGATTCCAGGCCTCGCGGCAGTCGGCGGTCTTTTTTGCGGGATCGGTATAGGGAAAAAGGCAGATCGCGGGGATCCCCAGATCGGCCGCCTGCGCGGCCGCTTCGACCACCAGATCCACCGAAAGCCGCTCCACCCCCGGCATGGAGGCAATGGGTTCACGCAGATTTGTGCCGTCGCGCACAAAGACCGGCCAGATCAGGTCCTTGGTGGACAGGCGCACCTCTTGCGTCAGGTCGCGCAGGGCCGCGGTGCGGCGGGCGCGGCGGAAACGGGCGAGCGGGTAGGGGGCAGAGGCGGGCAGCATGGGCTGGCTCCTGGCAGGGGACGAGCAAGCCGGGGGTTGCGGCTTCGGGTTCTGCCTGCCATGGAATTGTCATGGCCTCAAGTGCGCTATGTCACGGCAAGGCAAAAGGAAGGGACAGGCGCGGGTCGTGAACGTTCTGGATACGGTTTTCGAAGTCATCGACATGCGGTCCTTTTCGAACCTGTGGTTCTGGATTGCCCTGGCGGTGCTCTGGTCCTCGACCAGCCATTGGGTTCTGGGGATCCCGCATGACCTGATCCAGCGCGCCCGGCGCGAGGGAGGGCAGGCCTTGTCGGATGTCGAGGATCTGGCGCGGATCAATACCGGGCGGCTTCTACATGTGGTAGATCAGGGTCGGCTGATGCTGGTGGGGCTGGGCAGCTTCTGGCTGACGGTGCTGGGGCTGCTGGCCTTTCTTTATGACATCGAATTCGCGCAGGCCGTGTTCCTGCTGTCCTTCCCGATGGCGATCGTCATCATGGTAAGCGTGCGCGCGAGCCGTCGGATCATGGCGGGCGAGAACCGGGGGGCGGCGCTGTGCCGCCGGTTGATGATCCACCGGCGCTGGACGCAGGGGATCGGCATGGTGGCGATCTTTGTCACCGCCATGTATGGCACCTGGCAGAACCTCAGCATTTCGATTCTTCACTAGGGCAGCGAATGGCGGCCGAACGCATCATCCTGGGCGGCGCGCCCGAGGGCTTTGACGCCCGACTTCTGGCCCGCGAACTGGCGCGGGGTCGGCCGGTGATCCATGTCGCGCGCGATGACAAGCGGCTGGAGGCGATGCGGGCCGCGCTGGCCGTCATGGCGCCCGAGGTCGCGGTGCTGGACTTCCCGGCCTGGGATTGCCTGCCCTATGACCGCGTAAGCCCCAATCCCGAAATCAGCGCGCGGCGGATGGCCACGCTCTCGGTCCTGGCCGACGGGCTGGCGGCTCCGGTCGTTCTGCTGACGACACTGAACGCGGTGACCCAGAAGGTGCCCGCGCGGGATGTGGTCCGCGCGGCCTCGTTCCGGGCCGAGGTCGGGTCCCGGGTCGATGAGGCGCGCCTGAAGGGATTTCTCGCCAGGATGGGCTTTTCGCCGGTCTCGACCGTGGCCGAGCCGGGCGATTACGCGCTGCGTGGCGGGATCGTCGACATCTACCCGCCGGGGCCGGGGGGGCCGATCCGCCTGGACTTCTTCGGCGATGTGCTGGACGGGGCGCGGCGCTTCGATGCGGAAAGCCAGCGGACGATCGAAAAGCTGAAGCGGGTCGACTTCTCGGCCGTTTCGGAAATCGTGCTGGACGAGGCGGCGATAGCCCGTTTCCGGCAGAACTACCGCATCGCCTTTGGCGCGGCGGTGACCGACGATCCGCTGTATGAGGCGGTGAGCGCGGGCCGCAAGCACCAGGGGATGGAGCATTGGCTGCCCTTCTTCCACGAACGGTTGGAGACGCTGCTCGACTATCTGCCCGAGGCTAGCGTGATGCTGGACGACCAGGTCACGCCGATGCGGCTGGCACGGTGGGAGACGATCGACGACGGCTATGACGCCCGGCATGAAGCGATGGGGGCCAAGGGGCGGATCGACACGGTCTACAAGCCTGTCCCGCCGGGTGAGCTGTATCTGGACGATGCAGGTTGGGAGAAGGCGATCTCGGCGCATCGGGTGGTGCAGCTATCGCCGCTGCCGCAATCGCCCGGGCCGGGGGTGCTGGACGCCGGGGCCCGCGCGGGGCGCAGTTTCGCGCCCGAACGGCAGCAGGAAAAGGTCAATCTTTTCGGTGCCCTCGCCGATCATGTTCGCGTCCTTTCGAAGGACGCCCATGTCGTTCTTGCCTCATGGTCCGACGGCGCACGGGAACGGTTGAAGGGGCTCTTGTCCGACAACGGCCTGACAGGCGCCAGGGAAATCGGCGATTTCCGCGACCTGCCTGACGGCAAGGGCGGGCTTTTCCTGGTGGTCTGGCCGCTGGAAGCGGGCTTTGTCGCGCCGGGCCTTGCGGTGATCTCGGAGCAGGACGTGCTTGGCGACCGGATGGTCGGCAAGCCGCGCCGCAAGCGCAAGGCCGAGAACTTCCTGCGTGAGGTCGATACCCTGTCGCCCGGCGATCTGGTGGTCCATGTCGAACATGGCGTCGGGCGCTATCTGGGGATCGAGACGATCACCGCGCTGGGGGCGCCCCATGCCTGCGTGATGCTGGAATATGCCGAGAACGCAAAGCTTTATCTGCCGGTCGAGAATATCGAACTGCTGAGCCGCTATGGCCATGAGGAGGGTCTTCTCGACAAGCTGGGTGGCGGGGCCTGGCAGGCGAAGAAGGCCAAGCTCAAGGAACGGATCAAGGAGATCGCCGACCGGCTGATGCGGATCGCGGCCGAGCGCGCCTTGCGCCAGGCACCCGTGCTGGAGGCGCCCCATTCGATCTGGGAGGCTTTCGCCGCCCGCTTCCCCTATCAGGAGACCGACGACCAGCTGGCGGCGATTGCCGATGTGGTGACGGACCTGGAAAAGGGCAGCCCGATGGACCGGCTGATCGTCGGCGACGTGGGCTTTGGCAAGACCGAGGTGGCGATGCGCGCGGCCTTCGTCGCGGCGCTGTCGGGGATGCAGGTCGCGGTGATTTGCCCGACGACGCTGCTTGCCCGCCAGCACTATCGCAGCTTTGCCGAGAGATTCCGCGGATTTCCCATCTCTGTCAGACCCTTGTCGCGCTTTGTCAGCGCAAAGGACGCCAATGCGACCCGGGCGGCGATGGCGGATGGTTCGGTCGATATCGTGGTCGGCACCCATGCGCTTCTGGCCAAGGGGGTGACGTTCAAGAAGCTGGGCCTTCTGATCATCGACGAAGAGCAGCATTTCGGCGTCAGCCACAAGGAGCGGCTGAAGGAGATGCGCTCCGAGGTGCACGTCCTGACCCTGACCGCGACCCCGATCCCCCGGACGCTGCAGCTTTCGCTGACCGGGGTGCGCGACCTGTCGATCATCGCCACTCCCCCGGTGGACCGGCTTGCGATCAGGACTTATGTTTCCGAATTCGACACAGTGACCATACGCGAGGCGCTGTTGCGCGAACGCTTCCGGGGCGGGCAGTCCTTCTACGTCGTGCCCCGGATCGCCGACCTGCACGAAGTCGAGGAGTTCCTGAAAACCCATGTGCCCGAGGTGAGCTATGTCATCGCCCATGGCCAGATGGCGGCGGGCGATCTCGACGAGCGGATGAACCAGTTCTACGACGGCAAGTATGACGTGCTGCTGGCGACGACGATTGTTGAAAGCGGGCTGGATATTCCGACCGCCAACACGATGATTGTCCATCGGGCGGATATGTTCGGCCTGTCACAGCTGTATCAGATCCGGGGCCGGGTGGGGCGGTCCAAGACGCGGGCCTACTGTTACCTGACGACCAAGCCCCGAGCGCCCTTGACGCCTCAGGCGGTGAAGCGGCTGCGGCTGCTGGGGAGCCTCGACAGTCTCGGGGCCGGGTTCAACCTGGCCAGCCACGACCTTGATCTGCGGGGCGCGGGGAACCTACTGGGCGAGGAGCAGTCGGGCCATATCAAGGAGGTCGGTTACGAGCTTTACCAGCAGATGCTGGAAGAGACGATCGCACGGATCAAATCGGGTGAGTTGCAGGGTTTGTCAACGATTTCGGATGATTGGAGCCCGCAGTTGAACCTTGGGGTTCCGGTCATGATCCCCGAAAGCTATATCCCCGACCTTGATATCCGGCTGGGGCTTTATCGGCGGCTGTCCTCTCTGACGACGAAGGTGGAGCTTGAAGGTTTCGCGGCCGAGTTGATCGACCGTTTCGGGCCCCTGCCCAAGGAAGTGAACACGTTGATGCTGATCGTCCGCATCAAGGCCATGTGCAAGCGGGCGGGGATTTCGAAGCTGGATGCCGGGCCGAAAGGGGCGACGATTTCATTCCACAACGACAAGTTCGCCAATCCGGCCGGGCTCGTCGATTTCCTGAAGGCGCAGGGTCCGGCGGCGAAGGTGAATGGCAACAAGATCGTGCTGCAGGGCGAGATGAAGTCGGAGGCCGACCGGATCAAGGGCGCTTTCGCCATCGCCCGCGATCTGGCCGAGGTGGTCAAGGCCGGGAAGAAGGGCTAGCGCGACTCTCCCAAGGCAAGGCGCGACAGGACCAGCGCCGTGCCGATCAGGAGGGCGACGCCGACCAGCAGGGGCGTGGGAGTGCCATCGAAGGCCAGCCCCACCGGGATCGCGAGCAGGACGGAGCCAACCGTCGCCAGTGCCGAGATGACCGAGGCCGCGAGGCCGGCGATATGGCCGACGGGCTCCATCGCCAGCGCGTTGAGGTTGCCCGCGGTCAGGCCCATCATCGCGAAAAGCCCAATGGACCAGAGGATTTGCAACGCAAAGCTGAGGTTGCCCTCCAGCAAGGGCATCAGGAGCAGAGTGGCCAGGGAGAGTGTCAGCTGTGCCGCATAGGTGCCCCGGACCACCCGGCGCATCCCGAGGACCATCACGATCCGGCTGTTCAGGAAGCTCCCGGACATCGACGCCACCGCGATCAGGGCGAACCAGAGGGGGAAGCTCTGCGCCCGGTCGTGGACCATCTCGAAGATCGGCTGGATCGAGGAGAGCGTGGCGAACAGCGCGCCCAGCGTCAGCGCCTGCAGAACCGTCGAGACCAGAACGATGCGGTGGGACAGAAGCTCACGCGTGGCGGCGATCAGGGGGACCAGCCGCAAGGGGCGGCGGCGGCTGGTGTCGAGCGTTTCGGGCTGGCGGAGGCCGAGCCAGAGCATGGTGAGACCGGAGAAGGCGATATAGGCGAGGAAAATCGCGTGCCAGTCCGCCAGCGCGATGATCCCCTGACCCAGCAGCGGCGCGATGGCGGGGACGGCGGTAAAGACCATCATGACGAAGGACATGAGCCGCGCCATCTCGCGCCCCGAGAAAAGGTCGCGGATCATGGCGATCGAGACCGTCCGGGGGGCGGCCGCGCCCAGGCCCTGGACGACGCGGGCGATCAGCAGGGTCTCCAGCGTGGGGGCAAGGTAGCAGGCGACGGCGGCCAGAGCATAGAGGCCCGAGCCTGCCATGATCACCCGCTTGCGGCCGAAGGTGTCGGACAGCGGTCCGGCAAAGAGCGTGCCGACCCCCATGCCAAAAACGAAGCTCGTCACCACCAGTTGCGCGGCATTCGGGGCTGAGGGCGAAAGCGTAGCGGCGATCTGGGGCAGGGCAGGCAGCATCGCGTCGATCGACAGCGCGATGGTGGCGAACAGCATCGCCATCAGGGCGACGAATTCGCCTTGCGACAGGGGTTTGTCGGTCACTGCTGCTGCGACCCGGCCAGTTCCTTGATCACCTGGCCCCACAGCTCGGGCGGCTGAGCGCCGGAAACGACATAGTGCTGCGCGATCAGGAAGGTCGGAACCGCGGTAACCCCCTTGGCACGGGCGTCGGCATCGCGGGCGGCAATGTCCTCGGCATCGGCATCCGAGGTGAGCAGGCGCAGCGTCGCCTCGGCATCCATGCCCTGTTCCCCGGCAATCGCGGCGAGCGTCTCGAGGTCGCCGATGTCCCGGCCCTCGACCCAATAGGCCCGCATGAGAGCGTCGACGACGGCCTGCTGGACGCCCTCGATGCCGGCCCAGTGGACGAGCCGATGCGCGTTCAGCGTGTTCGGCATCCGCTGTGGCTTGTCGGGGTCCATCTCCACCCCGGCGGCGCGGGCTACTTCGCGCAAGCGTTCGTGCACGGCGTCGACGCGGGCCTTGCCGCCGAACTTCTGCTCCAGATAGGCGCGCTTGGGCACGCCTTCCGGTGGCATGTCCGGGTTCAGCTGGAACGGGTGCCACTGGATCTGGAACGGGTGGTCGGGATGGTCGGCCAGCGCGCGGTCGAGATTGGCCTTGCCGACGTAGCACCAGGGACAGACCGGGTCGGAGAAAATGTCGAGGCGAACGGCAGGGCGGGTCATTCTGGGCTCCTGAACTGGGTGGCCAGCGCGCGGCGGGTCAGCTTGCCCGTGGCGGTGCGGGGCAGGCTGGCGATGTGCTGGTAGTGGCGCGGTTGCTTCCAGCGGGCAAGGGCGGTTTCGGCGCGCTGGCGCAGAACCGTCTCGTCGATGGCGCACGGTCCTTCGTAGAACAGCGCGATGATGCGGGTGCCGGGGTTGGGTTCGACTTCGGCAGCGGCGCAGGCGAGGAGGCCGGGAAGGTCGTGGAAGGCGGCCTCGACCTCGGTCGGCGACACGCGGAAGCCGCCGGCGTTCAGGAGGTCGTCCTTGCGGCCGAGATGGGTGATGGCGCCGTCCGGGGCCATGACGGCCGCGTCGCCGGTGCGGAACCATGGGCCTTGTGGCGGGGCCTCGCCCAGATAGCCGCGCATCAGGCCGGGGTCGGTGGTGGCGACGGCAAGTTCACCGGACTCGCCCCGTGGAGTGGGCTGGCCCCGGTCGTCCAGAATCGCGACATGGCGGCCCTGCTGGACATAGCCGGCGGTGCCCTGCGGGGCAGGGCGGCAGGGCGAGCCGGAAAGGTAGGTGGAAACCTCGGTCATCCCCAGCGCCTCATGCACCTCTGTGCCGGTTGCCTTCTCCCAGGCGGCGCGGGTGGTCGCGGGCAGGGCCTCGCCTGCCGAAAGCGCGTGGCGGAGGGCGGGAAGCGGTGGGACGGGCGCGCGCAGCATCTGGCGAAAGACGCCGGGGGCGGCGGCGAAGATGGTGGCGTGGCTGCGCCGGAGGAGGTCGGGCAGGTCGGTCGCGGGCGTGCCGGGGGCGGGGACAAGCGCGGTCGCGCCCAGCGTCCAGGGGTCCATGAGGCCGGTGCCGAGCGTGTAGGTCCAGTTCATCGCACCGGCGTGCAGCAGGCGGTCTGCGGTGGTCAGCCCCTCCCACCCCTGATGCATGGCCGCGCGGGCGAGGATCGCACGGTGGGCGTGGCTGACGGCCGAGGGTTGGCCCGACGTGCCGGAAGTGAAGATGACATAGGCTTCGGCGTTCGGGTCGGTTCCGGCCGGGCTGTGGGACGGCATGCTCTCCCACAGGGCGAGATCGGGGGCGAGGCTCGGGACCCCCTCGGGCAGGGGAAGTCCGGGGTCGGCGAGGGTGAGCCTGGGGCTGACGAGCGGAGCAAGGCGCGCGACCTCGGCGGCGGTCAGGGCGGCAGAAGTCGGCACCGGGACAAGGCCACCGGCGATGGCACCAAGGAAGGCGACCGGGAAGGCCGGTCCATTGGCAAGGCGCAAAAGGACGCGGTCGCCGGGGGACAGGCCCAGCGAAAGGAGGTGGGTGGCGCAGCCGAAGACCAGCGCGCGGAGGCGGGCGTAGGTGAAGCTCTCTTCCCCGTCGGGGTGAAGGATCACCAGCGCGGTTTTCTCGGGCTGCCCCTGCGCCAGCACATGCTTTGCCAGGTTCAGCCGGGCGGGCAAGGGCGGGTGCGGGCGGGTGTCGATCACGGAGAGCATGGCGGAAGGGGTGGCATCTGCGCTGCCCGGTTGCAAGGGCGGGGCGGCCGGGCTATCGGGGGTCATGCAGCCGACCGACCCCAAGACGATGATCCGCGTCGCCCGCGAGTCCGGGGGCGAGGCGCATGTCGAACCGGTGAACCTTGGCGAACGGGTGCGTGAGTTGCGCCGGTCGCTGGGTTGGACGCTGGAAGAGGCGGCGGGCCGGGCGGGGCTGGCGCGTTCAACCCTGTCGAAGATCGAGAACGGGCAGATGAGCCCGACCTATGACGCGCTGAAGAAGCTGGCGCAGGGGTTGGCGATCTCGGTGCCGCAGCTGTTCACTCCGCCGTCGAAGCAGCAGGTCATGGGTCGGATGGCGGTGACCAAGGCGGGCGAGGGCCAGAGCCAGGCGACGGTGACCTATGAGCATGAGCTTCTGGCGCCGAGCCTGTCGAAGAAGCAGATGCTGCCCTACCGGGCCACGATCCGGGCGCGGAGCTTCGAGGAATTCGACGGCTGGGTCCGCCACGACGGCGAGGAGTTCCTGTATGTCCTGACCGGGATTGTCCGGCTTTACACCGAGTTCTACGAGCCCGTCGACCTGCGCCGGGGCGATAGCGCCTATTACGATGCGGCGATGGGGCACAACGTGATCAGCCTGTCGGACGAGGATGCGACGATCCTCTGGGTGACTTCACTGATCTGACGAGTCTGGCTGGCATGCAAAGGCAAGCCGCCGCGCGGGTGCGCGGCGGTCGCGGGGCCTGGACGGCGGCTTTGATCCTAGAACATGTTCTGCACGGTACGGGCACCGGCTGACACATCCTCTCCGACGCCGGCGACGGTGTTGCATCCGGCAAGGGCCAGCAGAGTGGCGATCAGGGCAAGTTTGCGCATGTTTTTTCCTGTTCGTTGCTGCCGGGCGGTCATTCTTCGTACCACCACAGGGCAGGAAGATAGGACGTCCCCCAGTCGCCGTAAAGTTGGACATGGTCGGGATGTTTCAGATTGGCCTTGTGGACGATGAGGTTGCGGTCGGCGAACCAGAAGGGAACGACATAGCGCCCGGCGGTCAGGAGCCGGTCGAGGGCCTGCGCGGCGCTGGCCGCCTCTTCCTGGCTACGGGCGGCGAGCATCGCCTCGATCACAGCGTCGATCGCTGGGGATTTGACACCCATCCAGTTCCGCGACCCCTCGGCCTCGGCTGCGGCCGAGGACCAGTAGAGGTTCTGCTCGTTGCCGGGCGATAGCGACATGGTGCGGATCATGTAGGTCATGTCGAAGTCGAAGCTGTCGGTCCGCGCCTTCATCTGCGCGCTGTCCAGCATGGTGACCTTGGCCACGATGCCGACGTCGCGCAGTGACTCGACATAGATCGCGGCGACCGAGGCGACCTCGTCCTGGCCGATGGTCAGGAGGATATCGAATGTGAAGGGGGTGCCCTCGGCGTTCTTCAGGATGCCATCGTCGCCGACGGTCCAGCCCGCCTCTTCCAGAAGCCGCAGCGCCCGACGCAGACCCGCGCGGTTCTGGGCGGTGCCGTCGGGTTGGGGCAGGGCGTAGCCTTCCAGCGTGCCGGGCAGGAGATCGGCCTTGAACGGCTCCAGAAGCGCCAGGACCGCGCCCTCGGCCGGTTGGCCGGGCCGCATCGCGAAGGGGCTGTTCGAGAAATACGAGGTGATGCGGGGCGAGACGCCGCCGGTCACGGTCTGGTTGATGAAGTCGAAGTTGAAGAGCTCGATCATCGCTTCGCGCACCCTCCAATCCTGGAACTGGGGTTTGCGGGTATTCATCACCAGTCCGATGATGCCCGAGGGGCGGTCATGCGGAACCTCGAGCTTGACCATCTCGCCCGAGGTGATTGCCGGGAAATCGTAGCGGTTGGCCCAGCGGGCGATGTTGTCTTCACGATAAGCCGAGATCGCCCCGGTCTTGACCGATTCGAAGATCGCCACCGGGTTCGAATAGTAATCGTAGCGGATCGTGTCGAAGTTCCACTGGCCCCGGTTCACGGGCAGGTCCTTGCCCCACCAGTCCGGGTTGCGGCGGTAGGTGATCTGGACGCCGGGATCGACCCTGTCGATCACATAGGGGCCCGAGCCGGTGAGCCTGTCGAGCGTCGTCGCCTCGAAGTCCTTCCCCTCGAAATCCGCCTTCTTGAGGATCGGCCGGAGCCCCAGGATGAGCGGCAGTTCACGGTCTTCGGTGTTGAAGGTGAAGCGTATGCTGCGCGGGCCGGTTGCTTCGGCCTTCTCGATCTTCTTCCAGGCTGTGTGATAGCGCGGGTGTCCCAGTGTCCCCAGCGTCTCGTAGGACCAGAGCACATCCTCGACCGTGACGGGAGAGCCGTCGGAGAATCGGGCCCCCTCGCGCAGGGTGAATTCGACAAAGCTGCGGGAATCGTCGGTCTCTATCGATTCGGCCAGCAGCCCGTACAGCGTGAAGGGTTCGTCATGGTTGCGCGCCATCAGCGTTTCGAATGTATAGGGCGCGATCCCCTCGGCCGCGGTGCCGTTGGTGATGAACGGGTTCAGCGTGTCAAAGCTGCCGGTCATCGACAGGGTGATGCTGCCCCCCTTCGGCGCATCGGGGTTCGCCTGCGGCAGGGACACAAAATCCGGGGGAAGTGCAGGGTCCCCATACATAGCTATGCCATGCCTGGGTTCGGCAAGCGCGGTGCTGGCGCAGAGGGTCAGAAGCAGGGCAAGGCGGGTGGGCAGATGGCGCAGCATCGCGGGGCGTCCCTCGTGTAAGCTGTTGTTCTTCGTCCGGAACCCTAAGCGGCAGATCGTGGATATTCAAACTTTTAGCTTGGCCATCGGCGGAGAGGGGACTATATAGGATGTACTGCTCGATAGGTTTCTTGCCTGTATGAAACCTGCCTCAAAGACTTAACGCCGGCTTCGTGCCGGCGTTTTTTTTGGCTCTTCGGCTGGAATCTTGCAACCGACCGACCCTATCATTCGTTTGCAGGTGCAGCAAAGAGGATTTCAGATGGTGCTCAAGGGTAAGCGGGCGGTTGTCACCGGATCGAATTCGGGAATCGGGCTGGGCGTGGCCGAGGCTTTGGCCGCCGCCGGGGCCGAGGTGATTCTCAACAGCTTCACCGACCGGCCCGAGGACCATGCCCTTGCGGCCGAGCTTGGAGCGAAGCACGGCGTCCCGGCGCGTTATATCGCGGCGGACATGTCGAGGGCGGCAGACTGCCGGGCCCTGATCGAGAGGGCCGGGGGCTGCGACATCCTGGTGAACAACGCCGGCATCCAGTTCGTCAGCCCGGTCGAGGATTTCCCGGTCGAGAAATGGGACGCGATCCTGGCGATCAACCTGTCCTCGGCCTTCCACACCACCGCGGCCGCCCTGCCCGGAATGAAGGAACGCGGTTGGGGCCGGATCGTCAACGTGGCCAGCGCCCATGGACTTACCGCAAGCCCGTTCAAATCGGCCTATGTCGCGGCCAAGCATGGCGTCGTCGGGCTGACCAAGACCGTGGCGCTTGAGGTCGCGGGGCAGGGGATCACCTGCAATGCGATCTGTCCGGGCTATGTGCTGACCCCCCTCGTCGAGGCGCAGATCCCCGAGCAGATGAGGGTGCATGGCATGGACCGCGAGACGGTCCTGCGTGAGGTCATGCTGCAACGTCAGCCCAGCCGCCAGTTCGCCACGGTGGAACAGATCGGCGGCACGGCGGTCTATCTGTGCAGCCCGGCAGCCGAACAGGTCACGGGGACCACGATCAGTATCGACGGCGGCTGGACTGCGCTGTGAAGGAGCAGCATTCCCCGAAGGATCTTGCAGACCTTTCCGAAGTGATTTGCGGGTCCCGACCATGAAGCGGGTGAGCCTGGCCTTGCAGGGCGGCGGCGCGCATGGGGCGTTTACCTGGGGCGTCCTGGATCGGCTCTTGCAGCAAGAGGATCTGGAGATCGCGGGCATCTCGGGCTGTTCGGCCGGGGCGCTGAACGGGGCGGCGCTGAAGGCCGGGCTGATCGAAGGCGGTCGTCCGGGCGCGCGGGCGCGGCTGGAACGGCTGTGGGATCAGATCGCCGGCATCAGCGATTTCCGCATGATGCCGTGGTTGCAACCTTTCGTTCCCGCTCTGCGGTTCTGGCAGACGGCCAGTGCGGCGGTCCTGCCCTTTTCGCCTCAGGCGCTGGCGGCGCAGGTCTGGTCGCCGCAGATCTGGGGGGAAAGCTGGAAGAACCCGCTGGAACCAGTGGTCCGCGATCTGGACTTCCGCGAGGTTTGCGCGACCGAGGGGCCGCGGCTTTTCGTCAGCGCGACCAATGTCCGCACCGGCCGGATCAAGGTCTTCACCGGGGACCAGCTGTCGCCCGAGGCTCTCCTCGCCTCCGCCTGCCTGCCGACTGTGTTCCAGACGGTAGAGATCGAGGGAGAGGCCTATTGGGACGGCGGTTTTGCGGGAAACCCGGCGCTTTTCCCGCTTTATGAGCCGGATCTGCCGGATGACGTCCTGGTCGTGTCGATCAACCCGATCCTGCGCGAGGCAGTGCCACAGACGCCGCTGGAGATCCAGAACCGGATCAACGAGATCAGTTTCAACGCCAGCCTTCTGGGCGAGCTTCGCGCGATCAACTTCGTCCGTCGCCTGATCGCCGAGGGGCGGATGGAGCCCGGTACGATGAAGGCGGTCAATGTCCACATGATCGCCGACGACCGGCTGATGAACGAGCTTTCGGCGGATTCCAAGCTTTCACCGACGCCCTTGCTTCTGCACCGGCTGAAAGAGGCCGGGCGCGCGGCGGCACAGCGGTTCCTGGACGAGCGTGCAACGAAGATCGGTCTCGAACCCTCGACCGATCTGCGGGACGTGCTGGCCTAGGCCAGCACGTCCTTCGGCAAAGGATAGACCAGGCCGCCCGACACGATGAGCTTGGCGGCGTCGTCAACGCCCATGTCCATGACCACCAGATCCTGCGTCGGCACGAACAGGAGCATCCCCGAGGTGAAGGGCGTGAGGCCGACGAAGACCGCCGACATGTCGGGGCCAAGCGCGGCCAGACGCTCGGCCAGTTCGCCCTTGGGCCGAGTCGACAGGAACCCCAGGGCCCAGCTTCCGGGGCGGGGGAATTCAACCAGGACGACCTTGTCGAAGCTTTGTTCCTTCTTGTTGAAGAAGGTCTCGGCCACCTGCTTGATCGCGCCATAGACCGAGCGGATGACCGGCATCCTTTCGACCAGATTCTCACCCGAGCGGATCACGGAGCGGCCGATCAGGCCCTTGGCCAGCCAGCCGACGATGATGGTGACGATCAGGAAGACCAGCACGCCCACGCCGCGGACGGGGAATTCGTATTCGGGGCCGATCCAGCGCCGGATGACCACGTCGGGTTGCCAGTAGGACGGGATCAGCGGCAGAATCCAGCCGTCGATCCAGCCGATCACGGCCCAGACGAACCAGATCGTCAGCCCGATGGGCAGCACGACGACAAGGCCCGTCAGGAAACTGGCGCGCAGGCTGGCAAAAAAGCCGCGACGGTGGGGCGGATGCGGTTCGGTCACGTGGTTACTGTCCCTCTTCCGCGCCAATCTAGGGGCTGCCCCCGGCCTTGCGCAATGGCGGCCCCCGGAAAATCAGGCGGAGGCTGCCAGTTCCCGGGCGATAGCCGCGCCAAGTCGTGCATTGTTGAGCACCAGCTCGATATTGGCGGTGAGCGAGCGTCCTTCGGTCAGCTCGAAGATCCGCTGCAGAAGGAAGGGCGTGACCGCCTTGGCGGCGATGCCCTGCGCCTCGGCCTCGGCCAGCGCGGCCTCGATATGCGGCGTGATCTCGGCGCGGGGAATCTCGGCCGCAACCGGGATCGGGTTGGCGACCAGCTGGCCGCCGGGCAGGCCAAGGCGGGCGCGCATCCGCTGGGCGGCGGCGATCGAGGCCGGGCTGTCCATCCGCAGCGGTGCCTTCAGACCCGAGGCACGCGACCAGAAGGCCGGGAAGTCGTCCTGCCCATAGGCGATGACGGGCACGCCCAGGGTTTCCAGGTATTCCAGCGTCTTGGGCAGGTCGAGGATTGCCTTGGCTCCGGCGGCGACGACCGTCACCGGGGTTTCCGCCAATTCGCGCAGGTCGGCCGAGATGTCGAAACTCGTCTCTGCCCCCCGGTGCACCCCGCCGATACCGCCGGTTGCGAAGACCCCGATTCCCGCGAGATGCGCGCAGATCATCGTGGCGGCGACCGTCGTCGCCCCGACGCCCCCCGTCGCAAGGCAGGCTGCAAGATCCGCGCGCGAGAGCTTTGCCACCCCCTGCGCCCGCCCCAGCGCGTCAAGCTGGGGGTCGGTGAGGCCGATGTGGATATGTCCATCCATGATCGCGATGGTAGCCGGGGTGGCGCCATGCGCGCGAACCTCGGCCTCGACCCGCCGAGCTGTTTCCACATTCTGCGGAAATGGCATCCCATGGGTGATGATCGTGCTTTCCAGCGCAACGATGGGCGCGCCCTGGG
>JARFTV010000020.1:25089-75225 GCA_029289325.1 Alphaproteobacteria bacterium
GTCATGCGCCGATATCTCCGGAAACATAGGTGGCGGCGGCGCGCAGCGCCTCGTCCAGCGCGGCCTGCCGGTCGGCCCCGCGCCGTTCGGCGACCAGATGCGCCGCCATGAAGGTGTCGCCCGCCCCGGTGACGCGGGTCACGAGGACCTGCGGCGGCTGGCCCATTATGACGCCCTCATCCCGGCGCCCCTCGGCCGCAACCTCGCCGCCGTTCGTCACCAGCACCCGGCCGGCGCCCCGTTGCAGCAGGGCCTGCGCGGCCTCGGGCGCGGTGGCGGCATCCGAGCGGGCCAGGATGTTCGCCTCTTCCAGGTTGACGTAAAGCGTGGCCGAAGGGTGATCCAGCAGTGGCAACAGCCGCCCCGCCTTGCCGGGTGAGGCGGGGGCGACGCGCAGATCGGCCGTGGCGAAGAGCGGCGAGGCCGCAATCTCGGCCAGAAGCGCCTCGGTCAGGTTGCCGTCCAGCGCGATCGGGCCGGGCCATGGCGCCTCGGGAGAGCCGAGGCGGCCGTCCGCGAGGGGGCGCAACACCTTGTCACCCGCAGCCTCGAGCGAATGGGCATCGGCGATGGCGGCGATCAGGCCGTTTGCGCCTTCGATGGCCATGTAGCGGTCGGTCGGCAGATCATCCGAGCGGTAGACATGCGTGGTGACCAGCCCCAGCCTTTCGCAGGCGGCGATCAACTCCGCCCCTTCGGCATCGCGGCCGATGGCGGTCAGCAGGGCCGGACTCATCCCGAAGCGCCGCAGGGTCATGGCGATGTTCATCGCAACGCCGCCGGGCAGGCGCGTGATCCGCCCCGGCACGTCCGAGCCAAGCCGCATCGAGGTGGGCGAGCGACCGATGATGTCCCAAAGGACCGAGCCGATGCAGAGGATATCCGGTGTCATGCTTCCTTGTCGCGCGGGCAGGTGCGGACCGCAAGGGGCGGCGGCAGCGATCGGGCGCCTGAACAGGCCAGACGCTTTGCGCTTGCACAAAGGCGCGCCCTGGCATAAGGACGCGCCACTTCACAGGTGTCGCCGGGGCCGATGCGGGGAGAAATCCCGTGCGGTCCACCGGTTGCCCCGAAAGGGGTGAAGACGGCGGCGCCGAGGTTCAAACCGGAAAAGGATATAGCATGGCTCTTCCCGAGTTCTCCATGCGTCAGCTGCTGGAAGCTGGCGTTCACTACGGCCACCAGACCGCCCGCTGGAATCCCCGCATGGGCGAATACATCTATGGTGACCGCAACGGCATCCATATCATCGACCTGACCCAGACGGTCCCGCTCTTGGACCAGGCTCTGAAGGTCGTGCGCGACACCGTCGCCAAGGGCGGCCGCATCCTGTTCGTCGGCACCAAGCGCCAGGCCCAGAAGCCGATCGCCGAAGCCGCTGAAAAATGCGCGCAATACTACATGAACCACCGCTGGCTCGGTGGCACGCTGACCAACTGGAAGACCGTTTCGCAGTCGATCCAGCGCCTGAAGCAGCTGGACGAAGTCCTGGGTGCTGGCGGCGAGGGCCTGACCAAGAAAGAGCGTCTGGGCATGGAGCGTGACCAGGCCAAGCTGCAGGCGTCCCTGGGCGGCATCCGCGAAATGGGCGGCACCCCGGACCTGATCTTCATCATCGACGTTGGCAAGGAAGACCTGGCCGTGCAGGAAGCCCAGAAGCTGGGCATCCCCGTCGTGGCCGTGGTCGACACCAACTGCTCGCCCAAGGGCGTGACCCATGTGATCCCGGGCAACGACGACGCGGCCCGCGCCATCGCTCTGTACTGCGATCTGGTTGCCCGCGCGGCGCTGGACGGGATGACGGCGCAGATGGGTGCGGCCGGCGTCGACCTGGGCGCTCTGGAAGCGGCTCCGGAAGAAGAAGCGGTCGCCGAGGCCTGAGGCCCGGACTGTCACCAGACTTTCACCCGGCGGGACTATCCCGCCGGGCCATCGATTCCAAGGAGTGAAACCCATGACAATCACCGCCCAGATGGTGAAGGAACTGCGCGAATCGACCGGCGCGGGCATGATGGACGCCAAGAAGGCGCTCACCGAAACGAACGGCGACATGGAAGCGGCTGTTGACTGGCTGCGCACCAAGGGGCTCGCCAAGGCTGCCAAGAAGGCTGACCGCGTGGCAGCCGAGGGCCTGATCGGTGTCGCCGTGTCGGACGGCAAGGGCGTCGCGATCGAGATCAACTCGGAAACCGACTTCGTCGCCAAGAACGAGGATTTCCAGGCGCTGGTCCGTGACGTGGCCCAGGTCGCGCTGACCACCGGCGACTCGGTCGAGGTCGTCAAGGCTGCTGCCCTGAACGGCAAGACCGTCGAGGAAGTGATCCAGGAAGCCATCGCCCGCATCGGCGAGAACATGACCTTCCGCCGCCTGCACGTGCTGGAAGGCGACACCGTCGTCTCCTACGTGCACAATGCGGCGACCGCGGGCATGGGCAAGATCGGCGTCCTCGTTGCACTGAAGGGCGACAAGGCCAAGGCGGAAGAGATCGGCAAGCAGTTCGCGATGCACATCGCCGCGACGAACCCGCTGTCGCTGTCGGAAGCCACCCTCGACCCGGTCGTGGTGGAGCGTGAGCTTGCCGTTCAGACCGCCAAGGCGCTTGAAGAGAACGCCGCTTCGGCCAAGCCCAAGCCCGAGCAGGTGATTCACAACAACATCATTCCGGGCCGGATGAAGAAGTTCCTCGCCGAGAACACGCTTCTGGGCCAGGCCTTCGTGATCAACCCGGACCTGACCGTGGAAGCCGCGGCCAAGGAAGCCGGTGTCGAGATCACCGGCTACGCCCGCGTCGCCGTTGGCGAAGGCATCGAGAAGAAGCAGGAAGACTTTGCCGCCGAAGTGGCGAAGGCGCTGCAGGGCTGATTTCCGCATCTGCGGAGCAGGGGGCCGGTGCAGGGATGCGCCGGCCCTTTTGCATTGCCGGCGGTCGGCTTTTGCCCCGGCACAAATGTAAACGGCGCGGTCCCAGGGAAGGACCGCGCCGTATGGTTCCACCCGCACGCCCTGGGGAAGGGGATCCGGCAGGCAGGACCCTTTGACCACAAGACCTGCGGCCCTGGAGGGGGAAAGTTCTTCCAGCAAAGGTTCCGGTGACGGCCCAATCAACGCCGCTCCGATCACGCCCTTGTGACAGGTGACGTTGGGGCAGGCGAGTGAGGAAAACCCTACCTCGCGGCTTGTGCGGCCTCGGGAAGGCGCTGAAAGATCATGTTCAAGAGGGCCCCCTTGGCCACGGCCTGGGCGGTGGTCTCCACCGCCAGCGCCTCACGGGCGAGGCGGAGGTGCTTCTCTACCATAGCTGGCGAGACGCCCATCAGCAGCGCCACATCCTGCGTGGTCTTGCCATCTGCCACCCATTCCAGCGCCTCGCGCTGGCGCGGCGACAGCGCCCGGTGGCGCGAGAGCTGCGGCAGGTGCACGATCGTCAGATGCATCATGTTTGCGACCGCCAGGATCTCCTCCCGCCGCGCTGACAGAAGCTCGTCCACCGCCTCGGCCGTGATCCCCGGATCGGCGATCAGCCCCAGCGCGCCCTTGGAACGCGACGAGACCTCGGGGAAACTCACGGAGATCCCGGCCACCACCCCCATCGCCGCATTCTGCCGCACGGCCTCGGCCTCCTCCGCCGACAGCCGGCCGGCCTCGAACGCCTCCTTCACCCAGGTCCAGCTGCAGATGCCAGAGCTGCGCTCGGCCCAACGGAAAACCGGGGTCTTGGCGTAGAACCCGGCCTGAAAATAGCGTTTGACGTAATCCGCGTCGCAGGTCGTCAGGAACAACGCATCCTCGGGGTCGCCGATCGTCTTGAGATGCTTGAACCGGGTGAAGCCATAGTTCACCCGGCCAAATCCCAGGTCCGTGAAATAGCCGGTCGCGTGGTCCCATGCCTCATCGATGCTCGACGAAGCGGCAATGCGGTTCAGAAGTGCTAGAATGGAATGGCTCATGGTTCTTATCCCTGTTGTCCGCGCCCGCTCAGGTTGAACTGACCTTGGGGCATTCAGGACCTGGATGTGAGATAAGCCATGTGATCTCGGCTTGTCGAGACTTTGCGCTCTGCGAAAGCCCTCAAACAGCCCCGATGACGACGCTTGTCATCCTGTAAAAGCACTTTGGGCCTGAAGTTTGGGCTGAAGATGGGCAATCACGCGGGGCAGGGTGGTGAAATCGTCGAACAGGATCTTCGCGCCCAGCGTCTCGGGCGCGGCGCTGCGATAGCCTTGGGTGAACAGGGCCAACGGGACGCCAGCCGCTTCTGCGGTGGCCGCGTCGACCTCGCTGTCGCCGATGAAAAGAGAAGGGCCGGGGCCCAGCCCGGTCAGCGCGGCCAGCAGCGGGGCAGGGTCGGGCTTGCGCTGGGGTAGGGTGTCGCCGCCGATGACCACGGGAAACAGCGGCTCCAGTCCGAAATGCCGCAGCACGGCGCGCGTCGGACCCTGGGGCTTGTTGGTGCAGATCGCCAGCCGGTGCCCGGCCTCGGACAGGGCGGAAAGCGCGTCAGGCACACCGGGATAAAGTGTCGTCAGATCAAAGGCTTCCTCGTAGATGCTGATGAAGGCGGCAACCAGTTCGCCATGCAGCGGTCCGTCCGAGGCCAGGCCATGATGCGCCAGCAGCCGACCAACCAGGACGCCGACGCCATTGCCGATGAAACCGCGCACGGTCTCATAAGGAAAGCCCGGCAACCCCTTGGAGCTGAACACCTTATTCGCGGCATCATGGATCTGCGGCGCGCTGTGGATCAGCGTGCCGTCAAGATCGAAGACCAGATTCAGAGCGTCACGCAATCGCCGCCTCGGCCGCCGCGCGGATCGCCCGGATGTTCACGCCATAAGGCGCCGGATTATCAACCGAACCGCCCTTGAACACCGCCGAGCCCGCCACCAGCACATCCGCACCGGCGCGCGTCACCAGTGGAGCGGTCTGGACCGTTATCCCGCCGTCGATCTCGATATGCACGGGCCGGTCACCGATCATCTGTCGCAGACGGGCGACCTTCGAAACCTGGCTTTCAATGAAGCTCTGGCCACCGAAACCGGGGTTCACCGTCATCACGCAGACCATGTCAACCATGTCCAGAAGCTCGGCGATCGCCTCGACCGGCGTGCCGGGGTTCAGCGCGACACCGGCTTTTTTCCCAAGCGCGCGAATGGCTTGCAGCGTCCGGTGAATGTGCGGACCAGCCTCGACATGTGCCGTGATCATGTCGGCGCCGGCCGTCGCATAGGCTTCGAGATACGGGTCGACCGGCGAGATCATCAGATGGACATCCATCACGCCCTTGATATGCGGCCGGATCGCCGCGCACATCGCAGGGCCGAAGGTCAGGTTCGGCACGAAATGGCCGTCCATCACATCGACATGAACCCAGTCCGCGCCTTGCGCCTCGATCGCGCGACATTCGGCACCGAAGTTGGCGAAATCGGCCGCGAGGATGGACGGGGCGATCTTGATCGAACGGCTGAACATGGGGCAGGCTCCATCTGTTCAGGCCTCATATCCCGGCAAATCCCGGCTTTCCAGCCCCCAATGTATTACATAATACAGATTATGCGCTATACGCTGAAGGCAGTCCCCACCCCCACCCCAAATAGAAACGGCCCGGTCAGACGACCGGGCCGCATTGCAAGGGTTCGAACGATCAGCCGACCAGTTCGAGGCCCGAGAAGAAGAACGCGATCTCGCGTGCGGCCGAAGCCTCGGAGTCCGAACCGTGGACCGAGTTCTCGCCCTTGGACAGCGCGAATTCCTTGCGGATCGTACCGTCAGCGGCGGCGGCCGGATCGGTCGCACCCATCACTTCGCGGTTCTTGGCGATGGCGCCTTCGCCTTCCAGCACCTGCACAACGACCGGCTCGGACGCCATGAATGCGCAGAGCTCGCCATAGAAGCCACGCTCCTTGTGCTCGGCATAGAACTCGCCGGCCTGGGCGGGCGTGAGGTGGATACGCTTCGATGCCACGACGCGCAGGCCGGCATCCTCGAACTTGGCAACGATCTTGCCGGTCAGGTTGCGCTTGGTCGCATCGGGCTTGATGATCGACAGGGTACGTTCAATGGCCATCTGGCACTCCATTCTTTGGGGCCAGCGCGGCCCTTTGCGGATGGCGGGCTGCTAGCACGCGGCGCGCGCTTTGAAAAGGTGCCGCCATTGACGTTCTGACTGGGTTCGGGCACTGGCAGACCCATGCTGAAGATCGAGGACATCACCTATTCCGTTGAAGGCCGCCCCCTGTTCGAGGGCGCATCGGCCACCATTCCCACGGGCCACAAGGTTGGCCTCGTCGGCCGCAACGGCGCCGGGAAGACAACACTGTTCCGGCTGATCCGGGGCGAGCTTGCGCTGGAGGGTGGTACGATCACCCTGCCCCAGCGCGCCCGCATCGGCGGCGTGGCGCAAGAGGTGCCGTCGTCCGAAACTTCGCTGCTGGATACGGTTCTGGCAGCGGATACCGAACGCGCAGCCCTGATGGCCGAGGCGGACACGGCCACGGACCCACACCGGATCGCCGAGATCCAGGCGCGGCTTGCAGATATTGACGCATGGTCGGCAGAAGGCAGAGCGTCCAGCATTCTCAAGGGCCTGGGCTTCGATGCTGAACAGCAACTCATGCCCTGCTCGGCCTTCTCGGGCGGCTGGCGGATGCGGGTGGCGCTGGCGGGGGTGCTGTTCGCGCAACCCGACTATCTGCTGCTCGACGAACCGACCAACTACCTTGACCTCGAAGGTGCTCTCTGGCTGGAGAGCTATCTTCAGAAATACCCGCATACCGTCCTGATCATCTCTCACGATCGGGGCCTGCTGAACCGCGCGGTCCAGGGTATCCTGCACCTCGACAATCGGAAACTCACCTACTGGCAAGGCGGCTACGACCAGTTCGCCCGCCAGATGGCCGAACGCCGCGCGGTCCTGCAGGCCGAGGCGAAGAAGGTCGAGGCGCGGCGGGCGCATCTGCAAAGTTTCGTCGACCGCTTCAAGGCCAAGGCTTCCAAGGCCGTGCAGGCGCAGAGCCGCGTGAAGATGCTGGAGAAGCTGACCCCGATCACCGCCCCGGAAGAGGCGAAGAAAGTGGTCTTCACCTTCCCCAAGCCCGAGGAACTGGCCCCCCCGATCATCAACCTGGATGGTGCCGCCGTCGGTTATGGCGGCCCGCCCATCCTGAAACGGCTGAACCTGCGGATCGACCAGGATGACCGCATCGCGCTTTTGGGCCGGAACGGCGAAGGAAAGTCCACGCTTTCCAAGCTTTTGGCGGGAAAACTTCAACCTTGTGAGGGCAAGATCGCCCGCTCCTCCAAGCTGCGGATCGGCTATTTCGCGCAACATCAAGTGGACGAGCTGCATCTGGACGAGACCCCCTTGCAGCACGTCCAGCGCCTGCGGCCCGCCGAGGGTCAGCCGAAACTCCGCGCCCGGCTGGCGGGCTTCGGTCTGATGGCCGATCAGGCGGATACGGTGGTCGCGCGTCTTTCTGGCGGGCAGAAGGCGCGGCTCTCGCTCCTTCTCGCCACCATCGACGCGCCGCATCTGCTTATCCTCGACGAACCGACCAACCACCTTGACATCGAAAGCCGCGAAGCTTTGGTCGAGGCGCTGACGGAATATCCCGGCGCCGTGATCCTGGTCAGCCATGACATGCACCTTCTGGGCCTGGTGGCGGACCGGCTCTGGCTGGTGAAGGGCGGCGCAGTGACGCCTTACACCGAGGATCTGGAGGCTTATCGCCGCCAACTCCTCACTGGCGATGACGAGGTGAAGACAACCTCCAAACCCGTTGAAAAGAAAAAGCAAACCAGTCGGGATGAGATGCTGGCTCTCAAGGCTGAGGTCCGCAAATGCGAGGACCGGCTGCAGAAGCTGAACGAAATGCGCGACAAGCTTGCGACCAAGCTTGCTGATCCGGGGCTTTACGAGGATGCGCGCAAGGGCGAGCTGGCGACGTGGAACGCCAAATATGCCGAGCTCATGCAGGCCCTCGACAAGGCCGAGGCGCTCTGGCTTGAGGCGCAGGAAAAGCTTGACGCAGCAGCGGCTTGACCGCCGTCCTTCACACGGAGGGCCCGCAACGCCCATGCCCTGGCGCACCCCCAGGCGACGCGTGAATGGCAGGGTGCGCCGTCCGTCGCCGCGTGCCCTCCGTCGCAACCGAGGTCTGGTCCGCACCCTGCATCGAGACCGCGAGCCCCGGACCAGCATCGTCTGACCATCCCCCGGGGCGGCGGAGGGATAGCCCCGTTTTCCTTCAGGTTCTGCTTTTCAAACGCCGGTTCACCGCCTAGCGTTTGCCAAAGCCGGAGATGTGATGCCCGAGACCGCCTTCCTGATCACCGCCTTCGCCACGCTTTTCGTGGTCATCGACCCGCCGGGCCTTGTCCCGCTCTTCATTGCGCTCACCCGCGGCATGGGGCCGGAACAGCGGCGCGCCATGGCACGGCGTGCCTGCCTCATCGCGGCGGTCCTCCTACTGATCTTCGGACTGGCCGGCGAGGCGATCCTTGGCTTCATCGGCATTTCAATGCCCGCCTTCCGCATCGCGGGCGGGATCCTGCTGTTCCTCACCGCACTGGACATGCTGTTCGAACGCCGCACCCAGCGGCGTGAGGGCCAGACGGCCGAGCCCGACCACGATCCTTCGGTCTTCCCGCTGGCGACGCCCCTGATAGCCGGGCCGGGGGCCATCGCCTCGGTCATTCTTCTGGTCGGTGAAGCCGGTCCGGGCTGGGGCGGCACGCTGGCGGTCCTTGGGCTCATGGCGCTGATGATGGCGGTGACCTATGCCTTCCTCCTCGCCTCACCACCCTTGGAGCGGCTCCTCGGGCGAACCGGAACCATCGTCATCACCCGGCTGCTGGGGATGCTGCTGGCCGCGCTTTCGGTGCAGTTCGTGATCGACGGCATCCGCGGAACCGGTCTCATCGGCTGACCTTTCCAAGCGCGCCCCCTGCCCCCATATCTGCCTGAACCGGAGGTTCGGATGGACGGAGAGACCCTGGCCCGCGTGGGCTATCTGGCGATCATTCTGGTCGCGCTTGGCGGCTGGGCGCTGGTGGAGTTCCGCCAGCGCATGGGTCAGGCGTTGCGGATGGCCATGGCTTGGGGCCTGATCTTCGTCGGCGTGGTGGCGGGCTACGGGCTTTGGACCGACATCCGCCACGATACGATGCCGATCCAGGCCGTGACGCAAGATGGCAGCGTCGAGGTGCCGCGCGCCGCTGACGGGCATTACTATCTTACGCTGATGATCAACGGCAGGCCGGTGCCCTTCATGGTCGATACCGGAGCCTCGGGCATGGTTCTCGCCAGCCAGGACGCCGAGGCTTTGGGGATCGAGCGAGACAGCCTCATGTTCATCGGCCAGGCCTATACCGCCAATGGTGTGGTCCGCACCGCCCGGGTGACGCTGCCGGTCGTCCAGCTGGGCCCCTTCGAGAACCGCAATTTCCGTGCCTTCGTGACCGAGGGTGAAATGCAGGGCTCGCTTCTGGGGATGGACTATCTTGGGCAGTTCAGGATGGAATTCGCGGGCAACCGGCTGATCTTGCGGCAGTAAAGCACGCTGCTGCCGCTAGCGCAGGAAGCGCCGCCCCAGACGGGCCGCTTTCTGCGCCTTGTCTGCCATCTGCCGCGCCGCCCGGGCTTGCTTGCGGTCCTGTGGCGTCAGGTCCGCAACAGCCTTGCCACGCCGTGCAACCAGGCTGATGCCCTTCGTCACCGCCTTGCGCAGAAACATCCGCGTCAGCATGGAGATCAGCCGGTTCCAATCCATCAGGCTTCCTCAATCCTCGAAAAGCTCGGTCTGTCCGACCTGTGCGCCCTCTTCCTCATCTGGGGTCGCCGCCTGTCCCGGCAAGGGGCGACTGTCCAGAAGTCCGGCCGCGCGCAGCTCTTTCAGCCCGGGCAGGTCACGGGCGGATTCCAGCCCGAAATGGTCAAGGAAGGTTTCGGTCACCACGAAGGTCACAGGCCGGCCCGGAGTCATCCGGCGCCGCCCGAAGCGGATCCATTCCAGCTCCATCAGCTGGTCAATCGTGCCCCGGCTGACTGCGACGCCCCGAATTTCCTCGATTTCCGCGCGGGTGACCGGCTGGTGATAGGCCACGATCGCCAAGGTCTCGATCGCCGCACGGCTGAGTTTCCGCGTCTCCACCGTTTCGCGCTGCATCAGGAAGCCCAGGTCCGATGCGGTGCGGAAAGCCCAGGCATCGCCGACCTTGACCAGGTTTACCCCCCTGCCCTCGTACCGTTTGCGCAGGTAGACCAGCGCCTCGGCCGGATCGGCGCCATGCGGCATCCGGGCCTGCAGTTCCGCCACCGTGACGGGTTCGGCGCTGGCGAACAGGATCGCCTCGACCATCCGCTCCTGCTCACCCATCGGCGGGGCGTCGAAGAGGCTTTGTTCCTCGCTCATGCATCCCCCTTCCGGCGCAGTTCGATGGGTGCAAAGGTTTCACCCTGGCGGAGCGTCAACTGCCCCCGTTTCGCCAGCTCCAGCACGGCCGCGAAATGCGCAGCGAGCGCCGAGCGGCGAGCCATCGGCGTCACGTCCCAGCCTTCGGGCAGGAAACTGGTCAGGCTGGCCCAGTCGCCGGCATAGCCGATCAGGCCCCGCATCCGGTCAAGCGCCTGCTCCATCGTGTAGACATGTTCGCGGTCCAGCACGAAGGGGCGAAACTCGTCCTTGGTGCGGATCTGCGCATAGGCGCGCATCAGGTCCAAGAGCGTCGCCGTCCATGTCACCTTGCGGTGGTGCGTCATGCTTTCGGGCAAGCCACGGGGGAAGAAGTCGCGGCCCTTCTGGTCCCGCGCCATCAGCCGCGCCGCCGCATCGCGCATCGCTTGCAGGCGTTCCAGCTGGAAGGCGAGATGGGCGGCGAGATCCTCGGCCGAGGGCCCCGCCTCGCCCGGTTCGGGTGGCAGAAGAAGGCGCGACTTCAGGAAGGCGAGCCAAGCCGCCATCACCAGATAATCCGCCGCCAGTTCGATCCGAAGCGACCGGGCGCGTTCAACGAAGCCAAGATACTGCTCGGCCAGTTGCAGGACGGAGATCTTCCGCAGGTCCACCTTCTGGGTCCGGCTGAGCGTCAGCAGCAGGTCGAGGGGCCCTTCGAACCCGTCCACATCGACGATCAGCGCCTCGGCCGCGAGCCGTTCTTCCGTTGGCAGACGTTCGGGTTCGTCCCAGGCCTCAGCCATTCAGCGCCTCCAGCGCTTCAGCCAGCGACAGGCCCACGGCGGGACGCGCCGCCACCGCCGCTTCGGCCCGCGCGAATGCCCGAGGCCCCATCTGGCCTGCCGCCGCTGCGACCTCCTGCATCTCGGCCAGATCGCCTTTGCAGTGCAGCGCAATGTCACAGCCTGCGGCAAGGCTGCGCTCCGTCCGCTCGGCCAGCGTGCCGGCGAGCGCCTGCATGTTGAGATCGTCGGTCATCAGAAGGCCGTTGAAGCCGATCTCCTCACGGATCAGGCGGATCATCACCGGCGACTGCGTTGCTGGCTGGTCAGGGTCGAGCGCCGAGAAAACCAGATGCGCCGTCATCGCCATTGGCAGGTCGTTCAAGGCCTGGAACGGTGCAAAATCGACCGCGCGCAGGGCTTCCAGCCCCAGGTCCACCACCGGCAACTCAAGATGCGTGTCCAGATGCGAAAGCCCGTGGCCGGGCAGATGCTTCAGCACGGGCAGGACGCCCGCCTGCAGCAGCCCCTCGGCCACCGCACGGGCGACCTTCGCCACTGTTTCGGGATCGGTCCCGTAACAGCGGTTGCGCAGGAAGGGATGCGTCCCCTCTCGCGCAACATCGCCAAGGGGGGCGCAGTTCGCGTCGATCCCCACCGCGCGGAGTTCCGCCCCGATCACCGCCATCCGCCGCCGCATCCGGTCGGCCGCCGTCGCAGGGTCCGCCAGCACCGTGTCGAGGGGCGGTTCCCACTCCTGCCAATGCGGGGCGCGCAGGCGCTGGACGCGGCCGCCTTCCTGATCCACCAGGATCGGAGCGTCGCGCCCCACTGCCTCGCGCAGGGATGAGGTAAGCCGCGCAACCTGCGCCGGCGTTTGGATATTCCTGGCGAAGAGGATAAAACCGAAGGGATCGGCATCGCGGAAGAAATCGCGTTCCTCCGCCACCAACTCCGGCCCCGCGCACCCGAAAATGGTCGCTCCGCGACCTACGCTCATCGCTGCGGGACCGGGATGCAGGTGGCGTTCTGCGCCACAAAGGCCGAGCAGAACCGGCGCGCGTCAGCCTCGTCCTGAAAGCCATAGGCGCGCAGACGATAGAAGGTGCGCCCGCCGCTTTCGGCAGGTTGCAATACCATGCCTTTGCCCCCCATCAACTCGCCGAACTGGCCGGCAAGCCGCACCCATTCCCCCCGCGCCTCGTCCTGGGTGTCGAAAGCCCCGAACTGGACCAGACGCGTCCCCGCCGCGATGGTGGCCGGATCGATCTCGTTCGGAGCGTCCACCGCGGCGGCCGCAGCCGGCTGGGCCGCCGGACGGCTTCCGGGGCGCGCCTTGGGCCGCGGCGAGACCGCCATCGCACCCTCGGGCACCGGGTCCTGCACGACGTCCGGCAGCTCGGCCATCGGCTCCCCCTCGTCAAGGGCGATCTCGCCCAGAGCTTCGGCCAGGGCGGCATCGATAGCAATTTCGATCGGATTGGCGCTTTCCACCAGCGGCGCCGCCGCCAGTGTCAGATCGGCCGGAGCCGGAGCGGTCGCCAGTTCGGGCTGCATCGGCTCCAGACCCGCGAGGCCCGGCGTATCCTCGGGCGCGAGGTCCACGGGGCGCGGCGCGAGGATCAGCTTCTCGGGCGGCGGCGCGGCCACGCCGACCGCTGCCACGGTATTCACGGCAAGTCCCTGATGATCTGCAATCGATCCGCCCGGATCCTCGGGCGCGATCCGCATCGGGCCGTCCATGGCCTGGATCACCGGCACCCCGCGCACGTCCCGCACCGCAAGCTTGTAGCCCCAGATCCCGAAACCCACGATCAGCGCAATCGAACTTACCGCACCCGCCAGATGCAGGTAACGTTGCGCTTTGCCCTGGCCGGCAGTGCGGCCATAGCCCTGAAGCCCGTCAAAGTCCGCATCCGCCATCAGCTGCCCCTGCCTGCGGGGCGGTTCGTCCGCCCCTGCATACACGCTTCGCTCCGAGCGGGGCGCCATTTGTCAGCGCATTTCCTCGACCGGGCTGACGCCAAGGATACCAAGACCTGCGCAAATGACAACGCCCACGGCCCGTGCAAGGGCGATTTTCGCCTGCGATATTGCGGTATCCCCCTGAAGGAACCGCAAGGTATCGTCATCATTGCCCTTGTTCCACAGCCCGTGGAACTCCGAGGCAAGCTCGTAAAGGTAGAAGGCGACGCGGTGCGGCTCGTGCCCCTTGGCGGCAATCTCCACCAGACGCGGCCATTCGCCAAGCTTGCGGATGACCTCAAGCTCCGCCTCATGGCCGAGATGCGCCAGATGCGCGGCAGACAGCGTCGCGTCCGAGACATCCAGCCCCGCATCCCGCGCCTTCCGCAGGATCGAGTTCACGCGCGCATTGGCATATTGCACGTAGAAGACCGGGTTGTCCTTCGACTGCTCGGTCACCTTGTCGAAGTCGAAGTCGAGCGCGACGTCGTTCTTGCGCGTGAGCATCACGAAGCGGACCACATCCGGCCCGACCTCGTCGATCAGATCGCGCAGAGTCACGAAGGTCCCTGCCCGCTTCGACATCTTGACGATCTGGCCGCCCTTCAGAAGCTTCACCAGCTGGATCAGCTTGATGTCCAGCGCGACCCGGTTCTCGGACAATGCGCCCACGACCGCCTTCAGCCGCTTCACATAGCCCGAATGGTCGGCGCCGAAGATGTTGATCAGCTCATCAAAGCCGCGCTGCACCTTGTTGAAATGATAGGCAATATCGGGCGCGAAATAGGTCCAGGCACCGTCGGATTTCTTGACCGGCCGGTCCACGTCATCGCCGAACTCGGTAGACCGGAAAAGCGTCTGCTCACGCGGTTCCCAGTCGTCAGGCGTCTTGCCCTTGGGTGGTTCCAGCACGCCTTCGTAGATCAGCCCCTTGGAGCGCAGCGCCTCGATCGCGGCCTCGATCTGGCCGGTGCCGTAAAGCGCCTTTTCGCTGGAATAGACATCCATTGCGACGCCAAGCGCCGCGAGATCGTCGCGGATTACCTGCATCATCATGTCGGTCGCGAAAAGCCGCACATCGGCAAGCCATTCGCTTTCCGGCTTGTTCAGAAGGCTGTCTCCATATTTCTCCTTCAGCGCCTGGCCCACCGGAATCAGGTAGTCGCCGGGATAAAGTCCCTCGGCGATCTCGGGGCTCAGCCCATGCGCCTCGCGGTAGCGTTCATAGGCAGAGCGGGCCAGCACATCGACCTGCCCGCCGCCGTCATTGATGTAATATTCCCGCGTGACCGCATAGCCCGCAAAATCCAGAAGCGCCGCCAAGGCATCGCCGACCACCGCGCCGCGCGCATGGGCCACATGCATCGGCCCGGTCGGGTTTGCGCTGACGAATTCGACATTGACTGTCCGCCCCTGTCCCAGGGTCGAGCGGCCATAATCCGTCCCACGTTCCAACACGTCGCGCACAAGGCCCTGCCAGGCCGCCGGCTCCAGCCGCAGGTTCAGGAAGCCCGGCCCCGCCACGTCGGCCCCGGCGATCCGGGGATCCTCCATCAGCTTTGCCGCCAGCGCATCGGCAATCGCGCGGGGCTGCATCCCCGCCGGTTTCGCCAGCACCATGGCCGCGTTGGTTGCCATGTCGCCATGTCCCTTGTCGCGCGGCGGCTCCACCGCGACGGCGGACAGGTCGAGCCCGGACGGCAAGGCACCCGACGCCATCAGCGTCTCCAACTCGGCCACCACAAGCTCACGGATATCGGCGAACAGGTTCATTTGATCACATCCTCTGATGGGTTAGGCCATGCCAGAGCCCCGATCAGAGGTCAAGGATAGGCGGGGCGATCAACCCCGCCGCCAGTCCTCCAGCGCTGCATTCTCCTCAGCCGCTCCCTGGGATGCGAAGGGCGAGCTCACGGCGCGGCTGCGAAAGTAATGCGTCTCACGCGCGCCGAAATAGAAGGCCACGATCGCGCCCAAAAGCCACCAGAGCGGCTCTGGCACCGCATTCAGCCCCACCATCCGCTTGGCAAAGGCCTCGGGGTCGACCATCGCATAGGTGAAAAGCCCAAGCGTCCCGAAGGCCAGGCAGGGCCGCGGCAGGCGGTTCAGCCCGTTCACCATCCGGTCGAACCAGGACAACGCCGGATGCTGATACTCCTCGCCCAATTGCCGCAGCGCCGCCATCTGCGCCTCGGCCGACAATTCCATCCGTTTGGTGGCCGAAGGCACGAAGATCTCCGCCACCCCCTTGGCAGCCTCTCCCAGCGCGGATACAGCCGCCGGGCCGCCCACGAGTTTCCCCAACATCGCCCTCACCCCCAGCTTGCGACGCGGGCGGCGTGCTGGGCCGGCGTCAGGTGATAGCGCGGAGAGATGAATTCCTCTGCCCGCTTGATCCAGCCGCCCTTGCCGCCGTCCCGGGCACGGGCGAACTTCCGGCTCGCCGGACGCCTGTCGGCCAGCGTGTAGTAGTAGTTCCGTCTTGCGATTCCATAGGCATCAACCAGATGCGCGGGCGCGGCTTCCTGCGCCATCTGCGCCGCCCGGATCGTCTGCGGCCCGATCTGGCCGTCCGGATCACAGGGAAAGCCCATATCGGTAAGCAGCCGTTGCAGGATCTTCACCGCATTGCCGCCCGCGTTCACATACATGTCGAGCACAGTCGCCTGCAGCACCTCGGGCAGCGCCGCGATCCCAGGTCGCTTGTAGTAATGCTCCAGATAGATCTCGACCGCCTGTCGGCGCGTCAAGGCCTTCACATCGGCCACGTCAATCCGCGTGTCGCGGTTCACGTCGATCCCCAACCGCCGCAGCGTGTGGATCGTCACCCCGTGGTTGGTCGCCCCACCCGGATCATCCGGGTCATTGACGAAACCTCCTTCGCGTCCCACGATTTCTTCTGCGATTTGACGAACATCCGGCATTGGCACCCCCGTTCAACACGGGAGACAGCCTCGCAAACCACCGTTAACGCTGACCTGCCGGACCGAACGCTCAGCTTTCCGGCTTGGCGTTCGGGTCGACGTAGACGCCCTGCTCCTTCAGCGCGTCGACCACTTCCTTCGGCATGTAGGTCTCGTCATGCTTGGCAAGGACTTCGGTCGCGACAAAGGTGTCACCTTCCATCCGCCCAAGAGCAACCATGCCCTGCCCCTCGGCGAAGAGGTCCGGCAGGATCCCGGTATACCGCACCGGAACCGTGGCGTTCGTGTCGGTCACCGCGAAGGAAACCTCGGTCCCCTCGCCCCGGATGATGGAACCCTCGACCACCAGCCCGCCGATGCGGAAGGTCTCTCCCGCCGCCGGGGGCGCCTCGACGACCTGGCTGGGCGAGCGGAAGAAGTTGATCCCGTCGCGCATTGCATAGCCGACGAGGCCGGTCGCAGCGATCAGCGCGACCGCCGCCAGCGCGACGATCTGGATGCGTCGCTGTTTCTTCAGCCCCTTGAGGCCCCGGAATTCCGTTTTTCCGCCCATTGCCCGCATCCCTTGCCGACCTAATCCCTAGTTGGGCACCCCGCGCCCAGCGTCAAGCCCCCAACCTTGGCAGCCCCGGTCAACGCTTCGCCAGCCGCCGCGCGACACGACACCTGTCGCCGCGCCCTATGGGAACACCGGCGCCAGCATCAGCCCTTCGGTCTCCGGCAGGCCGAGCATCAGGTTGGCATTCTGGATCGCCTGACCCGAGGACCCCTTGGTCAGGTTGTCCAAGACCGCCACCACCACCGCACGCCCCGGAATCCGGTCACCGATCACGCCAAGATGGCAGAAGTTCGATCCGGCGATATCCCGGGTCGACGGCAGCGACCCGAAGGGCAGGACTTTCAGGAAGGGCTCGCTTTCATAAGCCTTTTCAAGCGTCTGGTGGACGACTTTCGCATCCCCCTTCACATAGACAGTCGCCAGGATGCCACGGTTCATTGGAAGAAGATGCGGCGTGAACTGCACCTGGACCGGCCGCCCCGCGACCTTGGAAAATTCCTGGTCGAACTCGCCCAGATGCCGGTGCTTGCCGCCCGCCGAATAGGCATGCGTGCCCCCGGAAAGCTCTGCGTGCAGCAGGTTCTCCTTCAAGGACCGGCCCGCGCCCGAGACGCCTGCCTTCAGGTCGATCAGGATATCGTCCAGGTCGATGCACCCGGCCGCGATCAATGGCCGCAGCGCAAACTGCCCGGTCGCGGCATTGCAGCCAGTCCCCGCCACCAGTCGGGCGTCCCGGATCTCCTCCCGGTAGAATTCGGTCAGGCCATAGACCGCCTCTTTCTGGATCTCGACCGCCGTATGCGGCTGGCCGTACCATTTCTGGTATTCGGCAGGATCGCGCAGCCGGAAGTCCGCACTCAGGTCCACGATCCGCAGGCTCTTTGGCAGCTTGGCCACCACCTCCTGCGTCGTTGCATGAGGAAGCGCGCAGAAGCAAAGGTCGACATTGGCAAAATCGATCTCGTCGATCTTGACCAGCTTCGGCAGATCCAGATGCCGCAGGAAGGGAAAGACCTCCGCCATGCTCATCCCCGCCTTGCGATCGGCCGACAGCGCAACGATGCGCATATCGGGATGCGTCGCGATCAGGCGGACCAGCTCTGCCCCCGTGTATCCCGAGGCCCCGAGGATGGCGATGCGATGCGTCATGGCGTCCAAGCTCCCGCAGAAGAAACGCAGTCTCTTTGCGCCCCTCGCGCCCCCAATGCAAGCCAGATGTCTTGCCCGGCACCGCAGGGTTTGCTAGGCAACGCAACCCCTCGCGAATAGGTCGATCATGCGGCTTTTCCCTGCCTTCCTGCTTCTGATGCTTGCCGCCTGCGTCACGTCTGACCCCGCACCCCAAGGCCAGACCTATGCCTTCGCCGGCAACTGGGACTGCGCTGGCACGAATGTCCGCCTGACCGATACGAGCTATGACGACGGCACCCGTGCCTTCCCGATCCGGACCGTGGCGCAAGAGCGCAACAACTACACCCTTTTCCTCGATGGCAGCACCCGGATCGGGCTGATCCTGGTGACCGAGACCGGCATGACGCTTGTCACCACGACAGGGGTCCAGCAAAGCTGCCGTCGCGTGAACTGACTTCCGTTCCGTTCCGTGACCGGCTAATTCCGCAGGTACAACAACGGAGATCCCCATGAACAGCGATATCACCCGCTACGGCACCGGCCCCCGCATGTCTGAAGCCGTGGCCTACAACGGCATCCTCTGGCTCGCGGGCCAGGTCGGTGCCCCCGGCGCTTCGGTGACCGAGCAGACCCGCCAGTGCCTCGCCGAGGTCGACCGCATCCTCGCCGGTGCCGGCATCGACAAGACCCGCATCCTCTCCGCACAGATCTGGCTGGCCGACATGGCCGATTTTGCCGAGATGAACGCGGTCTGGGATGCGTGGGTCCCGCAGGGTCACACCCCCGCCCGCGCCACGGGCGAGGCAAAGCTCGCCACCCCCGACTACCGGGTCGAAGTCATCGTCACCGCCGCCCTGAAGTGACGTAAGGTCAGGGAAACCCGACCTCTCACCCGTATGGGGTATGCGCCCCGCCAGCCCCCTGCGCCAGGATCGGCGCAGGGGGCATCAGGCCCCCGGATCAATGAGTTTCCAGAGGCTTGCAGATGTCCCCACCTCCCTCTCTCCTGACCCGCAGCTTTCTTGTCGGCGTGCTGGTCCTCTCCACCGCCTATGGCGCATCGGCGCTGACGGTGAAGCGCACCAACAAGCTGATCGACGGCACATACATGCCCGTCCTCGTGGTCAAGCACGGCGGCCAGACCTTCATACACCAGATCGGAGAGGACGGGCTGACCCGCTCGATCGTGTTCAACCGCGCCAAGGCACTGGCCTGGGCACGGGCGAAATACGGGATCCACGCCACTGACGCGACCCCGGGCGAAGGCGGCGACGGGCTTTTTGCCGGTGGCGGGGGCAGCGTCGGCGATGACGATGACGACGGCGGTGCCACCGGCTGATGCAGGCGCTTCTGGCGAACGAGGCCGGGGGCGGGCGCGGTCATGTCACCACACTCGCCGCCGCCGCGCGCGCGCTTCCCCCCGGCCTGCAACGCCGCGCTGCCCTGGGCCGCCTGATCTATGCCGATGAGCTTCGGGGCCTGGCCCCGCCGCCCATCAAGGCCCCGCTCCTCGCACGGCCAAGGGGCATGGTCCATCCGATGGGCCTGCTTGGCGGCGCAACCTGGGGAGACGTCCTCGCCCAGATCGGCCTCGCCGATCCCGCAAAGGTTGCCCGGGGCCTCGCCTTCTGGCGCAGCCTGATCGTGGAGCACGACATCTCGCTTCTGATCGCCGATTTCGCGCCCCTGGCGCTGCGCGCGGCCCTCGCGCTCCGGGATGAGGGCTGGGCGATCCGCATCCTGAACCTTGGCACCGGCTATACCTCCCCCCCAGCCGGGCTCGACCGCTTCCCGATGTACTTGCCCGACTTCGACCTCCAGACCCACAGCGAGCCCGCAACCGCAGCGATCCTGAACCAGGATCCCGACCTCTCACCCCTACCCCGCCTGCCTGCTCTGTATGACGTCGATCGCCCCCTTGCCACGACCTTCGCCTTCCTCGACCCCTACGCCCGCCCGGACTGCGACCGCATCCCGCCCCTCGTCCCCGCCTCCCGTCAGCTTGCCTCGGGCAACGGCATCTTCGTCTACTTCTCCACCGCCGAACTGACCGACCCCGCCCTTGTCGAGGCCCTGGCCAGCCTTCCCCATCCCCGCCGCGGCTACATCCCCAGCGCGACGCCAGAGACTCGCGCCCGCCTTGCCGCCTCTGGGATGGAACTTCTCGACCGCCCCGCCAGCGCCGACGAGATCGCGTCCTATGCCAGGCTCATCCTCCACGCCGCGCCGCATGGCACGATCTGCCTCGCTGCCTTGGCCGGAGTGGCGCAGTTCGCCGTGCCGCAACATCTGGAACAGCTTTACAACGCCCGGAAAGCCCAGGCCGCCGGAATCCTCGATTACACGATGCGCGGCGCGGCGGATCTTTCGGACCGCATCACCGCCGCCTATGCCGATCCCGGACTGCACGCCCGCGCCCGCGATCTTGCTCGCGCGCTCCGGGGCCAGCACCCGGCCGACCCATTAGCCCCGCTGGCGCACATCCTGGCCGAGGAGGCCGCCCTCACCTAGCTGCGCAGGAACCCGACCAAAGCGGCGGTAGAGCCATCCTTGCCCTCCGTCCCCACCTTGCCTTCAAGCACCGGCTGCAGGGCCAGCGCCAGCTCCTTGCCCAGTTCCACCCCCCACTGGTCGAAGGAGTTGATCCCCAGGATCACGCCCTCGATGAACACCCGATGCTCGTAAAGCGCGATGATCTGGCCCAGCACGAAGGGCGTCAGCTGGTCATAGGCCAGCACGGTTGACGGCCGGTTGCCCGGAAACACCCGATGCCGCGCCTGCCGCTCAAGCTCCGCCCCGGTCAGGCCCTTCCGCGCCATGATCGACCGGGCTTCCTCCAGCGACCGACCGCGCAGCAGCGCCTCGGCCTGCGCGAGGCAATTCGCGACGAGGAGAATATGCTGATGCGCCAGCTCCGGCTCATGCCCCCGCCGCGCCACCAGAAATTCGCAAGGGACCACCCGAGTGCCCTGATGGATCAGCTGGTAGAAGGCATGTTGGCCATTCGTCCCCGGCTCGCCCCAGACCACCGGCCCGGAATGCGTTTCCAAATCCGTCCCGTCCACCGCGACGCGCTTGCCGTTGCTTTCCATCTCCAGCTGCTGCAGATATGCAGGAAGCCGCGCAAGCCTTTGATCATACGGCAGAACCGCCCGTGTCGCATGGCCGCACAGCTGGTTGTGCCAGATCCCCACCAGCGCCAGCAAGACCGGCATGTTCCGCTCGAAGGGTGTGCCGAGGAAATGCGCATCCATCGCGCGGCCCCCGGACAGGAACTCCTCGAACCGTTCCGGCCCGACCGCGATCATCAGCGCAAGGCCGATCGGCCCCCACATCGAATAGCGTCCGCCAACCCAATCCGCGAAGCCGAAAACCCGTTCAGGATCAATGCCATATGCGGCGGTCTTGTCACCGGCGGTGCTCACGGCCGCGAACTGCGCGGCCGGGTTCGCAACCGTTTCCGCCATCCAGCGCCGCGCGGTATCCGCGTTGGTCATCGTCTCGATCGTGGTGAATGTCTTGGAGGCAACGATCACCAAGGTCGTTTCCGGATTCAGCCCTTTCAGCGTATCGGCGATATGCGCCCCGTCCACATTCGACACGAAATGGCAGCGCGGCCCGTCCGCGTAAGGTGCCAGCGCCAGATAGGCCATCGCCGGGCCAAGGTCGGACCCGCCGATCCCGATGTTCACCACATCGGTGATCCGCCCGCCCTGCCCGGTAAAGACACCGTCCCGCACCTGACGGGCGAAGGCCGCGCAATTCGCGCGGGTGCGGCGCACCTCGGGCAGCACGTCCTGGCCATCGACCTGGATCACCGCACCGTCGCCCGCCCGCAGCGCCACATGCAGGACCGCGCGCCCCTCGGTGTCGTTGATCTTCTGGCCGCCGAACATCGCGGCCCGCTTCTCCGCCACGCCCGAGTTCTCGGCCAACCGCAGAAGCGCTGCCCGCGTCTCGGCGTCGATATTGGTCTTGGAGTAATCGAACAGCATCCCGTCCGCCTGGACCGAGAAGTCTGCGGCCCGGTTTTCGTCCAAAAGATCAATGATCTGGCGGCTTTTGTTCAGGTCATGCAGCCGCTGCAGTTCTGCCCATTTCGTCATGTCATTCCGCCCAATGCACGGTTGCGCTGTCAAGGACCACGCGCACCGGCGCCTCCTCGACGGTCAGGGTCATCGCGCGTTCCAGCGCCTCGCGCTTCTCCGCCCCGGTGATCAGGATGTGGATGTTGAACGCCTCACGCAGCACCGGCGCGGTCAGCGTGACGCGCGGCTCGCCCGCCGCCTCGGCCCGCATCGGCAAAAGGAGCGGAGCGGACGATGTCAAAGCCTCTGCCAGCCGATCGGCACCGGGGAACAGGCTTGCCGTGTGCATGTCCGTCCCCATCCCCAGCAGCAGGACCGAGATCGGCAGATGCGGCCGAAGCCCATCCTCCAGCGCCGGCAGCATTTCCTCGGGTGTCTCGGCGGGGGCATACAGCGGAATCAGCCGCGCCTGCGCCGCCTTGCCCCGCAGCAGCCGCTCACGCAGAAGACGCGTGTTCGACCGATCCGAAGTCTCGGGCACCCAGCGTTCGTCGTTCAGCACCACCGCAACATTGGCCCAGTCGATATCCACCCCCGACAGCGTGTCGAAGACCGGCCCCGGCGTCGTCCCCCCCGGAACCGAAAGCGTCGCCCGCCCCTCGCGCCGCAGGAAATCGGCCAGTTGCCCGGCGATCACATTCGCCAGGCCCAGCATCAGGAACTCACGGTCGGGATAGGTCTCCAGCTTCATCAGCGTATCTCCCGCCAGCGCCGCCCGTCGCGGTGCATCAACATCAACGCATCCTCCGGCCCCGAGGATCCTGGATCATAGGTCTGCGGCCGGTCTCCCCGCGCTTCCCAACCCTCGATGATCGGATCGGTCCAGGCCCAGGCCGCCTCGACCTCATCGCCGCGCATGAACAGGGTCTGGTTGCCCCGGATCACATCCATGATCAGACGTTCATAGGCGTCGGGCACGTCTTCCGCGACTTCGGCCAGCGCATCGGCAAAGGACATGTCCAGGGGCACCTGCATCAGGCGCATGCCGCCGGGACCGGGCTCCTTGATCATGACCATCAGGTTCATGCCCTCGTCCGGTTGCAGGCGGATGACCAGCACATTCTCGTGCCAGCCCTTGGCATCGTCAAAGATCGCATGCGGAGGCTGCTTGAAGGTGATGGCGATCTCGCTGGCGCGGGCCCGCAGCCGTTTCCCGGTCCGCAGGTAGAAAGGCACGCCCTGCCAGCGCCAGTTCGAGACATGGACCTTCAGCGCGATATAGCTTTCGGTCTTGCTGCCGGGGTTTTCGCTATGCGCGACATAGCCCTTGTCCCCGCCCCCCGCGCCATACTGACCACGCACGATATCCTCGGGCGGGACCGGCTTCAGCGCGCGGATCACTTTCAGCTTTTCGTCCCGAACCGCGTCGGGGTCAAAGTGATAGGGCGGCTCCATCGCGATCAGGCAAAGCAGTTGCATCAGGTGGTTCTGCACCATGTCCCGCATGGCGCCGGACTTGTCGTAATAGGCCCCGCGGCCATCCACGCCCACCGTTTCCGCGACGGTGATCTGGACGTGGTCGATGTATTCGGCCTTCCACAGGGGCTCGAAAAGGATATTGGCGAAGCGCACGGCCATCAGGTTCTGGACGGTCTCTTTGCCCAGATAATGGTCGATCCGGTAGATCTGCGCCTCGGTGAAATGCCGCGCCAGAACCTCGTTCAGCGCCCGCGCGCTGGCCAGATCGCGACCAAAGGGCTTTTCCACGACGATCCGGCTCCAGGCATCCGCGATCCCGTGGTCGGACAGCCGTTGCGCGATATCGCCGAACAGGCTGGGCGCGACCGAGAAATAGAAGGCCCTGACCACGTTCTCGCGCATCAACCCCTGCAGGGTGGACCAGCCATTGGTCCCCGTCGCATCGATCGCGACATAATGCAGACGCTCCAGGAACCCCGCGATGGCCGCCTTGTCCTGCCGCTCGGCCGGGACGAACTCGGCAATCGCCTCGGCCACCTGCGCCCGGTAGTCCGCGTCCGTCAGATCGCCTCGCGCCGCCCCGATGATCCTGCTTTCGCTGGGCATCTGCCCAGCCAGGAACCGCCGATAAAGCCCCGGCAGGATCTTCCGCCGCGCCAGATCCCCGGTACCCCCGAAGATCACCAGATCGAACACATCCACCGGAATGACACGCGAGACCATGGGAAGCTCCTCGTAGTGCGCTGTTAGCGCTAACGGGCGCGTTCTACAGCCTGCACCCGCCCCTGTCTAGCACCCGCTCGCACAAGGTGGAACGGTCAGGCCCGCAGCCCGGTCTCCCGCAGCAGACCCTTGCGCTTGGCCTCGTAATAATAGCCCCGCGAATACCACATCACCGCGGCATCCGGGTTCCCGTCCGCCACCAGCCAGGCCCCGCGCAGATAGCGGCCCGCGTAACGCAGGTTGACCTCGGGATCGAGAAGCCCCTCGGGCGACCCGCGATACCCCATCGTCTGCGCGGTCTGCGGCATGATCTGCATCAGACCGTAATAAGGCCCATTCCGCGCCGCCGGGTTGTAACCGCTTTCGCGCTGGATCACCCGATGCAGCAGGCTTTCGGGGATGCCATGCTCCTGGGCCGAGCGGCGGACCAGCGCCATCATCTCGGGCGAGGCTCCCGGCCCCATCGTGGCGCGCGCGACCTGCGGCGCGGGCTTTCGTCCGCAGGCGGACAGGGCGGCAGCGGCTGAGAACAGGACAAGCTGGCGACGGTTCAGGGACATCCGGGCAGGCTCCGACAGTTTCGGCGGGAAGGATTAGGCATCTCCCACCCTTCCTGCAAGTCCGCCCTTCTCCGATGCGCGACGCCCCGCCTTTCGGGAATTTGACCGGACCCCATAGAAATTCCTGCTGGATTTCGCGCGGTTTCGCATAGACTTGATCAAAAGACCGGGGGGAATCGACCATGCAGATGTCCGACACGCGCGAGATCGCCGCCCCGACCGATATTGTCTGGCGCGCCATCCTCGACGCCGAGGTGCTGCGCGCCTGCATCCCTGGCTGCGAAAGCCTGTCGGGCAGCGTGGAAGAAGGCTATCAGGCCGTCGTCAAGCAGAAGGTCGGCCCGGTCAGTGCCACTTTTACCGGGGTCGTCCAGCTTTCCGACATCGTTGAAGGCCGGTCCTTGCGCATCTCGGGCGAAGGCAAGGGCGGGGTCGCGGGCTTCGCCAAGGGCGGCGCTGACATGGTGCTTGAGCCTACGGAAGGTGGCACCCGCCTGTCCTATACGGTCGATGCCTCGGTCGGCGGCAAGATCGCCCAGCTTGGCAGCAGGATCATCGACGGCTTCGCAAGAAAGCTCGCCGACGAATTCTTCACCCGCTTCCAGGAGGCGGTCGAGGGCCCGGAACAGGAGCCCCCGACCGAAGCCGAAGCAGCGGCAGAGGCCCCGAAGAAGGGCTGGTTCAAACGCATGATCGGGGGGTGATCCCCGACCCAGGGAAATCCAAGGGAGGAGTGAATGACCAAAGTCAGCATGACCGTGAACGGCCGTACCGTTTCCGGCGAGGCAGAGGGGCGGACCCTTCTGGTGCAATTCCTGCGTGAGGGGCTTGGCCTCACCGGCACCCATGTCGGCTGCGACACCAGCCAGTGCGGTGCCTGCGTGGTGCATGTGAACGGCCAGATGGTCAAAAGCTGCACCGTCTTCGCCCAGGATGTGGCAGGGGCGGATGTCCGCACCATCGAAGGCATGGCGAACGCCGACGGCTCGCTGTCCGTGTTGCAGCAGGCATTTCAGGACCACCACGGCCTGCAATGCGGATATTGCACCCCCGGCATGGTGATGTCGGCGGCGGCGCTTCTGAAGGACAACCCCAAGCCGACCGAAGTCGAAGTGCGCCACCACCTTGAAGGCAACATCTGCCGCTGCACGGGCTACCACAACATCGTCAAGGCGGTGCTGGCGGCCAGTGGCCAGGACGTATCCAAGATCGCAGCCGAATAATCACAGAACAGGGAGGACGACATGCCGAAAGACGGAGGCATCGGCGCCAGCACCAAGCGGCGCGAAGACGTACGGTTCCTGACCGGAAAGGGCCGCTACACCGACGACATCAACATCCGGGGCCAGCTTTACGCCCATTTCATCCGCAGCCAGGTTGCGCATGGCACGATCCGCAAGATCGACACCCGCGACGCCGAGGCGATGCCGGGCGTGGTCAAGGTCTTCACCTCGGCTGATTTCACCGGCGTCGGGGGGATTCCCACCGGCTGGCAGGTGACCAGCCGCGACGGCCAGCCGATGCTGGAACCGAAGCACCCCGTGCTTGCCGAAGGCAAGGTCCGCCATGTCGGCGACCCGATCGCCGTGGTGGTGGCCGAGACGCTGGAACAGGCCCGCGACGCCGCCGAGGCGGTGGAGATCGACATCGACGAACTGCCCGCCGTCATGGACATGAAGGCCGCCATCCAGGGCGGCCCGCTGGTGCATGACGAGATCGGCTCGAACCTCTGCTACGACTGGGGCTTCGTCGAGGAAAACAAGGCCGCCGTGGATGAGGCGTTCAGGAACGCCGCCCATGTCACCACGCTTGAACTGGTGAACAACCGGCTGGTGGCGAACCCGATGGAACCCCGCGTCGCCGTCGGGGATTACGAGGATCACTCGGGCCAGCACACGCTTTACACCACCAGCCAGAACCCGCACGTGATCCGGCTGCTGATGGGCGCCTTCGTGCTGTCAATCCCGGAACACAAGCTGCGCGTCGTGGCCCCTGACGTGGGCGGCGGCTTCGGCTCGAAGATCTACCACTACGCGGAAGAGGCTTTCGTGACGAAAGCCGCCCAGATCCTGAAGCGCCCGGTCAAATGGACCTCCTCCCGGTCCGAAGCCTTCATGTCCGACGCCCAAGGCCGCGACCATGTGACCCGGGTCGAACTCGCACTCGACGCTGACCACAATTTCACCGCGCTCCGCTGCGAGACCTACGCGAACATGGGGGCGTATCTCTCCACCTTCGCGCCCTGCATCCCGACCTGGCTGCATGGCACGCTGCTTGCGGGCAACTACAAGACCCCGCTGGTCTACACCAACGTCAAGGCCGTCTTCACCAACACCGTCCCCGTCGACGCCTATCGCGGCGCGGGCCGTCCCGAGGCGACCTTCCAGCTGGAACGCGTCATCGACAAGGCCGCGCGCGAGCTGGGCGTCTCCCCGGTGGAGCTGCGGCGCAAGAACTTCATCCAGCCCGACCAGTTCCCCTACCAGACCCCGGTCGCCGTGGTCTACGACACCGGCAACTACCAGGCCACGCTGGACAAGCTCCTCGAACTCTCCGACCACGCCGGGTTCGAGGCCCGCGCGGCTGAATCGAAAGCCCGCGGCAAACTCCGCGGCTTCGGCCTTGCCCACTATATCGAGGCCTGCGGCATCGCGCCGTCGAACCTCGTCGGCCAGCTTGGCGCCCGGGCGGGCCTGTACGAATCCGCCACCGTCCGCGTCAACGCCACCGGCTCGATCACCGTCTTCACCGGCAGCCACAGCCACGGCCAGGGCCACGAGACGACCTTCGCGCAAGTCATCAGCGAGATGATCGGCATCGACGCCTCCCAGGTGGAGATCGTCCACGGCGACACTTCGAACACGCCGATGGGCATGGGCACCTATGGCTCGCGTTCGCTGGCCGTCGGCGGCTCGGCGATGGTCAAGGCCACCAACAAGATCATCAACAAGGCCAAGAAGATTGCGGCCCACCTGATGGAGGCGTCCGAGGCCGACATTGAACTGAAGGACGGCAAGTTCACCGTGGCCGGGACCGACAAGGAGAAATCCTGGGTCGACATCACGCTCGCGGCCTATGTCCCGCACAACTACCCGCTGGAATCGATGGAACCGGGGCTGGAGGAGACGGCCTTCTACGATCCATCCAACTTCACCTACCCCGCCGGCGCCTATGGCTGCGAGGTCGAGGTGGACCCCGAAACGGGCAAGGTCACGATCTGCTCCTTCACCGCCGCCGACGACTTCGGCAATGTGGTGAATCCGATGATCGTGGAAGGCCAGGTCCACGGCGGCCTTGCGCAAGGGATCGGCCAGGCCATGCTGGAGAACTGCGTCTTCGACGAGAACGGCCAGCTTCTGTCGGGCTCCTTCATGGACTACGCCATGCCCCGCGCCGATGACGTGCCGTTCTATTCGGTCGACCACAGCTGCGCCACGCCCTGCACCCACAACCCCCTTGGCGTGAAGGGCTGCGGCGAGGCGGGGGCCATCGGGTCGCCCCCGGCGGTCGTCAACGCGGTGATCGACGCGCTGCATCGTGGCGGCTTCACCCATGTCACCCATATCGACATGCCCGTCAGCCCGTCGCGGGTCTGGCAGGCGATGCAGGGCTAAGGAGAGGGACCATGCACAACTTCGACTTCGTCAAACCCTCGACCATCGCCGAGGCCGTGTCGGCACTGTCCCACGAAGGTGCTCAGGCGCTTTCGGGCGGGCAGACCCTGATCCCCACGATGAAGCAGCGCCTTGCCGCGCCCGGAACGCTGGTCAGCCTGACCGGCATCGCCGAGATGCAGGGCGTCTGCCTTGGCGACGGGGGCCTTCACATCGGCGCGGCCACGCCCCATGCGGTTGTCGCGCGCGAGGCCAAGGCGCATTACCCGGCGCTGGCCAGCCTTGCCGCCGGGATCGGCGACCCGGCGGTGCGCAACAGGGGTACCATTGGCGGCAGTCTTGCCAACAACGACCCGGCCGCCTGCTACCCCTCGGCCGTCCTCGCCTCGGGCGCGACCATCGTCACCAACACGCGTACGATCGGCGCGGACGACTATTTCCAGGGCATGTTCACCACCGCCCTGCATGATGGCGAGATCATCACCTCGGTCGTCTTCCCGATCCCGGAAAAGGCGGCCTATGTGAAGTTCGACCAGCCCGCCAGCCGCTTTGCCCTGACCGGAGTCTTCGTGGCGAAATACGCGGGCGGCGTCCGCGTTGCGGTCACTGGCGCCTCGCAGGACGGCGTCTTCCGCTGGCGCGAGGCCGAGGCGGCGCTCACGGCGAATTTCTCGCCCGCGGCCGTCTCGGGCCTGACGGTGGACAGCCGCCACATGATCGCCGACTTGCACGGGACCCCGGCCTATCGGGCGAACCTGGTCAAGGTGCTGACCGGCCGCGCAGTCGCCGCCGCAAGCTGACACCAACCCCGATCCGGGGCCTTCCATCATCTGCGGAAGGCCCCGGATCACAAGAACCCGTCATCCATCGGATGGCCGGGTTCAGACCCGCCCCAGCCCATCACCGCCGCCCACCGCGCCCCCTCCTCCGCTTTCTCGCGTCGGCGGCGCGACCAATCGACCGCCTTGTGCGTTGTCATGCTACGGTCACGCAAATCGGGCATGTCCCTCACAGGACCGTCAGGCGCTAGGGGGTAGACATGCGACAAACGCCAGATATAGTTCCCTCGACCGGGGCGGGCTCCCCCGCCCTGACGACCGAAAGGTCAATGGACAAAGCGTGGAGTCTTTGACGGCAATGGACGGCGATTTCAGAACCCAGTTCGTGCGCGATCCCGCGGCGCTCAAGCACTACCCCGCGCTGGTGCTTAACGCCGATTATCGGCCGCTCAGTTACTACCCTCTCAGTCTCTGGCCCTGGCAAGAGGCGATCAAGGCTGCCGTTCTCGACCGGGTCCAGATCGTCGCCGAATACGACCAGGTCGTGCGAAGCCAGCGGCAAGAGTTTCGGATACCCTCGGTCGTCGTGCTGAAAGAATTCGTAAGACCCCAGAAGCGCGTGGCCTTCACGCGCTTCAATCTTTTTCTGAGGGACGAGTTCTGCTGTCAGTATTGCGGGGCGCGGGGTGATCTGACCTTCGACCATGTGGTGCCCCGCTCGCGTGGCGGGATCACCAGCTGGGAAAACGTGGTTGCGGCCTGTTCGCCCTGCAACCTCCGCAAGGGTTCAAAGACGCTGCGGCAGTCGGGCCTGTCGCTCCGCCGTCCGCCGCGTGCGCCCACCGCCGAGGAGATGCAGGCCCACGGCCGCCGCTTCCCGCCGAACCACCTGCATGTCAGCTGGATGGACTACCTCTACTGGGATGCCGAGCTGGAGGCGTAGGCCCCCCATTTCCATCCGGCGCGGTCCTCCCGTCGAAAGCTGCATGCGCGACACGGCGTCATTACTTAACACTTCCTGAACGCAGGCCGCCAAGCCCTTGATCTTTCAAGGACCGACTGCGTGACCACGCTGGTCAGCCGCACCTCGATGGGCCGAGGGATCAGGTCACCACATCGGGCGCGGACCGTCCCGTGAAGGCGGCGATCCCGGCCAGCTCATGCGCGGCGCGGACCACCGGGGCAAGCGCGGCCTGCGCGTCGAGGTCCAGACCAGCAGGCCCCGGCGCGTAGCGTTCAAGATAGACCCGCAGGGTGGCGCCCTCGGTCCCTGTTCCGGACAGACGAAAGACGATGCGGCTGCCATCCTTGAACAGGACCCGAACGCCCTGTTTCGTGCTGATGCTGCCGTCGACGGGGTCCGTATAGGCGAAATCGTCGGCAGCCTCGACCTCCAACCCCTCCACCTGCCGCCCCGGCAGATCGGCGAGGGCAGCGCGAAGGGCGGCGAACAGGGCGTCGGCCTTCGCGGTCTCGATCGCCTCGAAATCGTGCCGGCTATAGTAGTTGCGGCCGTATTTTGCCCAGTGTTCCCGCAGGATCTCGGCCACCGACTGCTTGCGGACGGCAAGGATGTTCAGCCACAATAGGATCGCCCAAAGCCCGTCCTTCTCCCGCACATGGTCCGACCCGGTGCCGAAACTCTCTTCGCCGCAAATGGTCGCGCGGCCAGCGTCCATGAGGTTGCCGAAGAACTTCCAGCCAGTGGGCGTCTCGTAGCAGGCAAGCCCCAGCGCCTCGGCCACACGGTCCGCGGCGGCCGACGTCGGCATGGATCGCGCGACGCCGCTGAGCCCGGCCTTGTAACCCGGCGCGAGATGGGCATTCGCCGCAAGCACCGCCAAGCTGTCCGAGGGCGAGACATAGATCCCGCGTCCGACGACCATGTTGCGGTCGCCATCTCCGTCCGAGGCCGCGCCGAAATCGGGGGCATCGGGAGCAAACATCTCGTCCATCAGCGCCTTGGCCCAGGTCGGGTTCGGGTCCGGGTGCAACCCACCGAAATCCGGCAACGGGATGGCGTTGACGCAGGTTCCCTTCGGCGCGCCAAGGCGGTTTTCCAGGATCTCGACGGCATAGGGGCCGGTCACGGCGCACATGCTGTCCATCCGCATCCGGAAGCCCGAGGCGAACATCGCCCGGATCGCGCGGAAGTCGAACAGCGTCTCCATCAACGCGGCATAGTCGGCGACGGGGTCGACGACATCGACCACCATCTCGCCCAGTCGGTGACGGCCGATACGGTCAAGGTCCACGTCCTGCGCCTCGCAGATGCGGTACTCGGCAAGTTCGGTCGTGCGCTGGTACATCGCTTCGGTCACGCTCTCGGGCGCGGGGCCGCCGTTCGGCATGTTGAACTTGACGCCGAAATCCTCATTCGGACCGCCGGGGTTGTGGCTGGCGGACATGATGATGCCGCCATCGGTCTGGTTCAGGCGGATCAGATGGCTTGCTGCGGGGGTGGAGAGCAGCGCCCCCTGCCCCACGATCACCCGCGCCGCCCCATTCGCCGCCGCCATCCGCAGGATCACCTGTGCCGCGCGGTCATTGAAATAGCGCCCGTCGCCGCCAAGGACGAAGGTCTTCCCCTTGGCCCCGACCACATCGAAGATCGCCTGAACAAAGTTCTCCAGGTAGTGCCGCCCCATGAAGACGGGCGTTTTCTTCCGCAGGCCCGAGGTGCCGGGTTTCTGGCCCGCGATCGGAGTCGTGGCGACGGTTGTGATCATGGGGTGCCTCCCTTGGGATGGCCGGTCAGGGACCGGAAAAGCAGAACGGAGTGCGCGGGTGCCCGGGTAGCGTCCGAGGGGCGGCCCTCGGGGTCGTGGTCGGGTCGGGTCGTGTCCAATAACAACTCCCACCCGGCTGCGGTTTCCGGCAGGTGCAAAGCGGTCTCGGCCCCGGTATTGAAGACGGCGAAGACCGCGGTAGGATCGGGGTCGCCTCCCTCTGCCTGCATCCGAAGCTCGACGCAAAGGCAGCGGAAAGCGGGATCGTGCCAATCCGCCGACTGCGGCACGGTCCCGTCGGCGCGGCGCCAGATCACGTCGGGCAGCCCGTCGGTCTGGCGCTTGCGGGCGTGCAGGAAGCGGCGCTGGCGCAGGACCGGAAGAGCGCGGCGGAGGGCGGAGAGGCGGGCGACAAAAGCGGAAAGCTCGTGGTCGGCGTTCGACCAGTCGACCCAGGAGGTCTCGTTGTCCTGGGCATAGGCGTTGTTGTTGCCACCCTGGCTATGGCCGATCTCGTCCCCCGCCAGAAGCATCGGGACACCCTGGGAGAGGAAGAGCGTTGCGAGAAGGTTGCGCTTGCGAAGCCCTCGCGCGGCGAGGATCTGCGCATCCGTCGTCGGCCCCTCGACGCCGAGGTTGTCCGAATGGTTCTCGTGATGGCCGTCGCGGTTGTCCTCGCCATTGGCGAAGTTGCGCTTGATCGTGAAGCTGACGAGATCCTCCAGCGTGAAGCCGTCATGGCTGGTGACGAAATTGATCGAGGAGCTGGCGGCGCGGCCGGAATGGTCGAACCGCTCGGCGCTGCCAAGGATGCGCGCGGCGAGGTCGCGCGTCATCCCTGCATCGCCCTTCCAGAAGCGGCGGACGCCGTCGCGGAACTTGTCGTTCCATTCGTGGAACGGATGCGGATAGGCCCCCAGCTGATAGCCGCCGGGGCCGATGTCCCAAGGCTCGGCAATCAGCTTGACGCGGCTGAGGGTCGGGTCCTGACGGATCGCGTCGAAGAAGCCCCCCTGCGGGTCGAAACCATGCCCCTCACGCCCCAACACAGTGGCAAGGTCGAAGCGGAAGCCGTCGACATGGACCTCCTCGACCCAGTAGCGCAAGCTGTCCATCACCATGCGCAGGACCATGGGATGGGTCAGGTTCAGCGTATTGCCGGTGCCGGTGTCGTTGACGTAATAGCGCCCGCCCGCGGCCAGCCGGTAATAGCTGGCATTGTCGAGACCCCGGAAGGCAAGGGTCGGACCCCATTCGTCGCCCTCGGCCGTATGGTTGTAGACCACGTCCAGGATCACCTCGATCCCGGCGGCGTGGAAGCGGCGGACCATGGTCTGGAACTCCCACAGCGCGCCTTTCGACATGTAGCGGGGTTCGGGGGCGAAGAAGGCCAGCGTGTTGTAGCCCCAATGGTTGCGCAGGCCCTTCGACACCAGGAAACGGTCGTCAACGAAGGCCTGAACCGGCAGAAGCTCGATCGCGGTGACGCCCAGCTTGTGCAGATGGTCGATCACCGCGTCACAGGAGAGACCAAGGTAGGTGCCGCGCAACCCCTTCTCGACGCCGGGATGCAGCGCGGTCATCGACTTGACATGGGCCTCGTAGATCAGGCTGTCCACGCGCGAGGTGCGGGGCGACCGGTCGTTGCCCCAGCTGAACGAAGGGTCGGTGACCACCGCCTTGGGCACCGCAAAGGCGCTGTCGCGGGTGTCGAAGCTGAGGTCTCCGCGCGGGCTGCCGATCTTGTAGCCCATCAGCGCGTCGGACCATTTAAGCCGCCCCTCCAGCGCGCGGGCATAGGGATCGAGGAGCAGCTTGTTCGGGTTGAAGCGATGGCCCTGTTCGGGCGCATAGGGCCCATGGGCGCGGAAGCCGTAGACCGTGCCGGGGGTCAACCCGCCGACATGAATGTGCCAGATGTCGCCGTCCCGCTCGATGATCGGCAGGCGTGCGGTTTCCTTGCGGCCGTCGGGCGTGAAGAGGCAAAGCTCGATCCGTTCGGCATGGGCCGAGAATACGGCGAAGTTGACCCCGTCGCCCGTGAGGCTGGCCCCCATCGGCCAGGGGCGGCCGGGACCCACCGCATGGCCCTGAAGCCGCGCGGGGGACGAGACCGTCTGGGCTGTCACGCCGTCAGCCTTTCGTAAAGGCCTGCATAGGCGGCGGCGCTGGACTGCCAGCCCACGGGATGCGCCATGGCATTGGCGCGCAGTTTCGCCCAGAGCTTTGGCTGGCGGTAAAGCTCTACCAGTTTCTGCAGCGCCTGCCCGAAGGCCAGCGCATCGACCGGGTGGAAGGTCACCCCCGTCGCCACCCCCGCCGCCAGTGTCGCCGGGCTGGCCCCGATCACCGTGTCGGCAAGTCCGCCCACCAGGCTGACCACGGGCAGGGTGCCATAGCGCAGGCCATACATCTGGGTCAGGCCGCAGGGTTCGAACCGGCTCGGAACCAGCACGGCATCGGCCCCGGCGAAGAGGCGGCGGCTCAGCCCCTCGTCATAGCCGATCCGCACCGCCACCCGGCCCGGGAACCGGTCGGCAAGGTGACGCATCGCGCCCTCCATCCCCGGATCGCCGGAGCCGAGGACGATGAGCCCGCCACCGCCAAGGATGAAATCCGGAATCACCTGAGGAAGGAGGTCGATCCCTTTCTGGTCGGTCAGGCGGCTGACCACGATGGCCAGCGGCCCCGGCACCTCCAGCCCGAACTCCTCGCACAGCTTCGCCCGGGCCGAGGCCTTGCCGGCGATGGATTTGCGGTCGAACCCCGGCTCTTCGCGGGACGGGTCCCAGAGGCCCGTGTCCACCCCGTTCAGGATGCCGGAGACGACCCGCCCGCGCGTGGCGATCACGCCTTGCAGTCCCATGCCGAACTCCTCGCGCATCAGTTCGGCGGCATAGGTTGGCGAGACGGTGGTGATCCAGTCGGCGGTCATCAGGCCCGCCTTCAGGCTGGAGATGCCGCCGTAATACTCCAACGCCTCGGGATGGAAGGCATGGCCCGGCAGGCGCAGGATCCCCAGCATATGGGCGGGCGCCCAGCCCTGGAAGGCGACGTTGTGGATGGTGATGACCGATTTGCAGCCGCCATGTCCGTGATAGGTCAGATAGGCAGGCGCGAGCCCGGCCTGCCAGTCATGGGCGTGCAGGACATCCGGCTTCCAGTCCGCAAGCCCCTCGCGCGCGATGCGGGCGGCGATCCAGGACAGGGCGGCGAAGCGGATGGCATTGTCGGGATGTTCGCCGTTCGGGCCGCCATAGGGCCCACCCTCGCGGTCATAAAGATGCGGCGCATCAAGGAGGAGGACGGAAACGCCGCCCGCCTCTCCCGCCAGGACCCGGCCGGGGCCGCCCCAAAGGTCGCTCTCTTCCAGAACAACGGGCCAGCCCTGCGCCTGGGCACGCAAAGCGCGGTAGGCGGGGAGCAGGACCCGCATGTTCCAGCCGGTGGCGGCCAAGGCAGAGGGCAGCGCGCCCACCACATCGGCCAGCCCCCCGGTCTTGACGAAAGGAACGCATTCCGAGGCCACCGATAGAACCCGACCGCCCATTTTCCCGACCTTTCAGATGCTTCCGGCCCGAAGTTAACGGAGCCCCCGGGCAGGGTCCAGCGCTTAGACCAGGGCCCGTGACCTGGCGTCCAGCATGTCCTGCGTGATCAACACGATCCCGCCTTCTGACCGGCGGAACCACTTGGCGTCCTCATCCGGGTCGACACCGACCACCAGGCCTTCGGGGATCACGACCCCGCGGTCGATCACACAGTTCTTCAACTGCGCCTTGCGGTTGACGGTCACCTGCGGCAGGGCCACGACATATTCGAGGCTGGAATAGCTGTGCGTCCGGACCCCGGTGAACAGGAGCGAATTCCTCACCTCGGACCCCGAGACGATGCAGTCCCCCGAGACAAGCGACGAGATTGCCATCCCGCGCCGTCCGTCCTCGTCATGGATGAACTTGGCGGGAGGGACGATCTCGGCATAGGTCCAGATCGGCCAGGCGTTGTCGTAGATGTCCAGCTTCGGAGTGAACTCGGTCAGGTCGATATTGGCCTGCCAGAAGGCATCGATGGTCCCGACGTCGCGCCAGTAGGGCTCGGTCTCGAGGCCCGAGGTGACGCAACTGTCGGCGAACTTGTGCGCCACGGCCTTGCCGTTCTTCACGATCCGCGGGATCAGATCGAAGCCGAAGTCGTGGGTGGAGCTGTCATCGGCCATGTCGCTGAGCAGAAGGTCGCGCAGGAAGGCCCAGTCGAAGACATAGATCCCCATCGAGGCCAGCGCATGCTCCGGGTCGCCGGGGATCGAGGGCGGATCCTTGGGTTTTTCCAGAAAATCGGTGATCCGCATCGAGGCGTCGACATGCATGACGCCGAAGGCTGTGGCTTCCATGCGCGGCACCGTCAGGCAGCCGATGGTCACATCCGCCGCCTGTTCAACATGCTGGCGAAGCATCACCTCGTAATCCATCTTGTAGATATGGTCGCCCGCCAGGATGATGACGTATTTCACCCCGTAGCTGTCGATGATGTCGATGTTCTGTGCCACGGCATCGGCGGTGCCGCGGTACCAGTTGAGCTCGTCCATGCGCTGGCTGGCGGGGAGGATGTCCAGGTACTCGTTCCGCTCCGCCCGGAAGAAGCCCCAACCGCGCTGGACATGGCGGATCAGCGAATGCGCCTTGTATTGCGTGGCGATCGCCATCTTGCGGATGCCCGAGTTCAATGCATTCGACAGCGCGAAGTCGATGATCCTCGTCTTGCCGCCGAAATAGACCGCCGGTTTTGCACGCCTGTCGGTCAGCTCTTTCAGCCGACTGCCGCGGCCCCCGGCAAGGACGAAGGCCATGGCCTGGGATGACAGGCGCTGGTTCGGTCTTGGTTTCATCTTCCCTCCCCTTGGGCGTTGCCCGCCCTGTTCAATCCTGTTGCAGATAAAGGACCGCTAGCGGCGCAAGGTTGACAAGCGCGGACTGCGCCTGTCCGTGCCAGGGCGTCATTTCCGTGGTCACCCCTCCCAGATTGCCACGGTTGCCCCCGCCGTAAACCTCGGCGTCGGTGTTCAGGATCTCGCGCCAGATGCCGGCCTGCGGCAGACCGAGGCGATACTGGCGCTCGATCGGGGTCATGTTGACGACCGCCACAACCGGCCTGTCGCCCTCGCGCCCCTTGCGGACCCAGGCGAAGACCCCGGTCTCGGCATCATGCGCCTCGATCCAGTCAAAGCCCTCGGGCCGGCAGTCGTTGACGTGAAGCGCCGGCGTCTCGCGGTAGATACGGTTCAGGTCCCGGACAAGGCGCTGGACCCCCCGATGTTCAGCAATATCAAGCTGATGCCAGTCGAGGCTCTGGTTGTGGTTCCACTCGGCCCACTGCGCGAACTCCTGCCCCATGAACAGGAGTTTCTTCCCCGGATGCGCCCACATGAACCCGTAATAGGCCCGCAGGTTGGCGAACTTCTCCCAGCCGGTGCCGGGCATCTTGGCCAACATCGACCCTTTCCCATGCACGACCTCGTCATGGGAAATCGGCAGGATGTAATTCTCGGACCAGGCGTAGACGAGGCCGAAGGTCATCTGGCCGTGGTGATACTTACGGTAGATCGGGTCCTTTTCCATGTAGGACAGGGTGTCGTTCATCCAGCCCATGTTCCACTTGAACCCGAAGCCGAGCCCGCCCCAGTCCGCTGGCCGCGAAACCCCCGGAAAGGCCGTCGACTCCTCGGCCACCGTCATGATTCCGGGCACTTCGCCATAGGCCGTGATGTTCATCTGGCGCAGGACGTCGATCGCCTCGTAATTTTCGCGCCCGCCGTCCTTGTTCGGGATCCATTCGCCCGGCTTCCGGCTGTAATCGCGGTACAGCATGGAGGCCACGGCATCCACACGCAAACCGTCGATGTGGTATTCCTCCAGCCAGTACAAGGCGTTGGAGACGAGGTAGTTCTTCACCTCGACCCTGCCATAGTTGTAGATCAACGTGTTCCAGTCCTGGTGGAACCCCTCGCGCGGGTCCTCATGCTCATAAAGGGCGGTCCCGTCGAAGCGACCAAGGCCATGCGCATCGGTCGGGAAATGGCCGGGCACCCAGTCGAGGATCACGCCAAGCCCCTTGCGATGGGCGGCATCGACGAAGGCGCGGAATTCCTCGGGCGTGCCGTGGCGGATAGTGGGCGCATACATCCCGACGGGCTGGTAACCCCATGATCCGTCGAATGGATATTCGCTGACCGGCAGACATTCGATGTGGGTGAAGCCCATGTCGGCGGCATAGTCCACCAGCTGTTCGGCCAGTTCGAGATAGCTGAGCATCCTGTCCCCCGGCGCGCGCTTCCACGAGCCGAGATGCACTTCATACACACTGATCGGCGCGTCGATCTGGTGGCGGGAGGCGCGGGTCTCCATCCAGTCGGAATCCCGCCAGTCGCCGCGGATTGTCCTGACAACCGAGGCATTTGCGGGCGGATGTTCAGAGCCGAAGCCGACCGGATCGGCCTTCAGGGGCAGCACGGCCCCGCCCGGTCCCTTGATCTCGTATTTGTAGACGGTGCCCTCATCCAGGCCGGGGACGAAGATCTCCCAAACGCCGGTCGCGCCGCGCAGGCGCATCGCGTGCCGCCGCCCATCCCACTGGTTGAAGTCACCGACAACCGAGACCCGCTCGGCATTGGGGGCCCAGACGGCGAAGTGGACGCCTGCGGCGCCCTCGTGGGTCATCCCATGCGCCCCCAGCGCCTGCCAGAGACGGCGATGCGTGCCCTCGCCCAGCAGATACTCATCCATCTCGCCGAGGACCGGGCCAAAACGGTAGGGATCGTCGAATTCCCATGCCTTTCCATGGCCTTCAGCGCGGAAGCTGTAGTGCCCCCGCTCTTCCATTCGGGCAACGAACAGCCCCGCAACCTCGGGATAGCCGCTCGCTTCCACCTCGGAGTTTCCAGTCACCAGCCAAAGCCGCGTGGCCCCCGGCACGAAGGCGCGGACTTCCCAGCCATTCCCGGTCTTGTGCGGACCGAGAACCGCGAAGGGGTCGCCGTGCCAGCCGCCGGCGATTGCCTCGGCCGCGCCCCGGTCCAGTGTCGTTTCGACCATGCGTCCCCTCCCCAAAGCGCGTCAGAGCGCGGATGTCGCCTGCCAGATTTCGTCCATGTAACTCCGGATCGTCCGGTCGGAGGAGAAGAACCCGCTGCGCGCCGTGTTCAGCGCCGCCATCTGCCACCAGCGCGCCGGATCGGCATATGCGCGGTCAACCTCGGCCTGCGCTGCGTGGTAGGCGGCGAAATCGCTGGCGACGAGGAAGTAGTCGTGATGCCAGACGCGGTGCACGAGCTGATGGTAGCGCCCCGGCTCCTCGGGCGAGAAGCGACCCTCGGCGATCATCTGCAGGACATCCATCAGCGGCTGGCTTGCCTCGATCGCCTTACGGGCATGTTCGGGATCCTCACGGCGCTTTGCCACCTCGTCGGCGGTCAGGCCGAAAAGAAAGAAATTCTCCGCGCCAACCTCTTGCAAGATCTCGACATTCGCTCCGTCGAGCGTCCCGATCGTCGGGGCGCCGTTCATCATGAACTTCATGTTCCCGGTGCCCGACGCCTCTTTCCCCGCCGTCGAAATCTGTTCGGACAGGTCGGCGGCCGGGATCACCCTTTCGGCCATGGTCACGTTGTAGTTCGGCGGATAGACGATCTTCAGAAGGTCCTTCGTCACGGGATCCGCATTAACAACATCCGCCACGTCATTGATAAGACGAATGACTTCCTTCGCCACCGCATAGCCGGGGGCAGCCTTGCCACCGAATATCTTGACCCGCGGGACCCAGTTCTCTCTTGGGTTGGAACGGATGCGGTGCCAATGCGCGACGGTTTCGAGAATGTTCAGAAGCTGGCGCTTATACTCGTGGATGCGCTTGATCTGGACGTCGAAAAGAGCATCCGGACTGACCTCGATCCCCATCTCGCGCGCGATCCAGTTCGAAAGCTGCACCTTGTTTGCGCGCTTGGCGGCCGCGAAGGCCGCACGGAAGCCTGCATCCTCGACCTGCGGCTCCAGCTCGCGCAGTCGGTCGAGGTCGGCCTCCCAGCCTGCGCCGATGGTCTGGGTGATGAGCCCCGAAAGCTGCCGGTTCGCCATCCGCAACCAGCGCCGTGGTGTCACGCCGTTGGTCTGGTTGATGATCCGTCCCGGATGCAGGCCGTTCAGTTCCGGGAACAGGTTCCGCTTCACCAGATCGGAGTGCAGTGCGGAGACGCCGTTGACCTTGTGCGCCATGATGAAGGCAAGCTCGCCCATCCGCACTTCCTGGTGCTTCACGATGCCAACGTAATGCGGCCGGTTCGGGTAGGCGCGACGATGCCAGCTGTCGATCCGCTCCACGATCTGCATGTGGCGCGGCAGGACGTTACCAAAGGTGAAAGTTGCCCACTTTTCAAGCGCTTCCGGCAACAAGGTGTGATTGGTATAGCCAAGACAAGCCCGTGCGACGGTCAGCGCCTCGTCGAAGGGAAGGCCGTGGTCGTCCGACAGAAGCCGGATCAGCTCTGGCCCAGCGATGGCCGGATGAGTGTCGTTCATCTGGATCGCCACATGCTTGGGCAGGGCGCGAAGGTCGGAATGGTTCGACAGGAAGCGGCGCAGGATGTCCTGCAGCGCCGCGGACGTCAGGAAGAACTCCTGCTTCAGGCGGAGCTCCTTGCCCTGGTAGGTGGTGTCGTCGGGATACAGCACCCGGGACAACGTCCGAGCCAGGGTCTCCGGTTCCGCGGCGGCGGTGTAATCGCCACGGTTGAAGCGCTCGAGGTCGAAGTTCGTCGTTCCCTTAGCCCCCCAGAGGCGCAGGGTATTGGCCCATTTTCCCTGCCAACCGATGACGGGGGTGTCGAAGGCCTCGGCCGTGACGGTTTCCTGGGGGACCCAGACCTCACGTCCGTCGCGGCTTTCCACATGGCCCTTGAAGCCCACGGTATAGGCGCTTTCCGGACGGGCGAATTCCCATGGATGGGCTTGGGACAGCCAGTTTTCGGGGGTCTCGATCTGGCGGCCGTGATCGAAATGCTGGCGAAAGAGGCCATGTTCGTAGCGGATGCCATAGCCATAGGCCGGGCACCCGAGTGTTGCCATCGACTCCATGAAACAGGCGGCCAGACGGCCAAGACCGCCGTTCCCCAAGGCAGCGTCGGGTTCGTCATCGATGACGGCGCGGAGGTCAACGCCAACGGCCGCCATCGCCTCATGCGCCGCATCGTATAGGCCGAGGTTGATCGTCGCATCCTCCAGAAGCCGACCGATCAGGAATTCCATCGAAAGGTAGTAGACGCGCTTGTGGTCCTGGGCCCAGGTGCGGCGGGTGGAGGCGAACCAGGGCTCGACGATCCGGTCGCGGATGGCGTGGGACAGCGCGAGGCGCCAGTCATGCACGCTGGCGTGCGGGGCGTCCTTGCCGACGGTAAATGTCAGATGGCGCAGGATGTCGGCCTGCAAGAGGTTCGGGGTCACGCTGAGGTCGGTCACGGGTTTGTCCAGCACGTCAGTTCCTTCCCAAAGCCTAAGCGGCAGGTGGCGGGGGTCAAGCGCGCCGTCGGCGGAAACCCACCGAAGAGTGACTCAAACCGCTTTAGTGATATCGCAAACACATCCGGTTCCCATAACGTGTTTTCCAAGGTCACGCCCGCCATCGCCCAATTCAAAGCGCTTTGAAAGCCATGCCATCAGCGGGTGGAGCCTGTCAAAGAGAAAAACGCGTTCAGTGCAGTTGCCGCCGACGTGACCAGGCAAACCGTATGATCCCGTAGCGCTTGACGCCGCGGGTCAGGAGCGCAGACTGCGAGCCAGACAATCAGGATGCACGGCATGACCACCTATTCGATTCCCGACATGAGTTGCGGCCATTGCAAGGCCGCCGTCGAGGCCGCTCTGGCGAAGGTCCCGGGCGCGGGCGCGGTGCGGGTCGACCTTTCGGCGCGCAAGGTCGAGGTCGCAGATGCCGCGCCCGAGGCCGAGGTGCTGGCGGCTCTGGAGGCGGCTGGTTATCCCGCCCAGATCGCGGGCTAGACCGAGCGCGGAGCGCTGTCGGCCTTCTTTTCCCAGCGGCCCGACTCCTCGGACCAATATTGCGCCGGATGTCCTGCCGCGGTGATGGCCTTCCATTGGACGCGGGCGGATTGAACCGCTGACATGTCATTGCCGTCGAAGAGGATCCACACCCGCTCCAGAGCGGCGAGCTCGGCTTCGGCGGCCTGCGCACCATCGATCAGCGCCAGGACGCGGGCCCGGTTCACGGCCGGACCAAGGCCCAGGAGGACCGGTTGGTCGGCGTCCTGAGGTCCACCCTCCAGCCCGTGGGGCAGGAAACTGTTGTCCCCGCCCTGAAGCCAGAGCTGACCGTCGAGCCGTTCCAGCGCCGGCATGGCGGTGCCGCGGACCATGACCGGCCAGCCCTGCCCCAGCGCCCTTGGCAGGAGGACCGCCAGCGTCTCGACCGGGGTCGATCGCGTGAGGTGGTAGAACAGCACCGTGCCCATCTTGCTCCTGCCGGTCGGCTCGTCGTGCGTCTTCGACTTCTCCTCGCGGTCCGCGCGCGCCCCGCGAGGGGCGGCGCGCGATCACGCAAGCCTTATCTTTCGAAGCGGTCGCGGATCAGCCGGTCAAGCGCCATTACGCCCCAGCCCGTCGCCCCCTTGGGCGCGAGCGTCGAGTCGGACTTCAGCAGCGCCGTCCCCGCAATATCCAGGTGGCACCAGGGCACATCCGGCTTGACAAAGCGGGCGAGGAACTGCGCCGCCGTGATCGCGCCGCCATCGCGGCCGCCCACATTCATCATGTCGGCAATCCGCGACTTGAGCTTGGCGTCATAGGCGTCACCCATCGGCATCCGCCAGGCGCCCTCGCCCTCGGCCTTGGCGGCGGAGAGGAAAGCGGCGCAAAGCTCGTCGTTGTTGGAGAAGACCCCGGCATTCTCATGACCCAGAGCGATGATGATCGCGCCGGTCAGGGTGGCAAGGTTGATCATCCCCGAAGGCTTGAAACGTTCCTGCGCGTACCAGAGCACATCGGCCAGAACGAGGCGGCCTTCGGCATCGGTGTTGATGACCTCGATCGTGTCGCCCTTCATCGAGCGCACCACGTCGCCCGGTCGCTGCGCGCGGCCGTCGGGCATGTTCTCTACCAGGCCCACCAAGCCGACGACATTCGCCTTGGCCTTGCGCAACGCCAGCGTGCGCATGACGCCCGCCACGACACCCGCGCCGCCCATGTCCATCGTCATGTCTTCCATGCCCGCGGCGGGCTTGATCGAGATGCCACCGGTATCGAACACGACGCCCTTGCCGATCAGCGCGAAGGGGGCCTCGTCCCCGCCGCCGTTCCACTGCATGACCACGACCTTCGATGGGCTTTCCGACCCCTGCCCCACGCCGAGCAGCGCGCCCATGCCCAGGCGCCGAAGCTCGTCCTCCTCCAGGATCTCGACCTGAAGGCCAAGCTCGTGCATCCCGGCGAGGCGGGCAGCAAAGTCGGAGGTGGTAAGGACGTTCGCGGGCTCGTTCACCAGATCGCGGGTGAAGAACACGCCCTCGGCCACGGCGGCCATCGGGGCCGCGGCGCGGGCTACGGCCTCGGGGTTGGTGACGGCGACGGTCACGGGTCCGCGCGGCTTCTTCTCGCCGGTCTTGTGGGTGTCGAACTCATAGGCCCGCAGCGCGAGGCCAAAGGCGATGTCGGCGGCCCGGGCATGGCCCTCGGCCAACACAAGCGTCGCCCCCGTGCCATGCGCCTTGCCCACCGCAGCCCCCGCCTTCCGCGCCTGGGCAACATCCGCCCGTTTCGGCAGGCGCAGGATCTGGACCGCCTCGGCCTGAAGTCCGGCAGGCCAGGCCAGTTCCATCGCCTCACCGGGTTTCAGCTTGCCGAACGCCTCCGAAGCCACTGCCCGCGCCAGCGCACCGCGCGTCAGCCGGTCGAGCTTGCGAAACCCGGCCGACGTCGGCTGGTCTGGTTCGGCCAGCACCGCGATGCGGCCGGTCGCGCCGGCCAGCGCGTCAAGATCGAGGGAAAGGAACTGGATCGGCAAAGGCTGTGGCATCATTACTCTCGCGTTCGAAGTGGTCTGCCGCGCTGGGCAAGGCTTTGCCGGGAAGCTACATGCCGCCCCGCCGATTGGCCAGATAGCAGTTTTCCAGGCTGGGGAATTCCGTTAGGGTCGGCGCAACATATAGTGGGGGCCGGCGGGCAAGTGTCCAGATTCGACAGATATCTCCTGTCGCAACTGCTTCAGTTGTTCGGCTTTTTCGCGCTTGTCCTGGTGGCGGTCTACTGGGTGAACCGGGCCGTTGGCCTGTTTGACCAGTTGATCGGCGACGGCCAGTCGGCGCTGGTGTTCCTCGAGTTCAGCTTCCTGACCCTGCCAAATGCGATCCGACTGGTTCTGCCGGTCGCGGCCTTCGCGGCCGCGGTCTATGCGGTGAACCGGCTGATGCAGGAAAGCGAGCTTGTGGTGATGCAGGCCACAGGATTTTCGGGCTTCCGCCTGGCGCGACCTGTTCTTTACTTCGGGCTTTGCGTGATGGCGATGCAGCTGGCCCTGACCAATGTACTCGTGCCGGCAAGCCAGCGTGCCCTCGCCACCCGGAGCGCGGAGATTTCGCAGAACGTGACCGCACGCTTCCTGAACGACGGCCAGTTCATGCATCCGACCAGGGGCATCACGCTTTATATCCGGGAGATCAGTCCGACCGGCGAGCTGCTGGACCTCTTCCTGTCCGACGAGCGCGCGGCGGGCGAGCGTCTGGTCCATACCGCGCGCAAGGCCTTTCTGGTCCGGGGCGCGATGGCGCCGAAGCTGGTGATGGTGCAGGGATCCACACAAAGCCTGGATCGCGAAAGCGGGCGGCTTTCGGTCACGCGCTTTGCCGATTTCACGCTGGACCTCGAAGGGCTGGTGGACATCGGCGCCACGCGGGCGCTTCCGACAAACACGCTGTCCACCCTGGCACTGCTGAGCGCGGATGAGGCGGCGATGCAGGCAACCGGGGCCAGTAGGGCGCAGATGCTGGAAGAGGGCCATTCGCGTCTGGCCGGGCCGCTTCTGGCGGTGGCCGCTCCGCTTCTGGGCTTTGCGGCGCTGATGCTGGGCGGGTTCTCGCGCTTTGGCCTTTGGCGGCAGATGGCGCTGGCGGTGGGTCTGATCATCGCGCTGCAACTGGCCTGGACCTGGGCCGGCGGCTTGGCGCTGCAATCCGCGATTGTCTGGCCGGCGCTCTATCTGGCCCCGATCGGGGGGATCGGCGTTGCGGCGGCCCTCCTCTGGTGGGGGCAGCAACCACGCCGACGGCGGCCGGAGGCGGCGACATGACGCTTAGCCTCTACATCGCGCGGCGATTCGCGGCCATGGTGGGTCGGGTGTTCCTGATCTTCTTCGCCATCCTGATGCTCATCGACATGATCGAGCAGCTCCGCCGCTTTTCCGACGCGGGCGTGGGGCTGGGTCAGGCCGCGATCCTGTCATTGATGAACGTGCCCGAGACGCTGTACCGGATCCTGCCGCTGATCATGATCATGGCCGCCATCGCCATGTTCCTCGGCCTCGCGCGGTCGTCCGAACTGGTCGTGGTCCGCGCGGCCGGGCGCTCCGGACTGCGCTTCCTGGTTACGCCGCTTGTCGTGGCGGTGGCGCTGGGTGCGCTGATGGTGGCTCTGTTCAACCCTCTCGTGGCCGCGACCTCCAAGGCCTATGACGCCCGGCGCGCAGCGCTGTCGCAAGCGGGCGGCTCGGTCCTGTCGGTTGCCGATACCGGGCTTTGGCTGCGTCAGGGCGGAGACGAGGGGCAGACCGTGATCCAGGCCGCCCGGGCAAATCTCGACGGCACCCAGCTTTTCGGCGTGACCTTCCTGTCCTTCGACGCGAATGGCCTGCCCATCCGCCGGATCGAGGCCGACCGCGCCACGCTGACCGACGGTGCCTGGGAGATCGAGGGGTTCAAGACCTGGGATCTTGGCAGTCCGAACCCCGAACTTTCCGCAAGCCGTGGCGCGGAACCCGCGGCACTCCCCTCGGACCTGACGCCCGAGCGCATCCGCGACAGTTTCGGCACGCCCTCGGCCATCGGCTTCTGGGACCTGCCCGACTATATTGCCGACCTCGAACGGGCGGGCTTCTCGGCCCGGGCCTACAAGCTGTGGTTCCAGATGGAGCTTGCCCTGCCCCTGCTGATGGCGGCGATGGTGCTGGTCGCGGCCGGCTTCACCATGCGCCATGTGCGTTTTGGCGGGACCGGCAAGATGGTCATGGCCGCCATGCTGTCGGGCTTCGGCATCTTCTTCCTGCGCAACTTCGCGCAAGCGCTTGGCGACAGCGGCCAGATCCCCATTGCGTTGGCAGCCTGGAGCCCTCCGGTCGCGGCGGTCATGCTGTCGCTGGGCCTTTTGCTGCATCTGGAGGACGGCTGACATGGTGCGGCTTCTGACCTGCCTTCTTCTGGCCCTGACGCTGGCCCTTCCCGCCCGCGCGCAGGAACAGGCCACGCTGATCTCGGACAGGATCGAGATTACCGGGGACACCCGACTGATCGCCGCGGGCAATGTCGAGGTCTTCTACAAGGGACGGCGCCTGAAAGCCTCGCGTATCGTGTTCGACCAGGCCACCGACCGGCTGGTGATCGAAGGCCCGATCGTCCTGACCGAGGCGTCGGGCAATACGATCATCCTTGCCTCCCAGGCCGAGTTGCAGGCCGATCTGGCCGAAGGCATCCTTACCAGCGCCCGGCTGGTGCTGAACCGCCAACTGCAGCTGGCCGCCAACACGATCACCCGCGTCTCGGGCCGCTATACCGAGCTTGAGACGGTGGCCGCCTCGTCCTGCAAGGTCTGCGCGACCGATCCGACGCCGCTGTGGGAAATCCGCGCGCACAAGGTCCGGCATGACGAGGTGGAGCGGCAGATCTATTTCGACAATGCCCAGTTCCGCCTTGCCGGGATCCCGGTGTTCTATATCCCGCGGCTGCGGATGCCTGACCCGACACTGGACCGCGCGACCGGCTTCCTGATGCCCTCGCTGCGCACCACCTCGGACCTCGGAACCGGGCTGAAACTGCCGTATTTCATCGCGTTGACCCCGTCCTCGGACCTGACGCTGACGCCCTATATCACCACCCGCGACAGCCAGACGCTGGAGCTGCGTTACCGCCAGGCCTTCACCACCGGACGGATCGAGCTGAACGGCGCGATCACCCGTGACCAGCTCATCCCTGGTGATCCGCGCGGCTATCTCTTCGTGGACGGCGAGTTCCGGCTGCCCCTCAACTTCGGCCTCACGATCAAGGGCCAGACCGTGACCGACCCGGCCTATCTGCTGGATTACGGGATCAGCGACGCCGACCGCCTGGACAGCCGGATCGAAGCCAGCCGCACCCGGCGCAATGAACATATCTCGGCCCGGATCATCAGCTTCCAGACCCTGCGTGATGATGAGGACAACACTACGATCCCCTCGCTCGTGGCCGACCTGACCTTCCACCGCCGCTTCTCGCTTGGCGCGCTTGGTGGTGAGGGGGGCTTGCGGCTGCAGACCCACAACCATTGGCGCAGCTCGACCAATCCGCTGGACGGGCCGGACAGCGACGACATCGCCGATGGACGCGACCTTGGCCGGATCTCGGCGCGGATCGACTGGCGGCGCAGCTTCCTTCTGCCGCTCGGGATCGAGGGCACCGTCCTTGGCGAGGCCACGGCCGACGCCTACAGCGTGGCACAGGATCAGGATTTCGGGGGCAAGACCACCGGCACCCATGGCAATGCGGGCGTCGAGCTGCGCTGGCCCTGGGTCAAGGTCGGGGCGAATGGCGCGACCCATGTGATCGAGCCGGTGGCACAGTTCATCTGGGCTTCGTCGAATGCGGACAGCCTGCCAAACGAGGATTCGGTTCTGGTCGAATTCGACGAGGGCAGCCTGTTCTCGCTGGACCGCTTCCCCGGCTCTGATGCGGTGGAACGCGGCCCCCGCGCCAACCTCGGCGTGACCTGGACCCGGCATGATCCCGCAGGCTGGTCGATGGGCGTCACGCTGGGCCGCGTCTTCCGCGAGGCCGATCTGGATCAGTTCGGCCCCGGCTCCGGCCTGGGCGGCCGCACGTCGGACTGGTTTGCGGCCGTCAACTTCGACCTGGCCGACGGGATTGCGCTGACCGCCCGCACCGTCCTTGACGACGATCTGTCGCTGACGAAGGGCGAGGCGCGGATCGTCTACAGCGGCACCCGGACGGCGCTGGCCTCCTCGCTGATCTGGGCCGTGGCCGACGAGACCGAGAACCGCCCCGACCCCACGCAGGAGATCACCTTCGACGCGCGGCGCAAGCTGAATCCGAACTGGACCGCCAAGCTGTCTGGCCGCTACGATTTCGTCGCGGATCGCGGCACGGTGGCCGGCATGGGTCTGGAGTTCCTGAACGAGTGCGTTCGCTTCGACGTTTCCCTCTCGCGTCGCTTCACGTCATCCACTAGTGTGACGCCAACGACGGATTTTGCTCTGTCGTTCGACCTGGTGGGGTTTGGCAGCGGCGTGACGGGCGGACCGGCGCGGGCATGTCGGCAGTAGGCGGGCGACAAAGACGGCGGACGCAGATCCGCGAGACACAGGAAGAACGGCTGAGGCGATGGCATTTTCAGTTCTGAAACGGCAGGCAACGGCACTTTGCTGCATTCTGGCTCTGTCCGGTCCGGCGCTGGCGCAGGATCTTTTCGCGCCCCGGCTCTATGTGAACGACCGGGTCATCACCGAATATGAAATCGCGCAGCGGGCCTTGTTCCTGCAGGCGCTCCGCGCCCCCGGCAATCCGGAAGAAGAGGCGCTGAAGGCGCTGATCGAGGACCGGCTGCAGCGCAGCGAGGCCGCTCGGCTGCGTCTGACCCTGACCGATCAGGAAGTGATGCAGGGCATGAACGAATTTGCCTCGCGCGCCAATCTGACGGCCGAGGGGCTGATTGCCGAACTCGGCAAGATTGGCGTCGCGGGTGAAAGCTTCCGCGATTTCGTCTCGGCGGGACTGTTGTGGCGCAAGGCCGTCCGGGCGCGCTTTGCCGGGCAGGTTCCGGTCAGCGAAAACGACATCGACCGCGCACTCGAAGCTCAGACGCGTCCCCGCGCGCTGCGGGTTCTGGTTTCGGAACTGGTGATCCCCGCCGAACCGGGAAATGAGGCTCAGGCGCTTGCCTTGGCTCAGCGGCTTTCTGATACCGTGACCAGCGAGGGCGCTTTCGCCTCAGCCGCGCGGCAATATTCCGCCGCACCCACCGCCGGCAACGGCGGGCGTCTCGACTGGATGCCGCTCGCCAACCTGCCGGGCGCAATCGGCGCTGCAGTTCTGGCCCTTGGTCCGGGTGAGATCTCGGATCCGGTGACTGTCCCCGGTGCCGTGGTCCTGTTCCAGTTGCGCGACGTGGCACTGGACCAAAGCGCCGAACCGGTCGCGGTCACGGTGGAATGGGCGGATTTCCTGATCCCTGACGACCCGGCCCAGATCGCCACGATCCGCGCCAATGCCGACGAGTGCAACGACCTCCTTGGCCTGGCCCGCGGCCTGCCTGGTGACCGGCTGACGATCACCAAGCAGCCTGCAGGCGACGTGCCCGGAGATGTGGGCCTCGAACTTGCCCGGCTTGACCCCGGTGAGATCTCGCTGGCGCTGGCCCGGAATGGCTTTCGCCGTCTGATCATGCTCTGCGGCCGCGAAGTCACCCGGGAAGAGCCGCTTGACCGCAATCAGGTGCGCGAGGCGGTGATCAACCAGAAACTCGAGGGTCTGGCCGAAGGCTATCTCGAGGAACTCCGCGCCGCCGCCTACATCCGCGAGCCGTGAGCGGCCCCGTTCTCCTGACCTGCGGCGACCCATCCGGGATCGGGCCCGAGGTCGCGGCCAAGGCCTGGGCGGCGGGCGAGCGGTTCGTCTGGCTTGGCGACCCGCTCCATTTACCTGAGGGCACCCCCTGGCGCGAGGTCGAAGAAGGCGAGATGCCAGTCGATGGCCCGCTTCTGGTCCTGCGGCACGACTTCGCCGCGAACGCCCTGCCCGGCCAGCCAGACCCGGCCAATGCGGCCGGGGTCATCGCGGTGATCGAACGCGCGGTGCGGCTTGTGCAGGCCGGCAAGGCCTCGGCGATCTGCACAGCGCCGATCCACAAGAAGGCGCTCAAGGACGGCGCGGGCTTCGCCTTTCCCGGCCATACCGAGTTCCTCGCCCATCTCGCCGGCGTCGACCGCGTGGTCATGATGCTCGCCTGCCCCGAGTTGCGTGTGGTGCCTGCCACCATCCACATCCCGTTGTCTGAAGTGCCGCAGGCACTGACCCCCGCGCTGCTGGAAGAGACGATCCGCATCACCCGCGCCGGGCTTCAGCGCGAGTTCGGTCTTGCCGAGCCCCGGATCGCTGTCGCGGGGTTGAACCCCCATGCTGCCGAAGGTGGCGCCATGGGGCGCGAGGAGACGGACTGG
>JARFTV010000070.1:0-9133 GCA_029289325.1 Alphaproteobacteria bacterium
TCGTGCTTACGCTCAACGTGCTCTATGCGGTGAAGGAGACAGACCCGTACACCGCCGCCGCATAGCGGCGATAGGCAATAGGCAATAGGCAATAACAGCAGGCAATAGGCAATAGGCAATAGGCACTGGGCCCGAGTGCCGGGTGCCGAATGCCGAGTGCCTTTCTTTGGAAGGAGATTGAGATGACCGTTCCAATGATAAGACGACGGCGGGTGCTGGCGGCCAAGATCGAGTCCACGCCCGGCTCTGCGATGGCGCTGCTGGCGGCGGATGCGGCCTTCAACGTCTTCGACACGAACATCACGCCCGCCATCGAGTTCGCCGAACGCGAGGGGCAGTCCGCCCTTTCGCCCCTCCACGGAGTGACGGCGGGAGAACGCGGACAGGTGATCTTCGCCGTCGAGCTGCACGGCTCGGGGGACACGGGTACACCCACGCCGGCCTGGGCGACGACGCTGCTGCCGGCCTGCGGCATGAAGGAGGCTTCTGGCGTGTGGACGCCCGAGTCCCGGCCGCCGGGTGCCTCCGGATCATCCGCCAAGACGGTGACGATCGGCGTCTATGAGTTGTCAGGAACAAAAGCCCGGTTCAAGCGGCTCCGCGGCTGTATGGGCACGTTCGTAATGCGATTCGTGGCCGGCCAGGTCGTCCGCGTGGAGTTCACGTTCGATGGGATATGGGATGAGCCGCAGGACATCGCCCTGATCGCGCCAGATTACCCGAGCGTCAAGCCCCCCACCTTCAGGGGCTCGACCTTCACCATCGGGTCGAACACACCGCGGGTCGCCGAGGTGACACTGGATATGGGCAACGAGATCGCCCTCCGCGAGGACCCATCCGATGCGGCGGGCTTCCAGGCGGCGGTCATCACCGGCCGGCGGATCAACGGGACGCTCAACCCCGAGGCCCGGCTGATCCAGGCTGACAACCCGTTCTACCGCTGGACGGAGTGGCAGACACAGACGATGCAGATCATCCTGGGCTCCGGCTCGGCCGACGGAAACCTGATCACGATCGACGGGCCGGCCTTCCAGATCACCGACATCCAGCCGGGCGAGCGGAACGGCGTGGAGATCGACGAGATCTCCTACCAGCTCAACCGCTCGGCGGATGCCGGGGATGATGAGGTGGTGATTACCTTTGAGTAGGGACCAGGGACCAGGGACTAGGGAATAGGCAACCGGTTAACTGGTTAACTGGTTAACTGGTTAACCATGCGAAGCAGGCAATAGGAAAGGAAAGACATGTGCCCGATTGCAGTGGACCCGGAGGCCACGTTCGACGTGGTCCTCGAGAGCGACAAGGGCAAGGACAGACCGCCGACCTTCGTCTTCCGGCAAGTGACCTGCCGAAAATGGCGGGAGCTCGCCGAGCTGGCCGACCAGATCGAGACCCGCAAACTGGGAACTGCCGTGGAGGGGCTTGACGTGACGCTGAAAGCGCTCCGGTCAACGCTGATTGGCTGGCGAGACATGGCCGGGCTGGATGGCGTGGAGATCCCCTTCGATGCCGAGAAGATCGAGGACCTGCTGACGATGCGGGAGGTCACGGAGCTGATGTACGCAGGACTGGAAGGCAGCCAGCCGACTCCGGACGAACTAAAAAACTGGCCGTTGCCGCCGGGTTCCGATACGGCGGCATCTGCCGAACCTGTCCCGGCAGACCAGGAAGCGCCTGCGTAGATCCACCGACGGCCGTCGAGCCGGCCGAGATGGACTGCCCGCTCTGCGGCCGGGTTGGTGCGACGGGATGCGAGGCCTGCGGCGGCAAGGGCGTGATCGCAATCGACCGTTGCCCGCTGACGATCATCACGCGGGTGAGCTGGGAGACAATCGAATACGCGGAGCTGTATGCGAAGGGATTGCCGCCGGTGGCAGGCGGGGCCCTCGACCAGGCGAGGTCGTTCGTGACGGCCGCGAGGTTCATCTGGTCGCAGCGAAGCCGCTACAAGGCGGCGAGCTGGGAAGAATGAACCACAGAGGCACAGAGAACACAGAGATGAAGAAGAAAAACACAACAAGATTCTTTCTGTTTCTACCCTCTGCGATCTCTGTGCCTCTGTGGTGAGATAGAACTATGGCGAAGCGCAGCGTGGACATAGTAGTCAAGGCGCACGACAGGGCCAGCCGGAACATGCGGCGGATGGGCAAGTCAACGGGCTTCCTGACGGGGCAGCTCACGTTGCTGAGGATCGCTGTTGCCAGGGTGGGAATTATCGCATTCCAGAAGTTTATCGGGGCGATCAGGGGTTCCATCAGCGCCGCCAGCGACGCCCAGGAGAGCTACAGCAAGTTCCAGCAGGTCTTCGGCGAGCAGGCCAAGGCGGCCGAGGACTTTGCCGACCGCCTCGCCAAGTCGGTCGGCCGGTCGCGCTACGCGATCATCGACTCCCTGAGCGTCTTCCAGTCGTTCTTCAAGGGCCTGGAGTTCACGAGCGACAAGAGCCGCGAGCTCAGCGAGACGATGCAGCGGCTGGCAATCGACTTCGCCTCCTTCCACAACCTCCAGGATCCCGAGGCCGTCCAGAGATTTATCTCCGCGCTGTCGGGGTCAGGGGAAGTCCTCGACCGGTTCGGCGTCAACATCAAGCAGGCAGCCCTCCAGCAGGAACTCCTGCGGATGGGGATAAACAAATCCTGGCAGCAGGTCACGGAGCAGGAGAAGGCACTGGGCCGGCTGAACGTCATCATGCGCGCCATGGGACAGCAGGGGGCCGTCGGCGACGCCGTCAGGACCTTGGGATCTTATGCAAACCAACTGAAGGCGCTCAAGGCCGGCGTTCACGATTTCGCTGTCACCGCCGGCCAGATCTTTATCCCAATTGCCACGGAGATAGTCTCTGTGCTCCGAGGGGCCGGCCCCGTCATGGAATGGCTGGCCAAGACGATCAAGGGGGCGATCACCGGAGGGATCGTGCTATATACGGCCTTCGAGACGGTCATCAAGAACTGGGGGAACACCTTCAAGCTCGCCGGCAAGGTGGCAGTTCTGGGGCTGGTGAAATTCGGCATGAGCGTCAAGCACTGGCTGACGACGGTAATCCCGGACCTGCTCGGCTGGTTCGGCCGCAACTGGCGGCAGATCTTCACTGACATCTGGAACGCGACGAAGGCGATCTTCACGAATATGTGGAAGAACATCGTCATGTTCTTCAAGAACGTCTGGAAATGGCTCAAAGGAGAGGAGACCGACTGGATATGGACCGGGCTGGTGGAGGGCTTCGAGGCCACACTCGAGGAGCTGCCCCGGATTCTGAAGCGGCAGCGAACGCCCCTCGAAAGGGCCATGGCCAAGGAGATCGCTGAGCTTGGCGGCGCATTGAACCGGGAGTTTGAGCGCAAACTGGCCGAGCGGCTCCGATGGCTCGAGGTTGGGGCAGGCGCGGGCGCTGCCCCGGGTGCCCCCAAGATGCCGGGTGGAGCTGCCGGAGCGGCTGTAGCGAAGGCAGCCGCCCAGAGGCGCGGCCGACTTGCGCCCTACGAGGCGAGGTTCCTCACGCGGATGCCGGGAGAGCAGCCCGAGATCAAGATCATGCGGGAGATCAAGAAGAACAGCGATGAGCAGAAACAACTGGCGCGGCAGGCAGTTAACGAACTTGAGGAGTTGAATCGTAAGAAGCCCGTGGAGCTCGCGCCGGCAGGATTGGCGGGGTGAAAGGACCGACCACAGAGACACAGAGAACACTGAGATGAAAAGCAAACAGCAACACAGGTCTTTTCTGTTCCTGACTCTGCGATCTCTGTGCCTCTGTGGTGAGGTGAGAAGATGGCAGTAGTCAAGGTTACGGAGCCGACAACGGGCGGGCAGGCCGGGATCTCCGCCGACGGCCAGACGGCCAGGCGGATCTTCCAGGTCCTGATGGATGGGAAGGACCCGCCCGCGCAGGCCCAGATTCTCGCCGTCGAGGCCGCCAGCATACCTCGAAAGGGGGACGGCCACCCGGCCAGCGGCCTGCTGAAATGCAGGGACGTCGAGGCCAGGGCCAAGAGCCTGATCCTATGGGAGGCGACGGCGGCCTACGCCACGGATGCCGCCGGCGAGATGCCGCCGGGACAAAGCTACGGCGGGCCCGAGACCGTACCCGCAGAGATCGAGTGGTTCACGATCGCCAGCGAGGTCAAGGTCGATAAGGACATCCACGGAAAGGCCCTGGTCAACTCGGTGGGGGAGCCCCTGGACCCGCCCCTCACCCGGCCGCATAACGACCCCGGCCTGCGGATCACGCGCAATGAGCTGGAGGACCCACGCGCGAAGATCAAGGCCTATACCTCCCCGCCCGTCGTCAACGCCGATGACTTCTGGGGCTACCCCCCAGGCGCCGCCAAGATGGCCTCGATCGGCGCGCCGCTGGCCCGCGGGGAACCGAACTACTGGCGGACGACGTATGAGATCCACTTCCGCGACGATGCGGACCCCGATGCCCGCTGGAACCGCCGGATCCTCGATGCGGGTTTCCACCAGGTAATAGCCGGCCAGATGGTCGCCATCCTCGACCACGACAAAAAGCCCGTGACCGAGCCGTACCCGCTGAACGGGCTCGGTGCGGCCGTGCCAATAGGCGGCGATCATTTCTGGCATTCGTGGAAACTTTTCAAGGCCGTGGCCTTCGCGGACTTGAAGCTCAGTCCCCAGGAACTGGGATTGACGACGTAATCAACCACAGAGCCGCAGAGAACACAGAGATGAAGAGGAAAAAGAAGAACAAGGTCTTTTCTGTTGTTGACCTCTGCGACCTCTGTGTCTCTGTGGTGAAAGGATAGGACTATGCCACCAGAAGCACGGGAAATCAGATACCTGGGCGGGTCGGGCAGCAACTACGCCCAGGAGGATTTTGAGATCGGCAGCAACTTCGACTTCGGCCGAAAGCCCATCGACGATGAGATTCTCCTGGCCGAGGCCCACGTCTTCGGCATCCTGTATGGCCTCGACCAGTCGGCGCTGCGGCTCAAGGAGTTCCACTGGAAGCAGTCGGCCACGGGGCTGGTCGGCCTGGCCGACACGCCGTTCAAACTCGCTCACGGCGTCAAGGTTTTTCTCGGCGAGCATTACGGCATCGGCAGCCCCGCAGGCAGCACCCGGATCAACCTCCAGCTCGTCGCCAGCACCGGCGACGCCCCGGCCAGCGAGATCATCGTCCACAACTCGGCCTCCAGCTCCTCGGACAACAACCTGCCCCCGGTGCGGCTGGTGGTCGATGACGCCGATACGATCATCCGTGTCCGCCGCGGCCGGGTCGGGATCGCCTCCCGGGCCGCCGAGGAAAGCCTGCTGGACAAGCTGGAGATCTCGTGGGTGACGGGCCGCGCCTCCGACGCCGATGTCCACGTCGGCGACAACGTCATCATGGACACCGTCGAGAAGCAGGGCGGGATGCTCAAGACCGAATCCGGCGCCGTAACCTCCATGACCAACCACGCGGGCACGCTGATGATGGATACGGCGGACAACACGCCGCTGATCATCGTCTGGGCGGGCACGGCCAACCTCGACCGCTTCGGGACGATCACGGACCTCGAGGCCCGCGGCGGACTCATCGACCTGACGCGGACGACCATCGCACGGACGATCACCAACCTGAAGCTCTGGCCAGGGGCGACCGTCCTCTACGACCCGGGCTATGTCACGATCGACAGCATAGCGCCCCAGGAGGCGATGAAGATTTCGACGAGTGGAGTCTAGAAGCAGGGACCAGGGACTAGGGGCCAGGGACTAGGGACCAGGGACCAGGGATCAGGCATTAGGCAATAGGCAGCAGCGGCAGGCAGCAGGCAATCGGAAATCTGCCTGCCGGCAGGCAGGTCGGAAATCGGAAATAGGAAATGGCGAAGCTGTATGCCCTCAATGAGGCCGATAGGGAGCTGCTGAAGCGGACGATCCGGAAGGTGGATGCCTTCTTCAAGGCCGCCCCCACTTGGCGCCGGCATCGCCAGGTCGTCGATGTCATGCCCTACTTCGCCAAGGTCAAGACCGCCTGGTCGGCGGCCACGCCCAACCAGATTACCGCCACGATCAGCTACCAGGATGGCAGCTTGATCGCCGGTGGCCGAGACTGGACCGTCTACCTGTCCATGCCGACGACCAATGAGCCGCCGTACTGCGCCCTGGCGGTCGATGATGTCATCGCCTTCATGCCGATCTACGACGTCGCAAACACCGAGTGGCGGGGAATCATCCTGGGCATGTTGCCTCTGCCAAAGCTGGCCAGCAGGGTCACCGACTACATGCTCGTCAACGACTCGGCCGACGGCATCGAGTGGATCGAGACGACGGAGAGCTGCCCAGAGTAACCAGTTGACCGGTTGACTGGTTAACCGGTTGACCGGGCGAAGCGAAGCGAGACAATGATGGTTTGGCCGGCTGGACCCATACTACTGCCCGGGGGCAAGGGGCTGATCGTCGGCGGCAAGTTCTGCGTCAACGCCGCGGAATGCTGCTGCATCGAATACGGCGATGACTGCGCTTGCTGCGACACTGGGAAGACACCGAAGTATTTCACAGTCACATTCGCCGGGATTTTGGCCTGCATCGAAAACCCGCCCGCGTGGTTCGTGGCCGCCCTTGCAGCGATCAACGATACACACCTGTTGACGCAGGTGGCTTCTTGCGACTGGAAAAAAGCGTTCACAACGGTCCTGGGCGGCGACTGCGGCTACATGATTACTTTGACGTGCAGCGGTGGCCAGTGGAAGTTGGTGGCCGGAGTCGGCAACCTTGATGGCTACAGTAATTCGCAGGTAGTTTACCAAGCGCAAAACTTTGCGATGGTCTGCTTGAGCGGCCTCATTGGTCAGGCGAACGATCTGGAAATTGGCGATTGCGCCGGCTCGATTCCTGAGTGCGGCATCTTCGCCACGGGCAACGCGGGATACGATGGAGAAGCTGACATAGCGGCAGGAGATCAGACGTGACGTGCGGCGGTAAGGTTATGAGCCGTAGGGAAGCAATACTGGCAATCTTTGCAGCAGGCCGCGCAAAAGCTGCCTTTCGTCAGCGATTTGCAATCTGCTGTCGAGGAACGCCTTGCAAGCTATTCTGCGAGCGGATCGTGAAGGCGCTAGGGAAGAACCTTGTATTTTGCGTGGACATCGAGACGCTGAATAAAGTGCCCCTGTATGAGAGTCTGAGAAGGCCGGAGTTCGAGTGTCCGGCGGGATGGTTTTGAGTGGCTAAAACTTCCCGTGCTTTCGAAGTTCTGCGAGGGAGCGGCGAACAAGACCAGCAGTTTTCGGAGAGGCGGATTCGGCGCGGAGAAGAAATGACTCGGCAAGGACAACATCGGGAATCTGTTGGGCTGCATCAGCGGCCAGCGCCCAGGCGGCTTGGGCTTGTTGTTGCTTGCCCTGGCCTTCAAGGAGTTGGGCTGTCTGTTTGTAAGCGTCGGCCGCTTCAGCCCATTGGGCATTCTTGGCGAGGAGATCTGCTTTCTCGTTTGCGGCAGCGACTCTCTGTTGGGTGTTGCCCAGCAGGTCGAGGCCGAGCAGAAAGCCGAGGCCTATAACGATGATGACCAAACCGACAGTAAGGGTTTTCACGCCGTTCATTATAACACCTTTCCAATCAGCAGACAGGCCTTGATCGCCATGATCAACAGCACGACTCCGAACGTAAAGTAGAACAGCCAGTCTTCCGGCAGCTCTCTCATTTTGATTAGATTTAGGCGAAAATAACGAATAAACGTAGTAATATTGCCCCGATGCAGACGATGCAGCCGCTGGCAGCCATGTCGAAGTTCATTCTGCGGTCACAAGCAGCCGCGACCAAGCCGACAATACCCAATAGAAAACCAAAACAAGCAAGCTGGATACAGATCGGGGTATCTCTGCCTATTTCAAGTGCTTCTGGCATCCAACAGCAAAGCGATGCGATGATCCCGATTACGAGGGAAGCCATACCGAGACTATTGACGGATCTTCTGTCGTTGGCCGACATGTTGATTTTGGTTTGAGCCGGCGGCGGTGTGGCCGGCTCTTGGCCGGAATCGACAACGGGAGCAATGGCGACGTTGCCGCAGTGCGGACAGGTTTCCTGCTGGCCGGCCATTGAATCAGGTGAACTCATCTCGGCCCTGCATTTTGGACAGTCGTACTTGATCATTGTCTTTTCCTTGCCTCTCGCGCCGCGGCGGCGGTTGAGGTGGCCTCGAGGACGGCCGTCTGCCGGTCGACGGCCGCGGTCATCTGGCGGGAGGTCCTCTTCGCACGGACATCCGCGTGATGCGAGCTGACAACCAGCATCGCATGGATCACGCCGGGCAGCCAGAAAAGCAGCGTGAGGCCGCAGTTCAGGATTGCGCTGAAGAGCTTCCCGCAGGACAGCACCGCCAGCGGCGGCAGGACGATCGCCAGCAGGTATCGCATGATTTTCTCCTTATCCCGAGCGCGAGAACCACGACCGGATACGCTGCCAGTCGCGGATCGCCGCCTGCCGGATGCGCCCGGCGAGGACCAACAGGGTACGCCCAAGGCGGCGCTGTTGAAAGTAAAGGCTGTTGCGGATTTTCTTCATGTCGGCCTTCATCGTCGCGGGATTGTCCAACGAGGACTCGACGGACTTTCTTGTCGCCTGCTCTTTCTTCACAATCCCTGACCCGCCCTTTCTAGGCCCGGTTTGCCGGTATATAGTGCAGTGAATCGCTTGGCCCCAGTCCAAGCTCATCCGCGATCAGTTGCGCCTTGCGGACCTCCTGGGCGGTCTGGCGAGCGTGCTCGGCGGAGATGAACGAGGATGCCCGAGCCACAAGGGGGCAATTAGGTCCTATCCAGGCTTCCCCAACATGTATGTCCCCGACGCGGCGCGTGGGCAATTCGATCGCGCCACCTTCCCATGTGGATTCTCGCCGGACCTGCCCCGCGGCCATGCCTATCTCGGCGGTCCAGACATCTCGACGGCGCTTGCCGACCTCAGAATCGATCTCCCATTCCTCGACGTTGCCACCGATTTCCTGGGAAAATGTTTCGGCAAGTTCCGGCCTGCTGAAAATACCTTGAATCGTGACCCCTTCGTAATCGTTCTCGGCGACGATAAAAACTTTCATTGCTGTCTCCTTAGCTCGAACGGAAAAACCACGATCTGACACGGTGCCAGTCGCGGATCGCCGCCTGCCGGATGCGCCCGGCGAGGACCAACAGGGTAC
>JARFTV010000070.1:9233-13267 GCA_029289325.1 Alphaproteobacteria bacterium
TGCCAGTCGCGGATCGCCGCCTGCCGGATGCGCCCGGCGAGGACCAACAGGGTACGCCCAAGGCGGCGCTGTTGAAAGTAAAGGCTGTTGCGGATTTTCTTCATGTCGGCCTTCATCGTCGCGGGATTGTCCAACGAGGACTCGACGGACTTTCTTGTCGCCTGCTCTTTCTTCACAATCCCTGACCCGCCCTTTCTAGGCCCGGTTTGCCGGTATATAGTGCAGTGAATCGCTTGGCCCCAGTCCAAGCTCATCCGCGATCAGTTGCGCCTTGCGGACCTCCTGGGCGGTCTGGCGAGCGTGATCGGGAGAGATGAAGGATGCGGCGACGGCCGCTGGCCTGAATGTTCTGTCACTCGGGCGATAGTCATCGACGATCAGGATGCGGCCGATAAGCCGTGAGGGAAAGGCCGGCGGCAAGCCCAGTCGCCTCCCACTCTCCCAATACCATTTGCCCAAGGGCTTGCCTGAGTCGAGGTCGATTTTGCATTCCCATACGGGCCTCTGTATCTTGCCCGACTCGGAGTCGATCTCCCATTCCTCGATTTGACAGTTGGGGTAGGGATAGGCGCCCTTTTTGTACCAGTCAGCAAGCTCGCGGGTGCTGAAGACGCCGCAGATGGTGCTGCCCTCGTACTCGTTCTCAACGACGATATGTACCTTCATGCCTATTTCCTTTGCAAAGAAGGCCCGACCCCGGCTGAGGTTGCAGTGCACGCTGGGCGTGATCTGCTCCGGGGACCGGGCCGTTGATCTTCTCGCTGAACCATGCTCTGCAACCTCATCAGTATTATCGCACCGCCCGCGGGCCGTGTCAAGCTCAAATTCGGCTGGTTAACCAGTTAACCGGTTAACCGGTTGACCGGCCTCTGGTCCCTGGTTCCTGGGCCCTGGTCCCTAATCTCTCGATGTCCGGATCGTACACCACCAGCATCCGCGCGTACCGCTCCGTCTGCCTGATGTCGCGGTGTCCGGCCCACTTAGCGACCTTGTAGATCGAGATGCCGTCCGCCAGCAGCCGTGTGATGAACGTGTGCCTGAATGCATGGTAGGCACGGCCCGTGGCTTGTCGGCCAAGCTGCCCCAGCCGGGGTATCGCCTCCTGGACTGGTCGCATGAGCCTAAGCCAGCTCGGAAGCGAACGTTGACGATCCACGAGCCACGCGCGGCTCCGGCACGTTCGGCGCGCAGGGAAGACCCACGTCAACTTGCCCGTCTTGATTTTTTGTCGGCGCAGGGCCCCGATCGCCCGCTTGCTGAGCGGGACGATGCGGGGATGCCCGGACTTGCTCTTGCGGACCTTCAGCACACGGCCCTCCAGGTCCACATCCGCCCAGAACAGACGGGCCATCTCGCTAAGGCGAAGTCCTGTTGTCAGGGCCAGGCAAATCTCCGGCCGGCAGCCATGCTTCAGCGCGACACGTAGGGCGATCCTGCATTCATGCTCCGTGAAGGCCACGAAGTTCGGCTCGTGGAGGCGAGGCAGGGCCACCAGGCGGCAGGGATTGTCGGGCAGAATGCCCCGGCGGACGAGCCAGATACAGAAGCCGCTGAGTACGGATAGTTGGTTCCTGATGGTCTTGGCCGACCGCCCTGCAGCAGTCTGCTCGAGGCCCCATTGCTCGGCCGATGCGGCGGTAATCTGTTCCGGCTCCGTGATTTGTGAGAACTCCGCGAATCGCAGGAGGAATCCGCTGGCCCGCTTCGCGTGACTACGGGTCCCCCGCAGCTCGACCGACACCGAATAACCGGCGATCAGGCGAGCCATTGCCCCGGCCGCCCCATGTAGTGCCCCGGGGCAGGGCGGACACTTGGTTTTTTGAGACACTTTGCCCCATCCAGTCGCCCGGCTGGATTTTCTGAAATTATTCTCCTTTGACTGGAGACGAGGGGGCTCGAACCCCTGACCACCGTTAGTGCACATATCAACTCAATTTACGGCATCCCTGCTGATGGGGTTCAGGCATCCGTGAGGACAATGGGCCGTCCAGACCGGTAGATTACGCCGATATGGGGGCCGGCTGGGCTAACAATGTGGGCGTGAATGCGCTGGTCGGGAAATCCCGATTGAATTACAAGCCTGCGGCGGCAACTGCCCCTGCCGCCAAGCGTCCCTTCGGCCTCCCGACCAGCGATCGTCAGGCCATCGGGCGCTGCATCGGCGCTGAGGGGCGGCAGAAATGCCGCCCCCGGTGCCGGTTTCGGCCATTGACTATCCTCTGGTGCGGGCATCGGCTGACCCTCAGATCCTCCCTGACACCCGGTTTTGTCGCCTCCAGATTGCGGCGGAATAAGGGCATTATACCATGACAGACCAGCGATTCGAAAAGCAATTTCGGTCGGGGCGGGGCAGGGGAAGCGCAGCGGGGCCCCCGGTCGGAACCAGGACCACACCGCACGTCTGCCACTGGTGCCGCCAGTGTCCATCCTTCATCGAGGCCAACGGCGTCTGCCCGGGCCCCCAGATTCCCTTCAGACACCCCGCCGTCGAGCCTTTTTGTCACGAGCGGGCGGTCCGAATTGCCATGACCCGCACCGAAGCGAATATCGAGCAATGCCGTCGCTGCGGGAACTACGGCCCCAACGGCGGCGACTGCGACGGCGTCCAGCTAATCAACGGCGAGACGTGCAACTGCTTCGAGCAGATCATCAATAAACCCAGGAACCAGGGACTAGGGACTAGGGAATAGGCATGGAAAAGCGGGTAGTAATTCTCAGACCGACAGAATCGCAGCATCGTCTGCTCTGGGCATTAGCTGTCGGCGATACGGTGGCCTTGCGGGAGAATTCCGGGCACTACCAATGCCGTTTTGTACGAACGCGGGGGTACGTCGACTACAGGACGGTCCTGATTGCGTGCAGACGAGGTTGGTTGATGCGACGGTATTGGTGCAGTCTTCCTGACGGGGGGCATGAATGGGGACTCGCCATCTCCCCGCTCGGTCGGGCAACCCTAGAGATCCCACAAATGGCAGGAGCGGGGAAGGCGATAGGCAACAGGCAATCGGCCTGCCTGCCGGCAGGCAGGCAACGGAGTCAATGTGAACCAGACAGGACGAACAGGGAAGGCGGACTGGGCCACGGAGGGCCATTGTGAAAACAGGGACCTGGGACTCGGGACCAGGGATTAGGCAATAGGCAACAGGCAGCAGGGACCAGGGACTAGGGACTAGGGACTAGAAGGCATGAAAAACGCGACGGAACGCGAGCTGCGGGATGCGATGGGCCAGAGCCAGGGAAGGCACTCGGCAGCAGGCAATAGGCAAAAGGCAATAGGGCCGCCGCCGGCGCCGGAGAACGTCTGGCGCGGAGGCCTCTCGCCTTTCGAGAGGGTCGTCTTCTTGATCGTCCTCGTGGTGATCTGCCTGCTGATGATCCTCGCGTTCGGAATGCATATCTCGGTGGCCATTCATAAGGCGCAGTCCACGGAGACTCAGCCGACCACAAATCGGCAATCGAAAATTGAAAATCGGAAATTGAAGAGGCTGTTGGACAGCGGTGCGGGCAGACCGGCGCGGCCGGGCATGACGGCCTCGCCGGTTGACATGGGCAAGGTCTCCCTCCACCTTGCCCGCCCGCATCGCGTAAGTGTTCTCACAATCCCTGCCCGGGGCGGTGAGGTTGGGGATGGCGTGCCGATGGACTCCCTGGACCCCGCGCCGCCCCGAGGCAAGGTTTTTGTAACCCCCCAATTCGCTTGGCGGGATCTCGAGTACGGGATCCTCGACGGGATCTGGCAGGTCGAGACCGAGTGCGGCCGTAACCTCAAGCGCGGCGACGGTGGCAAGGCCGCCGGCCACATCCAGCAGCACGAGCCGCACTGGATTCGCGGCTGCGAATATCTCGGCGTCAACTGGCCCTGGCCGGCCGGCACCGCCGACGTCGACAAGTGCTTTCACGTCGCGCGGGCCAACTGGTACCGCGACCACCTGCCCTACGTGATCGCCGGGGACGTCGATGAGCTGATCCGCAGGTTCCGCCGGCCGTTCGATCCGTACACGAAGTGCAATGATGGGTACCTGCGGCGGGTCAAG
>JARFTV010000021.1:0-68856 GCA_029289325.1 Alphaproteobacteria bacterium
CGTGTCCGCGGTCTGCGTCCCCCGGCCCGAGCGCGCCGACAGCGTCGCATTCGTCCCGGCCTTCATCGCGGCCAGCAGAGCGGCATCCTGCTCGGGCGACCCCGGCCAGGCCCATTCGCCGTCAGTGAACAGCTGGAACGGCTTGCCATCGACACTGACCTCGACCGTGGAGCCGTTGGCGAAGGGATACCCGCCGGTAAAGCTGATCTCGCCGGGCTTGCCGGGACGGAAGGTCACGAACAGCAGGATGTCGCCCCGCCGCACCGAGGCCGGCTGGCCGTCACGGCTGTTCACCGTCTCTTTCGGCTTGGAGACCCCCCAGCACTCCTTGGGGTTCTCCTCGGTAAACACGCTCCAATCCGTCATCGTGGCGACGAGATTGGTGGATTCCTGCGCGGTGGCAGCCGAAGCGAAAGCCGTCAGGGTTGCGACCGCAAGCACGCGACCAAATGGGGAAGTCATGTCCGAAGCAGCCTCCAAGCTGTCTTGTTGCCCGGCGCCTGCAAGGCCATTTTCGCTGGCGCGGCGCCCGTCTACCCGATATCTCAGCCTTAGTCAAAAACACCAATCCGCGAAAGTCCCCTGGGCGACTATTCGCGCACTTGTTACGGGGGTCCTCCCATGCCTGCTCCGCATCCGATGGTCGAACTCTGGCGCGGGGGGCTTCTGGAAAGCACCCATGCCGGACATGCGGTGATCTGGGGACCCGGCGGGATCGAGGCAAGCTGGGGCGACCCCTCGGCCGTGATCTTCCCGCGCTCCTCCTGCAAGATGATCCAGGCGCTGCCGCTGATCGAGACCGGGGCCGCCGATGCCGTGGGCCTGACGCCCGCGCATCTGGCCTTCGCCTGCGCCAGCCATCAGGGCGAGGCGCGGCATGTGAAACTTGCGGCCGACTGGCTTTCGGTGATCGGCCTTGGCGAACCCGACCTTCGCTGCGGCGCGCACGAGCCCTATGACCGGGAGGAGCGCAACCGCCTGATCAAGACCGACGAAAGCCCCTGCCAGCTGCACAACAACTGCTCGGGCAAGCATTGCGGCTTCCTGACCGTGACCCGGCACCTTGGCGCGGGGCCGGAATATGTCGAGGTTGACCATCCGCTTCAGCAGATGATCCGCCAGGCGACCGAGGAGCTGGCGGGCGAAACCGTCGCCGGTTACGGGATCGACGGCTGCTCGGCCCCGAATTTCGCCATGACGGTCGCCGGACTGGCCCGCGCGATGCAATCCTTCGCCGCCGCCCGCGAGGATGGCGACGCCCGCACCCGGGCCATGCACCGGCTGACCACCGCCATGGCCACCTACCCCGAGTTGGTGGCGGGCGAGGGCCGGGCCTGCACCGAACTCATGCGGGCCATGGGCCATTCAGTCGCGCTGAAGACCGGGGCCGAGGCAGTGTTCGTCGCGATCCTGCCCGAGCAGAAACGCGGCATCGCGCTGAAGATCGTTGACGGCGGCACGCGGGGGTCCGAGGCGGCGATTACCGCGCTTCTGGTTCGCTCCGGCGTGCTGGACCCCGCCCATCCCGCGGCGCAGAAGCGGCTGGGCGGGATGCAGCGCAACTGGCGGGGCCTGGAAACCGGCTGGGTGCAGGCCGCGCCGGGCTTTCCCGGTTGATTTGAAGGGGGAAGCGGCTAGACTTCGCGAATGAACGCCGAGGCGCCAATCCCTTTCCCGCAGCAGACTCGCATCGCCGAGGAGGTGAGCTTCGACCGGCGCGAGCTTGGCGTGATCCTGCGGGTCTATGGCCGGATGGTTGCGGCGGGCGAATGGCGCGACTACGCGATCGCGGCGATGCGCGACCTCGCCGTTTTTGCGGTCTTCCGCCGCACGGCCGAGACACCGCTCTACCGGATCGAAAAGCGCCCGAAGCTGCGCAATCGTCAGGGACTTTACGCCGTCGTCGGCATTGATGGCCGGGTCCTGCGGCGGGGCCACGATCTCGACCAGGTGCTCAAGGTGCTGGAAAAGCGGATGATCGGCCCGGTCTGACGCGCCTTTTCCGGGGTCCGCCTCCGCGTTCGACGGCGTTTCTTCGGCGGTCGGGTCTGCGAGAGGCGTGCCCGCCGTGCCCGGCGCATTGCCTTACGGCGACCCGTTGCTCCGTATTCGCTCCGAGCCCTGCGCCAGCGCCTCGGGCGGCGTCAGTCAATGCCACTGAAACGCTGCACACCACCTCGGACGACAACAATCCCCTCCGCGAGGCGTTGCACGGAGTGCATCGACGAGCTGCCGATCAGGCCCGACGCCAAGAGCCACGCCCGCATCAGCTACCCGGCTGGGAACTGCCTTGGGCACCGCTCCGCAGGGAGTTGCACGCAGGTCTACGAGCCACCGCTCAGGGCCGCTGCCGAGCCTGGACCAACCCGCCGCCCCCGGCCGAGATCCGCGACACCGCATCGCGAATCCCCTCATAACTGACTGACATCGTATGGCCGTTGGCGTGGATCAGCACATCAGGGTTCACCACCAGCGCGACATGGCCCTTCCAGAAAAGCAGGTCGCCGCGCAGCAACGGCTCGTCAGAGCCAAGCGCCCGGCCCACCGCCATCTGCATGTCGCTGTCGCCGGGACAGTCCCTCCCGGCAGCCCGCAGAGCCACCTGCACCAGTCCCGAACAGTCGATCCCGAAGCGCGAATTCCCGCCCCAGAGATAGGGCGTGCCCAGCAGGCTTTCCGCCACATGGACCGGGTCCGCCGCCCATTGCCCGATCAGCCGCAGATGCGCGACCGGCACATAGCCGAAGGGCGTGCTTGCCCAGGCCCCCCAGGACCCGCTGACCGCCAGCCGCGAGCCGAGGCTCACCGACATCAGTTCCCGCGCCTGAACCGACGGCTCTTCATAAAGATGGGTCGACGGGGCCGCGACCCAATGGGTCGGCTCCGGTCCCTGCCCCAGCGCCGTCTCCTCGACCCAGCCGCAATAGCCGTCCTTCTCCGCGCGCAGGAAGGCATGCCCCCGGTCGCGGTCGATCACCGTCACCGCATCGCCCATGAGAAGCTGCCGGTCCCGCGCGCCCCCGGGGGCGGCACGCAGGTCGGCCACGGGGACGACCACCTGTGCCGCCTCCCCCTCGGTCAGCGGAGCGGAGACCTGCTCCTCCATCGACACATGCGCCACACGGCCGGAAAAGGGCGTGGTCCTGCGGTCCATCTTTACACTCCCACCACTTACCGGGGCTTGGGGCGCCGACATCTAGATCCGCACTCCCAGCGCCTGCGGCAAGGCCCCCAGGATCGCCCTCGCGCCCTGACCGACGCCGCCCTTGGGCCGGGCCGGCTGGTCGGAGGGCGTGTGGCCGTAGATATCGAAATGCACATAGCTCGGCACATCGACGAACCGGCGCAGGAACAGGGCTGCGGTCACCGATCCCGCAAAGCCGAATCCGGGCGCGTTGTCCAGATCGGCGATCCCCGGCTCGATCACGCTTTCATAGGCGTCGTGGAAGGGCATCCGCCAGACCGGATCGAACCCTTCGGCCGCCCCGCCCTCCAGCGCGGCGGCGATCCTGGCATCGTCGCAATAGTAGGGGGCAAGGTCCGGCCCGACCGCAACCCGCGCCGCGCCGGTCAGGGTCGCCATGCTGATCAGAAGGTCCGGCCTGTCCTCGCAGGCATAGGCCAGCGCATCTGCCAGGATGAGCCGACCCTCTGCGTCGGTGTCGTTCACCTCGACCGTAAGGCCCTTGCGGCTGGTCAGGATATCCTTTGGCTTCAGGGCATTGCCCGACACCATATTCTCCACCGCCGGGATCAGCACCCGCAGGCGCAGGGGCAGGTTCAGCGCCATGATCATCTGCGCCAGCCCCATGACGGTGGCCGCCCCGCCCATGTCCTTCTTCATCAGGTTCATGCCGTTCGAGGGCTTGAGGTTCAGCCCGCCCGTATCGAAGCAGACCCCCTTGCCCACGAGCGTCAGCTTCGGCCCCTTGTCGCCCCAGGTCAGGTCCAGAAGCCGAGGCGCGCGCGGACTGGCGCGGCCCACGGCATGGATCATCGGGAAGTTCCGCGCCAGAAGCGCATCGCCCGAGGTCACGGCGACCTTCGCCCCATAGCTGCGCGCCAGCGAGTTCAGAACGACCTCAAGCTCACCCGGGCCCATGTCCTGCGCCGGCGTGTTGATCAGGTCGCGCGTCAGCGCCTCGCCCTCGGCCATGGCGATCAGGCGGTCGGTATCCACCCCCTCCGGGCAGACCAGGCGCGGCAGGTCTGCGGGTTTGCGACCGGGACGGTAGCGGTCGAACCGGTATCCCGCCAGCAGCCAGCCCAGCGCGATCTCGGTTCGTTCGGCCGCAGAAAGCACGCCTTGCAGCGCCCAGTCCCCCGTGGGCAGGGCCGGCACCACCTTTGCCAGGCCGAACCGCAGCCGCCGCCGGGCCTGCGCGGCACCGAAACCCGCGACCGCACCAAGCCCCTCGCCCGTCGGGCCGGGCAGCAGACGCAGTTCCCCGAGCCCCGCCTCAAAGCCCGAGGACCGGAGCCAACCCGCCCAGCCCTTGCCAATGCCGGACAGAAAACCCTCCAGTTCGTCGGGCCGCAGGACATGCAACGGAAGGGCCGTGGCCGTATCGGGGGCGAAGCTCATGGCATTGGCGGTCTGGGGTCGTGACACGGCGGATGATCCTTTGGTGCAAGCAAGGCGCGGCTCTGACGAGTCCTGCGCCGGAAAGGTCTAACAATTCCTGAAGGCCCGGGAAATCCCGTCCCTGTGCAGCAAAGGTGAACAGATCCGGTCCGGCAAACGCCGCCGCGCCGGTGCCGGACCCGTTGCGCGCCCGCCCTATCCCGACAGATCGGCGGTGCCCGGATCTGCCGTCAGCGAACGCTCTGCCACCCGCAAGAGGCGCGCCCAGACGGCCGAGAACGCCGTGCCATCCGCCCGTTCCAGGCAGCATTTGGCGTCCCCTGCGACCGTGGCCAGCGTGACCAGCCCCATATCCTCGGACAGGCGGCGCAGGCGGCCCAGCTGGCGTGACAGATCGCGCAGCTCTTGCGCGCGGACCTTTTCCGCGATCCCCGCCATCGTCAGCGCCAGTTCCCCCAAGGCCCGCGTCACCATCTGCTCGGCCACCGGAGCGCCCAGATTGCGGTAGATCACAGCAATCGCCTCGACATCCTGGCGCACGAGTTCACGCGGCCGCAAGGCCGTCACCTGTCCCATTCGGATCACCCAAAGTCCAACACAACCCGACTGCGATCCTGCGCTCTCATGCTGAAGAATTGGTTGCCCCCGCCCGGTGGATGGCGGATTTTGCCTTTCGAATTTTCCACGAATGCCGCATAGCCGGTGGGCAGACGAGGACCGACCATGACCCATATCCGCCCCCTCCCCGCCTATCTGGTGCAACGTTTCCACGGCTGGCGGGCCACGACCTACCAGGACAACCGCGCCTGGTATCGGCGGCTGGCGGAAAGCGGGCAGCATCCTCGGGCGATGGTGATTTCGTGCTGCGACAGCCGGGTGCATGTCACCTCGATCTTCGGCGCGGATGAGGGCGAATTCTTCATCCACCGCAACGTCGCCAACCTGGTGCCGCCCTACAACCCGGACGGCGAATATCACGGGACCTCGGCGGCGGTGGAATATGCGGTCACGGGGCTGGGGGTCGCCCATATCGTGGTGCTGGGCCATTCGAACTGCGGCGGCGTGAAGGGCTGCCATGACATGTGTCGCGGCAAGGCACCCCAGCTTGAGGAAAAGACCAGCTTCGTCGGCCGCTGGATGGATATCCTGCGCCCCGGCTTCCAGAAGGTCGCGGACCTGCCGGACGACCAGATCCTGCGCGCGCTGGAGAAGCAGGCGGTGCTGACCAGCCTGGAAAACCTCCTGACCTTCCCCTTCGTCAGGACCGCGGTCGAGGACGACCGGCTGACACTGCACGGCCTCTGGACCGACACCGGCGAAGGCGGGCTGGAGCAGTATGATCCCGTCAAGGGGTCCTTCGCGCCGGTCTGACCGGGGAAGCCCGCACCGAAGCGGCGGACGAGGTTTAAGTAGCCGGGCCGACCAGGCTGGATCTGGCAAGGGATTGTCCGGTGGCGACATCGACCAGGGTCAGTCCACCGCCTGCCGGTTCGTAGCGCAGGCCGCGTCCGCGCAGGGCCGCGTGCAACCGCGTCCACAGGGCATCCTTGCAATGGAAAAGGGTCTCGGTCATGGACCGAGACCCTTCCACGGATCAGTCAGGAAAGGCTCAGCCCTTCTTCAGGACCTTGGATCCCAGCAGCTCCGCGATCTGCACCGCGTTCAGCGCCGCGCCCTTGCGCAGGTTGTCCGACACGCACCACAGGTTCAGCCCGTTGTCGATCGTCGAATCCTGCCGCACGCGGCTGACATAGGTGGCGAACTCGCCCACACATTCGATCGGCGTGATGTAGCCACCCGGCTCCCGCTTGTCGACCAGCATGACGCCGGGGCTCTCGCGCAGGATGTCCTGCGCTTCCTGCCAGTCAAGGAACTCCTCGGTCTCGATGTTGATGGCTTCGGAATGGCCGACAAAGACCGGGACGCGCACGCAGGTCGCGGTGACCTTGATCGACGGGTCGAGGATCTTCTTCGTCTCGGCCACCATCTTCCATTCTTCCTTGGTCTCGCCCGAGTCGAGGAAGACATCGATATGCGGGATCACGTTGAAGGCGATCTGCTTGGAGAACTTCTTCGGCGGGACCTCGTGCACGGGGTTGTAGACCGCCTTGGTCTGCTCCCACAGCTCGTCCATCCCCTCTTTCCCGGCGCCCGAGACGGACTGGTAGGTCGACACCACCACCCGCTTGATCTTGGCCCGGTCGTGCAAGGGCTTCAGCGCGACGACCATCTGCGCGGTCGAGCAGTTGGGGTTCGCGATGATGTTCTTGTTCTTGTAGGCGTGGATCGCGTCGGCGTTCACTTCCGGCACGATCAGCGGGATTTCCGGGTCGTAGCGGTAGAGCGACGAGTTGTCGATCACCACGCAGCCCGCCGCGGCGGCCTTGGGGGCATAGACCTTGGTCGCCTCGGACCCGACGGCGAACAGCGCGATGTCCCAGCCGGTGAAGTCGAACGTGTCCAGGTCCTTGGTCTTCAAGGTCTTGTCGCCGAAGCTGACTTCAGTGCCCAGAGATTTGCGCGACGCCAGCGCGGCGATCTCGTCCACCGGGAACTCGCGCTCGGCGAGGATGTTCAGCATTTCGCGGCCCACGTTGCCCGTGGCACCCGCGACGACGACCTTGTAGCCCATCGGGGTTCTCCTATGTCCGTCCCGGACCTCGGGACGGGCGGGCCATAGCGCAAGGCCCGCGCCGGGGGAAGCGGATTCGTCCGGCTCTCGTCAGTGCGGCCGGTCCTGTGACCAAAGATAGGCGGCAAGCCCGATGGCAGTGGCCAGGGCGAAGAACAGGAACACCGCCTCGAAGGGTGCGGCGGGGGGGACCGTCGCGGTCGCGGCATGGATCCGGCCGGTGACAAGCTGGGCGATCCCGATCGGTGCGATGCCGAAGAGGTTGAGCAGCGTCACCCCCCGCCCCGTCAGATGCGGCGGCACGAAGGACCGGCCATGCGCCAGCACGATGGGAAAGGTCGCGCCGAAGAAGCCGGCTGCGATCAGCAGCGCCGCGGCCACCGCCGGCGGGGCCGCCGCGAACAGCCACAGCCCGACCAGACAGGCCAGTGTCACCGCATTGCCTGCGAAGATCAGCCATTTCCGCTGCCCCAGCGCGCGGTCAAGCGGCCCGTAGGCGAAGCTCCCCGCGACCATGGCCAGCCCGACCCAGAGGCTGATCTTGCCGATCTCCATTTGGCTGAACCCATGCACATCGGCGAAATAGGGCCCGATCCACAATCCCCGCAGGCCGGCGATCGGCGCATAGCAGACCACCATCATCGCCAGGATCGGCCAGAGCACCGGCATCTTCAGCAGCTCCAGCAGAGAGCCGGTCCCCGCCTGCTCCAGCCGCTCGGGGTCGCGCACCAGAAGCAGGATCGCCAGCGCCACGGCCGCGGTGATTGCCGCGATGCCCAGCACCGTCTCGCGCCAGCCGAAGGCCGTCACCGCCCAGGACAGCGGAAGAGAGGAGGCCACGTTGCCCAGCGTCCCCACCCCCAGCGTCAGCGCCGCCAGCGTGCCAAAGACGGCGGGTGAATAGCTGCGGGCGAAGATGAAATAGCTTGCCATCAGCACCGGTGCGCAGCCGATGCCGATCAGCGCCATCGCCAGCTTGATCTGCAAGGCCCCGGTCGCCAGGGCGAACAGCACCGCCCCCGCAGCCCCCAGCGCCAGCAAGAGGCCCGTCGTCAGCCGTGGCCCCACGCGGTCAAGCCAGGCCCCGATCGGGATCTGCATCGCCGCGAAGGCCAGGAACCACCAGCCCGAGGCCGAGGCGAGTTCCGCCGCCGTCACGCCCAGATCCTGCGTCAGCACCGGAGTCATCACCGCGAGGAAGGCGCGGTAGAACTGGCTCAGGACATAGGCGAGGACGAGAGCGGCGATGCCGATGCGCATGGGTCGGACCTTTCGGGGGGATCGGCGATTTGTGACAAGCACCGCAGCCGGGCGCAAGGGCGATTTCCGCCCCGAAATCGCGACCGGAGGTTCAGGGGCCTTGCACCAGACTTGCGAGACTCTCCCGGCTTGCGTCAGATGCGCCCATTCCATTCGGAGGTTTCCATGCGCCTTTCCCTTGTCGTCGCCCTCCTCACCACCACCCCTGTCCTTGCCAATGACGGTTTCGGCGGCCTCTCTGCCACCGGCCTGACCTTCGGCCAGACCGAGGCTGTTGCGATGGAGGAAGAACAGCTCTTCATCGGCCTCGACCGGGTGACGGTCGACTATGTCTTTCGCAACATCACCGACCGGGAAGTGACCGGCGAGGTGATCTTTCCCCTGCCGCCGGTCGCGGTCTGGTCCGGCTACGAAGGGATGATGAACCTGCCCGAGGACCTGTCGCAGCCTGACCTCGTCGGCTTCACCGCCACCGTGGATGGCCAGCCGGTCGCGGTGACCATCGACCGGATCGCGGTGATCGAGGACGGCTGGGACCAGCCGAGCCCGCCCACGAAACAGTACGACAACCCCGGCCGCGAGGTGACGGCCGATCTTGAACGGCTGGGCATTCCGCTGACCCTCGACGTGGAAGCGGCGCGCGAGGCGCTGCTTGCGCTGCCAGAGGACAAGCGGGCCGAAGTCATGGCGCTTGGGCTTGCCGAATATTCCGAAGGCGACGCCACGCAGGATATCTCGCCCGAGGTCTGGGGCTACTGGTCGATCGTGACCCGCTACCACTGGACGCAGACCTTCCCCGCCGGGAAAGTGGTCAGGATCAGCCACAGCTACACCAACCGCCCACCCGGAGGTCTTTTCTACTGGTCCGACCCGCCCGAGGAGTACCAGGCCCGCCTGGCAGAGGACTACTGCATCGACCAGGGCACGGCGCGGGCCATCGCGAGGACGCTGAAGAACCCCCAGGGCGAAGAGTATGGCGATTACGGGACCGCCTATTACCTATCCTATGTCCTGCGGACCGCGAACAGCTGGGCCGGGCCGATCGGCAGGTTCACCCTGACGCTGGACAAGGGCGCGCCCGAGAATGTCATCTCGCTCTGCGCCGAGGGGGTGCGCAAGACCGGGCCCACGACCTTCGTGATCGAGAAGACGGATTACGCCCCAGACCGCGATCTCGAGATCCTCGTGGTCCAGCCGATGACCTGGGAGTGACCGGACCGCTCGTCGAACCCTTCGGGCACTCCTCGCAGGACGCCTGCGAGGAGTGCCCGACCTGCTCGACGAGCCGCGATCTCAGGCGGCCTGCGCGACCATCTGGCGCTCGCGGATCGGCAGGTGAACGATGGCCGAGAATGCGCCCACCCCCACGCCGATCCACCAGACCAGCGTGTAATCGCCGTTCAGGTCATACATCCGCCCGCCCAGCCAGACGCCAAGGAACCCGCCGCTCGGGGGGCTCAGGAACCCCACGCCATAAAGCGTCCCCATGGAGCCGAGGCCGTAGATATGCGCGACAAGGCCAGAGGTCAGCGGCACCGTCGCCAGCCACAGCGCCCCCATCACCGCCGAGAAGATCAGCACGCTGGCCGGCGTGATCGGCATCAGGATGAAGGCGGCGGCAGCGATGGTGCGGCCGACATAGATCCAGAACAGCAGATACTTCTTGGTGAACCGCTTGCCGAGATATCCGGCCGTCAACGTGCCGACGATGTTGAAAAGCCCGATCACCGCGATCGACACCGCCCCCAGCGCCGAGGTCGTCGTGATCCCCAGCCCCGCCAGCACGCCCCCCGCGTCGATGGGCGAGCAGAGCTCGGTCACGAAGGCCGGGAAATGCGCGGTGATGAAGGCCAGCTGATAGCCGCATGAGAAGAAGCCAAGGAAGATCAGCGTATAGGACGGGTCCTTGAACGCCCGGACAAGGACGGTGCCAAGACTTTCTTCCAGCTCCTGTTTCGAAGCCATCTGCGGGCTGCGCAGGAAGGGCAGCGCCAGGAGGGTGGCCAGGATCACCACGGCGAAGATGATGAAGACCACCTGCCAGCTGTAGCTCTGCAGCAGGAACTCCGCCGTCGGCGCCCCGATCACCTGACCGGCCGAACCCGCCGCGGTGGCGATGCCCAGGGCCATCGAGCGGTTCTCGGCGCTGGCCGCTCGGCCGACGATGGCAAGGATCACGCCAAAGCCGGTCCCCGCGATGCCGAAGCCGACCATGATCGCCAGCAGCTGATGCTGCCCCGGCGTGACCGCATAGGCCGAGATCACCAGCCCCGCCGCATAAAGCACCGCTCCCCAGATGATCGCCTTGCGGTCGCCGAAGCGTTCCGCCAACGCGCCGAACAGGGGCTGGCCGATGCCCCAGGCCAGGTTCTGGATCGCGATCGCCAGCGAGAAATCCGCGCGCAGCCAGCCGAACTCGCTGGCGATCGGGATCTGAAACACGCCGAAACTGGCGCGGATCGCGAAGGAGATCATCAGGATCACGCAACCGGCGATCAGGACGGGGGTGATCAGGGGGGCTTTGGTCATGGCGCTCTCCGGGGTCCGGGCGGCGGAAAGTGCGTCCGGGCGCGGGCGGCGTCAAATGGAGAATTGTGATGGATACGATCAGCCAGGCACCCAAGGGAGGGCGGGACGTGGCGGAACTGCCGCAAGACCGGGGGAATCCGGGAGGGTGGTCTTTTGCCCCGACGGGTCCGCGGCTAGAGGACGATCGTAGGGTGGGCGATATCGCCCACCCTACGCGCGCGAGAATCGGAGGCGGCGATGCGGGACTGGTGGCGAGGTGCTGTGACCTATCAGGTCTATCCCCGGTCCTTCCAGGACACCAATGGCGACGGGATCGGCGACCTGCCCGGCATCACCCGGCGGCTCGACCATCTGTCCCGGCTTGGCGTCGAGGCCGTCTGGCTCTCGCCCTTCTTCCGCAGTCCGATGAAGGACATGGGCTATGACGTCTCGGACTACCGAGACGTCGACCCGGTCTTCGGCACGCTTGCCGATTTCGACGCCCTTGTCGCCCGCGCGCATGAGCTTGGGCTCAAGGTCATCATCGACCAGGTCCTCAGCCACACCTCGGACCAGCACCCCTTCTTCGCCGAAAGCCGCCGCGACCGGCTGAACCCCAAGGCCGACTGGTATGTCTGGGCCGATGCCAGCCATGACGGTGCCCCGCCCTCGAACTGGCTTTCGGTCTTCGGCGGTACGGCCTGGGCCTGGGACGCGCGACGCAAGCAGTACTACCTGCACAACTTCCTCGCCTCGCAACCCGACCTCAACTACCACAACCCCGAAGTCCAGGACTGGGCGCTGGAAACCCTCCGCTTCTGGCTGGACCGCGGCGTCGACGGCTTCCGCTTCGACACGGTCAACTACTTCTTCCACGACCAGAAATTCCGCGACAATCCCTCGGACTACCGCATCAAGCGCGAGGTCGAGGCCAACCCCTACGGGATGCAGTACCACCTCTTCGACAAGAACCAGCCCGAGACGCTGAGCTGGCTGGAGCGCATCCGCGGCCTGCTCGACGAATATGGCGCGGTGTCGGTCGGCGAGATGGGCGAAAGCCACCACGCGATCCGCATGATGGGCGACTACACCGCCCCCGGCCGGCTGCACCAGTGCTACAGCTTCGAGCTGATGGGCTACGATTACTCCCCCGCCTTCTTTCGCGCCAAGCTGGGCGAGTTCTTCCAGGGCGGCGGCGGCTGGCCGATGTGGGCGTTTTCCAACCACGACGTGCCCCGCCACGTCACCCGCTGGGCACAGCACGGCGACACGCTGGAAAGCCTGGCGAAACAGGCCGGGTCGCTGCTTCTGGCCTTCGAGGGCTCGATCTGCCTCTGGCAGGGTGAGGAGCTGGGCCAGACCGACACCCCGCTCGACTTCGAGGAACTGACCGACCCGCAGGGCATCGCCTTCTGGCCCGAGCCCGTGGGCCGCGACAACACCCGCACGCCGATGGTCTGGGACACCTCGCCCCAGGCCGGGTTCTCCACCGGCACCCCCTGGCTGCCCGTGAAGGCCGAACAGGCCGCCCGGCATGTGGCGGGGCAGGACGGCACCCCCGGTTCGGTCCTGGAACATTACCGCGCCATGCTGGCCTTCCGCCGCGCCTCCCCGGCCTTGCGCGCCGGGCACACCCGCTTTCTTGACCTGCACGACCCGATCCTCGGCTTCGTCCGGGGCGAGGGCGACGGCGCGCTCCTGTGCCTTTTCAACCTCTCGCCCGTGGCACTGTCCGTCACCCTTCACGGGGCCGAGGTGCTGGACCCCGTCTCCTTCAACGCCGTGCTGGAAGGCGAGCGGCTGACCCTCGGCCCCAATGCTGCCGCCTTCCTCCCGGTAGCGGGAGAGGTCGCGGTGCGCGACTAGTCGTAGCTCAGCTTCGTGGCCTTGCCGCGGAAGATGACATAGGCCAGCACCGTATAGGCGATGATCATCGGCAGCACGACCAGAGTGCCGACCAGGATGATCGCCAGGCTTTCAGGCGCGGCGGCGGCCTCGCGGATCGTGAGCTGCTCGGGCACGATGTAGGGATAGAAGCTGTAGGCCATCCCGAAGAAGCCCAGCACCATCAGCACCACGGCCCCCACGAAGGGGAACCAGGCGAAACTGTCGTTCACCGTCGGCAGCCGCCGCAGGGCCAGCCACAGAAGCGCGACCAAGAGGCCGGACATCAGCGGCAGCGGGGCCAGCGTCACGATCTCGGGGAAGCTGAACCACTTGGCGAAGATGCGCGGGCTGACCAGCGGCGTCGCGACCGACACCGCCCCCATCCCGAGAACCACGCCCCAGATCCCGCCCTGCGCCCAGCGGATCGCCTTCCGCTGCAAGGCGCCGTCGGTCTTGAGGATCACCCAGCCCGCGCCGATGAAACTGTAGGCCACCGCAAGCGCCCCCGCCGTCAGGGCCGAGAAGGCCACCGTCGCCCAGGTCCAGGACAGCCCCATGATATACATCCCCAGCATGAACCCCTGCGCCAGCGCGGTCATCAGCGACCCCGCCCAGAAGGCCCCGTCCCATGGCCGCTTGTGGCCGAGCGGGGCCTTGGCGCGAAACTCGAAGGCCACCCCGCGCAGGATCAGCCCGATCAGCATCACCGCGACCGGCAGATAGAGGGCGGTCAGGATATCGCCATGCGCGACCGGGAAGGCGACCAGCAGGATGCCAATCGCCAGCACAAGCCAGGTCTCGTTCGCGTCCCAGAACGGCCCGATCGAGGCGATCATCCGGTCGCGCTCCGCCTCTCCGGCGAAGGGGAACAGAAGGCCGACGCCAAGGTCGAAGCCGTCGAGGACGACGTAAAGCAGGATCGAGGCACCCAGCAGGGCGGCAAAGATCAGGGGAAGGATCTCGGGATCGAACATCGCACTACTCCGCCGGCTGAAGCACGGGCGCGGTCAGCGGTGCGGCGACGCGCCCGCCCTTCCGCGCCAGATGGAAGATCACGCCGATATAGGCGGCCAGCAGCACGAGGTAGATCACCAGATAGGCGATCAGCGTGGTCAGGACCATGCCCGCCGCGATCTCGCCCACCGCCTCTTCCACCGTCAGCACGCCCTGCACCAGCCAGGGCTGGCGGCCGATCTCGGTCGTGTACCAGCCCGCCAGCGTGGCGCCCCAGCCGGCAAAGGTCATGCCGGTCAGCCCCCAGAGATAGGGCCGTGGCAGGCTCTCGGCCCCGCGCCGCCAAAGCATCCAGACCCCCGCCCAGCTGGCGACCAGCATCAGGACGCCGATCCCCACCATGACGCGGAAGGACCAGAACACCGCCGCGACCGGGGGATGGGTGACCGTTCCGTCCTCGGCGACAAAGTCGTTCAGCCCCGGCACCACCCCGGCCGGGTCATGCTTGAGGATGACCGAGGCCAGCGAGGGGATGCCGATCTCCATCCGGTTCTCCCTCGCCACCTCATCCGGCAGCGCGAAAAGGAGGAGCGGCACATGCCCCCGCGTCTCCCAGTTCCCCTCCATCGCGGCAACCTTGGCCGGCTGGTGCTCCAACGTGTTCAGCCCATGCATGTCGCCCGCAAGGATCTGTACCGGGATCAGAAGCGCGCCAAGGATCACGCCAAAGCGCAGGCCGGTCGCCACCTCCGGCGCCTTGTCGCCGCGCAGCCAGCGCCAGGCGGACAGGCCCGCGATCAGGAAGGCCACGGTCAGACCGCTGGCCAGCAGCATATGGGCAAGCCGGTAGGGCATCGAGGGGTTGAAGACGATCGCCCACCAGTCGACGGCGTGAACCACCCCGTCGCGCAGCTCGTGCCCCACGGGGGTGTGCATCCAGCTGTTCAGGACAAGGATCCAGAAGGCGCTCATCGTGGTGCCGAAGGCGACGAGGAAGGTCGCCAGCGTGTGCAGCCAACCCGGCACGCGGCTTGCGCCGAACAGCATGATGCCCAGGAAGACGGCCTCAAGGAAGAAGGCGGTCAGGATCTCATAGGCCAGAAGCGGGCCGGCGACATTGCCGACGGTCTCCATGAAGCCCGGCCAGTTGGTGCCGAACTGGAAGGACATGGTGATCCCCGACACGACGCCCAGCGCGAAGGACAGGGCGAAGACCTTCACCCAGAACAGGTAAAGATCCATCCATTTGCGGTCCTTGGTGCGGTTGAAGCGCAGCTTGAAGAACAGCAGCGCCCAGCCCAGCGCGATGGTGATCGTGGGAAAGAGGATGTGAAACGAGATGTTGGCCGCGAACTGGATACGCGACAGCAGCAAGGTGTCCATTTTCCGCTCCGTTGGATTGAAGCAGAGGTAGGGTCTTGCCGCCGGGACGGGAGGGGGATGCGACCGCCTGACCTATGCGACAGCCTGTCCCAGGCGGGTGGGGACGGTGGGCGGATCGCCCACCCTACACATCCGCCGCGGCCTGGGGTTGAACCCCATTCTAGCGGGCCATCCAGTGCACCCCGGCCGGGGGGATGGTCACACCGCCCCATTCCGCCGGGACCGGGTTGTAGTTGAACAGGAAGCGATGCGCCGCCGTATCCCGCCGCCGCAGCCCCTCGGGGAGGGTGTCGGTCTCGATCCCTTCGGCCGCGCAGGCCCGGCTCAGGATCCGCGCCAGCGCCACCTCGTCCGGCCAGCCGCCAAGGTAATGCAGCTTGCCCGCGGCGACCAGCGCCGGCCAGCCGTCCTCGGACATCTCGACCACCTCGGCCCCGCCTTCCAGCTTTTCCCGCCAGTTCACCAGCGCCCCGCCCTGCGCCAGGGGCACCGGCACATCCGGCGGCAGGCTTTCCACCCGCGCCACCACCGCGTCCAGCCCAGGCAGCGCCGGAGGCAAAGGCACCGGGATCGCGAAATCCGCCGTCCGCGAATTCGTCCGCGGCCCCAAGATCGCCGTCCCCTCGAACCGCGCCAGCGCCGCCTTCAACGGCTCGCCCAAGGTGAACAGCCCCGGTGCCAGCACCAGCTTGTAACCCGTCAGATCCGCCACGTCCGGGGGCAGGATATCCACGTTCAGCCCCAACCGCCGCAGCCCCCTGTAGACGTGGAACACCAGCCAGAAATAGCTGAAGCTCCGCCCTTGCGGCTGCGTCGCCCAAGCCCAGTCCGAGGCATAATCGAAGACCAGCGCCACATCCGCCCGGCCCGCGCAGACTTCGGGCATCGCAGCCAGTTCCCGCGCGACCAGCTCGGCCTCGCCAAAGGCCGGGGCCGGAGCGCTATCGGGTCGCAACAGCCCGGCGTGCATCTGCTCTTGCGCGAAGGGCGCCTGGCGCCAGCGGAAATAGCAGACCGCCTCGGCCCCATGGGCAAAGGCTTCCCAGGCCCAAAGCCGCGCCATCCCCGGCAGGGGATCGGGATTGTAGGGCGCCCAGTTCACCGGGCCCGGCTGCTGCTCCATGATCCACCAGCGCCCCCGGCCGACGGCCCGGTAAAGGTCATGGTGGAAGGCCTGGAAATCCGGGTCCCCCTGTCGCACGAAGCGCCGCTTGTGGTCCGCCTCCGCCGGAATCCGGTCCGACAGGAAGCCAAGGGGATAGCTGTCCCAGCTCGCGATATCCAGATCCGCGCCGACCTTGAAATGGTCGAACTCGGTCACCGCGCCCATGTAGTTATGCGCGATCGGCGCGGGCGAGTGCTTGCGGATGATCTCCACCTGCAGCCGGTTGAAGCTGGCGACCTCGTCACTGGCAAAGCGGCGGAAGTCCATCACATGGGCCGGGTTCGGCTCGGTCACCGTCAGGTTCGGCAAACCGACCTCACGGAAATCGCGGTATTCCATCGACCAGAACACATTGCCCCAGGCCCGGTTCAGCGCCTCCGGCGACTGGTATTTCCGCGCCAGCCAGTCCTGAAACGCCGCCTTCGCCGCCTCGGAATAGCTCAGCGTCGTCGCATGGCAGGCATATTCGTTGTCCGTCTGCCAGGCCGCCACCTGCTTGCCATAGCGCTCGGCCAGCGCGGTCACGATCCGCGCGCATTCGGCCCGATAGCCTTGGTGCGAAAAGCAGTAATGCCGGCGCGAGCCGAAGCCGCGCACCCGCCCCTCGGCATCCACGGCCAGCATGTCCGGGTGTCGGTCGATCATCCAGCGCGGCGGCGTCGCCGTCGGCGTCCCCAGCACGACCTGCAGCCCCTGCGCCGACAGCACCTCGATCGCCCGGTCCAGCCAGGCCCAGTCATGGCGCCCCGGCTCCGGCTCCATCCGGCTCCAGGCGAATTCGCCGATCCTGACCCAGGCCAGACCCAGCGCGGCCATCCGGGCGGCATCCTCCGCCCATTTCTCTTCCGGCCAATGTTCGGGATAGTAGCAGACGCCAAGCGTGCGTTTCATGTAATGACCTGAGGTTCGGGAAGGCCCTTCGCGACGCCCGCGAAGGCGAAGACCTGGCCCGAGGCCGGATGCTTCGCCCGGGCCGCGGCGTCCATGTTTTCAAGGGCGGTGGTGACGTAAAGCGTGGTCAGCTCCGCCCCGCCGAAGGCAGGGCACGAAGATTGCGGCGCACCGGGAGTCTCGACGGTCTGAACCAGCGTCCCATCGGGCGCATAGGCGGCCACCCGCCCCGCGCCCCATTGCGCGTTCCAGAACCGGCCCTCGGCGTCGATCACCGCGCCATCGGGGTTCAGGCCCGCCCGCGCCAGATCCAGCCAGACCTCCGGCTCGCCCACCGGCCAGCCCTGCGCGTCCAGCGCCACCTTGCAGACCCGCCCCGTGGCGGTGTCGGCGAAATGCGCAGCCCGCCCGTCGGGGGCGAAGCAGATCGCGTTGGGGATCGTGACATCCTTGAAAAGCTGTCGGATCTCGCCGCGATACCAGCGCCAGATCCCGCCAGCACCCTTCTCGGCCTTCTTGCCCATCGTGCCAAACCAGAACCCGCCCTGCCGGTCGGCGCGGCCATCGTTCGACCGCGTCGCCGCCGTGCCCACCGCGGCGACGGGATGTTCGGTCCCGGTCGTCAGGTCAAAGCGGATCAAGCCGGTCTCGCTTGCGACCAACAGGCTGTCCCGGTCGATCCAGCCCGCCGCCGAGACCAGGCCGGAAAAGCCCCAGGACTGCATCTGGGAATGCAGGGTCCGGTTCAGGATGTCGAACCAGAACAGTTGTTCACGTATCGGGTGCCAGAGCGGGCCTTCGCCCAGCTCGCAGGCTCGGTCGTCATAGATCATGCGAATACCCTGTCATGGGCCGCGACGATCCGGATCGCGCGGTCGTGGATTTCGTCGATCGACAACCCGGGAGTGTAAAGCGCGGTTCCGATGCCGAACCCGCTTGCCCCCGCCTTGACCCAGTCGGCGAAATTGTCCGGCCCGGCCCCGCCCACGGCATAGACCGGCAGATCCTTCGGCAGGACCGCGCGCATCGCCTTCAGCCCCTCCGGCCCGATCAGGCTGCCAGGAAACAGCTTCAACCCCGTTGCCCCGGCCTTGATCGCCGCGAAACATTCGGTCGGCGTCATCACGCCGGGCCACGAGGCCATGCCCTGCGCCCGCGTGGCCCGGATCACCTCCGGGTCGCAATTGGGCGAAACGACCAGGCTTCCCCCCGCCGCCTTGACCTGCCCGACCTCCTCGACCGTCAGCACGGTTCCCGCACCGACCTCGGCCTCACGCGTGGCCTTCGCCATCGCAGCGATCGAGGCGAAGGGGTCAGGCGAATTCAGCGGCACTTCGATCCGGGTGATCCCGGCGGCGACCAGCACCTCGGCGGCGGCAGCGGCCTCGGCCGGGGTGATCCCGCGCAGGATGGCGATCAGGTTTCGATGGGTCATCTGGCACCCTCGGTCAGGGGAGAAAGCGAGGCAAGGCCCGCAAGCGTGCAGTCGGTCGCGTTCAGCCGCTGCGCCTCCACGCCCTGCACCTGCAGCGCCCGCGCATAGGCCGCCGACAGCTTCTCTGCCCCGATCAGCGTCACGCGCTGGCCCAGCCAATAGGGTTTCGCGGCCGCCAGTTCCGTCCCGATCAACAGGCCCGACAACCGCGCCCGCGCCGCCTGCGGCGTCAGGCCCGCGATCAGCCCCTCGGCCCGCAGCGAGAACAGCCGCGCGCCAAGCCGCTCCGGGCGCGACAGGGCATCCGAGACACCCGTATCGAAGGCCGCTTCGTCCCAACCGCCGCCCTGCATCCCGTGCCGCAGGACCGAGGCTTCGGACAACAGCGCGAACATCTCGCCGGTCATGTAGGTCTGGAAGCTGACCACCTCGCCCGCGCTGATGTGGACCCATTTGGAATGGGTCCCGGGCAGGCACAGGACCCCGTCATAGCCCGGCATCAATCGCAGCGCGCCCGCAATCTGGGTTTCCTCGCCGCGCATCACGTCGGCGGGGCTGGTCTGCTTCAACCCCGGCGCAATCGCGACCTTCAGCCGGGGGTCATGGGTGGGCGCCATCACCTGCGCCCTGCGGTCCAGCGGCGTGCAGGGCACTGTCCGATACGGTGCCTCGCACCAGCCCTGCCGGCTGCCGACCATGCCGCAGGCCACGACCGGCGGCTTGCCCGACAGCCACGGCCCGATCAGCCGCAAAAGCGCGGGCTCGAACCCTTCGCGCGGAAGCTTGCCCATGCCCGCGTCGCTCTGCGCCTCGGCCAGCACCGTGCCATCCCCCGCCATCGCCCAGGCGCGCAGGTTCGAGGTGCCCCAGTCGACGGCGATCCAGGCGGGGGTCACGGTCATGACGAAATATACCCCCCGTCCAGTACCAGCGTCTGCGAAGTCATCATCCGCGACGCCTCCGAGGCCAGGAACAGCACCGCTCCAGCCATGTCCGCAGGCTCGATCGGGTCGGGGATGCACTGCCGCGCCAGATGGGCGGCCAGCGACTCGGGCGTCACCCACCCGGATCCGGGCCGGCCCGAACTCGCGCGCCAGGGGCCGGGTCAGGCCGACGATCCCGGCGTTCGCGGTGATGTAGGCGGCATAGCCCGCATCCGCCATCATGAAGCTGATCGAGGAAAAGTTGATGATCGACCCGCCCCCCGCCGCCTGCATGCCCGGAATCACCGCCTGGCAGGCAAAGAAATAGGACCGCAGGTTCACCGCCATCGACCAGTCCCAGAAGGTCGGGTCCGTGCTCAGCGTATCGTGCCGCTGGTCGTTCGCGGCGTTGTTAACCAGCACCGTGATCGGCCCGTGCGCCCGCGCCGCCGCCGCCAGCGTCTGCTGCAACTGGTCCACGACCGAGATGTCGCAGGTCAGGAACAGCGGCCGGTTCCCCGTCGCCGCCTCCATCGCATCGCAGAAGGCCGTCGCATCCGACCTTTGACAGAAGGCCACCTTGGCCCCCTGGCGCAGGAAGGCTTCGGTCAGCGCGGCCCCGATGCCCGAGCCGCCGCCGGTGATGAACACCGACCGGCCCTTCAGATCGTCGAATGTCACAGCCATCCTCTGCCCCTTACGCCGCCTTGCGCGATCTCAGCCAGGCGGGCATCCAATCGCCATGCGCGGCGATCAGGTCGTCCACCAGCTGGCGGATCTGGCGCAGGTCCAGCTCGGCCGCGGTATGCGGATCCAGCATCGCCGCGTGGTAGACATGCTCGCGGTTTTCCTCAACCAGCGCGGCGACGGTTAGTTCCTGCACGTTCACATTGGTCCGCATCAGGGCGACCAGCTGCGGCGGGATGTCGTTCACGCAGGTCGGCTGCAAGCCGTTCGCATCGACCAGCACCGGCACCTCGACCGCCGCCCCGGCGGGCAGCTGCGGGATATAGCCCCGGTTCGGCACGTTCCCGTAGATGACCGAGGGCGCCCCCGTGACGACCGAGTTCATGATCGTCGCCGCATATTCATGCGTCGGTTTCACCACGATCTTGTCCGCGCGGCGGTATTCCTCGGCCTGCGCCTCCCATTTCGCGATCTGCTCCTCGCAGCGCACCGGATATTCGTCCAGCGGGATGCCAAACTCGGTGATCAGGTCGGGCCGGTGGCTCTTGATGAACCACGGCACATATTCGGCGAAATGCTCGCTGGATTCGGTGACGAAATAGCCCAGATGGGTCATCACCTCATACCGCACCTTGTTCGGGCACCGCGGGTTCCAGCTGGACGGCTTGGGGATCGCTCCCCGGCGATAGCCGTCCAGCAGCGCGGGATAAAGGTCGCGATAGCTCCCGTCCGGCTGCCGCGCCTCGAAGTTCAGGTAAAAGGCCATGTGGTTGATGCCCGCCGCCCGATAGCGCAGGTCGGAAACCGGGATCTCCAGATCCCGCGCCAGCTCCTCGGCCGTGCCCTGCACCGAGTGGCACAGACCCACCTGCCGGATATCCGGGTAACGCGCCCCCAGCGCCCAGGTGTTGATCGCCATCGGGTTGACATATTGCAGCATGATCGCATCCGGGCAGACCGCGCGCATGTCCTCGGCCAGCTTCCACAGATGCGGCACGGTCCGCAGGCCGCGCATGATGCCCCCGATGCCCAGCGTGTCGGCGATGGTCTGGCGCAGGCCAAGCCGCTTCGGCACCTCGAAATCCGTCACGGTGCAGGGCTTGTAGCCGCCGATCTGGAAGGCGACGATCACGAAATCCGCCCCTTCGATGGCCCGGCGCTGGTCCATATGCGTCTCGACCGTCGCTGGAACCCCAAGGCTGGCGACCATCTTCCGCGCCACCAGCTCGGATTCCTCCAGCCGTTTGCGGTCGATGTCCATCAGGCTGATCTTCGCCCCGGCCAGCGCCGGCATCGACAGTGCATCGCCGATCAGGTTCTTCATGAAGACGGTCGAACCGGCCCCGATGAAGGCAATCTTGGTCATTTTACGGCTCCAAGGGTAAGGCCCGCGATGAAATGCTTCTGCATCAGGAAGAACATGGCGACGGGCGGAAGGGCGGCGAGGATGGACCCGGCCGAGACGAGGTGCCACTGGGCGATCCACTGGCCATTGAGCGATGACAGCCCCGCGGTGATCGGCTGGCTGTCCACGCCCTGCGTCAGCACCGTGGCCCAGAAGAAGTCGTTCCAGATGAAGGTGAAGACCAGCACCGACAGGGCCGCGATGGCGGGTCGCATCAGCGGCAGGACGATATACCAGAAGATGCGCCATTCGGTGACGCCCTCGACCCTTGCGGCCTCGATCAGCTCATAGGGCAGCGCCTTGATGAAGTTGCGCATGAACAGCGTGCAGAACCCGGTTTGAAACGCGATGTGGAACAGCGCCAGGCCATACCAGGTGTTGTACATGCCCAGTTGCAGCGTCATGTCGCGGACCGGGACCATCAGGATCTGGAACGGGACGAAGTTCCCGGCCACGAACATGAAGAACACCAGGATGTTCGCGCGGAACCCGTAAACCGCCAGCGCAAAGCCGGTCATCAGGCTCAGGCTCACAGCGCCGATCACTGTCGGGATCGTCACCCAAAGCGAGTTGACCATGTACTTGCCGATCGGGGTCTGGGTGAAGATGAAGACATAATTCTCCCAGGCGATGCCCGAGGGCATCCCGAAGTAATTGCCTTGCGCAAGGTCGGACGCGGGCCGCAGCGAGGTCAGGGCCACGCCCAGCAGCGGGAACAGCCAGATCACCAGCGCGATGGGCAGGGCGATGGTGTAAAGCCACTGCGCGGGGGCGCTGAATTGCTGGATGGGACGGGGAAACATCTCAACGCTCCCTTTCGTCGCGCCACATCTTCCAGATGAAGCCCGAGATGAAGACCATCATGATCAGGAACAGCACGACGGCAATCGCCGCGCCATAGCCCATGCGGAAGCCGTATTCGCCCAGCGCCATCTCGAACATGTAATAGGACAGCACGCGGGACGACCCGAACGGCCCGCCATTGGTCATGATCGACACCAGGTCAAAGCTCCGCAGCGCGCCGATCACGGTGACGATGACAGCGATGAAGGTCGCCGGGCGCAGTTGCGGCAGCACGACATACCACAGCATCCGCCAGCCCTTGGCCCCATCCAGCCGCGCGGCCTCGATCTGGTCGGGGGCGACGTTGTTCAGCCCGGTCAGGTAAAGGATCATCACATAGGCGATCTGCGGCCAAAGCCCGGCGGCGATGATCCCGTAGGTGACAAGCTCCGGGTCGGCCAGGATCGCGGTGCCCCGGCCGAAGATGGATTCGGTCAGCAGGTAGAACAGCCCGAAATTCGGCGCGTAGAACCACGAGAACATCAGGCCGACGACGACCTGACTGATCACGAAAGGGAAGAAGAACAAGGACTTGTAAAGCCGGATGCCGGTAACGGTCTGGTTCAGGAAGATCGCGATGAAAAGGCCGATGGGCAGCGCCAGCATGTACAGGACCAGCCATTTCAGGTTGTTCCACAGGCTGGTCTCGAACGCCGGGTCGCGCATCAGCTCGGCATAATTGCCCATGCCCACGAAACGCCCGGTGAACTCGCCATCGCGGTTGTAAAGTCCGTCCCAGTCATAGAACGACAGGCTGATGCTCTGCACGATCGGCCAAAGCACATAGACCCCGAACATGAACAGCCCCGGCGCCAGGAACAGCCAGGGCGCAAGCCGCCGCTGGTTCCACCGCCCCGCCTTCGATGCCATCGCCATGCCGTCTCCCGTGAAAAAGGGCGCCCCCGCGACAGGGGCGCCCGGATCCTCAGATCACTGCGGATAGATGCGCAGGCGGGTCTGCTCCAGCCGCCCGAGGATCGCCTCAAGCTGCTCGGGCTGGACCAGGAACTGCTGGAAGCCTTCCATCCCGGCCTTGGCATATTCCGCATCCGCGTCGCGGTCCCAGAACTGCGCGATGCCGCCCGTCGCGGTGGACAGCGCCTCGAAGCCCGCGGTCAGGAACGGGTCGGCCGGATCGACCGTTGCGTTCTTGTTGGTCGGCAGCTGCCCCACCGCCGCGTTCCACTTGGACTGCGCCTCGGCCGAGGCCATGTAGGCCAGGAACGTCTTGGCATCCTCGGGGTTCTTCGCGCCCGAGGTCAGGTGGATCGTGTCGGTCGGCGCTTCCTCGGCCCGGGCGATGCCCGCGGTGATCTCGGGGAACACCATGAAGCCCAGGTTGTCGTTCGTCATCCCGCCTTCCTTGAAGACGCCGACGGCAAAGTTGCCCATCACATAGTTCGCCGCCTTGCCCTGCACGAAGAGCGCCGCCGCATCCTGCCAGTCGATCGCGGCATGGTTCCGCGTCACGAAGGGCTGCAACTTGCCCAGGTTCTCGAACACCGCCCGCGCTTCCGGCGAGGTCCAGCTGACCTTCCCGGCCGCCAGATCGCTGTGGAACTCATAGCCGTTGGTCCGCAGCGAGACATAGTCGAAGATCCCCGCCACCGGCCACAGCGCGCTGGACCCGGTGGTGACGCAGTCGATCCCCGCCGCCGCGAACTTCTCGCAATTGGCCAGGAACTGGTCCCAGCTCACGCCCTCGGGCCCCGGAGCCTCGACCCCCGCCGCCGCATAGGCGTCGCGGTTATAGTAGATGCCCCACTGATAATAGGTGTAGGGGATCGCATACTGCTTGCCGTCGATCGTCGACGACGGCACCGACGAGGCCAGCGCCTCCATCAGCCCGTTATCGGCCCAGACGTCCGAGATATCCGCAAACAGCCCCGCCTCCACGAAGGGCCGCATCCGGTTCGCCGCATACCAGTTCGCCAGATCCGGCGGGTTCGCGGTCAGGAAGTTGCGGATCGCGTTCTTGTAGCCCTCATGGTCGAAATTCGTCAGCTGGATGTCGATCTCGGGGTTCGCGGCTTCGAAATCGGCGATCAGCGCCTCGGCCGCCGCCAGCGGGATCGGGTCGTAGTCCGCGTTCCAGGTGACGACGCGCTTGTCCTGCGCGAAGGCCGAAGTGGACAGCATCAGCGCCGCCCCGAGCGCCAGCGCGCCCGTCATTTTGTGAACCATGGTTTCCTCCCGTCGGTTTCACTATTTGAAACTTAGTCTTGAATATTGAAAACTATGTCGGCTATCGTTATCCCTGTCAACAACGACGTTCCGGGAGGGAACCATGGCGGCCGAGGGCCACGCAGACGGGACAGTGGGCAAGGCGCTGGATGTGCTGGACATGGTGGCCAGCCATGGTCGCCCCGTGCGCTTCTCCGATCTTCTGGTGCAATCGGCCTATCCCAAGGCCACGCTTTACCGGCTCTTGCAGACGCTGACGCATCAGGGAATGCTGACGCTGGACCCCGATACGGGCACCTACGCCTTGGGTGTCCGGCTTGTCCGGCTGGCCCATGCCGCCTGGGCGCAGTCCTCGCTTGCCCCGATCGCCCGGCCCCATCTTGATGAACTTGCGGCAAAAACCGGCGAGACGATCCATCTGGCGCAGATGGATCAGGGCCAGGTGCTTTACGTCGACAAGCGCAACGCCGCCAAGCCGGTGGAGATGTTCGCCCAGGCTGGCAAGGTGGGCCCTGCCTATTGCACCGGCGTCGGCAAGGCGATGCTCGCCTGGGCCCCGCCCGAGGCGCTGGAGGCCGCGATTGCCCGGCAGTCCTTCTACCGCCACACCGAGCACACGCTCGACACGCCCGCGAAACTGATCGCCGAGCTTCAGGCGATTCGCGCCCGCGGCCATGCCTTCGACCGCGAAGAGCATGAATCGGGAATCATCTGCTGCGCCGTGCCGATCCTCAGCCGCTCGGGCCGGGTGATGGGCGCGCTCTCGGTCACTTCGACCACCGCGCGGACGACGCTGGACGCACTCGGGGCGCAGGCGCCGATGATCAAAGACATCGCGGCGAAGATCGCCGCCGAAGCGGAAAGCTGGCGCTTTCCGGAACAGGTTCAGGGGAGGAACGCATGACGGGAGTGACGCTGGAAAAGGTCGTCAAACGCTATGGCGACGTGCAGGTGATCCACGGGGTCGACCTCAGGATCGAGGACGGCGAGTTCTGCGTTTTCGTCGGGCCTTCGGGCTGCGGCAAGTCCACGCTTCTGCGGATGATCGCGGGGCTGGAGGCGACGAGTGCCGGCACGATCCGCATCGGCGCGCGGGATGTCACCCATACCGACCCGTCCGAGCGGGGCGTGGCGATGGTGTTCCAGACCTATGCTCTTTATCCGCACATGACGGTCGCGGAAAACATGGGCTTCGGCCTGAAGATGACCGGACACCCCAAGGCCGAGGTCGAGCGCAAGGTGGCCGAGGCCGCGCGCATCCTCAAGCTCGAGCCCCTGCTGGAACGCAAGCCCAAGGCCCTCTCGGGCGGCCAGCGCCAGCGCGTCGCCATCGGCCGCGCCATCGTCCGGGGGCCGGAGGTCTTTCTGTTCGACGAGCCGCTCTCGAACCTCGATGCCGAGCTGCGGGTGGAAATGCGGGTAGAGATCGCGCGGCTGCACCGCGAGATCGGCGCCACGATGATCTATGTCACCCATGACCAGGTCGAAGCGATGACGCTGGCCGACAAGATCGTCGTGCTGCGCTCGGGCCGGGTAGAGCAGGTGGGACGGCCGCTCGACCTGTACAACGACCCGGACAACCGTTTCGTGGCCGGGTTCATCGGCTCACCCTCGATGAATTTCGTGGCAGGCGTGGCCGGGGCCGGGGCCGTGGCGGCGAAGGGTCTGGCCGGGTCGGTGGCGACCGCGGTCGCCCTGCCGGCCTCGGGCGCCGAAGTGACGGTGGGCCTGCGCCCGCAGCACCTGAAGATCGGCCCCGGCGATACGCACCGGGTCGAGCTGACCGAGGCCCTGGGCGGGGTCTCCTATGTCCACCTCACCGCGCCCTCGGGCGAGAAACTGATCGTCGAACGCCACGACCAGGTGAACCTTGAGCCCGGCGCGCGGGTGGGGGTCAGCTACGACCCCCGCGACGCGATGTTCTTCGACGAGGACGGGCAGCGCCTGCGCTAATCGCCCGTCGATGACTTCGTCACTCCTCGCTCGCGTGGCGAGGAGATGCCGACCTCGGGGGACAAGCGCCACGCCCCGCGAATTCGCACGAGGAGCAACCGTTAAGAAATCCTGAACGCCCACACGCAAGACCCTGATTTTTCAGGGAATCTCGCGCTTGTCCACCGTGGACAGATCAGTGCCCGGCCAGGAATTTCTCCGCATCCAGCGCCGCCATGCAGCCCATTCCGGCGCTCGTCACCGCCTGCCGGTAGATGTGGTCCGTCAGGTCCCCCGCCGCGAAGACCCCCGGAATCGCCGTCCGGGTGCTGCCGGGTTCGACCACCACATAGCCCCCCGAATGCAGCGGCAGCTGGTCCTTCACCAGTTCCGAGGCCGGGGCATGCCCGATCGCCACGAAGAACCCGTCGCAGGGGATCACCCCCTCCACCCCGGTCTTCAGGTTCTGGACCCGCACCCCCGTCACCCCCAGAGGGGCCTCGGTCCCCAGGATCTCGGTCACCGCCGTATCCCAGACCACCTCGACCTTCGGGTTCTTGAACAGCCGGTCCTGCATGATCTTCTCGGCCCGGAAACTGTCGCGGCGGTGGATCACCGTCACCTTCGAGGCGAAGTTGGTCAGGAACAGCGCCTCCTCGACGGCCGTATTCCCGCCCCCGATCACCACCACTTCCTTGCCCCGGTAGAAGAACCCGTCACAGGTCGCGCAGGCCGAGACCCCGAAGCCCTTGAACTTCTCCTCGCTGGGCAGCCCCAGCCACTTCGCCTGCGCCCCCGTCGCCAGGATCACCGCGTCGGCCGTGTAGGTCGTCCCGCTGTCCGCCGCCGCCACGAAGGGCCGCTGCGACAGGTCCAGGCTGGTGATGTAGTCCGAGATCACTTCGGCCCCCATCGCCCTGGCATGTTCCTCCATCCGCACCATCAGGTCGGGCCCCTGGACGGAGTGGTCGCCCGGCCAGTTCTCGACCTCGGTCGTAATGGTCAGCTGCCCGCCGGGCTGCAGGCCCTGGATCAGGATCGGCTCCAGCATCGCCCGGGCAGAATAGACCGCGGCCGTATAGCCCGCGGGGCCGGAGCCGATGATCAGAACCTTGGTGTGACGCGTCTCGCCCATGCTTGCCCCCGGAAAACCTGGACCCCGATATAGCCAGCCCCGCAGGGGGCGGAAAGCCCCTGCATGGCGGCTTTGCCGGCAGCGATACAGTGCGAAGCGAATGTTTTCTTGCGCATTGTTGAAACATTATTGCGCAACTGGCCCACCCTGCTTAAGTAGGGCATCCGAACGGAGGCGCCCATGGCCGGACACAAGCTTGACCCCATCGACCGTCAGATCCTGGCCGAGCTCCAGGCTGACGGGCGCATGACCAATGTCGAGCTGGCCAGCCGCGTCGGCATTTCGGCCCCGCCGTGCCTGCGAAGGGTCCGCGGGCTGGAGGAAGCAGGGTATATCCGCGGCTACCACGCTGACATCGACGCGCGGGAGCTGGGGTTCGAGGTTCAGGTCTTCGCCATGGTCCGGCTGAACAGCCAGGCCGAGGCCGACCTATCGGCCTTCGAGGCGCGCTGCCGCGCCTGGCCACTGGTCCGCGAATGTCACATGCTGAACGGAGAGATCGACTTCATCCTGAAATGCGTCTCGCCCGACCTGTCGACCTTCCAGAGCTTCCTGACCGAGGAACTGCTGAAGGCCGACCATGTTGCCAACGTCAAGACGAGCCTGGTGATCCGCTGCGCCAAGGACGAACCCGGCCTGCCCTTCGACGTGCTGGAAGCCCGGCTGGCAAGAAACGCCTAGCGCGCGGCCCCGTGAAGCGGGCGGGTCGCCGCCTTCAGCCGCATCGCAAAGCCCTTTTCCCCGGACGCCATCCGCCGCGCCGAGGGCTGTTTGGCAGCAACCCGCGCCGGAGTGCGGGCCTCGGCCTCGGCCACGGCGGCAAGCACCGATACGATCCAGCGCCGCTTGGTCTTCAGTTCGATGATCATGCTTTTCCCCGACAGCACGCCTTGTTCAGCGTGACCGTGGAGGTGGATTGCGGCGGCTATGGGGAAAAGATTGGGACCAAACGGTGCATTTTCATGCCTGTTCGCGTCCAATTATAGCCGTATTGTCGAAATCAGGCGGCCATAATCTGCCTCGCCTGCATGGGTCGTGCGGCGGAAAGAATAGAACCGCGCCGCGTCGCGGTAGGTGCAATGCCCGGTCCATTCGGCATGGCCGACCCCCGCCTCGCGCAGCCGCCAAAGGCCGTAACCCGGCAGATCAAAGAGCAGCCGATCCCCTTGGCCATTGGCAAAGAAGCGCGTGGTTTCAGGGCCTTCGTCGCGGAAGCGGTCGAAGAACTCCGGGCCCACCTCATAGGCAGCCTGGCTGATCGTCGGCCCGATGACGGCGCGGATGTCGGCACGGCGGGCCCCGAGCGCCTCCATCGCCCCGACCGTGGCTTCCAGCACCCCGTCCACGGCGCCGCGCCATCCGGCATGGGCCGCACCGACCACCTGGGCCTTGGGATCATGAAACAGGACCGGCTGACAATCCGCCGTCAGCACGGCCAACAGGACGCCCGGCGTCGCAGTGACTAGGGCGTCGGCCTCGGGCCGCTCAGAAAGCGGCCCCGACACCGGAATCGCCCGCGCGGAATGGACCTGGTGGACGGTGACCAGCGCCTCGGGGGCGACCCCCATCGCTTCGGCCACGCGGGCGCGGTTGATTGCCACGATCTCGGCCTGATCCGATGAGCCCGTGCCGCAATTCAGCCCGGCAAAGATGCCGGACGAGGCCCCGCCCTTGCGGGTGAAGAACCCGTGCGGGGTGGCGATGGCGTCCGCGGTGATGATCTCCAGCATCGACTGCATCAGGCAAATCCGGGCGGCAGGGGGGCACCGGCCCGGGTCAGGACCAGCATCTTGAACAACGAACCCATTTCTGCCGGATCGGTCAAGCGGGCAAGCGCGGCGCGGTGGTTTTCCAGCGCAGCGCCGGTCAGGCCGCGCGCCAGCCGGTCGGCGCGAAGCTCGATCCCGAGGCGAAGGAGGACCTGACCCTGCGTGGCATAGGCATGGGCCGGGGCCAGCGCGGCCAGTGGTTCGAAGTCGACATGGGCGGTCAGATCCGCCTCGCCGGGATGGGCGAGCGGGGGATCGAAGGCATGGGCGCGCAGGGCCTGGAGCGTGTCGCCGCGCGACCGCCAGCCGCCGTAGTCGATGAAAAGCGCAAGGCCGCCGTGCCGCAGGATCGGGCGCAGCGCGGCGACGACTGCGGATTGGGCGGCGGCTGAATGCTCTACCAGATCGCCGGGGGTGGCGGTCCGGAAGGCCGGGGTGTCGGGGACCTGCGGCAGCGGCGCCGAGAGGCCGAAGGCCAGTGCCTCGTCCTGCAGACCCACCAGACGCTCGCGCCAGCCCTCGGGGGAGAGCAGGAATTGCCGGATCGGCAGGGCATCGAGGAATTCATTTGCGATCAGGAAGGTGGGCTGGTCGGGCAGATCCTCTACCCGGTCGAGCCAGCGCGGCACATGGGGCGCCAGCGTCCGCGCCTGGATCGCGCGCAAGCGGGGGGAGGCTTCGACAAGGACAATCCGGGCCGCCGCATGGAAGCCAGGCACGGCGCGGGTGGCACGCATGGCATCGGCCATCAGCGTCCCGCGACCGGGACCAAGTTCGGCCAGAGTGAAGGGCGCAGGCTGGCCCTGGTCGAGCCAGGCCTGCGCAAGCGCGAGTCCCAGAAGCTCACCGAACATCTGGCTAATCTCGGGGGCGGTGGTGAAGTCGCCCTGGGTGCCGAAGGGCTCACGCGTGGTGTAGTAGCCGTGGACGGGGTGCAGCAGGCATTCGGCCATGTAATCGGCCACGGTGATCGGGCCGGTCTCGCGGATGCGCTTGGCCAGAAGGCGGGCGAGTGGGGTCATCGCGCCCGGGCGCGGGTCAGGAACCACAGACCCGCAACGATCATCGGCAGCGAGAGGATCTGGCCCATGGTCAGGCCCATGCCGCCGAACTGCACGGCCCAGCCGACCGGATTGCCGGGCGAGACGAACTGGGCATCGGGCTGGCGGACAAACTCCACCAGAAAGCGGGCGAGCCCGTAGCCGGTGAGGAACAGGCCCATGATGGCCCCCGGCTGCTTCAGCCAGCCGCGGCGGAAGGCGAGCCAGGTGAGGACGAGGGCGAGGAGCAGCCCCTCCAACGCGGCCTGGTAGAGCTGGCTGGGATGCCGGGCGCAGAGGCCGATGACACCCTCACAGGCCTGGGCGGCCTCGCCGGGGAAGATCACGCCCCAGGGCAGCGTGGTCGGGCGGCCCCAGAGCTCGGCGTTGATGAAGTTGGCCAGGCGGCCGAGCATGAGGCCCACGGGCACGGCCAGGGCGAGGAGGTCGCCCATCGAGAGCATCGGGATACGCTCACGCTTGCAGAACCACAGGCCCGCGACGACGACGCCCGCGAACCCGCCGTGGAAGGCCATCCCGCCCTCCCAGACCCGGATGATCTGCAGGGGATCGGCGAGATAGGTGCCGGGGTCATAGAAGATGACATAGCCGAGGCGGCCGCCCAGGATGATGCCGATGACGGCCCAGGTCAGGAAACGTTCCACCTGCTCGGCGTTCAGAGGGGGCGCATCGGCCCAGAGGCGGAGCATGCGAACGGCGCGCTGGATGATCCACCAGCCGAAAAGGATGCCGACTATATAGGCCAGCGCGTACCAGCGCAGGGCGAGGGTGAAGCCGAAGAGCTCGATCTCGAAGAGCGTGGGCGAGAGGTCGGGAAAGGGGATCATGCGGGCCTCCGTATGTCGCGCTTGTCGCGGGCGGGGCGCGCGAAGTCAACCTGCGGGCCATTCGCCTTGCCCCGCCGCGCCGGCAGCGCCATATAGGGCAAAGGCGCAAAGGAGCTTCCCATGCAGACCCGCAACAAGTTCTTCGACGACATGAGCCAGTTGATGACTAACGCCATGGGCGTGGCCCAAGGCGCCAAGACCGAGGCGGAGACGGCCTTCAAGAGCATGGTGGACCGCTGGATGGCCGACCGTGACTTTGTGACGCGGGAGGAATTCGACGCCGCCCGGGCCATGGCGCAGAAGGCGCGCGAAGAAAATGCGGCACTTGAGGCGCGGATCGCCGCGCTGGAGGCTGCTCTGGCGAAGAAGAAGAGCTGACGGGCCGCCCGGAGGCGGGGCGATCAGGCCCGGACCAAGCGGAACGCGGCCGAGGCCCCCCATCCCGACACCGCCGCCAGCACCAGCGACAAGAGCCCGTAAAGCAGCGGCTCTTCCTGCGCCAGGTTGAAGATCCAGCGTTCCAGACCTTCCTTGCGCACGCCGATCACCCTTTCCTGATGCGCGATCACGCGCTTGTCGCGCAACAGGAACAGGCGGACCTTGTATTCCCCCTCGGTCAGGTTCGCGGGCAATTCGATATCGGTGCGGAACAGCGTCTCTTCGGTCAGTTCGACCTTGCCCTGCAGGACCCGATAGCGCCCCTCCTGGGTCCGGACCCGCTGCAGGCCGACAAGAAAGTCGCCCGCCTGATCGGCCTCGTCGGTGATCCCCACGGCACGGATCACACGTTCGATCGTGATGCCGTGGCGGAGGTTTTCCGTATCCGAGAGGATGTGGGTCAGTGGCCCCGTCGTGGCCACGGCATAGAAGCTGGGCGCGCTGTCGACCCGGACCTGCGCATTGTTCAGCCAGATCCCGGCCACCCGATCCTTGCGCCGGACGGTGACGGGGCTGGAGGGCCCCTGCACCGTCACGATCACCTCCAGCGGCCCCTGCCCTGCCGGGGGCGGCGTGTCCCGCTTTACCGCGCCATAGATCAGGATCTCGGACCCTTCGAAATCGGCGGTGATCGAGACGCGGTTCTGGCTCAGCCCCGCCACGATCTGTTCTTGCGCCGCCGCCGGAACCGCCAGGACCAGAAGGAGAAGCACCAGCCGGATCATGGCAGTGCCCCCGCGACCGAGTAGAGCTCGGACGGTTTGACCAGCAGGTCGACGGCGATGCGGATCGACACGGCCAGGACCAGGAGCGACAACAGTATGCGCAGTTGTTCGGCCTTCAGCTTCACCCCCACCCGCGCACCGATCTGCGCGCCGACAACCCCGCCAAGGATCAGGACGAGCGCCAGCAGCATGTCGACGGTCTGGCTGGTCACGGCATGCATGACCGTGGTGAAGGCGGTGACGAAGATGATCTGAAAGAGCGACGTGCCGATCACCACCTTGGTCGGCATCCCCAGGAGGTAGATCATCGCAGGGACCATGATGAAGCCGCCGCCCACGCCCATGATCGCGGCCAGGAAGCCCACCGCCGCGCCAATCAGCAGGGGTGGTATCACGCTGATGTAAAGGCCGCTCGCGCGGAACTTCATCTTGAAGTGCAGGCGTTGCAACGAGGACTGCACATTCGCCCGCCGGACCGGCGCTCCGGGCTTGCGCGCGCGCAACAGGCTGCGGAGGCTTTCCTGGAACATCATCGCGCCGATCAGGCCCAGGAAGATGACATAGGAAAGCTGGACGAAGAGATCGACCTGCCCAGCCCGCGTCATCAGGCGAAAGACCCAGACCCCGATGCCGGAGCCGACGATGCCGCCCACCAGGAGCACCCAGCCCATGGTGAAGTCGACGCCCTTGCGCCTGAGCTGCGCCAGCACGCCCGAGACCGAGGAGGCCACGACCTGGTTCGCGCCAGTCGCCACCGCAACGGCAGGCGGGACCCCGATGAAGAACAGGAGTGGCGTGATCAGGAAGCCGCCACCCACGCCGAACATGCCGGACAGGAATCCCACGATTCCGCCCAACCCCAGAATGAGGAAGGCGTTGACCGAGACCTCGGCGATCGGGAGGTAAAGCTGCATGGGCACGGGCCCGTTCGGGGGGAAAGCGGTGGATGGATCAAAGGGTTGCGCACCTTTGACCGCATTGTCAAACCCGGTTTTCCCTCATCGGCGGTTACGCAGGAATTCCCGGAGGATACGTTCCAGTTTTGCCGCACCGAGCGGGGCCATGGCCTTGGTATGCTCGTGGCTGATCTTCTCGTCGCTCATCCCGGCGGCCATGTTGGTGATGGTGGAGATCGCCGCCACCTTGAGACCCAGGAAGCGGGCGAGGATGACCTCGGGCACGGTGGACATGCCGACCGCATCGCCGCCGAGGAGCTTGAGCATCCGGATCTCGGCCGGGGTCTCGAAGGAGGGGCCGGAGTACCAGCAGTAGACGCCCTCGGGAAGATCGACACCCTGCGCCTGAGCCGCGGCCCGGAGCGCGGCGCGGAGGCTGGGGTCATGGGCGTCGGTCATCGGCACGAAGCGGGCATCCGTCTTTTCGCCGATCAGCGGGTTCAGGCCGGAATAGTTGATGTGGTCCGACAGGAGCATCACATTGCCCGGCGGAATGTCGCTGCGCAGCGAACCGGCGGCATTGGTCAGGATCAGGTCGTCCGCGCCAAGCTCTTTCAGGACCTGCAAGGGCAGGAGCATCGCCCGGGGATTGCCGGATTCGTAATAATGCTCACGCGCGCCGAAGACGGCGACGCGGACGCCCTCCAGCCGGCCGATATGGAGGTTCGGATTATGGCCCGAAACGCCGACATGCGGAAAGCCGGGCAGGTCGGCATAGGGGATCGCCGTTCCATCGACCTGATGCGCGATATAGCCAAGGCCGGAGCCGAGGATCAGGCCGAGGCGGACGGGCTCATCCCCGGCGCGGCTGCGGATCAGGCTGGCAAGGGTCGCGCCATCGGTCACCGGCATCGCCTCTGGCTGGCGGTGGAGCGGGGGGTTTCACACCCCCCGCACCCCCCGTGGGATATTTGGGCAGAAAGGAAGGACAATTCCAGACGAATTGTCAGCGTTCCTTGACGTAAGGCTCGCCCCCTGCGCGGGGCGGGATCGCCTTGCCGATGAAGCCGGCCAGCACGATGACGGTCAGGACGTAGGGCAGCGCATCGAGGAAGGGGACGGGGACCTTCACCTGGACCACCGCCTGCACCACGTCGGGGCGAAGCGCCAGGGCCTGGAAGAAGCCGAACAGGAGGCAGGCCCAGAGCGCCGCGACGGGGCGCCATTTGGCGAAGATGAGCGCGGCGAGTGCGATATAGCCGCGGCCTGCCGTCATGTCCTTGCCGAAGCCCGCCTGCAGCGCCGTCGCCATATAGGCCCCGGCCAGCCCGCAGAGGACCCCGGTGATTGCCACCGCGGCAAAGCGAAGGCCCACGACCGAGACCCCGGCCGTGTCCACCGCGGCCGGGTTCTCGCCCACGGCGCGAAGGCGCAGGCCGAAGCGGGTGCGGTTGAGCACCCACCAGGACAGGGGCACCGCCAGAAGCGCGGTATAGACCAAGAGCGAATGGCCCGAGATGACCTCGTAATAGAGCGGGCCGAGGATCGGCACATCACGCAGCGTCTCGGCCAGCGGAAGGGTCACCGGATGGAACCGCGCATCCCCCGTGAGCGGCGGCGTGCGACCGCCCTGGCGGAACAGGGCCTGGGCGATCAGCACGGTGATCCCGGAGGCAAGGAAGTTCAGCGCCACGCCCGAGATCAGCTGGTTGCCGCGGAAGGTGATGGAGGCCAGCCCGTGGATCGCCGCGAAGATCAAGGAGGCGCCGATCCCGGCGAAGAGCCCCAGCCAGACCGAGCCAGTCAGGAAGGCCACCGCGCCCGAAGCCATGGCGGCGGCCAGCATTTTGCCCTCGAGCCCGATGTCGAAGATCCCCGAACGTTCCGAGAAAAGCCCGGCAAGGCAGGCCAGAAGAAGCGGCGTTGACAGGCGCAGGGTAGAATCGAGGATCTGCAGAAGCGTGTTGTAATCCATCACGCGGCTCCCAGTTTCTGGCTGCGGAACAGGCCGAAGATCCGCGTCAAGAGCATCCGCACCATCATGTCCAGCGCCCCGGTGAACAGGATCACCAGACCCTGAACCACGATCCGCATCTCGATCGGGATCGAGGTCCAGAGGCCAAGCTCTGCCCCGCCCTGGTAGAGGAAGCCGAAGAGCAGCGCCGCCAGCACCACGCCGAAGGGGTGGTTCCGGCCCATCAGCGCGACGGCGATGCCGATGAAGCCCGCCCCCTCGGACGAATTCTGCAGCAGACGCTCGGCCTCGCCCATCACGTTGTTGATGCTCATCATCCCCGCCAGGGCGCCGGACATCAGCATGGTGACCATGATGATGAAGACCGGGTTGATGCCGGCATAGCGGGCGGCGGGCTCTGATTTGCCGAAGGCGCGGATCTGGTAGCCAAGCCGCGTCTGCCACAGGATCGCCCAGACCACCACCGCCATGGCCAGAGCGATGAAGAGCGTGACATTGGCCGGGACGCCCTTGGTGAAGATCAGGTTCAGGCCCGGAATCTCGTTCAGTGAAGGCAGGTTCGCCCCCGCCGGGAAGCGGGCCGAGGCCGGGTCCATCTGGCCTGCCGGGCGCAGCACGTCGACCAGGAGGTAGACCAGCAGCGCCGAGGCGATGTAGTTGAACATGATCGTCGTGATCACGATATGGCTGCCGCGTTTGGCCTGCAGATAGGCCGGGATCGCCGCCCAGGCCGCGCCGAAGAGGGCCGCGCCAAGGGTCGCCGCGACCAACGCCACGGTCCAGTGCGGCCAGGGCAGCGCAAGGCAGACAAGCGCCACGCCAAGGCCGCCCAGCTGGGCCTGCCCCTCGCCGCCGATGTTGAAGAGACCCGCATGGAAGGCCATCGTCACCGCAAGACCGGTGAAGATGAAGCTGGTGGTGTAGTAAAGCGTATAGCCCCAGCCATAGGCCGAGCCGAGCGCACCATCGACCATGACGTTGATCGCCTCGACCGGGCTTTGCCCGATCGACAGCAGCACCAGAGCCGAGATGATCGCCGCCATCAGAAGCGAGACAAGGGGGACAAGGGCGACATCGGCCCAACGCGGCAAACGGTCCATCAGGCGGCCTCCCCCTTGCCTTCCATCCCAGCCATCAGCAGCCCCAATTCGCGTTCGTCGGTCTGCTCGGGGTCGCGGAAGCCCATGATCCTGCCGTCGAACATCACGGCGATGCGGTCGGACAGCGACATGATCTCGTCCAGTTCGACGCTGACCAGAAGCACGGCCTTGCCCGCGTCGCGCAGGGCAACGATCTGGTTGTGGATGAACTCGATCGCGCCGATGTCGACCCCGCGCGTGGGCTGGCCGACGAGCAGGAGGTCGGGGTTCTGCTCCATCTCGCGTGCCACCACGATCTTCTGCTGGTTCCCGCCCGAGAAGCTTTTCGCCGCCAGACCGGGGATCGGCGGGCGGACGTCATACTTCTCCATCTTGCGGGCGGTGTCGGCGCGCAGCGCCTCGTTGTCCATAAACAGCGCGTTCTTCTGGTATTCCGGCTCGTTGAAGTAGCCGAAGGCCACGTTTTCCCAGGCGGCGAAATCCAGGATCAACCCGTATTGATGGCGGTCCTCGGGGACATGGGCGATCCCCGCGCGGCGGCGGCTTTGGCCGTCGGAGCCCTTGCCCACAAGCGGCAGGTCCTGCCCCTTCAGGGTGACCTTGCCGGTGGCCCGCATCATCCCACCAAGCGCGGCAAGCAGTTCCGACTGGCCGTTCCCGGCCACCCCGGCGATGCCGAGGATCTCGCCGGCGCGGATCTCGAAGCTGACGCCTTTCAGCCGTTCGACCTTGTGCTCGTCGCTGACGCGCAGATCCTCGACCTTCAGGATCACGTCGCCGGGCGTCGCAGGTCTCTTTTCGACCTCGAGCAGGACCTTGCGGCCGACCATCAGCTCGGCCAGCTGTTCGGGGCTGGTCTCGGCAGTCCTGACCGTGGCGACCATGGTGCCGCGCCGCATGACGCTGACATTGTCGGTCGCCTCCATGATCTCGCGCAGCTTGTGGGTAATGAGGATGATCGTCTTGCCCTGCTCCTTCAGCCCTTTCAGGATGCGGAACAGATGGTCGGCCTCGGCCGGGGTCAGCACGCCGGTCGGCTCATCCAGGATCAGGATCTCGGCCTGACGATAGAGGGCCTTCAGGATTTCGACCCGCTGCTGGTGGCCGACCGAGAGATCCTCGATCCGCGCATCGGGATCGACGTCCAGCTCGTATTCGCGGCTGAGATCGGTCAGCACCTTGCGCGCCTTCGACAGCGAGTGGTTCAGAAGCTGCCCCTCTTCGGCACCGAGGATCACGTTCTCCAGCACGGTGAAGTTCTGTACCAGCTTGAAGTGCTGGAACACCATGCCGATCCCGGCTCGGATCGCGCTTTGGCTGTCAGGGATCGGGGTGAGCTTGCCACCGATGAAGATCTGCCCGGCATCGGCCTTGTAGAAGCCGTACAGGATCGACATCAGAGTGGACTTGCCCGCCCCATTCTCGCCGATGATCCCGTGGATCGTGCCGCGCGGCACCGCGATGTTGATGTCCTTGTTCGCCTGGACCGAACCGAAGGCCTTGGAGATGCCTTTCAGTTCGATGGCGAGCGCGCCGTCACCCATGTACCACCCCCAGTGCCACCCCGTTTTCCCAAGGTGGCCGCCGCAGGCAACTGCGGCTGTTCTGCCTTGCAAAAGTGCCGCGCCAGAGGTCCGGCGCGGCACGAATGGCTGTTGCCCGGTCTTAGAACGTGGCGGCCGGGCAGGTGTTGTCGGACATGTAGTCGTGAACCACGATCTCGCCCGCCTTGATCTTTTCGGCCGCAGCGTCGACCTGGGCCTGCATCTCGGCGCTCACCAGGTTGGCGTTGTTCTCGTCCATCGCATAGCCAACGCCATCATTGGCCAGGCCCATGACGTTGATCCCGGGCTGCAGGTCGGTGCCTTCCTTGAAGGCCTCGTAGACCGCGTTGTCCACGCGCTTCAGCATCGAGGTCAGGACAGAGCCGGGGTGCAGGTGGTTCTGGTTCGAGTCGACGCCGATCGAGAGGATACCCTCATCCGCCGCGGCCTGCAGCACGCCCACGCCGGTACCGCCCGCTGCGGCATAGATCACGTCCGCGCCTTGCGCCTTCTGGCCCTTGGCCAGTTCGGCGCCCTTCACCGGGTCGTTCCAGGCGGCCGGGGTCGTGCCAGTCATGTTCAGGACCACGGTCGCATCCGGGTTCACTGCCTTGACGCCCTGGGCATAGCCGCAACCGAACTTGCGGATCAGCGGAATATCCATGCCGCCGATGAAGCCCACCGTCCCGGACTTCGAGGCCAGCGCGGCCATCATCCCGACGAGGTAGGAGCCTTCATGTTCATTGAAGACGACCGACTTCACGTTGGGCTGATCCACGACCATGTCGATGATGGCAAACTTGGTGTCCGGAAAGTCCGGCGCAACCGAATTCAGCACGTCGCCGAAGGCAAAGCCGGTCATCACCACCGGGTTCGCACCCGACTCCGCAAGCCGACGCAGCGCCTGCTCGCGCTGAGCCTCGGACTGCATCTCAAGCTCCTTGAAGGTGCCGCCGGTTTCCTCGGCCCAGCGAGTCGCGCCGTTGAAGGCGGCCTCGTTGAACGACTTGTCGAACTTGCCGCCGAGATCGAAGATGATCGCGGGGTCCGCGAAGGCGGCCCCGGCGGTCAGGGCGATGGCAGAGGCGCCCAGCAGGGATTTCGTGAAGGTCATCGGTTGCTCCCGGTCGATGTTGTTATCCGTCGTGCCCGGCCCTGCCCGCCCCGAGGGGAGAGAGTCGACACCCGGCACTCTGGTTGAAATTGGTCCGGTTCCCGCTTGACGGTCAAGGGATATTCCGAACCCGCCGCCGGGATTTTGACCGTCTGGTCAGGAAGCGGCGGGCGGTGCCGCTGCATCCAGCGCGCGCCGCAGGACCAGGGCATCGACACTGGCGCCCTCGGCATCGCGGTAATAACCGCGCCTCCGCCCCGCCGGCAGGAACCCCGCCCGGGCATAGACCGCTTGGGCCGCGTCATTGTCCGCTGCGACCTCCAGAAAGGCGCTGTCGGCCCCACGCAGCCGCGCCTGATAAAGGAAGCGGCTCACAAGACGCTGGCCAAGCCCCCTCCGCCGGGCCTCGGGCGCGACAGCGAGGGTCAGCAGTTCGGCCTCGCCCGCGACGGCCCGGCCCAGAAGGAAGCCCGCATCGCCCTCGACCAGCAGGAAGACAAGGGGGTCGGCGAGGATTTCGTCAAACTCCCCGGCGCTCCAGGGTCGCGGGATGGAGAAGCAGCGCGCATGCAGCGTGGCAAGGTCAAGCGGCGTCACGGCAGGATCACCGGCGGCGGATCGGCCGGAGGGGCGGCATCGGCACCGCGCAGGTAGAAGGGCGCAGGGCGAGGCTGCGGCGTCGCGGCGCGGGCTGCGCCGATCCGGGCGATCGCTTCGACCAACGGCATCGCCGGGGGCAAGGCCGCCTCCCCCGCGGCCGAGCCAGTGGCGGCCGTCGTCGGCACCACCTTGTCGGCCAGATGCGCGGGTCCTGCAGTCTCGGGGGTGAAAAGCTGGACGTAGACCTGCCCGCGCCTCGCATCCTCGACCACCACCAGGGGGCGCGGCAGGCCATGGGCCAGCGCTTCAAGCCGCGTGACGCCGACCGCCGGGATCTTCAGGCCCAGCGCGAGGCCCCGCGCGGCAGCGACCGCGATCCTGACCCCGGTGAAATTTCCCGGTCCGGTCCCCACCGCAAGGGCCCTCAGGTCAGCCCAGGCCAGCCCGCCTTCGGCCAGAACTTCCTCAAGGAGCGGCACAAGGCGTTCGGCCTGGCCCTTCTCCATCGCCTCCTCACGCAGGATCAGCCGGTCAGGCAATAGCAAAGCGGCCGCGCAATGCGCGGCCGATGTGTCGAAGGCCAGGATCGGCAGAAGCATCTGCAACCCCGGACCTCAGGCGGCCACGGGGCGAACTTCCAGCACTTCGGGGATATAGTGCCGCAGCAGGTTCTCGATCCCCATCTTCAGCGTCAGCGTGCTTGAGGGGCAGCCCGCGCAGGCGCCCTGCATGTGCAGATAGACAATGCCACGGTCGAAACCGTGGAAGGTGATGTCGCCCCCATCCTGCGCCACGGCAGGGCGGACGCGGGTGTCCAGCAACTCCTTGATCTGGCGGACGATATCGCCATCCTCGCCAGTGTGCTCGGCATGACCGCCGCCCGAAGCCTCACCCTCGATCACCGGCTGGCCGGACTGGAAATGCTCCATGATCGCGCCAAGGATCTGCGGCTTGATATGCTGCCAGTCCACATCCTCGGCCTTGGTCACGGTGACGAAATCGGTGCCGAAGAAGACGCCGGTCACGCCGCCCGCCGCGAAGATGCGCCGTGCCAGCGGGGATTTCGCTGCGGCCTCGGCGCTGGGAAAGTCGGCGGTGCCCAGTTCCAGCACGGTCTGGCCGGGCAGGAATTTCAGCGTCGCGGGGTTCGGGGTGGATTCGGTCTGGATGAACATGTCCGGGTCTCCGACTGGATTAGTCGGATATGCGCCTTCGCCCCTCGACTGTCAAGTTTGGAACCGTTCTAAATCCAGGCGAATGAGTAGGGTGGGCGATATCGCCCACCCTACCTGATGGCTCATTCTGCCGCTTCCACCCGGGGCGGCGCGGCCCGGCGCATCGACTGGGTCAACCGCCGTTCATCCCGGGGCGACACGCCGAACAGCTCGGTATAATGCCGGATCATCGGGCTGGAGCTCATGTAGCCGACCGAGGCCGCAATCTCGCGCAACGAGTCGTTCGAATAGAGCACCCGCTGGCGCGCCTTCATCAGCCGCAGCTGGTGGTAATAGCGCAGCGGGCTCTGCCCGGTCTCCCGCTTGAAGGTCCGCTCGAAATGCCGCCCCGACAGGCCGACGGCCGCCGCGACATCGGGGATCCGCAGCGGGTCCTCGACATGGGTTTCGAACAGCCGGATCGCCTCGCGGATCGGGGCCGGAAGGTTGTCCGTCGTCCCCCCGGCGCGCGCCACGGGGACCTTCTGGCTGGCGTCGGCATCGCGGACAAAGGGGTGCTGGAACCAGCAGGCAACCTCGGTCATGCAGTCGCGGCCCAGCCGCTCTTCGATGAGCCGCAGCATCAGGTCGAAGACCGCCCCTGCCCCGCTTGCGGTGATCCGCCGCCCCTCGCGCAGGATCGTGACCTCACGCGCCTCGACCTCGGGGAAATCCGCCTTGAACGCCGCCTCATAGCACCAGTGGACCGAGCACGGCCGCCCCTGCATCAGCCCCGACCGGGCCAAGGGGAAGATCCCGCCCGAGAACGCGCCCAGCGTCATCCCGGTCCGGTCAAGCCAGCGCAGCCTGGCGGGGCTGCGGCGCGGGTCGGCAAACTCGGCCGTCGGGGGCGAGAGCAGATACAGATGGTCCAGCCCCTCGACCGTCTGCAGCGTCGCGTCCGGGTCGAAGCCGATCTCGGCCGAGGACCGAACCGGAGCCGGGCTTTCCGCCACCAGCGTCCAGTCGAACTCACGTCGGCCAGTGATTTCGTTGGCCGCACGCAGAGGCTCAATCGCCGAGGTCAGGCACGCCATCGGGAAGCCGGGAAACAGCAGAAACCCCAGCCGCAGCGGATCAGGCGCGCGGGTCTCAGTCATCTGGCCACCACCCCGCCGAGGTCGGCGCCCCGTCGTCGTATTTCGACAGCCATTCTACCATGGCCGGACGGTTGCGGATGAAGCCCTTGTAGGTCGCCAGTTCATCCGGAAGGTCACGGATCACCCGATGCAGGCGGCGGGCCCATTTCGGGACCGTGACGATCTGGTCGAAGCTGCACAGGTAGCAACGGATGTCGAAGGCGATCGCGTTCGACCGGGGCAGGCGGTAGAGCGATTGCAGTTCCACCCGCAGATGCTGCTTCTGGCCCAGGTTCTCGGGCGTGAGGGTCGTCTTCATCGGCCCCCATTTGGGATAGGTCTCGGGCGCGGTGTCCAGAAGCGGGTTCACCGTCATCGTCCAGTTGAACCGCCGCACCGGCGCGCCGTGCTGGAGCTTCAGCAGGAACTTCAGCGCGCGGTCGAAGACGCCTTTCTCATGGGCGAGCGGTACGGGCGCGTGCCATTCGTGGAAGTTCATGCCCACGTCGAAGTCCACCGACCAGTCCGCCTGGCTGGTGGCGATGCCTGCATCCATCCACAGCGTCCCGTCGCGTTCATCCTGGAGCGTCCAGTCGCCTTGGGTCTGACGCATGATGTATTCGAAGGGCGGATAGGGGAGCGTCGATTCATCAAGGAACGTGAACGACTGTTCAATTCCCAGCGGCCGGTTCACCCAGTGCCAGCGGTTGCCGTCCTTGGTCAGGCTGAACCATTGCGGATAGTCCCGCGCCTTCGCCTCCATGATCAGTTCCAGCACGTCCCAGCCGGCCAGTGTCATATGCGGGAGCGACTGGCAACGCAGCGGGTCCTCGGCGAGGACCTTGGCGCGGTCGATCATCTCGGCCACGTAGTGTTCGTCCACGTCCAGCAGATGTTCGAAGGCCGTGCCTTTGCGACCCGGCACGTGCGGCTCCATATTGACCGAATACATGTAGTCGTCGCGGTCGAACGGGAACGGGAACCGGCGCGGGTTGCTGTTCGTGTAGGTGAAGTCCCCCCGGAAGGTCTCGTCCCGGAAGAACCCACCGAAATCATCGGGCGCAAACTTGAAATCGAGGCTCATCGTCGTCTCCTATCGGTCGATGACGAGGGTCTTGCCCTCGAAGCGGCTGACGCAGGGCATGATCTTCTGGTTTGAAGCCTGCTCTTCCGGCGTCAGCCAGTGGTCACGGTGCAGGATGGTACCGTCGCATTTGTGAACGGCCGTTTCGCATTGTCCGCAGGCCCCGCCCCGGCAGAGATAGGGGGCATCGACGCCTGCGGCTTCCATCGCTTCCAGCAGGCTTTGCGTGGGGCCGACGGTGATCGTCTTGCCGCTGGCCGCCAGTTCCACCACGAACGGCAGGCCGGTGCCGGGAGCCAGGAATTCCTCGTGGTGCAGCGCCTGCTTCGGCCAGCCCATCGCTTCGGCGGTCGACAGGACCCAGGCGATCATCCCCTTAGGCCCGCAGACATAAAGATGGGTGCCAATCGGCTGATTTTCCAGCACCTTCTGCAGCTGGATCATCTGCTTCTGGTCATCAAAGTAGCAGTGCACCCGATCCGGATGCGCCGAGGTCAGCCGGTCCATATAGGCCCCCAGCGGCTTGGATCGGGCGGAATAGTGCAGTTCGAACCGACCGCCGAAATGCGAAAGCTGGGCAATCTGCGCGAGGAACGGCGTGATCCCGATCCCACCCGCGATCATCAGATGCTTCTTCGCCCGGTTGTCCAACGGGAAGAGATTGACCGGGTGCGACAGCACCATCTCCATCCCGGGCACGACATGGCGGTGCATGAACAGCGACCCGCCCCGGCCCGCATCATCGCGGCGGACGCTGATCTCATAACCCGAGCGGTCCTCGGGGTCGGACATAAGCGAATAAGGGTTCAGCCTCCGCGTGCCATGATCGTCCATCTCGACCACGGTATGCGCCCCGCCGGAGAAGGCCGGCAGTTCCGAACCGTCGCGCGACACGAACCGGAAGCGCTTGATCAGTTCGTTGACCTCGACGACCTCGTCCACGCGGACCAGCAGTTTCGCACCCCCGCTCATTTGAACCTCACCACGCTGTCCGGCACCTCGCCGGGGTCCTCGGCGTCGATGTTGACGCCCTGGAAGGCGGCGATGCGCCGGGAATAATGATCGCGGACAAAGAGACTTAGCCCGCAATGGCTGCATTTGAACGGGTCGGTGGCTACGTTCTCGGTAATCCCCTTGCAGTGCACACATTGCACCCGCCGCAAGGTCGAGCCCCGGTGCTCCTTCTGGATCGAGGCGAAGGGGAAGCCGGTCGCCATGATCTCGCGTTCGGCCTGGCCGATCAGGCTTTCGGTCCCGGCAAGGTAGAACTGCGTTCCCATACGGGCATCCGAAAGGACCCGCACCAGTCGCGGCAGCAGCGCCGGAATGGTCGGCGCACGGAAGAACTGCGCCGCACCCAACGCCTCCAGCTTCGCGGAAAGGTCGGTACCGGTCGGGCCGGGGCAATACATCACATGCGCTGCGGAGAGGAAGGCCGAACGATCGTTCGCCTTGTCCACCATCTCGGTCACGGCTTCTGCGCCGGCACAATCGGCAACGATCACATGCAACTTGCCCGGCCGAGCTTCCAGCGGCGCATAGACCGGCCGGCTTCGCATCGAGGGGGCTACGGGGGTCAATTCGATCTTCACGGCGTCCAGTCCCTGGCAAAGGGGCCCGCCGCGAACGGCAGGCCCCATGTTTCGGTCACTTGGCGGTGCGGCGCTTCTTGTCCACATCGTAGAAGGGCAGCGAGGCCGACTTGCCCTTGATCGGGCCATGCGTGCCGCAGCGGACCTCAAGCTCGGTCCCGTTGTTGGCGTCCGCCACCGGCAGGCGGGCGATGGCCACCGTCCAGTCGTTCAGCGGCGAATACATCGCCTGCGTCACCACGCCGACCTGCTTTCCATCCTTGAACACCGGCGCGCCATTGCCGGGAACGTTCTTGCCCTCCAGCATCATTCCCGAGATCTTGAAGCGTTCCTTGCCCTTCAGCCGGTAATGCTCTTCCGCGCCGCGGAAACCGGTCTTGCCGGGGCTGACGGTGAAATCGAGGCCCAACTCCCACAGCGTGTCGCCGGGGCCTTCGTTCTCGAACGGATACATCTCGGAGTTGTCGAACGGGAAGAACAGCAGGTAGCTTTCAGTCCGCAACATGTCCAGCGTGGTGAAGCGGCAGGGGATGATCCCCATGCTTGCGCCTTCCTCGAGGATACGATCCCAGATCTCCACGGCATCCTGCCCGCGGCAGAAGATCTCATACCCGCGCTCGCCGGTATAGCCGGTGCGGCTCAGGGTGATCGGCTTGCCGAACAGGCTGGCGGGCATGTGGCTGAAATAGGCCAGCTGCCGGACGCCAGGGATGTGCTTTTCCAGATAGTCGACGGCCAGCGGCCCCTGCAGCGACAGGTCGTGCAGGTTGTCGTCGAACCGGACCGAGACGTCGCGGCCCGTGGCGGCCATGGTCAGCTGCTCGTGCCCCTGGCCCGAGCCGTGGACCACGGTGAAGCTGTTCGGCCCCATGCGGTAGATCACGCAGTCGTCGATGAACTTGCCCGCGTCGTTCAGCATGCAGGCATAGACTGCCCGGCCGGGCATCAGCTTTTCCATGTTCCGCGTCGTGGCGCGTTCGATCACATGGCTGGCGGCATGGCCGGTGATGTGGACCTTCTTCAGGCCCGAGACGTCCATGAGCCCCGCCTTGGTGCGGATCGCCATGTATTCCGCATCCGGATCGCCCTTGGAATAGGACCAGGCCGTGCCCATCCCGCTCCAGTCTTCAAGGTCCGAGCCAAGCGCCCGGTGACGGTCCATGAGTGTGGAGAAACGCCAGGAATTCGTCATCTACTGTACTCCCCATTGGTTTTCATTTTCGCCGAGTGTCAGGCGATTCCCGCCAGAAAGCAATAATCAAGTGCAAAAAAATTTCTTCTGAGAAAACATTTCTCAAGCGAAAGGCCGCCCGTCGCCGGGCGGCCTTCGAGGTCTCGGTGGGTCTGCGGTCAGCTCGGCAGGACGAAGAACCAGTTGGCCCAAAGGACGACCGCCGCCCCCAGGATCAGCGCCAGGTAGGGCAGGACCCCAGCCTTGCGTTCCCCCAACTCGCCGTAGGGCAGGCCCAGGTCGTCATAGGCCTCTTTCGGGAACTTGCCGCCGTCCACGACGTAGTGGCGGTACCAGAACACGGGGAAGATGAGGGCGGCGAAGATCAGCCCCGACCACAGCGCATTCTCATAGCCCCAGACCTTGGCACCCGCGCCCAGGAACAGGGCGTTGACGAAGGCGAGGAAGGTGTTGAACCCGATCAACAGCGTCGGCGCCTTCCACGGCCGCTCCATATGGGCACTGTCGATGCGGTGGATCCAGCCGGCGTTCAGGTTCAGGAAGTTGAACAGAATGTAACCGACGTTCGAGATCGCGAGCACATAGAAATTCCCGCCCGCATCCGACGCCAGTGCCAGCAGGAACACGTTGAAGGCCACATCCGTCCACATCGCCCGCCGCGGCGCGCCATGCTCGTTCACCGTACCCAGGAACTTGGGCAGCCAGCCATCGCGCGAGCCTTGGTAAAGCGTGCGCGACGAACCGGCCATCGCCGTCATGATGGCCAGGAACAGGGCAATGATCATCAGGATCACGAAGATCTGCGTGATCACCGGACCACCGCCGATCATGTTGCCGAGAGCTTCGCCAACGCCGGTCCCCTCGACGATGCCGGGATCCTGCATCCCGACTTCGCCCAGCACGCCCTGGAACGAGAACGGGATCAGGAAGAAGAACACCATGCACAGGAGACCCGAGTAGAAGATCGCCCGGAAGGTGTCGCGCTTGGGGTCCTTCAGCTCGCGGGTGTAGCAGACCGCGGTCTCGAAGCCATAGGTGGACCAGGCCGCGATATACATGCCGCCGAGGAACAGGGTCCAGCCGCCGATGTTCCACTCACCGCTTTCCCCGGCGTTGGGCGGGACGATGTCGGTGACATTCATCCAGTTGATCGAGCCGGTCAGGATCGGCACCAAGCCCACCAGCAACAGCGGAATCAGCACGATGATCGCCAGCCACTTCTGCGCAGAGGCGGTCGAGGCGATGCCCCGCTCCTGGATCGCCAGGATGATCAGCATCAGCGCCACCCCGATGATGAAGGTGGAGTTGAAGTGCAGCGTGCCAAGGCCGGGGACGGTCAGGGCAAAGGCCTCGTAGACCCGGAACCAGGGCGTCAGCGCGGAAACCCCGTCCGCCGCCGCGACCGCCTGGATCGCCTGCTCGGCCGTGACCCCGGCATTCGCGGCCATGTAGTCGACGACCGAGCTTGTCTCGGCCGTATAGCTGGCAATGTTCGCCGCCACCCAGTCCAGCACCGGCTGGCTTTCGGCCAGGGGAATCGGGAACAGCGCGTTCAGGATGTAGCCCGCCGCGATGGCGCAGCCCAGCGACAGCACCGGCGACCAGGCGAACCAGTTACACCAGACCGACAAGGGCGCGATCAGCTTGCCATAGCGCAGCCATGCGGTCGCACCATAGACGCTGGTCCCGCCCGACTTGTTGCCGAACATCCCCGCCATCTCGGCGTAGGTGAAGCTCTGCGAGAAGCCCATCAGCATCGACAGCATCCAGACCACGAAGGCATATTGCCCCACGGTCCCCGCGATCCCGCCGATGGAGAACAGCACCAGCGGCGGCACGCCTGCCGCGACCCAGAAGGCCCCCTTCCAGCTGAGCGCCCGGACCATCTGGCCCGAGCCGGGCCCAGGCGCGGCGGCCAGCGCACTTCCTCCGATTTCAGTCGTCATTTCCTACTCCTGTTGCCGTGCGCGGTAGTCGCGGAGGCTGCCCCCGTGGCGCCGTTCCGCCCGCGATCTCATTTCCTGTTGTGATGTGGCCTCAGCCTGCGCGGCGCGGGGGCGGCTGGGGCAATTTGCGCTGCTGCGCCTCACGGCGTTGCCGTCGGCGTGGCGCCGAGCGGCAAAATGCACAGGGATGGCCGCTCTGGACTGAAACCTTGCGGAAAGCAGGCCGCGCGGCGACAGGCCAGGTCATGGGCAGGGACTCTGCAAGGCCATTCGGATCCTCTTTCAGCGGGCTCCGGTCCGGCACCCGAGGCGGCAAAAGCCGCGCCCGGATGCCGGGATAATGTCGCCGCTCAGGCGCGGTTCAGGTCTTCCTTGGTGACGACATCGGTCTCGACGCCCCAGCGCAGGCTGTCGAGCCCTTCGGCCATGTCCTCATCCGAGACACGCAGGCCGATCGTCGCCTTCAGCACCAGCGCCGTGACAAGCGCGGTCGCAACACCGGCGCCGATGCAGACGACGATCCCGACAAGCTGCATCGTCAGCCCGATCTGGCCATGCTGGAAGGCATAGGCGCCCTCCTCGATCCCGACATATCCCCCACGGGCCGTGCCGGACTTGAACAGACCCAGCATGATCAGCCCATAGCTGCCAGCGCCAATGAACAGCGGCGTCAGCTTGTGCTCGTCGAACTTGCGCTTGAAGGTGAACTCATAGACCAGCCAGGCCACCACAGGCGCGCCCAGGGATACCAAGAACATCTGCCAGGGCATGTAAACGTCAAAGCCTGACGCGCCCGAGACATAGCCCGCCAGCGGCCCCAGCAGCAGATAGGCGTATTTCCGGGTGGCATAGGCGATGATCATGCCCGAAACCGCGCCTCCGGCCCAGGCCAGAGCATAGTTGTTCAGCGCCACACCCACGCTGGTCGTGGCCATGGTGACCGAAACCGCCAGAGCCTCGGGATCGACGAAGAACAGACAGGACATGATGATCATCGGCAGTCCCGCGAAGATCGTCATGAGACCCGTCGCCGCCAGCCCGATCGAGGGCGCGTAATAGCCCGGCACCCGCGGATGCGCCTCAAAGACGCCGGGGCGCGACGGCAGCATGTTGACCATGACCAGCGCCATGCCGGCCGGGAACATGTAGACGAAGCCCACGCCGAAGAAATCATGGAAGCCCGCGTTGGTCAGCGGCCCGACCGAACCCCAGGTCACCCAGCTCAGCACCGAGGAAGCCACGGCGGCAACGATGGAGAATGCATAGTAGGCCGAGGCCTTCATCCGCTCGGACACCGCGAAATGGAACAGGATGTTCACGATCCCGGCGAAGCAGGCCAGGAAGAAGACGAAGATCTGGAACGAATTCAGCCCCGGGAAGACCGCAGGATCCACGTCCTGCGCACGGGCATTCATCATCGCGCCGCCGATCCACCAGTCATTCAGGCTGTCCATCATGGTCGCGTCGACCATGATGTAGTACTGCCCCGCCCAGAAGCCGAAGCCGATGATGTAATACACGGTGAAGCCGAGGAAGAACCCCATCACCTTCTCGATGGTCGAGTTGAAGAGACTTTTCCGCCTCGTGGTGCCCGCGTCGATCAGCAACAGGCCGACGACCACAAGGATCGCTCCGACCGTGCCCGAGGCATAGACGACATTCTGCACAAGCGAGTTCAGACTCACCTGCTCCGCGTAGAAGGCGATGCTTCCGCTTTCCATGATATACTCCCAGTTCCCGTTTCTTGTCTTTCGGGACCCAGGCGCCCTTTGACGTCACTGGTTTCCCGCGGTGGCCTTTTTGGCCGCAGCGACAGATTGGCGCAGTTGACGCTGGTCACAAAGCATAATTTGCCTTGGAAGAAAGTTTTTTTCTTACGAACGGAGAATCTGGCGCCAAATGCGCGGAATGCCCAGGAAACCGGCGGCTTCGTGAGCGGAAAAGGGGCGTGAGGCGGGCCCCGGCGCCAGCCGGGACCCGACAGGTGCTCTGGGTCTCAGTTCCGCAGGTAGCTTTCCATCGAATCCTCCAGCGCGTCCTTCCAAGGCGTGTGGTGGATCGGAGCCATCGTGCCGGTGATGACCGAACGATAGGCGTTGTTGCGGAAGGCCATGATGTCCTTCTTCTTGTGGTCCTTCCACTCGAAGAAGGCTTCGCAGGCGCCGTCCACGTCGAAGGACGGATAGTCCGTCTCGGCGATCAGCTCCTTCACATAGTCGCCCTGATAGTGGATCGCGTCATGGGCATCCTTGCCCGCATCCTCACCAGCCACCCGGTCCTCGACATCCTTCAGCAGCACGGCCTTGTCGGACGGAATCTGGATCTTGCCCATGATCGCGTCACGCACCCACCAGGCCTGCGCGTCGAACATGTTGAAGGTGAACCACTGGTCCTGCATCCCGACATAGAACAGCTTGGGGTTGTGGACCCAGACCACGCCCTTGTAGAGATCGGCCGTCGCCAGCCGGTTCGCCGTCTTCAGCCGCAGATCGTCCGGCAGGAACGGGAAGTGGTGCTTGTATCCGGTGCACAGGATGATCGCGTCCACCTTCTTGGACGTGCCGTCCGCGAAATAGGCCGTAGTCTCGTCCACCCGCTCCAGCTTCGGCACTTCCTTCCAGTTGTCCGGCCATTTGAAACCCATCGGCGCGTTGCGGTAGGCCACGGTGATCGACTTCGCGCCATATTTCCAGCACTGCGACCCGATATCCTCGGCCGAGTAGCTGGAGCCCAGCAGAAGCAGGTCCTTGCCCGCAAATTCCCGCGCGTCGCGGAAGTCATGGGCATGCAGCACGCGGCCGTTGAACTTGTCGAAGCCGGGATATTCCGGGACGTTCGGCACGCTGAAGTGGCCCGAGGCCACGACGACATTGTCGAACTCCTCCTCATACATCCGGTCGGCCACCAGGTCATGCACCGTGACGGTGAAATTCCCTTTGTCCTCGTTGTACTTGACCATGCGGACCGTCGTGCAGAAGCGGATCCAGTCGCGCACGCCCGCCTTCTTCACCCGGCCCTCGATATAATCGAACAGGACCGCGCGGGGCGGATAGCTGGCGATCTGCTTGCCGAAGTGCTCTTCAAAGGAATAGTCGGCGAATTCCAGACCTTCCTTCGGGCCGTTCGACCAGAGATAGCGGTACATCGAGCAATGGACCGGCTCGCCATGCTCATCCAGGCCGGTGCGCCAGGTATAGTTCCACAGCCCCCCCCAGTTGGCCTGCTTCTCGAAACACACGACCTCGGGGATATCCTCGCCCTTGGCCTTGGCCGACTGGAACGCGCGCAGCTGCGCCAGGCCGGACGGCCCCGCTCCGATGACGGCGACTCTTTTCTTCATCTTTACCTCCGGATGTTGGGCTTCCCATGCGATGCTTGACGTCATCGTCTTGGGCAAAACCCTAGAGGAGAAGTTGCGCGTGTGTCAAATCTTCTTCCCACGGGTGAAATGAAGAAGCCCCGGAAGTTTGCACTTCCGGGGCCGATTCACAACTTTCGCACGAAATACTGGCAGATCGCCCGCTATCGGGCAACGGTCACCGAACATCCCGCCTGACCGGCAACTTCCGTGGCGACCGAGCCAAGCACCAGCCGCTTCACTCCGCGCTTGTCGCCGGTGCCCATGACGATCTGGTCGGCGGCGATTTCTTCGGCATAGGTGATGATCGCGGTGCCGGCCTCGCGCGCAATCAGGACGGCGGTCGACAGGTTCGTTGCACCTGCGGACCTGGCCTTCTCGGCCGCCGCTGCCAGCACCGCCTCGGCCTCTTCATCGGTCCAATGGTTGATGGTCGGCCCCCGCGCGCCACCGATGGCAAGGTTCACGGTGCAGATCGTCAGATGCGCCCCGGTCAGCTTTGCAAGTTCCGCCGCGTGCTTCAGGCCGGTCTCGGCATGGTCGGTGCCATCCACCGGGCAAAGGATCTTCCTCGTCATTACCTGTCACCCCTCTTTGATTGCACACAAAGGAAACAACATTCCGCCCGTGCGCGCCTTGACCTGAGTCAACAACGTTTCCCGATATGAAAAACAGGACCCCGGATTGCTCCGGGGCCAGTTGGGGGTCAGCTCAGGGGACTTCGGGCGCACTCGCCCATCATGGCCCGGAAGGCAGTGGCTTCCGGGTCAAGATTCCTGGATTCTTGTTGCAGCGGCCCCAGGACCCGGAGCCGCAAGTCTGTTCACCGTGTCAGATGTCCAGCGTGTTCTGGGTTTCCCAGGCCGAGAAGTGGCTGCAATAGTCGTTCCACTCCTTGTGCTTGAGCTTCAGATAGGCGGACGAGAATTCCTCGCCCATCATCGCCTTCAGGGTCTTGTCCTTGTCGAACTCGCGCAGCGCGTCCAGCAGGTTCAAGGGCAGCTTCGGCGCGTTCTTCACCGTATGGCCCATCTGGTACATGTCGATATCGTAGCGACGGCCCGGATCTGCCTTGGTGCGGACCCCGTCCAGACCGGCTGCGAGGATCACCGCCTGCATCAGGTAGGGGTTTGCCGCGCCGTCGGGCAGGCGCAGCTCGAACCGACCCGGACCCGGCACGCGGACCATGTGGGTCCGGTTGTTGCCGGTCCAGGTCACCGTGTTCGGTGCCCAGGTCGCGCCCGAGGACGTGCGCGGCGCGTTGATCCGCTTGTAGCTGTTGACCGTCGGGTTGCAGATCGCCGCCAGTGCGCTGGCATGCTTCATGATCCCGCCCAGGAAATGCCGGCCCTGGTCGGACAGCGACAGCTCTTTCGACGGGTCCGAGAAGGCGTTCTTCGTCCCATCCAGCGTCCAGACCGAGATATGCGCGTGGCAACCCGAGCCGGTCAGACCCTTGAACGGCTTCGGCATGAAGGTCGCCCGCAGGCCGTGCTTTTCCGCAATCGACTTCATCATGAACTTGAAGAAGCTGTGCTTGTCGGCCGTGGCCAGCACATCGTCGTACTTCCAGTTCATCTCATACTGGCCGGTCGCGTCCTCGTGGTCGTTCTGGTAGGCCTCCCAGCCCAGATCGAGCATGTAGTCGCAAACCTCGGCGATGCAGTCATACTGCCGCATCATCGCCTGCTGGTCGTAGCAGGGCTTCTCGGCGTTGTCGTAGGGGTCTGCGATCTTGTCGCCCTGCGGGGTCAGAAGGAAGAACTCCGGCTCCACCCCCGTCTTGACGCGCAGGCCATCCTTCGCCGCCTCATCGACCAGCCGACGCAGCACATTGCGCGGGGCCTGGGCAAGGGGCTGCTCTTCCATCACGCAGTTCGAGGCGACCCAGGCCACCTCTTTCTTCCAGGGCAACTGGATCGCCGCCTCGGGATCGGGCACCGCCATCATGTCGGGGTGCGCCGGGGTCAGGTCCAGCCAGGTCGCAAAGCCCGCGAAGCCGGCACCATCCACCGCCATGTCGTTGATCGCTTGCGTGGGCACAAGTTTTGCCCGCTGGCCACCGAAAAGGTCGGTGTAGGAAACCATGAAATACTTGACGCCTTTTTCCTTTGCCCAGTTGGCAAGGTCCTTAGCCATCACTGTAACTCCCTGAGTCTTTTCTTGTGTGTTTGAGAGGGGGAAACGGCGGCTTAAAAGCCGCCGTTCCGTCCCGGTATCCAGTTGGTGCCAGCCAGCGGAACCCCCGCCATCGCCGCCGCCTCGATGGTCAGCGAGCACAGATCCTCGGGTTCCAGGTTGTGCAGGTGATTCTTGCCACAGGCCCGCGCGATTGTCTGCGCCTCCAGTGTCATCACCTTGAGATAGTTCTTCAGGCGACGGCCACCCAGCACCGGATCGAAGCGCTTGAAGAGCTCCGGGTCCTGCGTGGTGATCCCGGCCGGGTCCCGGCCCTCATGCCAGTCGTCATAGGCATCCGCCGTGGTGCCAAGCTTCTGGTATTCCTCTTCGTAGGCCGGATCGTTGTCGCCAAGCGCGATCAGCGCCGCGGTCCCGATCGCCACCGCATCGGCGCCCAGAGCCATGGCCTTGGCCACGTCCGCGCCGGTACGGATACCACCCGAGACGATCAGCTGCACCTTCCGGTGCATCCCGAGGTCCTGCAGCGCCTTCACCGCCTGCGGGATACAGGCCAGGATCGGCATCCCGACATGCTCGATGAACACGTCCTGCGTCGCCGCCGTGCCGCCCTGCATGCCGTCCAGCACCACCACATCCGCGCCGGCCTTCACCGCCAGGGCGGTGTCATAGTAGGGGCGTGCGCCGCCAACCTTGACGTAGATCGGCTTTTCCCAATCGGTGATCTCGCGCAGCTCCATGATCTTGATTTCCAGATCATCGGGGCCGGTCCAGTCCGGGTGACGGCAAGCCGAGCGCTGGTCGATCCCCTTGGGCAGGTTGCGCATCATCGCCACGCGGTCGCTGATCTTCTGGCCCAGAAGCATCCCGCCGCCGCCCGGCTTCGCGCCCTGGCCGACCACGACCTCGATCGCATCGGCGCGGCGCAGGTCATCGGGGTTCATCCCGTACCGGCTGGGCAGGTATTGATAGACCAGCGTCTTGGAGTGTCCGCGCTCTTCCTCGGTCATCCCGCCGTCGCCGGTGGTGGTCGAGGTTCCGGCTTCCGTTGCTCCACGGCCCAGGGCTTCCTTCGCCGGGCCGGAGAGCGCGCCAAAGCTCATCCCTGCGATGGTGATCGGGATGTCCAGGTGGATCGGCTTCTTGGCGAAACGGGTGCCAAGCCAGACATCCGTCGCACATTTCTCGCGGTAGCCTTCCAGCGGATAGCGGCTGATCGAGGCGCCAAGGAACAGCAGGTCATCGAAATGCGGCAGGTGCCGCTTCGTGCCGCCGCCGCGGATGTCGTAGATGCCAGAGGCTGCCGCGCGGCGGATCTCGGCGTTGATCGCCGGCGTGAAGGTGGCCGAGTAGCGGGGCGGGGTTTTCGGGAATTCGGTCATTCCATTGCCTCAATAGGCCGACGCATTGTCGATGTTGAAGTTGTAAAGCTTCCGGGCCGAGCCATAGCGGCGGAACTCTTCCGGCTTGGCCTTTCCGTCGGCCTCGCCCTTCCGCAAAAGCTCTTCCAGCAGGGAATAGTGCTCGTCCCGCATCTCTTTCTCGATGCAGTCCGCGCCCAGCGACTTGACGCTGCCGCGGACGAAAAGCCGCGCCTCATACAGGGAGTCGCCCAGCGCGTCGCCCGCATCGCCCAGCACGACAAGGTTGCCGGACTGAGCCATGAAGGCTGACATGTGCCCGATCGAGCCATGGACCACGATGTCGATGCCCTTCATCGAGACGCCGCAGCGCGAAGCCGCATTGCCCTTGATCACCAGAAGCCCGCCACGCCCGGTGGCCCCGGCATACTGGCTGGCGTTGCCTTCGACGATGACGGTGCCCGACATCATGTTCTCGGCCACGCCCGGCCCGGCGGAACCCTTGATGTGGATCGTCGCGTGCTTGTTCATGCCCGCGCAGTAATAGCCCGTGGACCCGTGCACGGTGATGCTCACCGGCGCGTCCACCCCGGCGGCGATGGCATGGGCGCCCTTGGGGTTGATGACCTCCCAATCGGTCATGTTGGTCTGGCCCTTCAGCGCATGCAGCGCCGAGTTGAGCGCCCGCAGGCCCTCTTTGCCCAGATCGAAACTCTGCATCGTCTCAACGCTCCCAGAAATAGACGGTGGCGGGCTCGGGCTCCCAGACGCGGGCATTCTCGATGCCCGGCAGGTTGACCAGCGCCCGATATTCCGACCCGAAGGCCACGTATTCGTCGGTTTCGGCCATGACGGCCGGCTTGCAGGCGATCGGGTCGCGAACGACGCCGAAGCCGTTCTTGGTGCCGACGACGAAGGTGTAGAACCCGTCCAGGTCTTCCAGCCCCGATTCCAGCGCCGTGCCCAGATCCTCGCCCTCTTTCAGCTTCTGGCTGACATAGGCGGCGGCGACCTCGGTGTCGTTCTGGGTCTCGAAGGTCATGCCCTTGCGGATCAGCTCGCGCCGCAACCCGTTGTGGTTCGACAAGCTGCCATTGTGCACGAGGCACTGGTCCGGCCCGGTCGAGAACGGGTGCGCGCCCATCGTGGTCACCGCTGATTCGGTCGCCATCCGGGTGTGGCCGATGCCGTGGGTGCCCTTCATCTTGGCCACCTCGAAACGGGCGGCAACGTCCTTGGGCAGGCCGACTTCCTTGAAGATCTCGATCGCGTCGCCAGCGCTCATCACCTTCACGCCGGGGCGCAGATGCGCCAGAGCCGAACGGGCGGCATCCATCTGGTCCAGCGGAACCTCAAGCACCGCATGGGTGGACTTTATCTTCATCGTGACCGGCTGGCCGATGGCAGAGTGCAGCTCGCCATCCAGATCCTTGAAGTCCTTGGCGGGTTCCGAGGACTGGATGGTGATCTTCCCCAGCCCGTCCTTCGCCCCGCCATAGATCGCGATCCCGGCACTGTCGGGGCCGCGGTCTGTCATGGTGATCAGCATGTCTGTCAGCAATTCGCCCAGCCGGGGTTCCAGCTTGGGATCCTTCAGGAACAGTCCAACGATGCCGCACATGGATTCGTCTCTCCTTTGCGTGATTGGGATGACGCTAGCATCCCATCGTACTCCTATCAACTGGTAAGAAACTTTTTTTCACCTGACGGGAAATATCCCCTGTCTGCCGCGAAAATGGGCACTTTTTCTTGACAGAGTGTCGCAGGTCGCTTTCCCTGCGGAAAACAAATTTGCCGCAGAGGGAAAGACGTCGGGCTGCGTCTTGGGGGCGGCGAACAATCAGCCCAGGGAGGAAATCTGTGACAGACCTTAATCGGCGGATTGAGGCGATGCACAAACGCGACGTGCTGGTGGCATGGGCGTTCGTGATCGGCCTCTGGTTTGCGGTGATCTTCGTGGCGATCGCCACCTGGAACCTGGCACCCAACTCAACGGCCCGGACCATCCTGCTGGTCGGCGGGGCGGTAGTGCTTCTGTTCAACACTGCTGCGATCCTGGCGATGCTGCGCCATTACCGCGAAGACCGCGACTTCATGTACGGCATCGACATCAAGTTCCTTGACGAAGCCCGCGGGCGGAGGGGGTGACGATGGCGCATTACACTCCCCCGAAACAGGGCAAGGCCAGCCAGCTGTTCGACGTGGTCGTGCTGGTGGTGCTGACCATCGGAGCCCTGTTCGTGCCGCTCTGGCTGAACATGGCGGGCGCGGCCAAATCGGTTGCCAACCCGATCGCGGACCCGACCTGGGAAGCCTTGGGCCAGAATGCCGCGCAAGCCGCGAAATACGAGGCCCTCGGCTTCACGCCCGAGACCGCGCATGACCTGATCCTCGCCCGGTTCGACTACAGCTTCTCGATCGGCGCGCTGCTCACGATGATCGTGGTCATCGTGCTGTACTATTTCCTGATCCTGCGGTTCTCGGAAGTCGAGTACCGCGAGGTCATCTCTGAGAAATTCGGCAAGTAGGAGGCGACCTTGGAACTCTGGAACTACATCGAATACGGGGCCTGGGCGCTGGCGGCGCTGCTTGGCCTGCACATGCTGGTGGACTGGCTGAAGACCGACAGCACCTATGACGAAGACGTCCTGATCTCCTCTCGCGAAGGCGAGCTCGAGGCCATGGCCGAAGAACACAAGGTGCACTGATGGCCGACGTAGATATCACCTCGCAAACCATGGACGGCATGGGGCCCCACGGCACCAAGGTCGGCCTTCTCCGCGTGCTCGGCCCGGCCCATGTCTGGGCGCTTGGCGTGGGCATCGTCCTTGTGGGCGAATACATGGGCTGGAACTTCTCGGTGGGAAAGGGCGGCGCCTATGCCGCGCTGATCGCCTGCTGGTTCGCGGGAATCCTCTATTCCTGCGTCGCCATGATCGATTCGGAGGTCACTTCGACCGTCGCATCGGCCGGTGGCCAGTATACCCAGGCCAAGCACATCATCGGGCCGCTGATGGCCTTCAACGTCGGCCTCTACCTCGTCTTCGCCTATACGATGCTGGAAGCGGCCAACGCGATCACTGCGGGTTACCTCTTCTCGGTCGTGGCGACGATGACAGGCTATTCCGGCGAGCTTGACCAGCGCCCGTTCATCATCCTGGTCATCACCTTCCTGGCCTGGCTGAACTATCGCGGCGTTCTGGCGACGCTGACCTTCAACCTGGTCATCACCGCCGTCGCCTTCAGCGCGATCATCATCCTGTTCCTCTCGACCTCGGGCATCCTGGGCGGCGGGATCATGGATCATGCCGCGCTGTTCGAGGGGCATGAGCTTCCCTACGGCTGGGTCGGCGTCCTTGCCGCGATGCACTTCGGCCTGTGGTACTACCTCGGCATCGAGGGCACGACGCAGGCGGCCGAAGAGGTCCGCTCGCCTGCCCGTTCGCTGCCCTTCGGGACGCTGGCCGGGATCATGACGCTGCTCATCGCCGCGACCCTGACCTGGTATGTCTGCTCGGGCATCCTCCCCTGGGAATTCCTGGGCGACGGGGTGGACGGGGCCGTGGCACCGCTCTTCTCGGCGGCGCAGCTCTCGGGTTCCATGGCGCTTGTCTGGCTTCTCGGCTTCGGGACGCTCTTCGCGACCCTCGCCAGCGCCAACGGCTGCATTAACGACGCCTCGCGGGCCTGGTTCGCCATGGGCCGCGACAAGTATCTGCCCGGCTGGTTCGGCGCGGTCCATCCCAAGTACCGCACCCCCTACCGGGCGATCATCTTCCTGGTTCCGATCGCGCTGATCTTCGCTCTTGGCGCGCCTTTGGACCAGGTGATCACCTTCTCGATCCTCTCCGGCCTTCTGGGCTATACGTTCATGCCGCTCAACATCATCCTGTTCCGCCGCAAATGGCCGCTGGACACGATCAAGCGCGGCTATGAGCACCCGTTCCACCCGATCCCCGCGATTGCGCTTCTCACCCTGTGCGGCGTGACCTTCTTCGCGGTGTTCCTGGGCTACGGGACCCAGCTGGTGGCGATGATCGGCTTCTACATCATCGTGTCGCTCTGGTTCCACTTCTGGCGCTACCGCTTCGTGAACCGGGGGGCGCAGTTCACCATGCCCTGGCCGAAGCCTCGGGGCTACTAAGGCAAAGGGCCCGCGCCTTCCGGGGCGCGGGCCAATCCCAGCATGTCCCCGCTCATCCCCCTCGGCCTCGCCCTCGCCTGTCTCGGCCTCTGGCTCGGCTACCGCCTTTTCACTGAATCCCGGATCCGCACCGCCAGCCGCGCCGCCTATTTCGACGCGGTCAAACCCCTGTTCGAGGGCGGCGAGACGCGGCAGCAACCCACGGGCTTCCCACGGATGACCGGCCGCCGCGACGGCCTTGCCTTCGATCTGCAGGCCGTCCCCGACATGCTGACCTTCCGCAAGCTCCCCGCGCTCTGGGTCCTCGTCACCCTGCCCGAGCCCCTGCCGCTTGACGCCACGCTCGACCTGATGGCGCGGCCTTCGGGGAATGAGCCCTTCACGAAATTCTCCACCCTGCCGCAGTCGCTGCCCACGCCGCCCGAACTGCCGAAAGAGGTGGCCATCCGCAGCGACGACGCCAGCCGCATCCCGCCGCCGGACCTGATCGCTCGCCATGCGCCGCTTTTCCAGAACCCGCGGGTGAAGGAACTGGTCCTTTCGCCAAAGGGCTTGCGTATCGTGATCCTGGCCGAAGAGGCCGACCGTGGCCGCTTCCTCATCTTCCGCGAGGCCGAGATGGGCCGAACCCCGCTTTCGCCGCAGCGGCTTGAACCGATCCTCGACAGTCTGGCCGCCCTGCGCGAGGATGTGCTGACCCTGACGGAGCGCCGATGAAACCGCCACCGAACCCGCATCTCGTCCTCGCCGTGGCGCTGCTTCTGCCCGGGATGGGCCAGGTGCTCAACCGTCAGCCGGTGCGCGGGCTGATCTTCGTCTGCTTTGCCGTGCTGCTGGGGGGCTTCACCCTGAAGACGGCCGCGGCGGACGTGTCCTTCGTGGGCAAGGTCTCTGGCGCGCTCTTCGTCTGGGCGATGGCACTCCTCGACGCCTACCGGACCGCCCGCATCCGCCGCGCCGTATGGGATCACCGCAACGCTCCTCGATGACAGCGTCACCCGTCGGGACGAAGTCGCACGCGAAGCCACCCACCCCTCGCAAGTCTGCCGGAAAACAGTCCACCAGACTGCTTTCCGATCCCGCTCACCCCTGCGGATAGGCGATCACAGACAGATACCGCGCTGGCAGCTTGACCAGCCCCTCCGGCCCGTGTGGTGCATCCGCGTCAAAGAACAGGCTGTCCCCCGCCTTCAGCGGATAGACCTGGTCGCCGTGGCGATAATCCACCTCGCCCTCCAGCATGAACAACAACTCCAGTCCGCCATGCTGGAAGGTCGGGAAGGTGTCGCTCTCGGTCGTCAGGGTGATCATGTAGGGCTCCACCACCACGCCCGAGTTGTTCGACCCGATATGCCCCAGCAGATGATACTGGTGTCCGGCCCTTGTCCCCCGCCGCTCGATCTCCAGATGCTCGCCCGCCTTCACATGCTGGGCCTCGCGCCGTTCTTCATAGCTCTTGAAGAAGGCCGTCACCGGGACCGAGAAAGCATGGCTCAACACCTGCAAGGTCGTCAGGCTGGGCGAGGTGTTGCCGTTCTCGATTTTCGACAGCATCCCGATCGACAGGCCGGTGACATTGGCAAGGTCCGCCACCGTCATCCCCTGCTGGCGACGGAAGTTGCGAACCTCGCGGCCGATGGCAGCTTCGAGGTTTCGCTCACTGATCTCGCGGACACGGTGCGGGTCCTGTTCGAACGCAGGCTTGCCGCGGGGAAGCGTTACGACGGCTTCGTCTTCGGACATGTCGAACCCCTGCTGTACAGGATTTTCCTATCAGGAAACACGTCCGTCGGCAAGCGCCAGCCTACCAGGCCGCCGCTGCCGCCACTTCCAGCGCGTGCAACAGGCTTTGCGCCGAGGACCGTGCGCCATAGATCCGCACCTGTCCCCGGCCATGCCGGATCAGGTAGCAGCCCATGTGCTCGATCACGGTCCGGCTGGCGAAACCATCCGGCGCGGCGGGGAAATCGACATTGCACAGCCGCTCCATCAGCGGCGCAAGATCCGGTGCCGCAAGATCAAAGACGACCCAGGCGTCGGTCTGCTCGGTCACGCTTGCCGCGTTACCGACGGCCGCCTTCAACTGGTCGGCGATCAGCTCATGCGTTGCATGCGGGGCCTCGACGAACCACATTTCCGGCGCGACCCAGAAGGCACTGTAAGGCGTGCCCCCCGTGTAGCGCGCCGCCTCGGGCAGCGGGACGCCCGCCGCCTTGGCCGCCCCCTCCAGCTCCGCCATCCGGCCCCGCCGCGCCGCGACCGAGGCCAGCGCCACATCGAAGCGTTCCGTGATCGTCACCGGCCCGACCACCGCCACTGCCGCCTGGCGCGCGCCAAGCGCCGTCATTGCCTGCAACTCAGCCACGAAGCCGCTCCCCTTCCGGATCAAAGAAATGCGGGCTCACGATCTCGACCTCGGTGTCCTGCCCGATCAGCAGGTTCACCGCCCGCATCCGCTGCCCGATCTTACGGTCGCCCGCCTTGAGATAGCCCAGCGCGATATCGCAGCCGATATGCGGGCTATAGACCTTCGAGGTCAGCCACCCGCCATCGTTCGCCGCCACCACCGCCGCGCCCTTTTCCAGAAGATGGCTGCCGGCCGAAATCCTGCCGTTCGCATCGACCGGCTTGACGCCCACCAGGCGATAGCCGTCCGGGTCCACCAACCCCTCGCGCTGGCTCAGCACCATGCCGATGGAGTCCTTCTTCTTCGACACCATCTTGCCCAGACCCATGTTCAGCGCCGTGGACTGGCCGTTCAACTCGCCCCCCGCGACATGGCCCTTCTCGATCCGCATCACGCCCAGGGCTTCCGTGCCATAGACGATCGGGTCGAACTCCGCCCCACGCGCCAGCATCTCGCGCAGCAGCGCATCGCCATAGCGTGTCGGCACCGCGATCTCATAGGCCAGCTCGCCCGAAAAGCTGATGCGGAACAGCCGCGCCCGCATCCCGCCGCAGACGGTGATGTTGCCCGCGCCCATATAGGGGAAGGCGGCATCGCTGATGTCCTGGTCCACCACCTTCTGCAACAGCTTGCGCGCATTGGGGCCGGCGACCGAAAATTGCGCCCAGGCTTCCGTCGTGGAAATCAGCTGCACATCCATGTCCGGCCACAGCACCTGACGGCAGTATTCCAGATGGCGGAACACCGTGACCGCATTGGCCGTGGTCGTCGTCATCACATATTCATTCTCGCCCATCCGCGCGGTCGTGCCGTCGTCAAAGACGATCCCGTCCTCGCGCAGCATCAGGCCATAGCGGCACTTGCCCACGGCGAGGGAGCTGAACGTGTTGGCATAGACCCGGTCCAGGAAGGCCCCCGCATCGGTGCCCTGGATGTCGATCTTGCCCAGCGTGGTCACGTCGCAGATGCCCACGGACTTGCGCGTCGCCAGCACCTCGCGGTCGACCGACTGGCGCCATTCCGTCTCGCCGGCCTTGGGGACCCACTGCGTCCGCAGCCACATCCCGACCTCGACAAAGACTGCGCCCTGCTCGGCCGCCCAATGGTGGCTCGGCGTCAGCCGGAAGGGCTTGAACTCCTTGCCCCGCGACCGCCCCGCCAGCGCGCCCATGGCGACCGGAGTATAGGGCGGGCGGTAGATCGTCGTCCCCGTCTCGGGGATCGAGCGGCCCGTCAGCTCGGCCATGATCGCAAGACCGATGACGTTGCTTGTCTTGCCCTGATCCGTCGCCATCCCCAGCGTGGTGTACCGCTTCAGATGCTCGACGCTGGTGAAGTTCTCCTGCTTGGCCAGCTTCACGTCCTTGACGGTCACGTCGTTCTGCTGGTCCACCCAGGCCCGGCCCTTGCCATGGTTCACATGCCACAAAGCCTTGACCCGGACCGGGGCGTCCTCGGCCTCGGGCAACTCTGCCGCGCCGGTCAGGCCCAGCGCCTCGACCGCCGCATCACGCCCCGTGCGCAGCGCCGCATGGGTGGACAGCGCGCCCGAAGCCGCCCCCGCCACCAACAGGCCCGGAGGCCCCTCGGCCCCCGGCACGAAGGCCGCGATCGTCGGATCGTAGACGGGGCGCGAGCGATGATGCGAATGGATGTTCACATTCGGGTTCCAGCCGCCCGAAACGCCCAGCGCCTCGACCGCGATCTCGCGGGTGCGGCCCTTGCCATCGCGCACCGTGATCGACTTCAGCCCCAGGCGGCCCGAGGTGTCGATCACCTCTTCGCCCTGACGGCTGTCGATCACCGCCACGACCTCGACCCCCTTGGCCCTCAGATCATCGGCAGTGCGCAAGCCGTCGTCGTTGTTGGTGAAGACCGCCACCCGCTCGCCCACCTTGACGCCCCAGCGGTTGGCATAGGCACGCAGGGCACCAGCCAGCATGATGCCGGGGCGGTCGTTGTTCTCGAAGGCAATCGGCCGCTCGGTCGCGCCGCCCGCCAGGATCGCCCTGCCGGAATAGATCCGCCACAGCACCTGCCGCGGCTTGCCCGGCGCCGGGGTCGGCAGGTGGTCGCTGACCCGCTCCACCGCGCCATAGACGCCGTGGTCAAAGGCCCCGATCACCGTGGTCCGGGTCATCAGCCGGACGTTCGGCATCGACGCCAGTTCCGCCACCACGCCCGCCGCCCAATCCGCGCCCGCCTGGCCGCCGACGGCATGCGTCTCGGCGTTCAGACGGCCGCCCATGCGGAAATCCTCATCCGCCAGGATCACCCTTTTGCCCGAGCGCCCCGCCGTCAGGGCCGCCATCAGCCCCGTCGGCCCCGCCCCGATCACCAATAGATCGCAGTGCAGGAAGCCCTTGTCATACTCGTCGGGGTCCTCCTCCCGCGTGACCGAGCCCAGACCCGCCGCACGCCGGATGATCGGCTCATACAGCTTTTCCCAGAAGGTCTTGGGCCACATGAAGGTCTTGTAGTAGAAGCCCGCCGCAAAGAACGTGCTCAGCCGGTCGTTGACCCCCATCGCGTCAAAGCGCAGGGACGGCCAGCGGTTCTGGCTGTTGGCCGTCAGCCCGTCGAACAGCTCCGCCACCGTGGCCCGCGTGTTCGGCTCCTGCCGCCCGCCGGTGCGAAGTTCCACCAGCGCGTTCGGCTCTTCCGAGCCCGAGGTCAGCGGCCCGCGCGGCCGGTGATACTTGAAGCTGCGACCCATCAGCCGCACCCCGTTGGCCAGAAGCGCCGAGGCCAGCGTATCCCCGGGATGCCCCTGGTAGGTGATGCCGTCGAAGGTGAAACGCAGGGTCTTGCTGCGGTCGATCTGGCCGCCGGAAATCCGATTAGACTGGGTCATTTCGACCGCCCCTTGCTGCGCGCCACATCGCGCGCCAATTCGACCTTGGTGATCTCATGCGTCACCGTGTTCCGCGTCACCACCAGCCAGGACCTGTCGCCCTGCTCGTGATACCAAAGCTCCTGGTGCTCTCCGGCCGGGTTGTCGCGATTGTACAGCCAGTCGTGGAACTCCTCGATGCCCGCCGTCATGCCGTCGGGCCGGTTCATCAGCGCGGCGTCGCCCAGATAGACGAACTCCTGCGCATCGCGCGGGCCGAGGATCGGATGGTGAATGATCATTCGCTTTCGTCCTCAGTGCAGGTTCGGCTGGGCGCCCTGGCCCTTTTCGTCGATCATCCGGCCCTTCAGGAACCGGTCGAGCCGATAGGCCGTGGCGGTCTTGTGCGGCTCGTCTCGCGCCATCAAATGCGCGAAGCACCAGCCCGAGGCGGGCGTGGCCTTGAACCCGCCGTAGCACCAGCCGCCGTTGAAATAGAGCCCCTCGACCGGCGTCTTGTCGATGAAGGGCGACCCGTCCATCGACATGTCCATGATCCCGCCCCAGGTCCGCAGCAGGCGCACCCGGCCGATCGCCGGCATCAGCGCCATGCCACCCTCGGCCACGTCCTCGATCACCGGCAGGTTCCCCCGCTGGGCGTAAGAGTTATAACCGTCGATGTCCCCGCCGAAGACGAGCCCGCCCTTGTCGGACTGGCTGACGTAGAAATGGCCCGCACCGAAGGTCATCACGCCGTCGATCAGCGGCTTCAGCCCTTCGGAAACAAAGGCTTGCAGAACGTGGGATTCGATCGGCAGCCGCATCCCGGCATAGGCCATCACCTTGGACGACGACCCCGCCACCGCAACGCCGACCTTCTTCGCGCCGATGAAGCCGCGGGTAGTTTCCACCCCCTTGATCCGGCCGTTCTCGATCCGCATCCCCGTGACTTCGCAGTTCTGGATCAGGTCCACGCCGCGCAGGTCCGCGCCCCGGGCATAGCCCCAGGCCACCGCGTCATGCCGCACCGTGCCGCCCCGGCGCTGCATCAGCGCACCCTTGATCGGGAAACGGGCGTTGTCGAAGTTCAGCCAGGGATACATCTGCCGCACCTGCTCGCGGCTCAGCAGTTCGGCATCCGCCCCGTGCAGCCGCATCGCATTGCCGCGCCGGGTAAAGGCGTCGCGCTGCGCGTCGGTATGGATCAGGTTGATGATCCCGCGCTGGCTGACCATGGCGTTATAGTTGAAGTCCTGCTCCAGCCCTTCCCACAGCTTCAGCGAGAATTCGTAGAACGGCTCGTTCCCGTCCAGAAGGTAGTTCGACCGGATGATCGTGGTGTTTCGCCCCACGTTCCCGCCGCCCAGATAGCCCTTCTCCAGCACGGCAATCCGGGCCTGGCCGAACTCCTTGGCCAGGTAATAGGCCGTGGCCAGCCCATGCCCGCCGCCGCCGATGATGATATAGTCATACTCCGGCTGCGGCGCGGGGTCTCTCCAGACCGGCTTCCAGCCCTTGTGGCCCGTAAGAGCCTCGGCAATGACGCGAAATCCCGAATAGCGCACGCCCGTCCTCCTGTTTGCCCTGTTCTAGGGCCGGGGCCGGGCGGAAGTGCAGCCGTTTTCGCCATCGGATCGTCCGTTTCTGCCATCACCTCCCGGCGGGCGCGATCTTGGCAAGGGGTCGCCACCCATCCACGGCCTCCGAAACATGGGACTGCGCGAGGGAGGCGAGGATCAGGATGGTGACCGAGGTGATAAGGCTGTGCATCTGACGGCTCCGGCGGTGTCTGTTCACCTCCCGTTCTGGCCGATTCTGCTTGCCAACCCGTTAACCACGCGTCCGCGTCGGGCTTTACAATTTGGCAAGGAATGCCCATCATTCTGGGCCTACGGTACTTCTAATCGTTCAGGGTCCTCACCTTGAAAAGACCCGGCGGAGCGCCAACTCCGCCGGGTCCCCTTCTTTTCAGGGTCAGCCCCCGATCAGAAGCCGGATGGCAGCAACAGCCAGCGTTCCCGCCGCGATCAACACCATCCACTTACGGTATTCGTTTTCGTTCAGCCCCCTCACCTCCGTTCACCGCAAGGGATTGCGGCACTGCAAGGCGTAGTAAGGGAAGGTTAACCGGGGCTTACGCCACCAGCGCCTCGGCCTTCTTCAGATCGACACTGACCAGCTGGGACACCCCTTGCTCCTGCATCGTCACCCCGAACAGCCGGTCCATCCGCGCCATCGTCACCGCATGGTGGGTGATGATCAGGAAGCGGGTCTCGGTCCGCCGAGTCATCTCGTCCAGAAGGTCGCAGAACCGCGTCACGTTGGCGTCGTCCAGAGGCGCGTCCACCTCGTCCAGCACGCAGATCGGCGCGGGGTTCGCCAGGAACACGCCGAAGATCAGCGCCAGCGCGGTCAGGGTCTGCTCGCCCCCCGACAGCAGGCTCAGGGTCGCCAGCTTCTTGCCCGGCGGCTGGCACAGGATCTCCAGCCCCGCCTCCAGCGGATCGTCGCTTTCGACCAGCACCAGCCGCGCCTCGCCGCCACCGAAAAGATGGGTGAACAGCGTCGAGAAATTGGCATTCACCTGCTCGAAGGCCGTCAGCAACCGCTCCCGCCCTTCCTTGTTCAGCCCCGCGATCCCGGCGCGCAGCTTCTTGATCGCCTCTTCCAGATCCGATTTCTCGCCCGCAAGGCTGTCATACTCCGCCTCGACCGCCTTCGCATCCTCCTCGGCCCGCAGGTTCACCGCCCCCAGGGCCTCGCGCTGGCGCTTCAGACGGCTGACATCATGGTCCAGCGTCTCGGCATCCGGCATCTTGTCCGGGTCGGTGCGCAGCGAGGTCAAAAGCTCGTCCGGGGTCCAGTCGTCCTCCTCGGCGATCCGCTCCGCCGCCAGCGCCACGCCTTCGCGCGCCGCATCCAGCCGCGCCTCGGCCCGCGCCCGGGCTTCCCGCGCCTCGCCCGCCAGCCGTTCCGCCTCGCGCTCGGCCATTGCCGCCTCGCGCAAGGCGCCCTCGGCCTCGGCCAGCGCATCCGCCGCGCGCCGCCGCCGCTCCTCGGCCTCGGCAATCGCCTCCACCAGCTCGTCACGCTTGGCCGCGATCTCCTCGGGCGCCAGCATCGCCTCGGCCAGCTCCTCCTGCGTTTCCGCCCGCCGCTCGGTCAGCTCCTCGGTCCGGCGTGAGGCCGTCTCCAGCCGGTGCTTCCAGCCCGACAGCTCCTTGGTCGCCTCCTGCCGGCGGCGCACCCGGGCCTCGCCCTCGCGCCGCACCTCGTCCTGAGCGGACCGCCGCGTCATCATCGTGATCCGCGCCGCCTCGACGGTGATCTTCGCGGCCTCCACCGCGCCGCGCGCCGCATCCAGATCGCCAAGCTCCGCCGCAGCCGCCTCGGCTTCCCGCAGCCGGGCGCGGGCCGCCATCGCCTCGTCCTCGAAGCGGCCCACCGCCAGCCGCGCGGCCTCCAGCTTGCCCCCGGCGATGGAGCGATCCGCCTCGGCCCGCGCCAGCGCCCGGTTCGCCTCGGCCAGTCGCGCATCCGCCGCCCGCCGGGCATCCCGCGCCCGCTGGTCCGCCGTCGCCAGTTCCGCCAGCCGCGCCTGCAAGGCCTCATGCGCCTGTCGCGCGCCATCGGCCCGGGCCGACACATCCTCAAGGTCGCGCTTCAGCTGCACCAGCCGGTTCAACTGCTGCAACCGCAGCGCCGCCGCCGACGGAGCGTCCTCCGCCCCCGCCCGGAACCCGTCCCAGCGCCAGAGATCACCCTCGACGCTGACCAGCCGCTGCCCCGGCCGCAACTCGGCCTGCAAGGCAATGCCCTGCGCCCGGCTGACCAGCCCGATCTGCGACAACCGCCGCGCCAGCACCGCCGGGGCCTTCACCCGGCTGCCAAGGGGCTCCGCCCCCGCAGGAAGGGCCTGCGCATCCTCATACCCCGGCAGCACAGCCCAGCCCGAGCGCGCCTCCCCCTCGACCTCCGGCGACCGCAGGTCATCCGCCAGCGCGGCACCCAAGGCCTTCTCGAACCCCGGCTCCACCTCCAGCCGGTCCAGAAGCTGCGACCCCGCCAGCGCCTCCCGCTCCACCAGCCGCGCCAGCGCCGCCACCTCGGCCCGCAGCGCATTGGCCTCGCCTTCCGCCGCCGACCGCGCCGCCCGCGCCTCGGCCTCGCGGCCCTGCGTCTCGGCCCGCGCCGCCTCGGCGGCCTCCAGCGCCGCCTCGGTCGCCTCGCCCTCGGCCAAGGCCGCTTCCTGCGCCTCTTCCGCCGCCTCGAAGGCCTCCCCCGCCGCCTCCAGCGCGCCCGCCGCCGCCGCTACCGCCTCCCGCGCCGAGGACGCCTGATCCTCCGCCCGCTCCAGCACCGACCGGGTATCCGCCAGCATCCGCTGCGTCGACTGATAGCGCGCCGCCAGCCGCGCCGCATCCTCGGTCAACTCGGCCAGGGCCGCCTCGCGCTCCGACAGCACCGCCCCCGCCTCGCGCGCGGCCTCCACCGCCTCGGCCAGCTTTTCCTCATGCCCGTCATGGGCGCGAGCAAGCTGCTCGATCTCCCACTCCAGCCGCTCGATCACCTCGCCCGCGTCGCGGTTCAGCCCCGCCTCGCGCTCCATGTCGCGCGACAGCTGCTCGATCCGGCCCCGCAAGGCATCG
>JARFTV010000021.1:68874-74920 GCA_029289325.1 Alphaproteobacteria bacterium
CCCGCGCCTCCTGATCGCCCAGCGCATCCCGCTGCAACACCAGCCGCTGCAGGATGGCACTGGCAATCGCCTCCTCCTCCCGCTTCGGCGGCAGCGCATCCTCCGCCGCCTCCCGCGCCTTGGCCGAGGCGCGGGACCCCGCCTCCGCCTGATGCTGGGCGATCAGCCGCTCGCGCAGGCTTGCCTCGGCCACGATCCGCGCCTCGTCCGCCTCGCGCCAGCGCCGCCAGAGGAGCATCCCCTCCGACTTCCGCAGCTCTTCCGAGATCTCGCGATACCGCGCCGCCTGCTTGGCCTGCCGGGTCAGCACCGACAGCTGCTGCGCCAGCTGCTCCAGTACGTCATCGACCCGCGTCAGGTTCGTCTCCGCCCCCGACAGCTTCAGCTCCGCCTCATGCCGCCGCGCATAAAGGCCCGAGATCCCCGCCGCCTCCTCCAGCACCCGCCGCCGCGCCTTGGGCTTGGCGTTGATCAGCTCGGAAATCTGCCCCTGCCGCACCAGCGCCGGGCTGTGCGACCCGGTCGAGGCATCGGCGAACAGCATCTGCACGTCCCGCGCGCGGACTTCCTTGGCGTTGCAGCGATAGGCGCTGCCCGCGTCACGGGTGATCCGCCGCACGATCTCGATCTGGTCCGAGTCATTGAAGCCCGAGGGCGCCAGCCGGTCCTGATTGTCGATCACCAGCGCCACTTCGGCGAAATGCCGCGCGCCCCGCGTCGCGGCCCCGTTGAAGATCACATCCTCCATGCCCCCGCCGCGCATCGCACTGGGCCGGTTCTCCCCCATCACCCAGCGCAGCGCCTCCAGCAGGTTCGACTTCCCGCAGCCGTTCGGACCCACGACGCCCGTCAGACCCTCATGGATCACCAGATCCGTGGGGTCGACAAAGCTCTTGAATCCATTCAGCCGCAGCCGGGTCAGACGCACGGATACCTCACGAGTCGCGGGCGCCGATGTTCCCGCCCCTTTCCCCCAGAGTCAACAAGACCCCCCCGCATCTCGCCAGTTCCGGCGGCTTATCCCCAAGATGTTGGGCACATGACGGACATATCCTCCGGGCGTCCGGGGGTAGAAACCCCCGGTGCCCTTGGACAAGGGGACCGCAGCGCCTGATCGCGGATGACCCGCCCGCGCCAGACCGCGGCCGCAGGACAAGACCCGACCGGCCTTGCCCTGCCCCCTGCCCACGCCTACCTCGGAAGAAACGGAAAGGCCCCCATGCTCACGCTTCTTGGCATCCCCGGCGCGCTGCGCGCCGCCTCGACCAACCGCCTCCTCCTCGCCGAAGCCCGCCGCGCCTTCGGCGAAGCCCGGCATACCGAGGCCGACCTGCGCCTCCCCCTCTACGACGGCGACCTCGAAACGGCCGAGGGCATCCCGCCCGGAGTCCAGACCCTTGCCGACCAGATCGCCGCCGCCGATGCAGTGGTCATTGCCACGCCCGAATACAACAAGGCCCCGCCCGGCGTGCTGAAGAATGCGCTCGACTGGGTCAGCCGGACCAAGGGCGCGCCGTTCCGCGACAAGCCGGTGGCGATCATCTCGGCCGCCGACGGGCGCGGCGGCGGCGACCGCAGCCAGTTCGCGCTGCGCCTGATGCTGACCCCGTTCCGCCCCCGCCTCCTGCCCGGCCCGGAGGTCATGGTCGCCGAATCTTCCAAGGCCTTCACGCCGGACGGCCGCCTTATCGATCCCCGCTACCAGAATGCCCTGGCCGAGCTGATGCAGGCCCTGCGCACCGAGGCCAGCCGCCCCGCTTAGGATGCGCGACCTTGCGCAGCCAACCTGTCCCCTCGCGCCACGCCCGGCGCGATCCGCTAGCGCAGGCAATCCTCCACCCGGAACCCCTCCGGCACCCCGTCCCGCCCCTCCAGCACCAGCTCCGCCATCACCTCGGCCACCTTCGGCGCCATGCCGAAGCCGATCTTGAACCCCCCGTTCGCCAGGAAATGTCCCGCCCGCCCCGGCCAGGCCCCCAGCACCGGGGCGCGGCTCACCGCCCTCGGCCGCACCCCGGCCCAGCGCGCGACGACGGGGGCCGCTGCGAGCGCCGGCACCGCCGCCACCGCCCGCGCGTGCAGCCCCTCCAGCTGCCCATCCGGCCCCTCCTCCGTCCATGACGTTTCCGAGGTCGATCCCACCGCCACCGTCCCATCCGCATGGGGCACGACATGCAGCCCATCGACGAAAAGCTGCGCCCGGTCCCGCGCCTCGAAGCGCAGCGCCAGCGCCTGCCCCTTCACCCCCGACCCGATCTTCCGCCCCAGGGCCGCCGACAGCTCTGCCAGCCCCTGCACCCCCGTCGCATGGACCACCGCCCCCGCCGCCTCGCCCGCGCGCAGCACCTCCGCCCCCCGCGCCAGCAAAGCCGCCCCCAGCGCCGCCAGCGCCATCCGGGGTGACAGCCGGGCCGACAGCGTATCCTCGACCAGCCAGCCCGCGGGCGAGACCGGCTCCCAGGGCCCGCCCGTCACCGGCACCACCCGCCACTCCGCCGCGCCCCGCCAAAGCTCCGCCGCCGTCGCGGCCCGCCGCTGCGCCAGCTCCACCGCCGCCGCATCGGCCAGCGGTTGCAGCCGCCCGCAGCGCGCATAGCCCGAGGCCACGCCGCCCGAGGCCTCCACCTCCGCCCACCAGCCCGAGGCCATAAGCAGGCTCTCCAGCTGAAACGCCTTCTTTTCGTTCCACGCCTCCGGCACATGCGGCGAAAGCGCGCCCACCAACCCGCCCGAGGACCCCGCCCCCGGCCCCGACGGATCGATCACCCGCACCGTGGCGCCCCGGCGCGCGCAGGCCCAGGCCACCGACATCCCGAAGATGCCCGCCCCCAGAACCGTCACATCCACCCTTGCCATCGCCCCGCCCCGCGCCCATCACCACTGGCGAAAGGACTACTCCCGATGCCCGCAGCCGACCACCCCGAAGTCAACTGGCCCTCAGCACACCGCTCCGAAACCAACGGGCCCGAACTCGACTGGCGCGACAATGCGATCCCGGTCTCGCGCCGCTTCGACGACCCCTATTTCTCGCTCGCCGGCGGGCTGGCCGAGACGCGCCACGTCTTCCTCGGCGGCAATGACCTGCCTGCAAGGTTCCGCGACGGCCTGCAGATCGCCGAACTGGGCTTCGGGACCGGCCTCAACCTCCTCGCCACCGTGCTGGCCCACCGGGGCCCGGGCGAGCTGCACTTCACCAGCTTCGAGGCCTTCCCCCTCCCGCCCGTAGCCATCGCCCGCGCGCTGGAGGCCTTCCCCGAAACCGCACCCCTCGCCCCCGCCTACCTTGCGCAATGGTCCGGCCAGGACGGTCCCCTCCGCCGCCTCCAGTTCCCCGGCCTGACCGCCACGATCCTGATCGGCGACGCCCGCGAAACCCTCCCCGCCTGGACGGGCCGGGCCGACGCCTGGTTCCTTGACGGATTCTCACCCGCCAAGAACCCCGAACTCTGGTCCCCCGAGCTCATGGCCGAAGTTGCCCGCCATACCGCCCCCGGTGGCACGTTCGCCACCTACACCGCCGCCGGCCATGTGCGCCGCGCGCTGTCCGAGGCGGGTTTCACCGTCACCCGCCAGCCCGGCTTCGGCCGCAAACGCCATATGACCACCGGCCTCCTTCCGGCCTGAGGCGCAAAAAAGCAGGGTGGGCGATATCGCCCACCCTACCCCCGCTCCCGGCATTGCCAGCCGGGGTTCCCCCGCTACACTTGCCCCACATACAACAGCAGGAGGTCCCCATGCCCGACGGCAGCCACCACAGCGCCCGACGCAGCGTCGTCGTGTCCGAATTCACCAACAGCGTCCTCGACCCCGCCGCGCCCATGCTCGGCCCGGTGGAAAACGGCGGCACCATCATCGCCAATACCGCGCCGGGCTGCTGGGGCCCGATGATCACCCCCGCCCTGCGCGGCGGGCATGAGGTCACCACCCCGGTCTACATCAACGGGGCCGAGCCCGGCGACGGCATCGCCATCCGCATCCGCGACATCACCGTCACCTCGATCGCCACCGCCTCCGGCCACGACAGCTCGCCCGAGGGCTTCTGCCTCGGCGACCCCTATGTCGCCGCCCGCTGCCCGGTCTGCGATACCGTCTGGCCCGAAACCCATGTCGAGGGCATCGGCCAGGACGCAGTCAAATGCGACAAATGCGGCAATGCCGTCAAACCCTTCGAGATCGTGCACGGCTATACCGTCACCTTCGACGAGACCCGCGCCGTCGGCCTTACCCTGCCGAAAGCCGCCGCCGAGACCATCGCCCGCGACGCCAACCACTACGCCGCCCTGCCTGACGGCAGCCGCCAGCACTCGATCCTGACCTTCGCGCCCTCGGACATGCCCGGCACCATCGTCCGGATGCGGCCCTTCCTCGGCCAGCTCGGCACCTGCCCCTCGATGGCGATGCCCGACAGCCACAACGCGGGCGACTTCGGCGCCTTCCTCGTCGGCGCGCCCCATGCCTACGGGATCACGCCGGAACAACTCGCCCAGCACAAAACCGACGGCCACATGGACATCGACGCCGTCCGCGCCGGGGCGATCCTCGTCGCTCCGGTCAAGGTCAAGGGCGCGGGCGTCTACATGGGCGACATGCACGCCGGCCAGGGCGATGGCGAGATCGCGGGCCATACGATGGACGTCGCGGGCAGCGTCACGCTTCAGGTAGAGGTGGTGAAGGGCTACCCGATCGACGGCCCCGTCCTCTTCCCGCTGGAAGAGGACCTGCCCCCGATGGCCCGCCCCTTCACCGCCGCCGAGAAGGCCAAGGCCGCCCGCCTGGCCGAGCGTTGGGGCGTCCCCGCACCCGAGCCGATGGCCCCGATCTCGGTCATCGGCACCGCGCCGAACCTGAACGAGGCGATCACCAACGGCCTTGAACGCGCGGCAAAGCTGCTTGGCATGACCGTGCCCGAGGTCCGCAACCGCGCCACCGTCAACGGCGCGATCGAGATCGGCCGCGCCCCCGGCGTGATCCAGGTCACCTTCCTCGCCCCCCTCGCGCGCCTCGACGCCATCGGCCTCGGCACCTACGCGCGTGAGCAATACGGGCTCTGACGCCGCAAGGGCAGGCGGCCCTCGCCTGCCCTACCCACGTGACGTGCCGTTACCGCCTGGGTGGACAGGTATTCCTGGATCAGCGACAGGACACGACCAACCACCTTCACTCCGGCCAACATTCCGTCCTTCCGCGGTCCGATGGCACTCAATCGTCATCCTGAAGCCTGCCAGATCCGCATATGAGATTCTGGGGCGTTCAGGGTGCCCGAGATGGTCAAAGCCCAACCCGGCAACGTCGGGATAAAGAATGCGGATCGCTTCCTCGACGGGCGGCTCCACGTCCGCAAGACCGGGCCGGGCATTGTCAGCGTCAAGGCCGGCGAGAATATCGGCGTCTCGATGATGATCAGAAAGGCGCGATGGAGCGGGAAAAGCCGGGATCGTCGCCTTCCTGACTCTGACAAAGCCGACCAGGCCCATGACACGTTCAAACGCGCCCCGCGCAAGGAAGCACCGAACCGTCAGGGCGCGCGGGACCTCTGACTGCCACCAGCCACGAACAGGCCCAGCGTCCGGACCGACCCCGCCGTCGCTGCAAGCCTCGGCCCGCCCCATCGCATCGCCCCTGCGAAGGTGGGCGTCCGCTCGGTCACCCCACCACCCCGACCCCGCCGCCTTCCGTAAGGTGCCTTCTCCGCAGCCCGACGCCCCCTCCCGCGCCACACCGACGCCAAGGCCGCCGCCCGCGCCCGCCCCACATCGCTCCGGGGACGGCTGTCGGGACGTCTTGTCGCCCGATGTCCGGGACGTGCAGTCTCCCTTCAGGAACTCCCCTCCCCGCAGAGCGCCCCCCTTCCCGCACCCGCGCAGAGACGACACCCACGTCTCCCACCCATCTGCATCCGCAAGGCCCGTGCCCCCACTGTCGCGCCCGCTCCAACCCCAGGACCATCTGTCTACTCCCCACCGGGGTCTCGCCGCTCCTCCGCCCACCTCCCCGGGCAGGCCCGCCCCCCCACCCGCCCAGCTCCGGCGGACCTTCGCCACCAAAC
>JARFTV010000022.1:0-3668 GCA_029289325.1 Alphaproteobacteria bacterium
GTGGCGGAGGGCCGGTTCCTGGGCGTGATCTTCCAGATCGACCTGATCCGCCGGGTCCGGGACGACGCCTTCCGCCAGCCCAACAGCGTGCGGACCCTGATGCGGCGGCTGGTGCTTGGCCAACGGGCCGAGGATCCGCTGGCGGGCGAGATCATGGCGACGGATGTGCCGCAGGTGACGCCAGAAACGCCGGTCGGCGCGCTGTTGCCGCTTCTGGCGGACGGGGGCGCGGAGGCGGTGCCGGTGGTCGAGGGCGCGGCGATCGTCGGGATCGTCACGCGGACCGACCTCGTCTCGGCGCTGGCGCAGCGGCTGGCGCTGGGTCAGGGCTGATCGTCCCTGGGCGGGGCGGCGTCCTCATATTCGTCGCCGGGCGGCATCTCCCCCTCGACCCGATCCAGATCGTCCGGATCCGGCAGCCCGTCGTCGTTCAAATCCGGGTTCTGCGGCCCGTCCCCGGCGTTCAGGGTGCTGGTGGTGACATCCGCCTCGGCGAGGGAGACTTCGGGGAGATCCTCCTGCGGTTCGTCCTCGCCCGGCAGGACCCCGCCATCGTCCGAGGCATCGCCGTCCGATAGGCGTGGGCCATCATCCTCTTGCGGGAAGACCCGTTCCTCGCCCTGATCGGTAAGCGTCGGGAACTCACCGAGATTGCGCCGGATCGACGCCTCCTCGATCACCGGCTCGGCGGCTTCTTCCGGGTCAAGCGTCGGGAGCGGCACTTCCTCGAGCGCGAGCAGTTCGCGCGCCTCGTCCAGATAGGCCTCGGCCCCGCCCTCGGGCTCCCCGGCCACACGCCAGAGCGCCTCGGCCCGGGCGCGGATGCGGGCTTCCCAGGCATCGAAATCCTTGCGGTCCATCATGGTCCCCTTTCCTGTCCCGCCCACAACGCCGGTCGGACAGGCGGGGTTCCGTCAGTGGGCCTGCGCCTTCCTGCCGGTGATCGCAGCCCAGAGCGGGGCGATCACCCGGGTGACCAAGGGGATCAGGAGAAGCCCGAGGATCAGGCCGAACACGCCATCAAGCGCGGCGGTGACAAGCCATCCGATGAAGCCTTGCGCGACGGGGACGACATGGGCCACCGCCTCGGCGATGTGGTGGATCGTTTCATAGGGCCAGGGCCAGAGATGGGTGACCTCAAGCCCGTGGGTGACGATATTGCCCCCGACCCACAGCATCGCGGCGGTCCCGACGATCGAGAGGAAGGCCATCAGCTTCGGCATCGCAAGGACCAGCCCTCGTCCAAGCGCCCTGCCCCCGGAGGTCCGGCCCGTCGCGGCGAGGTGGAGCCCGACATCGTCCATCTTCACGATCAACGCCACCGCGCCATAGACCACCACGGTGATCATCGTGCCGACCACGGCCAGCGTGATCGCCTGCATCCAGAAGCTGGGGGATTCAATCGTCGCCAGCGCGATGGTCATGATCTCGGCCGAGAGGATGAAGTCGGTCTTGATGGCGCCGGCGACCTTCTCCTCCTCCAGATGCGCGGGATCCCGGGTGTCGAAATCCTTTTCGACCTCGTGATCGGCGTGGGGCGCGAAGGCGTGGACGAGCTTTTCCGCCCCCTCGAAGCAGAGATAGGCCCCGCCCAGCATCAGCAGCGGCGTGATGATCCAGGGTGCGAAATGGTCAAGCGCGAGGAGGCCCGGCAGCAGGAAGAACAGCTTGTTCCTCAGCGAACCGAGCGAGATCCGCCAGATGATCGGCAGCTCGCGGTCGGCCGAAAAGCCGTGGACGTATTTCGGTGTCACCGCCGCGTCGTCGATCACCACCCCGGCGGCCTTGGTCCCGGCCTTGGTGGCGGCGGCCGCGATGTCGTCGACCGAGGCGGCGGCCAGTTTGGCAATCGCCGCCACGTCGTCCAGAAGTGCCAGAAGTCCGCTCATGCCCTGCCCCGCCCCGCCGGCCCGCTGCCTGCCCCATGCGTGTAGCGGGAAACGCCGGATTCGGCAAAGCGCTGCCGAAGGGTTAGCGCAAACAGGCGAAGATTGCGCTAACATCCTGAAAATTGGTCGTTTTCCGCCTTGCGCGCTGTCGTGGACAGGCTAAGGCCATGCGCAGGGCATCAGCAGGGGAATTCACCATGACCGTGACTGTGGGCATCAATGGCTTTGGCCGGATCGGGCGCTGCACGCTGGCGCATATCGCGGAATCGAACCGCAACGACGTGCAGGTGGTGGCGATCAATGCCACGGGTCCGGTAGAGACGAATGCCCATCTGCTGCGCTATGACAGCGTGCACGGCCGCTTCCCCGGCACGGTGAAGGTGGTGGACGGCGCGCTGGATCTGGGCCGCGGGCCGATCCGGATGATGTCGACCTACAACCCCGAGGAGCTGGACTGGAGCGGCGTGGACGTGGTGCTGGAATGCACCGGCAAGTTCAACGACCGCGACAAGGCGGCGGTACACCTTGGCCGTGGGGCCAAGCGGGTTCTGGTCTCGGCCCCGGCGAAGCGGGCGGACATGACCGTGGTCTACGGGGTGAACCACCGCAGCCTCCTGCCGGAGCATCGGGTCGTCTCGAACGCCTCCTGCACCACGAACTGCCTTGCCCCGCTGGCCAAGGTGCTGAACGACACGATCGGGATTGAATCGGGCATCATGACCACGATCCACTCCTACACCGGCGACCAGCCGACGCTGGACCGGCGGCACAAGGACCTCTACCGCGCCCGGGCCGCGGCGATGGCGATGATCCCGACCTCGACCGGGGCGGGCAAGGCGATCGGTGAGGTGCTGCCGGAACTGGCGGGCAAGCTGGAAGGCTCGGCCATCCGGGTGCCCACCCCGAACGTCTCGGCGGTGGACCTGACTTTCATCGCGCAGAAATCGGTGACGGTGGCGGAGGTTAACGAAATCGTCAGGGAAGCCTGCGCAGGCTATATGGGCATGGTCATGGCCTATGACCCCGAGCCGAAGGTGTCGATCGACTTCAACCACACGCCGCAGTCGTCGATCTTTGCGCCGGACCAGACCAAGGTCGCGGGCCGTTCCGTCCGCGTGTTGGCGTGGTATGACAACGAATGGGGCTTCTCCTGCCGCATGGCCGATGTGGCCGGGGTTCTGGGGCGGCTCGCACAGTAACGGGGCGTCCGGCCCCGGCGGAGGGGCCGCGTGACCGATCGCATCGCACTCTGGCTTGGCGTGGTGATCCTGGCAGCCATCATGGCCGACCTCGCCCTGAACAGCGGGTCGGCCCTGTTCTTTCTTGCCCGCAAGTTCCTGGCCCTGGTCGAATGGGTGGCGTTCTGGCGCTGAGCCTGTCAAACTTCGGTTGCAATTCCGCGCGTTTTGGCATTGTTAGCGCTATCGGGACAGCAGCCCCAGTTTCGGAGGACAGGACATGGCCGTGAAGGTTGCCATCAACGGATTTGGACGCATCGGACGCAACGTGCTGCGCGCCATCATCGAGTCGGGCCGCACCGACATCGAGGTGGTGGCGATCAACGACCTCGGCCCGGTCGAGACCAACGCCCATCTCCTGCGCTATGATTCGGTGCATGGGAAATTTCCGGCCACGGTGACCACGGGTGCTGACACCATCGACGTGGGCCGCGGGCCGATGCGGGTCACGGCGCTGAGGAACCCGGCCGACCTGCCTTGGTCGGACGTTGATATCGTGATGGAATGCACCGGGATCTTCACCTCGAAGGAGAAGTGCCAG
>JARFTV010000022.1:3678-34669 GCA_029289325.1 Alphaproteobacteria bacterium
GGCCGACAAGACCATCGTCTACGGCGTGAACCACAACACGCTGACCAAGGATGATATCGTCGTCTCGAACGCCTCCTGCACGACGAACTGCCTGTCGCCCGTGGCCTATGTCCTGAACAATGCCATCGGGATCGAGAAGGGCATGATGACCACGATCCACAGCTATACCGGCGACCAGCCGACGCTGGACACGATGCACAAGGACCTCTACCGCGCCCGCGCGGCGGCCCTGTCGATGATCCCGACCTCGACCGGCGCGGCCAAGGCGGTGGGTCTGGTCCTGCCCGAGCTGAAAGGCAAGCTGGACGGGTTCGCGATGCGGGTGCCGACGCCGAATGTGTCCGTGGTGGACCTGAAGTTCATCGCCAAGCGCGAAACCTCGGTCGACGAGGTGAATGCGGCGATCAAGGCGGCGGCGGATGGGCCGCTGAAGGGGATTCTTGGTTATACCAATGAAAAGCTGGTCAGCTCGGACTTCAACCATGACCCCCATTCCAGCGTCTTCCACATGGATCAGACCAAGGTGATGGACGGAACCTTCGTCTCGATCCTGAGCTGGTATGACAACGAATGGGGCTTCTCGAACCGCATGGCTGATACGGCGGTGGCGATGGGCAAGCTGATCTGAACCTTTTGAAATGACGGACAAAAGGGCACCTTCGGGTGCCCTTTTTCATGTCTGAAGCCATGCAATCCCCGCATAGCCGCACCGCAGCATTGGCCGTTGTTGCCAGGGCGGCGATCCTTATGTTCCGTCCATGCGAAAAGGAAAAGCAGACCTTTCGCGAATGAAAGGACCCAGACGATGATTACCGTGTTTGAAATGCTCAAGACCACTGCGGCGAATTACGCGCTGTACCGCCAGACCCGCAACGAGATTGCCAATCTCCCGGCCCATATCGCGCTGGACCTTGGCATCTATCCGGGCGACGCCGAACGGATCGCGCGCGAAGCCGTCTACGGCAAGGCCGCCTGAGCAAAGCCGCAAGGCAGACCGATGCGGGGGCCTTCGGGCCCCTTTTGCATCAGCCGAACTTGCGCCCCAGCGCCCCCACCACGTCGGGCGAGACAAACTTGGACACATCGCCTCCCAGCCGGGCGATTTCCTTCACCAGCTTGGATGCGATCGCCTGCCGCCGGGCATCGGCCATCATGAACACAGTCTCGATCGAGGAATCGAGCGCGCGGTTCATGCCGACCATCTGGAATTCATACTCGAAATCCGCCACTGCCCGCAGGCCGCGTACGATGATCCCGGCGCCCACATCACGGGCGCAGTCGATGAGCAGGTTCTCGAACGGGTGGACGACGATCTCGCCCCCGGTCTTGGCCTGGATCGCGGCACATTCGGCCTCGACCATCGCGACACGCTCTTCGAGAGAGAAGAGCGGCCCCTTGTCACGGTTGATCGCGACGCCGATCACCAGCCGATCCACCAGCGCCATGGCGCGCTGGATGATGTCGATGTGACCCAGGGTGATGGGATCGAAGGTTCCCGGATAAAGCCCGATGCGCATGGCTCCCCCTTGGCTGGCCGTGACGCGCGCAGGTCAACGACATTGCGCGCGTGGGTGCAAGCGCATTTCCGCCTTAGTAGCCCTTGATCATGCCTTCCAGCGCATCCTTTTCCGCCGCCAGCTCCATCAGCCGCGCCTTGACCACGTCACCGATGGAGATCAGGCCGACCATCTGGCCGTCCTCGATCACCGGCATGTGGCGGAAGCGGCCGTCGGTCATCCGGCCAAGCACGGTGTCGGTGCTTTCGGCGCGGGTGCAATGGACGATCTTCGCGGTCATCAGGCTTTCCACCGGCTCGGCCAGGCAGTCCTGACCGCGCTTGCCAAGCTCACGCACGATGTCGCGTTCGGAGACGATGCCGCGGGCCTGCTTGCCATCGGCCGAGACGATCACCGCGCCGATGCGCCGGGCCGAGAGGATCTCGGCGACCTCCTGGACCGTGGTGCCGGGCGCGACCGTGATCACGCCGAGATCGCCTTTGGATGCGAGGATCTGCTGTACGAGCATGGGCCGGTCCCTCCTCTTGACCGTAAGCAAGGGTCGGGCCGGAAAGGGGATTCTGTCAAGCGCGCGATTCAACCATAGCGTCAAGTCGGCCCATCTCGGCTCGGGCCTCGCGCGTCAGCTGATCGGCAAAACGGTTGAGCCGGTCAAGCCGGGCGTCGCTTTCATGGCGGATCAGCCAGAAACTGCGGGTCAGGCTGATGCGATCGGTCAGGATGCGGGTGAGGCCCGGCGCGGCGGGAAGGGCGAAGTCATGGACGACGCCGACCCCCGCCCCGGCCCGCAGCCAGTTGAGCTGGACCGAGACCGAGTTCGAGGTGAGCGTCGCCGGCCCGATCCCGATCTCGGCCAGGTAGTCCAGCTCCTTGTCGAAGATCATGTCGGGGATATAGCCGATGATCCGGTGGGCTTGCAGGTCTTGCGGCGCGCGGATCGGCGGCACGCTGGCGAGGTAATCGCGGCTGGCGGCAAGGTGCAGCCGGTAGTCGGTAAGCTTCTGTACCGTCAGCCGGCCGGCCTCGGGACGGCTGACCGCGATGGCCATGTCGGCCTCGCGCTTCGACAGGTTGAAGACCCGCGGCAGCGCCACGATCTGCACCTCGAGCCCCGGATTGGCATCGCAGATCCGCGCCAGGACCTGCGGCAGGAGATAGTTTGCGCAGCCGTCCGGCGCGCCAAGGCGGATGAGGCCAGTCAGCCCGCCGGGGCCGGAGAGACTCTCCTCGGCACCAAGGGCGGCGCGTTCGGCGGCCTCGGCATGGGGGATCAGTCGGGCGCCCTCTTCGGTCAGGGCATAGCCCTGCGGCGATTTGGTGAAAAGCCGGGCGCTGGTCGCCTCTTCCAGCCGGGCGATACGGCGGCCCACGGTGGCCGGATCGACCTTGAGCCGCTTGCCAGCGGCAGACAGGCTTTCCGTCCGCGCCACGGCAAGGAATACGCGCAGGTCGTCCCAATCCATCCCGGTCGCCTCGTAGGGTGGGCAATATTGCCCACCCTACCTTGCGTCCCGCAAAACTGCAAAATGCTTTTGGCGTATTGCCGCTTTGTCTGGCGTTTGTGCAGGGGTAGAAGAACCCCAGCCATCAGGAGGATTCCCATGCAAGAGATCGGACACTGGATCAACGGCGCACGCGTTGCGGGCAAGTCGGGCCGTTTCAGCGACATCTACAACCCCGCCACCGGCGAAGTGCAGGCGCGCGTCGCGCTGGCCACGCCCGCCGAACTTGACCACGCCATCCAGGAGGCCGCAAAGGCCCAGGTCGGCTGGGCCGCGACCAACCCGCAGCGCCGCGCCCGGGTGATGATGGCCTTCGGCGCCCTCATCAACGAGAACATGGAAAAGCTGGCCGAGATGGTCTCGCGCGAGCACGGCAAGACCATCCCCGACGCCAAGGGCGACGTGCAGCGCGGCCTTGAGGTGATCGAGGTCTGCATGGGCGCACCCGCGATGCTGAAGGGCGAGATGATGGATAGCGCGGGTCCCGGCATCGACCTTTACGCCATGCGCCAACCCCTTGGCGTCGTTGCCGGAATCACGCCGTTCAACTTCCCTGCCATGATCCCCCTGTGGAAGATCGGGCCTGCCCTCGCCTCGGGCAATGCGATGATCCTGAAGCCGTCCGAGCGGGTGCCGTCGACCTCGCTCTTCCTTGCGGAACTCCTGCAACAGGCCGGCCTGCCGGATGGCGTGCTGCAGGTTGTGAACGGCGACAAGGAGGTCGTTGACGGCATCCTCGATCATCCGGTGATCCAGGGCGTGGGCTTCGTCGGCTCCACCCCGATCGCGCAATACATCTATGGCCGCGCCGCCTCGAACGGGAAGCGCGCCCAGTGCTTCGGTGGCGCCAAGAACCACATGATCATCATGCCGGACGCCGATCTCGACAAGGCCGCCGACGCGCTGGTCGGTGCCGGTTACGGCGCGGCGGGCGAGCGTTGCATGGCGATCTCGGTCGCGGTGCCGGTCGGGGAAAAGACGGCGGATGCTCTGATCGAACGCCTGATCCCGCGGATCGAGAAGTTGAAGGTCGCCCCTTATACCGCTGGAAACGATGTGGATTTCGGACCTCTGATCACCAAGCAGGCGCAAGAGCGGGTCAAGGGCCTGATCAACTCCGGCGTCGAGCAGGGCGCAAAGCTGGTCGTCGACGGGCGCGATCTGAAGATCCAGGGCTACGAGAACGGCTTCTTCGTCGGCGCGACGCTTTTCGACAACGTCACCCCCGAGATGGACATCTACAAGCAGGAGATCTTCGGGCCGGTCCTCTCCACCGTGCGGATGAAGTCCTATGACGACGCGCTGAAGCTGGTCATGGACAATGAATACGGCAACGGGACCGCGATCTTCACCGCCGACGGCGACACCGCGCGCGACTTCGCCAGCCGGGTCAATGTCGGGATGGTCGGGATCAACTTCCCGATCCCGGTGCCGCTGTCCTACTTCTCGTTCGGGGGCTGGAAGAAGTCGGCTTTCGGCGACCTGAACCAGTACGGGCCGGATGCCTTCCGTTTCTACACCAAGACCAAGACGGTCACCGCCCGCTGGTTCTCGGGCATCAAGGAAGGGGCCAGCCTGAACTTCAAGGCGCTGGACTAAGACGGTCGGGCGCGGTTTCACGCAGGGGAACCGCGCCCCTCTCCCTCGCGTTCCCTCGCCAAATCCAGGCGAGGTGAACATGCGACCCCTGATCCTTTCCCTAGGCTTCTTGCTTCCCCTTCCGCTCCAGGCGGCTGACTGCGGCTCGATCGTCCCGTCGGTCTGCGAGACGACGTTGGAAGAGGTCACTGGCCGCAAGGTCATCACGGTCACCCCGACCGTGACCCCCTATGCGGTGGGCGACCGCTTTCCCGTCGAAACCCGCTCCCTCCTTCTTGATCCGGTCCGGTATGGCCTGCAGCCGTCGGACGGAACCTGGCGCTATTATCCAATGGCTGGCGTGGTCTACCGGGTCGAGAACGGCTCGGGCCTGGTGCTGGAGGTGATCCGGAACCGCCGCACGGCGCATCTTCGGTGATGGGTGGAAATCCGCCACGGCCGAGATCCGCTCTGGAACGTCTGGGCACAGCAAAAGGTTGTCCGGGCACATCAGAGCAGAAGGAGGCAAAAATGCTCCGTATCAACTCGATCCTTGCCGCGACCGTCGCGGCCTTCTCCCTGACCGGCGCTCCGGCGCTGGCGCAAACCGACGCGAACAGCACCAAGGCCTGCCCCCCGGGCCTGGCCAAGAAGGACCCCGCCTGCGTGCCTCCGGGCCAGGTCGGCAAGTCCTGGGTTGAAGGCCAGGTCTATGCCGAAGGCGACCGGATCCGCGGTGAATATCGCGTCATCCCGCCGGAAGAGTGGGAAGAGCTGTCGCTGGACCCGATCACCGATGACTCGGTCTATGTGATCATCGACAACCAGATCCTGCGGATCAAGGAAAGCAACCTGACCGTGATCGCAGCGATCCGCATCCTGGAGGAGCCGGACGATTCGGACGATCCGGTCGACGACCCCGCGGATGACCCGGCGGACGACGCCGGGGACGACGGTTCGGACGACAGCGATGACGATGCAACGGTGACCGAATAACTCCGTCCGACTGCACTTTCCCAAGGACGCGACAAGACCTTGAGGTAACGCCCGGTGTGGCTTGCCATGATCTTAATATGTCCTCGGGGGCCGGTGGCGACGCATTCGCCGCCACCGGCACCACCCTTGGCGGCCGATCTTGTGGTCCAAGCGACAGCCTCGACACCTTCGGCTTGGCTTACCGACCGGGGCCGCATCGTGGGCTTTTCGCCGCAAAATCGTTCACTTAGCAACCTTCTCATCCACGGGCTTGGACGACCTTCGGGCACCATGCCCGAGGGGGACCCACTCCCGATCGCCGCGCATTTGCGCTGAAACCCGCCAGACCCATTGCATACCGGAACCCCACCCCGGCCCCGAGGGTTATCCCGGGGTAACTGAGCAGATAAAGGAGGCGAACATGCCCCGTATCCATACCATCCTCGCCGCAGCCGTTGCGGCTGTCACGCTGACCGCCGGTGCGCCGGTCATGGCGCAGGGCGCAAAAGGCTGCCCGCCGGGTCTGGCGAAGAAGAACCCGCCCTGCGTGCCTCCGGGCCAGGTCGGCAAATCCTGGACGCCGGACCGCATCTATGTCGAGGGCGACCGGGTCCGCGGCAGTTACGTGGTGATTCCGGCCGATGACTGGGCAGAATACGAGTTGACGCCCATTACGGACGATTCGATCTACGTGGTCATCGACAATCAGATTGTCCGCGTGAAGCGGAGCAATCTGGTCGTGGTCGAGCCGATCCGGATCCTGGTGGACGTGTTGAACTAAGACACGGGCGTAGGGTGGGCGATATCGCCCACCCTACTCTGCCGCGATGCGCCGCGGTTTCAGCAGATCCTTGAGGTAGCGCCCCGTATGGCTCGCCTCGACCTTGACGATATCCTCCGGTGTCCCCGTCGCGACGATCATCCCGCCGCCGTCACCGCCCTCGGGCCCGATGTCGATCACCCAATCGGCGGTTTTCACCACATCCAGATTGTGTTCGATCACCACCACCGTATTCCCCTGTTCCACAAGGGAATGAAGCACTTCCAGGAGTTTCCTGACGTCCTCGAAATGCAGCCCCGTGGTCGGCTCATCCAGGATATAGAGCGTCCGCCCCGTGGCCCGACGGCTCAGCTCCTTTGACAGCTTCACCCGCTGCGCCTCGCCGCCCGAGAGCGTGGTCGCCTGTTGGCCGACCTTGATATAGCCGAGGCCCACCTCGCACAAAGCATCCATCTTCTCGCGGATGGCCGGCACCGCCTGGAAGAAGTCGCGCGCATCCTCGGTCGTCATGTCAAGAACGTCGGCTATGCTCTTGTTCTTGAACTTTATTTCCAAAGTCTCGCGGTTATAGCGCTGCCCCTTGCAGGTCTCGCAGGTGACATAGACATCGGGCAGGAAGTTCATCTCGATCTTCAAGACGCCATCGCCCTGGCAGGCTTCACAGCGGCCGCCCTTGACGTTGAAGCTGAACCGGCCCGGTCCGTATCCCCGCGCCTTGGACTCCGGGAGACCGGCGAACCAGTCGCGGATCGGCGTGAAGGCCCCGGTGTAAGTCGCTGGATTCGAACGCGGAGTCCGGCCGATGGGTCGCTGGTCGATGTCGATCACCTTGTCCAGATGTTCGAACCCCTTGATCGTTTCGCAAGGCGCCGGCGTTTCATGCGCGCCGTTCAGGCGCAGGGCGGCGGTCTTGAACAGGGTCTCGATGGTAAGCGAGGACTTCCCCCCGCCCGACACCCCCGTCACGCAGACGAACTTGCCCAGCGGGAACTCGGCGGTGACGTTCTTCAGGTTGTTCCCCGTCGCCCCCACCACGGTCAGCGTCTTGCCGTTGCCCTTACGGCGGGTCTTCGGCACCGAAATCTCCCGAGTCCCGGACAGATACTGCCCGGTCAGGCTGGCCGGATCGGCGGCCACTTCGGCCGGCGTCCCGTGGCTGACCACCATCCCGCCATGCACGCCCGCCCCCGGCCCCATGTCGAAGACATAATCCGCCTCGCGGATCGCGTCCTCGTCATGTTCCACCACCAGCACCGTGTTCCCCGCATCGCGCAGGTTCTTCAGCGTCGTCAGAAGCCGGTCATTGTCGCGCTGGTGCAGACCGATGGAGGGTTCGTCCAGCACGTAAAGCACGCCGGTCAGCCCCGAGCCGATCTGCGAGGCCAGCCGGATCCGCTGCGATTCCCCACCCGAAAGCGTGCCGGCCGCGCGGCTCATCGTCAGGTAGTTGAGCCCGACATTCACAAGGAATCCAAGACGTTCGCGGATTTCCTTCAGGATGGCCCGGGCGATCTCGTTCTGCTGCTTCGTCAGCGTGTCTGCCACACCCTCGACCCAGGCGAGGCTTTCGCTGATCGACATCTGCACCACCTGCCCGATATGCAGCCCGGCGATCTTCACCGCCAAGGCCTCGGGCTTCAGCCGGTAGCCGCCGCAGGCACCACACGCGCGGTTCGACTGGTAACGCTCCATCTCCTCGCGCGACCAGGCGGAATCCGTCTCGCGGTAGCGGCGCTCCATATTGGGGATGATGCCTTCATAGACGCGGCGAACCTGATAGACCCGCCCGCCCTCGTCATAGCGGAACTCGATTTCCTCACCCTTGGAGCCGCGCAGGAAAAGCTCCTTCACCGTATCGGGCAGGTCCTTCCATTTGGCTTTCAGGTTGAAGCCATAGTGCTTGGACAGCGCCTCCATCGTCTGGGTCAGGTAAGGCGATTTCGACTTTGCCCAGGGCGCGATGGCCCCTTGCAGCAGGGTCAGGTTCTGGTCGGGGACGACCAGCCGCTCGTCGAAGAACAGCTCCATCCCCAGCCCGTCGCAGACCGGGCAAGCCCCGAAGGGGGCGTTGAAGCTGAATAGCCGCGGCTCGATCTCAGCGATGGTGAATCCGCTGACCGGACAGGCGAATTTCTCGGAATAGGTGATGCGGGTCGGCTCCGCGCCCTCGGCGGTATCGGCGAGTTCGATGACCGCGATCCCGTCGGCAAGGTTCAGCGCGGTGCGGAAGCTGTCGGCCAGGCGCGTCTCCAGCCCCTCGCGCACCACGATCCGGTCGACCACCACATCGATGTTGTGGCGGAACTTCTTGTCCAGCACCGGCGGTTCCTCCAGCTCGTAGAAGGCACCATTCACCTTCACGCGCTGGAAGCCCTGTTTCCGCAGCTCCAGAAATTCCTTTTTGTACTCACCCTTCCGGTCCCGGATGATCGGGGCCAGCAGATAGGCGCGCGTCCCCTCCTCCATCGCCATCACGGCATCGACCATGTCCTGCACCTGCATCGCGGTGATCGGCAGGCCGGTGGCGGGGGAATAGGGCGTGCCCACCCGCGCGAACAGGAGGCGCAGATAGTCGTAGATCTCGGTCACCGTGCCGACGGTCGAGCGCGGGTTCTTCGAGGTGGTCTTCTGTTCAATGCTGATTGCGGGCGATAGGCCCGAGATATGGTCGACATCGGGCTTGCCCATCATGTCAAGGAACTGCCGCGCATAGGCCGAGAGGCTCTCGACATAGCGCCGCTGCCCCTCGGCATAGATCGTGTCGAAGGCCAGCGACGACTTGCCCGAGCCTGACAGGCCGGTGATCACCACCAGCTGGTCGCGCGGGATCGCCACATCGACGCCCTTGAGGTTATGCTCGCGCGCGCCGCGGACCTCGATGAACTTCTGTTCGGCCATGATCTACCCCGGATGAGCAAGCGACAGAGATAGGTCATCTTCGGCGAGTCTCCAACCGGAAAAAGTGAACGAAGCATGAACCCGCGCGGACGAAGATTCCCCCTTCACCTTTTAACTTTTGAAGCTATATAGGTGTAAATCAAACCAGAGGTGTCCCATGCTGAATTTCCTGCGTTCCGCCCCGAGCTCCAAGCCCGACCTTGCCAATATCCAGGCCGAGGTGGCGGCGGGCCGGATGCTGCTCGTCGATGTCCGTGAAGTGGCCGAAGCCAAGGCGTCGGGCGTGGCAAAGGGGGCGAAGCTGATTCCGCTCTCGCTGCTGCCGCTGAAATGCGACCCGCGCCAGCCGGGCTGCGAACTGCCGCAGGGCCTGCCGGTGGCGGTCTATTGCGCCTCGGGCGGGCGGTCGGGGATGGCGGCGGATGTGCTGACGCGGCTGGGCTATGGGCCGGTCGTGAACCTTGGCGGGCTGCGCGACTGGGCCGCGGGCGGCGGCGCGGTCGTTGCCTACTAGGCCATGCGCTGCCGCCGCGCCCGTTGCAGGGCATGGACGGCGATCCCGATGGCGCACAGCAGGACGGCGGCGCTGGTCAGCCCCGCCGGGCCGCTGGCCGCCAGCAGCGCTGCCAGCACCGGGGTGCCGGTGGTGGTTCCCAGATTGCCCAGCTGCGCCACCGCCCCCGCCGCCCGGGCGCGATCCTCGGCCGAGGCGTTGAGTTCGGGGATGGCGGCGAAGCTGGCGCCCTGCACGATCCCCAGCGCGGCGGAGAGGAGGAACCCTCCGGCCACCATCCCCGCGCCCTGCCCCCAGCTGAGCCAGAGGAGCAGGAATCCCGGAATTGCGACCGCATAGCCCGCACCAGGCGGACCGCGGACATGTGGCCAAGAAGCCAGACCCCCAGCGTCAGCGAAACGGCGATGGAAACCAGCGGCATCCCGGCGGCGATCAGGGCGCGGTGGGTCAGCGGCGTCTCGGGTGGCAGAAGGGTCAGGACGGCGACATAGAGGAAGGTATAGCAGCAGAACCCCATGGCCGGGGCGGCCAGGCGGGGGGAGGCGTAGATCCGGGCGTGCTGGGCGATGAGGTTGCCCATCGGCAGGGCCTGGCCACGCGGATCGGGCGGCAGGGTCAGAGCCAGGACGACGGCGAGGGCGACCATATAGGCGGCGTGACCGAGGAAGAGACTGGTCGGGCCGGTATAGGGGCCGATCAGGGCGAGGATCGCGTAGGTCACCCCGAAGAAGCTGGACCAGAGGGTCATGGCAAGGGGACGCCGCGCCTCGGGCGCGAGGGTGGCGATCATCGTGGGGCCGACGACGACGATGGCAAGGTGGCTCGTGCCCTCGATGATGCGGGAGGCCAGCATCAACGGATAGGCAGGCAGCAGGCTTTGCAGGGCGGACATCGCGGCCCCGGCGGCCAGGGCGGCGACGATGGCGCGGCGGGGGCCGATGCGGGCGACCAGGAGGCCGGCGGTGGTGCCGAAGATCAGGCCGACCATGCCGACGATCGAGACGACGAGGCCGAGGGCGACCTCGCCATTCCCGCCGTAGCTGGACCTCAGCGTCTCATAGAGGATCGAGATCTTCCCGAACTGGGCGGCGGCGCCGAGGCCGGCGGCCCAGAGGAGGAGGACAAGGAGCATGGGGGGAGCGGCGCGCATGGGGCAGTGGTAGCGGGAAAAGCGGCAGGACGCCAGAGCCGTGTCCACGGTGGACAAAAGCGGGTTTTCACGCAATTACAAGGTGTTGCTTGCGGCCGTTAAGGATTTCTCAATATCTTCCGCAGCCCGGTAGGACCGCGCTTGGGCGGCAACTCCTGATACTGCGGGTCCGCTCGTCGATGAGATCGGGACTCCTCGCTGGGGATCGCCGAGGAGACTTCGGGGGCAAGTCCGCAGGGGGCTTGCTGGCCGGAGCACGTCGCTCGCCAATGACGAGCTCACTCCTCGCTGGCGGTTGCCGAGGTGAATTGGCGGGACGTCCACGGGGGCTTGCTGCGCGGAGCGTGCCGCTCGTCGATGACGTCGTCACTCGCTGGGGATTGCCGAGCTGACTTCGCGGCAAGTTCGCGGGGGCTTGCTGCCAGGAAGCGTGCCGCTCGTCGATGGCGCGTCTCTCCTCGCTGGCGGGTCGCCGAGAAGACTTCGGCGGCAAGTCCGCAGGGGGCTTGCCGCCCGGAGGGGACCGCTCGTCGATGAGATCGTCATTCCTCGCTGGCGGGGTGCCGTGGAGATGCCGAAGGCGGGCATGGGCGCCGGACGGCGTGGCTCGTCGGCGACGTCGCCACGCCGCGCGGGCGCGGCGGCGTGCCGATGAGGAGACGACGTCGAACGAGCAGGCGCTAGAAGTGCAGCGCGCGGCCGTAGGCGTCGAGGACGGCTTCGTGCATCATCTCGGAGAGGGTTGGGTGCGGGAAGACCGTGTTCATCAGGTCCTCTTCCGTCGTCTCCAGCGTGCGGCCGATCACATAGCCCTGGATCAGCTCGGTCACTTCGGCCCCGACCATATGGGCGCCCAGAAGCTCACCCGTCTTGGCGTCGAACACGGTTTTCACCAGACCTTCGGGCTCGCCCAGGGCGATGGCCTTGCCGTTGCCGATGAAGGGGAAGCGGCCGACCTTGACCTCGTAGCCCTGTTCCTGGGCCTTGGCCTCGGTCAGGCCGACAGAGGCGACCTGCGGGTGGCAATAGGTGCAGCCGGCGATCGAATTCGGCTTGATCGGATGCGGATGCTTGCCCGCGATCAGCTCGGCCACCATCACGCCCTCATGGCTGGCCTTGTGCGCCAGCCAGGGTGCGCCGGCGATGTCGCCGATGGCGAAAAGCCCCTCGACCCCGGTGCGGCAGTATTCGTCGGTGACGACATGGGTGCGGTCGATCTTCACGCCAAGCGCCTCGAGCCCGAGATCCTCGACATTGCCGACGATGCCGACGGCCGAAATCACCGTGTCGAAGTCCTGCGTCGTGACCTTGCCGTCCTGTTCGATATGGGCGGTGACCCCCTGCCCCGGCTTGCGGTCCAGCTTCTTGACCGCGGCCTTTTCAAGGATCTTCATCCCCTGCTTCACGAACTGCTTTTTCGCGAAGGCCGAGATTTCGGCGTCTTCCACGGGAAGGATCCGGTCCATCACCTCTACCACGGTCGTATCCGCGCCGAGGGTGTTGAAGAAGCTGGCGAATTCGATGCCGATCGCGCCCGAGCCGATGACGAGGAGCTTCGTCGGCATCCGGCTGGCGACCAGCGCGTGGCGATAGGACCAGACCAGATCGCCGTCGGCTTCCAGCCCCGGCAGTTCGCGCGCGCGGGCGCCGGTGGCGAGGATGATCGACTTCGCGGTCAGCTCCTCGGTGCCCTTGTCGGTCTTGACGCTGACCACACCCTGCTTCGGCAGATGCGCGGTCCCCATGAAGACGGTGACCTTGTTCTTCTTCATAAGATGGCCGATGCCGCCCGAGAGCTGCTTGGCCACGGCGCGGCTGCGCGCGACGACGGCGGGCAGGTCATAGCCGATGCCGTCCGCCTTCAGGCCGAAGTCCTTGGCGCGGTGCATCAGGTGGAAGACCTCGGCCGAGCGGAGGAGCGCCTTGGTCGGGATGCAGCCCCAGTTGAGGCAGATGCCGCCAAGGTTTTCGCGTTCGACGATGGCGACCTTGAGCCCCAGCTGGCTGGCGCGGATGGCGGCGACATAGCCCCCCGGTCCCGCACCGATCACGATCACGTCGAAGCTCTGGCTGGCCATTCTTCCCTCCCTGGAAAAGTAGTTTGCCCTTAAACTATTCTGAAAACCCAAGCAACAAAGGCCACGCCTTGGGCCTATGCGCCGGGCGCATGGCTGCGCAGCCGGTTGACCACGGCCATGTAGCCGCCCTTGTCGAGATAGTCCTGTTCCTCTGGCGTGCTGCTGCGCCCCAGCGCCTCGTTCCGGGTGGGAAAGCGGTCGAAGCGCGAGATGATCCAGTGATGCGCACGGGCATGAAGCGCCATCTCGGGATCGGAGGACAGCCGCTCGGTCAGGAGTTTGACCGCAAGCTCCTGGTCGGCCGGGTCCTCGGAATGTTCGAAGGGCATGTAGAAGAACTGCCGTTCCGGTTCGGGAGCGTTCAGGTCCCAGCCGGCCTCGACCGCCTTGCGGGCCGCGGCGCGCGCCTGCGGGTCGGTGGCGAAGGCATCCGCAGTGCCGCGGTGGATGTTGCGCGGGATCTGGTCGGTCAGGATCAGATAGGCCAGCGTGCCGACCGTGCCGTCCACCCAGTGGTCCAGTCCCCCGTCGCGTGCGGCCTGCCAGAGATCGGCATAGCGGCCGCAAGCCTCGTCGATCTCGGGCCCGCCGGAATACCAGCCCCTGGGGCCGATTTCGTGCAGCCAGAACTCCAGCACCTCGATCGGGTCGGACATGGGCACCTTCCTTTCAAGGCCAAAGCCTTGCAGGGTTCGGCCCGGATCGCAACCGCCGATCGTCAGTCGCGGGCGGCCTCGTCCAGAACGGCGCCGACGGCAAGGGGCGAGGCGGTGGGCGTCACGGTGCGGAAGGCGCCCGTCACCTGCGGCGCGGCGCGGCGCGACATGCGGTACAGCGCGTAGGCGGCCAGCGCGACATAAAGGACACCGATGAAGAGGAAGAAGCCGCGGGGGCCCACCGTCTCCATCATCCAGCCGGTAGCGGTGGGGCCGAAGATCGCGCCGAAACCGTTGAGGAAGATCAGCCCGGCCGAGGCGGCGGCCATCTGGTCACGGGGGAGGAAGTCGTTGGTATAGGCGATGAGGAGGGCGTAGACCGGGTTGGTGATCCCGCCAAGAAGGAGCGCGACCCCGATCAGCGCCCAGAACGGCAGGACCAGCGCGGTGGCGAGGAGCATGGTGACGGCGGCCAGCGCCGAGAGGCCCATGATCAGCATCCGCCGGTCCATCCGGTCCGAGGCCCAGCCGACCGGGTATTGCAGGACGAGGCCGCCCACGTAAAGCGCGCCGACGAAGATCGAGATCTCGCGCACGGTCAACCCCTCTTGCGCGCCCCAGACCGCGGCCATGCCGAACATGGCGGAAAAGACGCCTCCGGTCAGCAGCATCCCGGCGCAGCCGAGGGGGGAGATCTGGAAGAGGTCGCGGAAGGGAAGGCGGCGGGTGGTGTCGAAGGCGGGCGCGGGCGTGGGGGCCAGGAGAAGCGGCATGAAGGCCAGCGAGACCAGGACCGAAGGGATGATGAACAGCGCGAAGCCCGAGGCGTCGGGCAGGTTCAGGATGACCTGGCTGGCGATGATTCCCAGCATCTGCACGATCATGTAGGCCGAGAGCGCCTGCCCGCGCGTGTCGTTCGAGGCGGTGTTGTTCAGCCAGCTTTCCGCGGTGATGTAGATGCAGGAAAAGCAGAACCCGACCAGCACCCGAAGGCCGGTCCAGATCAGCCAGTCGGGAAAGACCGGGTAGATCACCAGCACCGCCGAGATGAGCGAGCCCATCGCCGCGAAGACCCGCACATGGCCGACCCGGCGCAGCATCCCCGGCGCGGCCCAGGAGCCGAAGAGGAAGCCCGCGAAATAGGCGGCCATCACATAGGAAAGCTGGTAGGTCGTGAAGCCCTCCAGATTGCCCCGGATGCCCAGCAGCGTGCCCTGGATGCCGTTGCCGACCATCAGGAGCATCACCCCCAGCAGGAGTGGCCAGGAATGGGTCAGGACCTTCAGCATCGGGGGCCTTCCTAGAGCGGCAGGTTGAAACGGGGGGCGAGCCAGAGGAGCGCGAGATAGAGGCCGAAGGTCACCGCGCAGCCGAATGCGAGGGCGGGCCAGAAGCCGGCCCCGGCGCGCAAGAGCCAGGGCAGGATCAGGAACATCGGCAGCGAGGGCAGGACATACCAGAAGGTCGCCTCGGCGTGATGCGCGATCCGGCCCGTGTCGGAGGTGTCGCGCCAGAGCCAGATCATCGCAAGGATCGACACCAGCGGCAGCGAGGCGACCAGCGCCGCGAAACCGGGACTGCGCCGGGCGATTTCGGATATCGCCGCGACCAGGAGGCCGGAGAGGATCGCCTTCAGCGCAAGATAGCTCATGCCGGGGGGTCCGGGATCAGAAGCGAGCTGTCGCCATAGGAGAAGAAGCGATAGCCCTGTTGGATCGCATGGCTATAGATCGCATCGATCCGCTGCTTTCCCATAAGCGCCGAAACGAGCATCATCAGCGTCGATTTCGGCAGGTGGAAATTGGTCATCAGCGCATCGGTCACCCGGAAGCGGTAGCCCGGATAGATGAAGATGTCGGTATCGGATTCATAGGGGTGGAGGACGCCTTTATCGTCCGCCGCGCTTTCGATCAGGCGCAGTGCGGTGGTGCCCACGGGGATCACCCGGCCCCCTGCCCTTTTGGTCGCGTTGATCTCATCGGCGGCCGCAGCCGTCACGCGGCCCCATTCGGCATGCATCCGGTGGGTCGTCACATCCTCGACCTTCACCGGAAGGAAGGTGCCCGCGCCGACATGGAGGGTGACTTCGGTGAACTCCACCCCCTTCGCGGCCAGCGCGCGGAGGAGCGGTTCGTCGAAATGCAAGGACGCCGTGGGTGCCGCCACCGCGCCGGAATGGCGGGCGAAGACGGTCTGGTAATCGGTGCGGTCCTGATCATCGGCCGCGCGCTTGGCGGCGATATAGGGGGGAAGCGGCATGACCCCGGCCTCGGCCAGGGCGGCGTCGAAATCCTCGCCCGTCAGGTCGAAGGCGAGGGTCAGGTCGGTTTCGGACTTTGCGGCCACCGTGGCGGACAGGCGGTCGGAGAAGCGGATGACCTCGCCCTCGGCCAGCTTGCGCAGGGGCTTGGCCAACGCGCGCCAGCCTTGGGCCAGCGGTTCGAGCAGCGTGATCTCGACCTTCGCCACCGCCTCGCCGCGCTGGCGGGTGCCGAAGAGGCGCGCGGGCAGGACCTTGGTGTTGTTCAGGACCAGCCGGTCGCCGGGGCGGAAGATGTCGATCAGGTCGCTGACCCGTCGGTCGCTGATCCGGTCACCTTCGGCCAGCAGAAGCCGGGCCGAGGTCCGGGGCCGCGCCGGCCGGGTGGCGATCAGCGCCTCCGGCAGGTCAAAATCGAAATCCGACAGTTTCATCCCGCATCCTTCAGATTGGGCGGCGCGCGGCGGAAGATCTCGCGGAACATGCCGGGCGTGAAGACCGACAGCGGATTGACCGAAACCTGGGGCCGGTCTGCCGTGCCGGTGACCCGGTAGTTGAACCCGAAGAGCCCCTCGCCGGGGCGGGAGAAGATCTGACCCACGCCATTCACCAGATAGATTGGCGAGACGACCCCTTGCAGGTCCAGCCGCTCGCCCGCGGTCAGATAGAGCCCGGCGAAGGAAATGCCAAGCGAGGCGCCGACGGCGGAGCCTTGCGTGATCTCGACGGCATCGGGCGTCAGGATGAAGCGCACTTCGCCGGTGTTGAAGGCAAGGCCCTCACCGCTCATCTGTTCCAGAAGGCCCACGACCGAGATGGCGGAGAGAAGCTCGGCCAGCGCTGGCGCGCCCTGCACGCGCATCCGGCTGAAGGTGGCGGTGCCGTTGTAATGCCCGTCCGGCCCGCGCGGGAAAAGGGTCATGTCAAGCTCGCCCCCCCGGCCCTGATCGAAGATCCCGGCGGCGGCCATGACTGTCCCGGCATTGGCCGAGGTGATGCGGAAGGCGCTGCCGCCCTCGGCCGGGCCGACGACGCCCTCGACCTCGCCCTGGCCGTTGACCCCGGCGCGGAAGCGGCCGTTGAGACCGCCCCTCTGCGTGAACTCGCCCCGGAAGCGGGTCAGGCTGATCCCCTGGCTGAGGACCAGCCGGTCGAGCGCGAGGCGGATCGGCCCGCCGGTGCCGCCGCCCGCGCCGCCCTTGGGCATGGAGCGGATGTCGATCCGCCCGCCGGTCACCGCCACGTCCAGCGCACCGCCCCGGCCGGTGCCCGTCAGGACGACCTGTGCGTCAAGTCAGCGACCGGCGACGACTCGGGAGAAGCGCGCCTCGGCCAGCCCGCCGCCCTCACGCGTGGTGATCGTGCCTTCGGCGCGCAGGCCCGGCGCGTCGAGGGTAAGGCGTTCCACCACCGGCTCGGGCGAGAGCCGGGCCTCGAGGTCGAGGGTCGCCCGGGTTCTGGCGGCCTTCGACCAGCCAAGCGCGTCAAGCCGGAGACCAAGCCCGACGAGGTTCGAGGCCAGCGTCAGCTGCGGCGGCTGGTCGTTGACCAGCGCGATGTCGATCGCCGCCGGCCCCTCGCCCGAGACCGAGCCGGGGGGAAGCTCCACCCCAAGGTCGCGCAGCGCGGCATCGGACAGGATCACCGTCCCGTTGACCCTTGCGCGGCCCTTCTGTTCGGGTCCGAAGCCCTGCACATAGGTCAGGTCGACGGGCATGTCGTCCAGACGTCCCTTGCCGGACAGTTCCAGCCCCTTGGTATCCACCGCGACGGCAACCTCGGGCGCGGCGAGGATGCGGCCGGGGACCAGCGAGGGCGAGGTGAAATCGACGATCCGGCCGGTGACGGTGAAATCCACGTCCTCAAGCATGATGCGCTGTTTCAGGGGCATCAGGAGCGTGGTCTTCAGTTCGGCCCGGCCGTCGCCGAGGTTCACCGGCTGCCCGGCCTTGGAGAAGAAGCTGAACGGCGGCTGGTCAAGCAGTGAAAGCGTGGCGGTCAGCGGAGACGAGGTGAGCAGGTCGATCTTCGCCAGCGCCTCGCGCTGGGTGATGTCGGCGATCTGGAAGACCGAGCCGTCGGCCTCGATCCGGCCGCCTTCGGGGGGCAGGACATGGCCGCGGTCGAGTTTCACGGTGTAGGTCAGGTTCTCCAGCGTGGAATGGCCCCGGGCGTCAAGGACCGGCGGCAGGGTGCGGACGAGGCGGACCTCGGCCTCGGAGAATTCATATCCAAGGCTGAAGCGCGGCCCGGCGCCGGGGGTGAGCCGCAGGCCCGCGCGCACGTTGCTGAGGGTCGCGGCGCCGACATTCTCGGCGAACCACTTGCGCGTCTTGGGGACGGCAGAGAGCGGCCAGATCTTCAACAGCCGGTCGGAATCGATCCGGTCAAGGCTGACATCCAGCCCGCCCTTCCAGCCCGCGGGCGTGGCGGTCACGTCGCCCTTGAGGAGGAGGCGCTCACCCGCCTCCACCAGCGCAAGCTGGCCGATCTCCAGCCGGAACGGGTCGAGCCGGAGGCGGAGATCCAGCGCGCCCTGGCTGAACTGGACGGGTTCGGCAAAAAGGCCCTCGGGGTCTATCATCACCTCGCTGAAGGCGACCTGGCCGAGGATGGTCTCGGGCAGCTCGTCGGGGAGGATCGGCAGGCGCGCGGCGGAGAGGAGATCGCCCCGCCCGGTCGCCTTCAGCCGCAGCGAGGGGCTTTCGACGGTGAGGCCGGTCATGTGGATGCGCGCGGCCTTTGGGTCGTAGCGCAGCGCCAGCGCGGCGCGGTCGAAGGGGACGGGATTGGCGCCCTCGCCGGGGGCGAGGCTGCCCTCGACGAGGCTGAGCTGCGCGGTCAGGTCGCTCAGCCCGCCCTCGGCATCGATCCCGCCCTGCAGCGCACCCGAGATCGGGGCCTGCACGAATTTCAGCCAGGCCAGCGGCGGGGCCATGACTGCAAGATCGCGGGCGCGGACGCGGTCGACATTGGCCGAGACCCGCGCCGCGCCGGTGGACTGGTCGACGATCAGCGTGACATTGGCCTGCGCGGGTTCGATCCCGTCCAGAAGCGTGAGCGCCAGTTCGGCCGCGACCTTGCCTTGCCGGTTCTCGATCACCACCCGTCCGTCGCCGACCTGCCAACGCCGATTGGCGCGGGCGTCGGTGATGGTGAGGCTCAGCCCCTCGACCTCGATCGTGGCAAGATGGGCCAGCGCCGGTGCGGTGAACAAGCGCCCCACCCCGTCCAGCACCTCGCCCAGGCTTTTCGGACCGGGGCCGACGAGGCCGGGGCCGAGTTGCAGGTCGATCCGCCCCTCGGCGTCGCGCCGCACTGCCAGCCGCGCCCCAACGAGGCGCAGGGAACTGGGGCGGACCTTGCCCGACAGGATCTCGCCCGGGTCGAGCGAGAGGAACGCCTCGGGCAGGGCGAGGATCGAGCGGCCCTCGCGGTCGATGAGCCGCACATCCTCCAGCCGGAAGCGGGGAACGAAGCCTTCGTCCACCGCGATCTGGACGGTTCCAAGCGACAGCGCCGCGCCTTGCGGCAGCCGGCCGGCCACGAGGCCCTGATTCAGCCGGTCCTCGATCTCGGCCACGGTCCAGGTGGGCAGGCGGATGGTCTTGCCGGTATAGGCGAGGGTCAGATAGCCGAAGCCGATCACCAGAAGCAGCAGCGTCAGGACGACGGTCAGGCTGATCCCCGCCCTTGCCGGGCGCCGGGCAGCCGTGCGCGGCGCAGCCGTCCGCCGGAACCGCCGTCCGGGCATGGCGGGTTGGTCGTCCCGCAGCCCCGGTCCGTCGGTCCGCGTCACTGCGGCACCCTTCTCCTGCATTCCGGCCTGGCGCCTTTTTACTGTTGCTCTGCCCGTCTTTATCTTTGGCCGAAGACTCCTAGATGCGAAAGGGACAAACCCTGGCAAGGCAAGGAGCCGCTCATGATTTCTGAAGGAAGCACCGCCCCCGATTTCACCCTGCCCCGCGATGGCGGCGCGACGGTGACGCTTTCGGCACTCCGGCCGGGCAAGGTGGTGCTGTATTTCTACCCCAAGGACAACACGCCGGGCTGCACCCTTGAGGCGCAGGATTTCAACGCGCGACTGGCCGATTTCGCCGCCGCCGGGGCGACCGTGATCGGGATTTCCAAGGACAGCGTGAAAAGCCACGACAAGTTCTGCAAGAAACATGGCCTGGGGATCGTGCTTGCCTCAGATGAGGGCGGCACGACCTGCGAGGACTATGGCACCTGGGTCGAGAAAAGCATGTATGGCAAGAAATACATGGGGATCGAACGGTCGACCTTCCTGATCGACGGCGAGGGCAAGGTGGCGAAGGTCTGGCCCAAGGTCAGCGTCAAGGGACATGCGGACGAGGTGCTGGCGGCGGTCCGCGCGCTGTGAGATAGGAGCGGGGCAAGTTCCTGCGCAGGACCTTGCCGTTCCTATCGAGAAGATGTGCGGGAGAAGCTGGATGCCGCAGTCCCTGGCAGAGATGGCGGTCGAGGTGCTGACGACGGCGGACGGGCGGGCCAAGACCGCGCTTGGCCGCCGCCATGCCGCCGCCTGGTTTGCCGCACGGGCGGCGGGTCAGCCCCTTGCCATCGGCCGGGCAAAGCCTCCGCTGCGCCCGGCCCGGCCCGACCGGCCGGAACTCCTGCCCCCGAAGGACGTGCCCCGCCGTCGTCCGGGGTCGGAGGCGGGGCGGATCGCCCTGCTGCACGCGGTGGCGCATATCGAGCTGAACGCGGTCGACCTGCACTGGGACATCATCGCCCGCTTCACCGACCAGCCGATGCCGCTGGGCTTCTACGACGACTGGGTGAAGGCCGCCGATGAGGAGGCCAAGCATTTCAACCTGATCTGCGACTGTCTGGAGGCGCTGGGCAGCCATTACGGCGCCCTGCCCGCCCATGCCGGAATGTGGCGCGCGGCCGAGGATACGGCGGAGGACCTTCTGGGCCGCCTTGCCGTGGTGCCGATGGTGCTGGAGGCACGCGGCCTTGATGTGACGCCGGGCATGATCGAGATCTTCCGCAAGGCCGGGGCCAGTGGCGCGGTCGAGGCGCTGGAGGTGATCTATGCCGAGGAAGTCGGCCATGTCGCCTATGGCTCCAAATGGTTCAACTGGCTGTGCGGGCGGGAAGGGGCGGATCCGAAGGAGGTGTTCCACACCCTTGTCCGGCGGTATTTCCACGGGGCGCTGAAGCCTCCGTTCAACGAGGAAAAGCGCGCCGAGGCGGGGCTTCCGCCGGATTTCTACTGGCCGCTGACCGAATCGACCGAAGCGGAATAGGCGGTTTCTTGCCGACCTTTTCCGCCCCCCGCGCGGTAAAACCCGCCACGTGGTCAAAATTGTTGCGAGCCTGAAATGCCGCCGTTAAGCAGTGGCGACCGCGGGCGGAACTGCCTCGCCCGATCACGCGACGCACGCCAGCAAAGGCCATGAACCGGATGACCCAAACGTGCTGAACCGTATCGCCTACCGGATTCACCAGACGCTCGAACGGCATTTTCCCGAACAACGGCTGTTCCTGAAATCGGATACCGACACGCGATTCATCCGGCTGCGGCCGGCGACGCAGATCATCGCCATGGCTGGGGGCGCGCTGGCGCTGGCCTGGACCATCGTGGCGACGGCGCTGATCATGATGGATTCGATCGGTGCCGGATCGGCGCGCGAACAATCCGCCCGCCAGCAGGCGATGTATGAGGAACGGCTGAACGCGCTCTCCGCCGACCGCGACCTGCGGGCGGAGGAAGCGGCGCGGGCGCAGGAGCGGTTCAACATCGCGCTGGAACAGGTCTCGGACATGCAGGAGCGGCTGCTCGCCTCGGAAGACCGGCGGCGCGAGCTGGAGACCGGGATCGACGCGATCCAGGAAACCCTGCGCCGCACGATCAAGGAACGCGACGAGGCCCGGGCCGAGGCCGACCGGGTGACGCTGGCGCTGAACGAACAATCCGGCGGCGCGACAGAGATGGGGCGGGCGCGCGACACTCTGGCGACGCTGGAGTACCTGACCGACGCGCTGGGCATGACCGCGGATGAACGCAATGCCGAACTGGCGCAGGCCGAAGCCGCGCGGGAAGAGGCGCTGCGGATCGCCGAGGAGAAACGCGCGCTGGAGACCCGCAACGACCTGATCTTCGCAAAGCTGGAAGAGGCGGTCACCGTCTCGATGGAGCCTTTGGACAACATGTTCCGCGAAGTCGGCATGTCGCCGGATGTGCTGCTGAGCGCGGTCCGGTCGGGCTATTCCGGCCAGGGTGGGCCACTGACGCCGATCTCGCTGTCGACCTCGGGCGGCGCGCCGACGCTGGAAGAGCAGCGCGCCAATGCGATCCTGTCGGGCCTTGACCGGATGAACATGTACCGGATCGCGGCCTATAACCTGCCCTTCGCCATGCCGGTCAAGGACAGCTTCCGCTGGACCAGCGGCTTCGGCTATCGCCGTGACCCCAAGGGCGCGGGCACCCGGATGCATGAGGGCACCGACATGGCCGGCGCCTATGGCACGCCGATCTATGCCACGGCCGAGGGCACGGTGACCTTCGCCGGCTGGCATTCCGGCTATGGCCGCCATGTGAAGATCCGCCATGCCAATGGCGTGGTGACGACCTATTCGCACCTTTCACAGATCCGTGTGGACGTGGGCCAAAGGGTCTCGCGCGGGGACCGGATCGGTGATATGGGCAATTCAGGCCGGTCGACCGGCACCCATCTCCACTACGAGGTTCATGTCAACGGAACCCCGGTGAACCCGATGACCTTCATAAAGGCAGCGAAGAATGTTTTCTAAGAGCCGCATCAATGAGCCGGGCCCGAAGGCCGAGGCCGAGAAGCCGAAAGCCCCGGAGAGCGCGATGACCAAACCCAGCATGGATTTCACCCCCGCGGCGCCGAAGGGCAAGGCGGCCGCCTCGGTCCTGTCGTCGGACCTGACGGTGGTGGGCAATCTGCGCACGACGGGTGATATCCAGGTCGAAGGCACGGTCGAGGGCGACATCCGCGCGCATCTGCTGACCGTGGGCGAAAGCGCCACCATCCGCGGCGAGATCGTGGCCGATGATATCGTGGTGAACGGTCGGGTGATCGGTCGGGTGCGGGGCCTGAAGGTCCGCCTCACCTCTACCGCGCGGGTCGAGGGTGACATCATCCACAAGACCATCGCCATCGAAAGCGGCGCGCATTTCGAAGGCTCGGTCCAGCGGCAGGAAGATCCGCTGGCCAACGGTCGCCCTGCCCCGGCCGCGCCGCAGATGCGGCTTGACGCACCGGCCAGCGGCGACGCCGGCTGAGATGCACTGACATGACCATCGCGCGGGCATCGGGGCACCCCCCGGTGCCCGTTTCCTTTTGTGCCGAGTCCGACCGGCGGCTGGTGCTCTGGGCCGCGATCCTGGCCTCGTCGATGGGGTTCATCGACGCCTCGGTGACCGCCATCGCCATGCCCGCGATGCGCGACGGGCTGGGGGCGAGCCTCGCCGAGGCGCAATGGATCAACGCCGCCTATCTGCTGGCCCTGTCGGCGCTGGTTCTGGTCGGCGGCGCGGCGGGGGATCGGTTCGGCACGGCACGGGTCTTCGTCTGGGGGATCTGGGTCTTCACCCTGGGTTCGCTGGCCTGTGCCGGGGCGCAGGACGCGGGCCAGATGATCGCGGCGCGGGCGGTGAAGGGGGTCGGCGCGGCGCTGATGGTACCGGGGTCGATGGCCATGGTCTCACGCGCATGGCCACGGGCAGAGCGTGGCAAGGCCCTGGGCATGTGGGCCTCGGCCTCGACCATGACCACGGCGCTGGGGCCGGTCCTGGGCGGCGCACTGATCACCTGGGGCGGCGACCTTGGCTGGCGGCTGATCTTCGCGCTGAACCTGCCGCTGGGCCTGATGGCCGTCTGGCTGATCCGGGGCCGGACACCGGGCGACCGGGGCAAGCCGGGCGTTCGGGTGGATGTGCCGGGGGCGGCACTGGCCTCGGCGGGACTGGGGCTTCTGGCCTGGGTGCTGATCGCGCCGGAGGCGCCCCGCTGGGTCTGGCCGCTTGCGCTGGCGGCACTGGGCGGCTTTGTCGCCTGGGAGCGGGTGGCCCCTGCCCCGATGCTGCGGCTGGGTCTTTTCCGCAACCGGGTGCTGGCGCTGACGAACCTCGTGACGCTCGCGCTGTATTTCGCGCTGAACGGGGTGATGTTCTACCTGCCGATGGCGGCCGTCTCGGCCTGGGGTGTCAGCGCGCTGGAGGTCACGGCGGCCTTCCTGCCGATCTCGATCCTGATCGCGGTGCTGTCGGCCCCGGCGGGCCGGTTGGCGGACCGCTGGGGCGCGGGGGTCCTGATGGCTGCGGGCTCGGCCCTTGTCGCCTGCGCCTATGTGGGCCTGTGGCTTGCGGCGCCGCTCGGGCAGTTCTGGGCGCAGGTCGTGCCGCTGTCCGCGCTGGCGGGGCTTGGCCTTGGGCTGGTGGTGGCACCCCTGACGGCGGCGGCGATGCAGGGTGCCGAGGAGGGCGAGCAGGGCGCGGCCTCGGGGCTGAACAATGCGGTGGCGCGGGTTGCGGGGCTGGTGGCGGTGGCACTGCTGGGCCGGGTCGCGGCCTGGGCCTATGGGCCGGAGGCGCCGGGGTTCGGACTTGCGGGCGACAGCGCCGCGCATCTGGCGGCGACGGGCGCGGGGTTCGGGACCGTGGCGCTGATCGCAAGCCTTGCTGCCGCGGTCGCCGCGGCTCTGGCGCTGACGGTCCCGCGCCCGGTCAGGTGATCGCGCGGCGGTAGAGGTGCCAGCTGGCGTGGCCGAAGAGCGGCAGCACGACCAGAAGGCCAAGGAACCCCGGCAGCATCCCCAGGAACAGGCAGACCGCGATCAGCGCGCCCCAGCCCAGCATCACCGCCGGATTGGCCCGCACCAGCGCGAAACTGGTCAGCATCGCGGTGACGAAATCCACCTCGCGGTCCAGAAGCATCGGCAGGCTGACCACTGTCAGACAGAAGAGCAGCGTCGCAAAGGCCGCCCCGACCGCCGTGCCGAAAGCCAGCATCGCCAGCCCCTCGGGCGTCAGGAAGACGGCGATCGAGGAGGACACATTGGTCATCACCGCATTGCCCAGGAACAGCGCGAAGATCATGTGCGACAGGAAGTTCCAGAACAGGAAATAAACCACGATCACCGCCGCGATGGCCGGGATCTGCCGATCCTTCTGCCGCAGGATCACCCCGAAGATCTCGGCGGCGCGAAGCTGTTCACCGGCTTCCAGCCGGCGCGAGATCTCGTAGAAGCCGCAGGCGATGAAGGGGCCGAGGAGGGGAAAGCCGGCGCTGGCGGGCACGGTCCACCAGATCTGGCCCTTGGTCGTCATCGCCCAGACGACGAGCCACCCGCCCAGCACATAGACGATCGAGAAGGCGAGCCCGTAAAGCGGGGCGCGGCGCAGGTCCTGCCAGCCTGCGGCAAGGCTGGCGCGCAGGTCGGAGAGGTCGACCTCGTTGATCTCAGGGGTGGCGGATGGGTGCAGGACGGTCATGCCCGAAGATTAAGCGCGGGCAAAAGCGTCAGGCAAGGATTTTGCGGTCACGTCCCGCCGGATGGCTGCAAGACGATGACGGGAGGCCGCGAACCCGGTCCGGGGCGGGGCCGCGTCAGTCGACGTCCGCGATCTCGCCCCGCTTCTTGCCCGAGGCGTTCAGCGCCAGCGTCGCCGCCATGAACCCGTCAAGGTCGCCGTTCAGCACCCCCTGCGTGTCCGAGGTTTCATACCCCGTGCGCAGGTCCTTCACCATCTGGTAGGGCTGAAGCACATAGGACCGGATCTGGTTGCCCCAGCCCGCGTCGCCCTTGTTTTCATGCGCCTCGTTGATGGCCGCATTCCGCTTGTCGAGTTCGATCTGGTAGAGGCGGCTTTTCAGCGCCTTCATCGCGATGTCGCGGTTCTGGTGCTGCGACTTCAAGCTGGAGGTCACAACGATTCCACTGGGGAAGTGGGTGATACGGACCGCCGAGTCGGTCTTGTTGACATGCTGGCCGCCCGCGCCCGAGGACCGGAAGGTGTCGATGCGGATATCCTTGTCCTGCACTTCGATCTCGATGTTGTCATCGACCACGGGATAGACCCAGACCGAGCAGAAGGAGGTATGCCGCCGCGCCGCGCTGTCATAGGGCGAGATCCGCACCAGACGATGCACCCCGGCTTCGGTCTTGAGCCAGCCATAGGCGTTCTTGCCGCTGATCTTGTAGCTGGCGGATTTGATCCCCGCGCCGTCGCCTTCGCTTTCGGACTGGAGTTCCACGGTGAAGCCATGCGCCTCGGCCCAGCGGACATACATCCGCGCCAGCATCGAGGCCCAGTCGCAGCTTTCCGTCCCGCCCGCGCCGGCGTTGATTTCAAGGAAGGTGTCGTTGCCGTCCGCCTCGCCGTCCAGCAAGGCCTCAAGCTCTTTCGCTTCGGCGACTTTCACCAGATCGCCAAGCGCCGCCTCGGCCTCGCGGACGATCTCGGTGTCGCCCTCCATCTCGCCCAGTTCGATCAGCTCGACATTGTCCTTCAGGCCCGAGGAGATCAGCTTGTAGCTGTTCACCGCGTCCAGCAGCGCCTGCCGGTCGCGCATCAGCTTTTGCGCCTTGGCCGGGTCGTTCCAGAGATCCGGCGCCTCGATCATGGCGTCGAATTCCTCAAGCCGGTGCGGCGCGGTCTCCCAGTCCATCCGCTGGGCCAGCAGTTTCAGCGTCTTTTCGATCGCCTCGATATTGGCTTGGGTTTCGGCGCGCATGGCTTCATCCTGTCGGTTGTCGCGGGCGGTCATAAGGCTTTGACCGCGCCCCGGCAAGGGCGCGGCGGGAATGGCTGAGAAGGCTTAGTAAAGCCCGCCGGAAGAAACGGTGCCGAAGTCCGCATTCCTTGGAACGACGACCTGTTCACCTTCCGAATTGGTCACGGTGGTGCCGGTATCCGCGCCCTCGCCCTCGCCATAGGCGAAGAGGGGCAGGTTGGACCCCATGGCAAAGCCGCCGTCGACCATCGCGCCAAGGCCGAAGATCGGCTCTTCGCCCTCGCGGAAGTATTCGGCCACCACATTGTCGCCGCTGGCATCAGGCGGCAGTTGCTGGCCGGTGAAGCGGTCGATCTTGATGAAATAGCCGCCGGGGGGCACTTCGAAGGCACCGCCACCGTATTTCTTGATCGCGTCCTCCATGAAGTCCTGGAAGACCGGGACGCAGAGCGTTCCGCCGAAGGCGCGCTCGCCAAGCGTGCGCGGCTGGTCATAGCCGATATAGCAGCCCGCGACGATGTTCGAGGAATAGCCGACGAACCACACGTCCTTGGCGTCATTCGTGGTACCGGTCTTGCCCGCAATCGGGACCGGCAGCCGCAGCCGGCTGCCCGAGCCGCGCTTGACCACGCCTTCCATCATGCTGGTGAGCTGATAGGCGGTGATCGCGTTCATCACCCGCTCGCGGTTGGAGGTGATCCGCACCCCCTGCCCCGGCGCAAGGTTGGAGACCGCGCAATCCTCGCAGACGCGCTGGTCGTGGCGATAGATGGTGCGGCCATAGCGGTCCTGCACCCGGTCAACGAGGGTGGGCTCCACCCTCTCGCCACCATTGGCGAACATGGCATAGGCGGCGACCATCTTGAACAGCGTGGTTTCCTGCGCGCCCAGCGAGTTCGCGAGGAATGGCCCCATCCGGTCATAGACCCCGAAGCGTTCGGCGTAGCCCGCGACGGTCTGCATCCCGATTTCCTGCGCGATGCGGATCGTCATCAGGTTCCGCGACTGTTCGATCCCGGTGCGCAGGGGCGTCGGCCCGTAAAACCGGTTCGAGGCGTTCTTCGGAGTCCAGAGGCCTTGCGGCGTCTCGATCTCGATCGGGGCGTCGACGACAATCGTGGCGGGGGTAAAGCCCGAATCCAGCGCGGCGGCATAGACGAAGGGCTTGAAGCTCGACCCCGGCTGGCGCGTCGCCTGCGTGGTGCGGTTGAAGACCGAATCCTGGTAGGAGAACCCGCCCTGCATCGCCAGCACGCGGCCGGTGTTCACATCCATCGCCATGAAGGCGCCCTGCACTTCCGGGATCTGGCGCAGCGACCAGCGGGCAAAGGTGCCGTCGTCCTGGGTCACGGCGCGAACAAGGACCACGTCGCCGACCGAGACCAGATCGCCCGCCACCTTGGCGCGGGGGCCGCGTTCGCCGCCCTCAAGCTGTTTTCGGGCCCAGGTCACATCCTCGGCCGGGATGAAATGGCCGTCCTCATCCTCGGCCACGCCTTCGATGCCGATCCGGGCGCTGCTTTCGCCGACGGACAGGACCACGGCGGGGAACCAGGTCGGGATGTCGCGCGGGACATCGACCGCGGCCAGAGCGGCGCGCCAGTCTGCCTCGGAGCCGAGCTGGTCCTGGGGGATCGTCAGGCCGGTCCCGCGCCAGAGGCCCTGGTTGCGGTCGAATTCCTCCAGCCCCTGACGCAGCGCGGCGGCGGCGGCGGCCTGAAGCTCCTCATCCACCGTGGCGCGGATCGTCAGGCCGCCCGAGAAGAATTCCTCTTCGCCGAAGGTGCCGGACAGCTGGCGGCGGATCTCGTCGGTGAAATAGCCGCGCGGGGGCAGCGAATCCCGAAACGCCTCGAAATCGCCGTTCTGCACCGTCTCGAGCGGGGCGGCGACTGCCACATCATGGGTGACCTGATCGATATAGCCATTGTCCAGCATCTCGCGCAGCACATAGTTGCGGCGGGCGATGGCCTCGTTCATCTGGCGAACGGGATGCAGGTTGCCGGGCCGCTGCGCCAGCGCCGCCAGATAGGCGACCTCGGCGACCGAGAGCTGCGACAGGGTCTTGTTGTAATAGGTCTGCGCCGCCGCCGCGACGCCATAGGAATTCTGGCCGAGGAAGATCTCGTTCAGGTAGAGTTCAAGGATCTTTTCCTTCGACATCGCGCCTTCGACGCGGGCGGCAAGGATGATCTCCTTGATCTTCCGTTCGGCCGTCCGGTCCGAGGAAAGAAGGAAGTTCTTCATCACCTGCTGGGTGATGGTCGAGGCGCCGCGGACCCGCTCACCCCGGGTCTGGACCGCCTCGACCAGCGCCGCGACCATGCCGCGGGTGTCATAGCCGTGGTGCGTGTAGAAATTCTTGTCCTCGGCGCTGATGAAGGCCTGCTTCACCAGATCAGGGATATCCTCGGCCGGGACGAAGAGGCGGCGCTCGCGGGCGAATTCGTCGATGATCTCGCCCTCGCCGGAATAGATCCGGCTGATCGTGGCGGGGCTGTATTGCGACAGGACCTCGTAGCTCGGCAGATCTCGGGAATACATGTAGAAGATGCCGCCGAGCGTGAGCGCGGCGAAGATCATGCCCAAGGTCAGCGCGGTGAATATTCCGCCCAGAACGTTGCCGACGAAACGAAGCACCCGCCACTCCCGTTGATTGCCCGTTCGCACTATACGATACGGCTTGCCGCGTCAAAACCTTGGGCAGTCAACTTTGCGGGGGTGGGCAGGGTTCCGCGGCCGACTCAGGGCCGTGCGGCAGCGCGCAAGGCGGTGTCTTCATCGGCCCAGGTCAGGATCGCGCTGCGCAGGGCCTCGGCCATCCGGGCCCGCCATTTCGGATCGGTCAGCCGCGCGAAGTCGCGCTCCGAGGACAGGAACCCCAGCTCCAGCAGGACCGAGGGGATATCGGGCGATTTCAGGACGGAAAAACCGCCGCTCTGCAAGGGATTGCGATGCATGCGGATCTCGGCCGCCTTGATCGCCGCGACCATCGTGCCGGCCAGCCGGTCGGTGCGCGGCCGCGTCTCGGTCCGCGCCATGTCCATGAGGACCTGCGCCACCACGTCGTCCTGATCCGACAGGTCCACCCCGGCCAGAAGATCGTCCCGGTCATGCCGTTCGGCCAGCGCGGCGCTGGCGGCATCCGAAGCCTCTTCGGCCAGCACATAGACCGTGGCTCCCTGCGCCTCGCCCTCGGCCAGCGCATCGGCGTGCAACGACAGGAAGATATCGGCCTCTGCCGCCCGGGCGATCGAGGTCCGGGTCTCCAGCGGGACGAATACGTCTTCCTCGCGCGTCATCACCACGCTGAAGCGGCCGTCACGCAAGAGCACCTCTTTCAGCTCGCGGGCAAAGGTCAGCATCAGGTCGGCTTCGGACTTGCCCTCGCGTTCCGCGCCGGGATCGATCCCGCCGTGGCCGGGGTCAAGGACCACGGTGATCGGCCCGCCACCCTGCGGCATCAGGATAGGCAGTTCGGCCGGATCGGGCGCCGCCCATTCGGGCAGGTCGAGGCGCGCGGCCTCGGCGGCGAAGCTGGCGGCATCGGTCGGCACCAGCGCCAGCCGCAGCGCCGCCCCCGTGGGTTCGGTCGCCATTTCCGCGGCGTCAAGCCGACGCGGCCCGTCAAGCTCGACCACCAGCCGCGACCAGCCCGGGCGGAAACTGCCCGCCCGCAAGGCAAGGATCCCCGGCGGCAGCTCAAGCCCCGCGCTGCCGGTCCAGTCGATTTCGCGCGCATCCAGCACCAGCCGCGGCGGCGCGTCGAGGAAACGGATGCGCCAGGGCACCGGCTGCGAGATGCGAAGCTCCAGCTCCAGCCGCTCACCGGTTCCGCTGACGGACGAAGCCGCCGCATCGAGCCGCGCCAGCGCCGACAGCTCCTGCGCCAGGGCGGGTGGGGCAAGGGCAAGCAGCAGGGACAGAAGAAGGGCACGCATGGCCCCGTTCATGCCGCGCCCAGCGGCAAATGTAAATTCGGCCGGATCACAAACCGGAGACCGTCCGGGACCCGCCTTGATCTTCCCCACCCCCACCCCTAGGCTTCGCGCGCCGCCGCATGGGTGCGTCCGGCCTTGATGGAGACGCCTATGCCGCCACTGCGCCACCTTGCCGCCACTGCCCTTGCCGCGGGTCTGATCGCCCTGCCCGCCCAGGCCGAGATGACCGAGGCTGAACGGCAAGCCTTCCGCGACGAGGTCCGCGCCTATCTCCTCGACAATCCCGAGGTCCTGATCGAGGCGATGGATGTGCTGCAGTCGCGCGAGGAACAGGCCGCCGCCAACCGCGACCTGCAGATGCTGGCCGACAATGCCGCGCTGATCTTCGACAGCGCGGACGACTGG
>JARFTV010000022.1:34679-60734 GCA_029289325.1 Alphaproteobacteria bacterium
CGCTTTGTCGTCAAGGAGTTCCCGATCCTTGGCGAGGCGTCGCTCCTCTCGGCGCAGTTCGCCATCGCGGTGCGGCAGCTGCATGGCGACGCGGCTTACAAGTCGGCGCATGATGCGCTGATCGCGCTGCGGGGCGAGCCGACGGTCGACACGCTGGGCCGGCTGGCGGGGGACCTCGGGCTGGAGGCGCAGCCGATCCTCGACCGGATGGGCGCGCCCGAGGTGATGTCGATCATCCAGGCCAATCACGCGCTGGCCGACAAGCTGGACATCTCGGGCACACCGACCTTCGTGCTGCCCCGGATGATGCTGCGCGGCTATCTGCCGCTGGATGCCATGCGCCAGATCGTCGACGAGGTCCGGGCCGAGGGGTAAGCCCCTCAAGCTTCGGCAAAGGCGGGCTCTGGGCGCAGGACATGCAGCGCCCAGAGGCCCAGACCCAGCACGACCAGCCCCAGACCGACAGCCGCAAAGGTGCCCGCCAGTCCGAAGGCCGCCACCAGCGGGGCCGAGGCCAGGGGCGAGGCGAACTGCCCCAGGAAGAAGGCCGTGGTCAGCAGGCCCGAGGCCCGGCCGCGCATCGACGCCGGAACCCGCGCCATGAACCAGGTCGTGTAGTTCGGCATCGAGATCCCCATCCCCAGCCCCCCGATCAGCGACCCGAGCAGGACCCCCTGCCAGTCGGTCGCCAGCGCATGGGCCAGAAAGCTCGCGCCGATCAGGACGAAGCTGCAGCCGAAGATCACCATGGCCGAAAACCGGGCCCGGATCCGGCCATACATCAGCGAGACCGGAGCCGAGACCGTGACCAGCGCCGCCATCAGCGCGCCTACGACCAGCGGGCTGGTGGTCCCAAGGGCCTCAAGATGGAACGGCAGGCGGGTCGGCGTGACGTAGAAGGCGACCTGGAACAGGAAGGCCAAGGGCGCGATGAAGGCATAGGCCGCCCAGGGGAAACGCTCGGTGTTGGCACGGCTTGCCTGCGGCCGCTCCCGCCCGGCCGCCATCGCCCGCGCCTGCGGACCCAGCACCAGCCAGGCCAGCGCGGCGATGGGCAGGATCAGTGCATAGACCGCGAAGGCCCCGCGCCAGTGCAGGCTTGCCAGCGCCCCGCCAAGCAGCATGAAGACGATCCCCGCAACCGAGATCGCCGCCCCCTGCCGCCCCAGGAACCGCGCCCGCGCCGGGCCCTGCCACAGGTCCGAGGCCCAGGTCATTCCAAGGTTCATCGTCCCGGCCACGCCCAGCCCCAACGCCAGACGGCCGACCAGCAGCGCCCAGATGCTTTCGGCCCACAGCCCCGAGGTGCCGCCGATGCAATAAAGCGCCGCGGTCAGAAGCAGGAGCTTCTGCCGGTCCCAGCGGTCGATCAGCACGCCCATCAGCCCCGCGCTGAGGACGATGGCCAGCGAGGGCAGCGTCACGACCAGCCCCGCCAGCGTGTCGATATGCGGCACATCGGCATAATGCGCCCGCAGGCCCGGCAGGGAAGAGGCGACGGTGGCATTGGCCATGATCGTCATGGAGGACAGGCCCAGCACCGCAAGGGTGACAGCGCGGCCGGGATGGGGATCGGGGGTCATGAGCAGGGTCCTGGATGGGTCTTGCGGACCATGACGCGATCCAGCAGGATGGACTAGACGGCCATTCTTGCAAGAAGCGTGCAGAATTATGGACAATGATCTGGACCTGACCGCCCTGCGCGGCTTTCGCAGCGTGCTGCGCGAGGGGTCGTTCTCGGCCGCCGCGCTGGCCTTGCGGGTGCCGAAATCGACGCTGTCGAAGCGGGTCGCGGATCTTGAGGCGCATCTGGGCGTGCGGCTGATCGAACGCTCCACCCGGACCCTGCGCGCCACGCAGGAGGGCGAGGTTCTTGCCGCCCGCGCCGACCGGCTTCTGGGCGAGGCCGAGGATATCCGCCGCGCGCTGGGGGAGGCCGGGGGCCAACCGCGCGGGCATCTGCGGCTGGCGATGCCGCAGTCGATCGGCAACCTGCTCCTCGGCCCGATCGCCGCCGATTTCCGCCGCCGCTATCCCGACGTGACGCTGGAGGTGCATTTCCTCGACCGTGCGCCGGATCTCTTGGAGGACGGGTTCGACGGCTGCGTCCGGCTGGGACCGCTCGAGGATTCAAGCCAGGTCGCGCGGCGTCTGGCGCATGGGCAGGCGATGCTGGTGGCCGCCCCTGACCTGCCGGGCCTCGACCGCCTGCGCCACCCCGAGGATCTGCGGCAATTCAATCTGGTGGGCCTGTCCTCGCCCTGGCCGGGCGGGTTGCCGCTGCAGAACGGGACCGAGTCAATCACCCTGCCCTATGACGCGCCGCTGCGGCTTGGCTCGCAGCTGGCGGTGCGCGACGCGGTGATCGCCGGGGCCGGGATCGCCGCGCTGCCCGGTCTGGTTGCCCGGCCCGAGATCGCGGCGGGCCGTCTGGTGCGGGTGCTGCCGGACTGGTCCACCCCGCGCAAGGCGATCTATTTCGTCTATCCCTCGGCCCAATCGGTGACGGCCCGGCTGCGGGCCTTCATCGACCATCTCGCACAGGCGATGGGCGAGGATTGAGGTCCTGAACCGCTCCTTGCTCACCCCGTGCACTCGTGACTGGACCACCTCGCGAGGGGTCCGGCAGCCCGGTCATTCCGCCGCGAGCTTCTCGGCCGCCTCGATCTCGGCCGCCTTCTTCTCGACCAGGTCGACGATGTGGTCGATCATCCGGTCGTTCGACAGGGTATGGTCCTGCTTGCCCGCCAGATAGACCATCCCCTTCCCTGCCCCGCCGCCGGTGAAACCGATATCGGTCATCAGCGCCTCACCCGGCCCGTTCACCACGCAGCCGATGATCGACAGGCTCATCGAGGTGGTGATATGCGCCAGCCGCTCTTCCAGCGCCGAGACGGTCTTGATCACGTCGAACCCCTGCCGCGCGCAGGAGGGGCAGGAGATGATCGTCACCCCACGGTGCCGCAGGCCGAGCGATTTCAGGATCTCGTAGCCGACCTTCACCTCTTCCACCGGGTCCGCGCTCAGGCTGACGCGGATCGTGTCGCCGATCCCCATCCACAGCAGGTTGCCAAGCCCGATCGCCGATTTCACCGTGCCCGAGACCAGCCCCCCGGCCTCGGTGATCCCCAGATGGATCGGCGCGTCGGTCGCATCGGCCAGCTGCTGATAGGCGGCAGCGGCAAGGAAGACGTCGGAGGCCTTCACGCTGATCTTGAACTCGTGGAAATCGTTGTCCTGCAACAGCTTGATGTGGTCGAGGCCGGATTCGACCATCGCCTCGGGGCAAGGCTCGCCGTATTTCTCTAGCAGGTGCTTTTCCAGCGATCCGGCGTTCACGCCGATGCGGATCGAACAGCCGTGATCCTTGGCCGCGCGGACCACTTCGGCCACGCGTTTCGCGTCGCCGATATTGCCGGGGTTGATCCGCAGGCAGGCCGCGCCCGCCTTGGCCGCCTCGATGGCGCGCTTGTAGTGGAAATGGATGTCCGCGACGATCGGCACCGGGCTTTCCGCCACGATTTCCTTCAGCGCCCGGGTCGACTCTTCGTCCGGCGTCGACACCCGCACGATATCCGCCCCCGCCACGGCGCAGCGCTGGATCTGCTCGATCGTCGCCGCCACGTCCGAGGTGATCGTATTGGTCATCGTCTGGACCGAGATCGGCGCATCGCCCCCGACAAGGACCTTGCCGACCCGGATCTGCCGCGATTTCCGGCGCTCGATATTGCGCCAGGGGCGGACGGGGTTATGAGTCATGACAAGGGGCTCCGCTGCGATGCTGTGCCAAGGATAGGCGCAGCAGCGCCCCGCGGCAACGGGGCGCGGCGTTATTCGGTGGCGGTCGGAACCAGCCCCGTCGCATCCGCGGTGGCGAATTTCGCCAGATCCGGGTCGCGGTCCAGATCGGCCGAGGCGAAGCTCTCGATCAGCTTTTCCGGCGCAAGGGCGATGTTCTTCACCACATTGGCCCCCGGAGCCACCGGGCCGACCATCTGTCCGTCGACCAGGAAATAGACCGCGCCGGAATTCCCGGTGCGAAAGACCGGAGGCTCTTCCAGCCGCGGCACGGTATAGCGTTCGCCCGCGTTCAGGATCTTCTCGAACAGGACGGTGCCATCGGCCGCGTTGACCATGACCCAGGCCGGCCGCACGGCCAGCACCTCGACGCCCTGCTGCGCCTCGGCCACGACTTGCACATCCTCACCCAGCGCCTCTTCCAGCGCCAGTTCGACCGCCGTTCCCGAGGGCGCACCGGCCAGAACCCCCGATTCCCGCGGGTCGATGGCCGCGATCGGCCCATCGCGCGACGTCAGGACCGGCACATCCAGCGCCTGCGGGCGGTAAAGACGGTCCATCACCTCGGACCCTTCGGCCCGGGCCTGGCCGGGGGCCGAGCGGGTGGCGACCAGCGCGCCGCCGCCGGTCACGGCACTGGACAGGGGATCGATCTGGGCAACGACGCTTGGCGGTTCGTCGACCGGGGCCAACTGCACGCGCTGCACTTCCTGCAGCACCGACCAGCCGCCATAACCGATCGCCCCGATCAGCGCGACCAGCACGGCGATGGAGCCAAGCGCGCCGGGTTCGATCTGCGACCAGATCGCCTCACCGCGCGGGATGAAGGTGGCATTGGGATTGGCGAGAGGGTCCGAGAAGCTGGACTGCTGCCGGGTCTTCACGACCTGCGGCGCGGCAGCAGAGGACAGCCCGTGCGACACGGCATAGCCGGCCTCGGCGCAGAAGCGCTGGAAGGCCCATTCCGGCTCCATCCCAAGATAGCGGGCATAGGATCGGACATAGCCGGCGACGAAACCGGGGGTTTCGAAGGCGGACAGGTCGGCGTTCTCGATGGCGGCGATATAGGTCGCCTTGATCTTGAGCTCGCGTTGCACGTCAAGCAGCGACTTGCCCAGCGTCGCCCGCTCGCCCCGCATCAAATCGCCGAGACGCAACTCGAAGTCGTCAAAGCCCTTTGGCTTGTCTTCTTCGGTTGTCGAAGGTTTCGACCTCCAACCGATCATTATACGCCCTGTCCCCCTGGTGCGTCGCTACGGTGCAGCCGCCTCTGCGTGCGACTCACTCACTTTTCGTATTGGCGAAACGGTATCACAGGGCAAGGGCTTTTGCACACGCAGTAAGTCCTATGCCACGGCCTCGGCGCGATTCAGCGCACAATGGCTCCACAGCCGATCCATCGCCCGCACAAGGCGGTCGATCTCGCCCGGCCCATGCACCGGCGAGGGTGTGAAGCGCAGCCGTTCCGTGCCGCGCGGGACGGTGGGATAGTTGATCGGCTGGACATAGATGCCGTGGTCTTCCAGCAGCATGTCGGAGAGCATCTTGCAATGGATGGGGTCGCCGACGTGGACCGGCACAATATGCGTACCGTGGTCGATGATCGGCAGGCCCATCGCCTTCAGCCGGGACTTCAGCACGCGCGCCTGGGTCTGGTGCGCCTCGCGCAGGGTCTGGCCGCCTTCGCCCTTCAGGAACCGGACCGAGGCCGCCGCCCCAGCCGCCACGGCCGGCGGCAGCGAGGTGGTGAAGATGAAGCCCGGCGCGTAGGAGCGCACGGCGTCCACCAGTTTCGCACTTGCAGCAATATAGCCGCCGAAGACGCCATAGGCCTTGGCCAGCGTGCCGTTGATGATGTCGAGCCGGTGCATCTGGCCGTCCCGTTCCGCCACCCCGGCCCCGCGCGGCCCGTACATGCCCACGGCATGGACCTCGTCTAGGTAGGTGAGCGCGCCGAACTCCTCGGCCAGATCGCAGATCTCCTTGATCGGGCCAAAATCGCCGTCCATCGAATAGATCGATTCGAAGGCGATCAGCTTCGGCGCCGCCGGGTCGTCCTTGGCCAGAAGCTCGCGCAGATGCGCCACGTCATTGTGCCGGAAGATCCGCTTCTCGCCATTGCCGCGGCGCACGCCCTCGATCATCGAGGCATGGTTCAGCGCATCGGAATAGATGATCAGGCCGGGGAAGATCGTCCGCAGCGTCGAAAGCGTCGCGTCATTGGCGATATAGGCACTGGTGAAGACCAGCGCGGCCGCCTTGCCGTGCAGATCGGCCAGTTCCGCCTCAAGCCGCTTGTGCCAGACCGTGGTGCCCGAGATGTTGCGCGTACCGCCCGAGCCGGCCCCGGTCGCATCCAGCGCCTCATGCATCGCCGCCAGCACCGCGGGATGCTGGCCCATGCCAAGGTAATCATTGCCGCACCAGACGGTGATCTCTTTCTGCGACCCGTCCGGACGGGTCCAGACCGCATGCGGGAAATGGCCCTTCCTGCGCTCGATATCGATGAAGGTGCGGTAGCGGCCTTCGTCGTGCAGGCGTTGCAGGCTGGCCTCGATGGCGGCGTTGTAATCCATTGGCATCCTCGGTCCCCTTTGCGGCAGACTGTCATACCCGCCCGCAGTGGTGCCTTGATTTCGGTCAAGCCCGCGTCCGGGCCAAGGGGGCGAATTGTCGCCCCGGGCCTTCCTTAGCGCAAACCACCTGCTCTGGACAGTCCCCCGCCGCCTGATAGGCTGCGGTTTGATCACATTTCCCGGAGCTTCCGATGACCCTTGACGCCGTTCTGGCCCGCATCGACGACACCCTGCCCGAGGCGCTCGACCGCCTGATCGATCTGTTGCGCATCCCCTCGATCTCGACCGACCCGGCCTACAAGGCCGATTGCGCCCGCGCGGCCGACTGGCTGGTCAAGGACCTGCAGGCGCTTGGCTTCACCGCCCGCGCGACCGAGACGCCCGGCCATCCGATGGTTGTGGGCCACGGCGGCGAAGGCGGCCGACATATCCTGTTCTACGGCCATTACGACGTGCAGCCGGTCGATCCGCTTGACCTCTGGGACCGCCCGCCCTTCGACCCCGAGGTGCAGGACACCCCCAAGGGCAAGGTCATCCGCGCCCGTGGCGCTTCGGACGACAAGGGCCAGCTGATGACCTTCATCGAAGCCTGCCGCGCCTGGAAGGCAGTCCACGGCTCGCTGCCCGGCAAGCTGACGATCTTCCTCGAGGGGGAGGAGGAATCCGGCTCGCCCTCGCTGATTCCCTTCCTGGAGCAGAACCGGGCGGAACTGTCCTGCGACCTCGCGCTGATCTGCGACACGGGGCTTTACGACGAACATACCCCGGCGATCACTACCATGCTGCGGGGCCTCGCCAAGTCGGAATTCACCATCCGCGCCGCGAACCGCGACCTGCATTCCGGGATGTATGGCGGGCTGGCGCGCAACCCGCTGCATGTGATGGCCTCGCTTCTGGCGGGCCTGCATGACGCAACCGGCCGCGTGCAGGTGCCGGGCTTCTACGACGACGTGGCCGAACTGCCCGACACTTTGCGCCAGCAATGGCAGGCGCTGGCCTTCGACCATGCCGCCTATCTGGGCGATGTGGGCCTGAAGATCCCGGCCGGCGAACAGGACCGCACGCCGCTGGAAATGATCTGGTCGCGCCCGACGGCCGAGGTCAACGGGATGTGGGGCGGCTACAACGGCGCGGGGTTCAAGACCGTCCTGCCCTCCGAGGCCCATGCCAAGGTCTCGTTCCGCCTCGTGTCGGACCAGGACCCGGCGAAGATCCTGCACGCCTTCCGCGCCTGGGCCGAGGCGCAGATCCCCGCCGATTGCGAGATTGTCTGGCATGACGGAATCGAAGGCTCGCCCGCCTCGGTGATGGAAATCGCCGACCCGGCCTTCGAGGCCAGCCGCCAGGCCCTGACCGAGGAATGGGGCAAGCCCGCCGCCTTCATCGGCTCGGGCGGGTCGATCCCGGTCGCGGGCTATTTCAAGTCGATCCTCGGGATGGACGCGATGCTGATCGGATTTGGCAAGGATGACGACAACATCCACAGCCCGAACGAGAAATATGACGTGGAAAGCTTCCACAAGGGCATCCGCGCCTGGGCGCGCATCCTGGCGCGGATCGCGTGATGGTTGAAGTTCGCGACGCAACCCCTTCTGATGAAAGCGATTTCCGCCGACTCTGGCAGGGATTCTGCGAGGGCTATGGACTGACGCTCGCCCCTGAGGTGACGGATTTCACCTGGACGCGGTTGATGGACCCGGCCAATCCGCTGACGGCGCGGCTCGCGATCATTGACGGCCGCGCCCAGGGCTTCGCGATTCACCAGCACCACCCCTCGACCTGGGTGCTGGGCGACGACGGCTATCTCGAGGATCTCTACGTCGATCCCGCGGCGCGCGGCCATGGGCTGGGCCGGGCGCTGATCGAGGATCTGGTCGCGATCGGCCGCGCCCGCGGCTGGCGGCGGCTTTACTGGCTGACCGAGATCGGGAATGCCACCGCCCGGCGGCTGTATGACCAGTTCTGCGACAATGACGGCCATATCCGCTATCGCATGACGCTCTAGGACCGCCTCGTCGGTCGACTTCATCTCTCCTCGGGCCGCGAGGAGAGACGAAGTCATCGACAAGCGATCACCCCGCCCGCGCCATCCGCGCCAGCTTGGCCAACAGCAAAAGCCAGGGCAGCCCGTGCAGCACCAGGTCGAGGATATCGATCGGCCGCACCAGCGTGCCCGCCACCAGCATCTTCAGCTTTTCCCAGATATGCGGCTCGGGAAAGAAGGGCGCCAGCCCCCAGGTCAGCGACACGATCAGCAGGACCGACAGCGGCAGCTTGTCGAGATAGGCCATCCGACGACTCCTCCTGACCGGCGCGCCGCGCCCGCGAAAACCCTAGCCCTCCGCCACAGCGAAAATCAAAACCGTATCGAACTGTGGAGGGGAAGGTTGGCGCGGTGGACGGGGCTCGAACCCGCGACCCCCGGCGTGACAGGCCGGTACTCTAACCAACTGAGCTACCACCGCGCACTGAGGGCGAGATAGAGGCTCACGCAGGGGGCGTCAAGCAGGAAACTGCAGTCCCAGATCCGCATGCCACGCGGTTATCGCTATGCCACTGCAAGCAACGGGCTGGCCAAGGCAAGGACGCGCTTGGGGCACCTGCGCCGCACCCGCAAAGCAGTCGGATAGAGTGAGAGCCTGGACCGCCATTCCACTTTCGCCACCGCCCGATTCCCCCGCCCTTGGCCCGGGAAGAGCTGGCACGACGCACAGCCTCTGGCAGTCAGGATTTCGGGCGGCAACCCGGCGACCTCGCGCGGTGCGGAACGATGGCGCAGAGATCACCGACCGTCTGATGCCCCCATGCCTGCAACATCAGAATCGCCGCCGACAGGATTGACAAATCCTGAACGCCCACGGGCAAGCCTTTGAAAAACAATGCAGTCCGGGGCATGTCCAGCGTGGACATATCCCGGACAGCTGCATGAAGGGGAAGGTTGGCGCGGTGGACGGGGCTCGAACCCGCGACCCCCGGCGTGACAGGCCGGTACTCTAACCAACTGAGCTACCACCGCGCGTGAAGGGGGGATAGACGGTCCTGCGGGGGCCGACAATGGGGGGCGGCGAAGATTATTTCTCGGGCGCGGGAATGAATTCCGCGTCGTCCCCGGGCGGCAGGCGAAAGCGGCCGTGCTGCCAATCCCCGGCCCGCCAGGCCTCCTTCGCGGCGGAGATCTTCTCGCGGCTGGAGGCGACGAAGTTCCACCAGATGAAGCGCGGCCCGTCCATCGTGGCCCCGCCCAGCAGCATGATCCGCGCCCCCGTCTCCCCCGCCCGGACCGAGACCCGATCGCCGGGCCGGAAGACCAGCATCCGGCCGGCCTCGAACACTTGGCCGCCGCTGCTAACGGAACCGTCCAGCACATAGACCCCGCGGTCCTCGTGGTCGTCCGGCAAGGGAATCGCCGCGCCGGGGGCGAGGCGGGCGTCGGCGTAGAAAACCTCGGACGGCATGGCGAGCGGAACATCCTCGCCCCAAGCATGGCCGAGGATGAGCCGGACCTGCTTGCCCTCGCCCTCAAGCTCGGGCAGCGCGGCGCGGCCGACATGGGCGAAGGCGGCGGGGTCCTCCTCGCGGTCGCGGGGCAGCGCAAGCCAGGTCTGTAGCCCGAACATCGTCATCGGAGCCTCGCGCGCCGGGCCGTCGGTCCGCTCGGAATGGGTGATCCCCTGCCCCGCCAGCATCCAGTTGACCGCGCCGGGCTCGATCCACTGGTCGGTGCCAAGGCTGTCGCGGTGGTGGAGGCGGCCCTTCAGGAGGTAGGTCACGGTGCCCAGCCCGATATGCGGATGCGGACGCACGTCAAGGCCCTGGCCGGTCAGGAATTCGGCCGGGCCCATCTGGTCGAAGAAGATGAAGGGGCCGACCATCTGCCGCTGGGCCGAGGGCAGCGCGCGGCGGACCTCGAAGCCGCCAAGGTCACGGGCGCGGGGAACGATGACGGTTTCGATCGAATCGACCTGGTTGCCGATCGGAATGGTTGCATCGAGAAGCGGGTTCCACATGGACGGTCTCCTTTGCTGGAAAGGTAGGTGCTGCGACCCGGCATTGCACGACATGGATCCGCGCGACGGCTGTGCGGGGGTGAACAGGAGCGTAGGGTGGGCAATATTGCCCACCCTACCGCGGACGGCGCTGCTAAGGGCGGCGCGCGACAAGCTCCACCTTCACGGTCACCGGAAAGCCGACCGATCCCTCATCCCCATAACTTTGCCCGATCCCGAAATCGCGCCGGTCCAGCACCGTCTCGCCTTCCATCCGGGCCAGATCCCCCTCGACCACCAGCTCGAACGGCAGCCGCACGGGCCGCTCCACCCCGCGCAGGGTCAATGTGCCATCCGCGACCTTGCCCCCGGCCTCGGCCAGCAGCCGGGCGCGGAAGACCGCCGTGGGATGCTGCGCCGCATCGAAGAACTCCGGTTCCAGCGCCTGGCTCGTCACGCTGCCAAGGGTCAGGCTGGCCACGTCGATCGTCGCGGTCACCGCGCCATGCACCCCGTCGATCGGCGTCTCTTCATAGGCGATCTCGGCGGCGAAGCTCGCGAAACTGCCCGTGACCTCGGCTCCCATCTGCCGCACACCGATTGTCAGCGTTCCACTTTCCACCAGCCATGAGCCCGCCGCGACCGTCGAGGGTTGGGCCGGGGCCACCGCAGCCGCGACGGGCACGCTCTGCGGGACCAGGAGAGCCGCGATGCCGGCCCCGGCGGCGTAGACCACCAGCGCCAGCGCCAGAGGGGCCAGACGGCGCGAGGCCGTCCGGGGTTCCGCAGGCGCCGCAACGCCCCGCAGCATACGGCGCAGCGTGGCGTCGCGGTCGACGAAATGGTGCTTCAGGGCGCCAGCGACGTGCAGAAGGATCGCCGCCGCCATCACCTTGGTGAAGACCCAGTGCACTGCCCCCGCCGTCTGGGCCACGGCTTCGGACTGCGGCACGAAGGGCAGGCCCTGACCGAAGGGCCAGAGGATCGGCGCGAACCCCGTCACCGTCGCATGATGGACCCAGCCCGACAGCGGCACCACCACCAGCGAGATGTAAAGGAGCCAATGCACCATCCCGGCCAGCGTCAGTTCGCCCCGCCGCTCGGGGTGGAGGGGCGCGGGGTGACGCTCGACCAGCGCCCAGAGGATGCGGGCCGCGCCAAGCAGGAAGGCCGCCACCCCCAGCGTCTTGTGGACCGAGAAGAGCTGCGCCTTCCGCGCCAGCGCCTCGGCCGTGTCGTAGGGAAGCTGGTTGGCGATAACCCCCAGCGGGATCGCGGTCAGGATCAGAAGCGCGGTCAGCCAGTGAAAGGCCCGGGTTACGGTGCCGAAACTCTGGTGGGTATTGCGGGCAGGCATGGGGACCTCATGACGGGAGTTTGCGTCAGCATAACAGCACCGGCACGGGGCGCGGCAGCGCGGGCTTTGCACAGCCCCTGTGCGGCGGGCGATTGCGCAAGGGCGGCCGCCGGGGTATCCCGAACCCCAAAGACACAGGAATTCAAGGGGACACCATGAGCCGCGCATTCGTCTTTCCGGGCCAGGGCGCCCAGGTCATCGGCATGGGCCGCGCGCTGGCCGAGGCCTATCCGGCCGCGAAATCGGTCTTCGACGAGGTGGACGACGCGCTGGGCGAGAGGCTTTCGGCGCTGATCTGGGAAGGCACGGCCGAAGACCTGACGCTGACGCAGAATGCCCAGCCCGCGCTGATGGCGACCTCGATCGCGGCGCTGCGGGCGCTGGAGGCCGAGGGGCTGGGGATGGAGCATGTCGCCTTCGTCGCCGGTCATTCGCTGGGGGAATATTCAGCGCTTTGTGCGGCCGGGTCGCTGACGCTGGCCGATACCGCGCGGCTGCTGCGCATCCGGGGCCGGGCGATGCAGGAGGCGGTGCCCGTGGGCGTGGGCGCGATGGCGGCGCTTCTCGGCCTCGACTTCGAGACGGCGACCGCCGTGGCACAGGAGGCCGCGCAGGGCGAGGTCTGCCAGGCCGCCAATGACAATGATCCGGCGCAGGTCGTGGTTTCCGGCCACAAGGCGGCGGTGGAGCGCGCGGTGGATATCGCCAAGGCCAAGGGGGCCAAGCGCGCGCTGATGCTGCCGGTCTCGGCCCCCTTCCACTGCGCCCTGATGCAGCCCGCCGCCCGGGTGATGACCGAGGCGCTGGCAGCGGTGGCGATCGCCAAGCCCTCGGTCCCGGTCGTGGTCAACGTCCGCGCCGAGGCGGTGATGGAGCCCGACCGGATCGCGGACCTTCTTGTGGCTCAGGTCACCGGGTCGGTCCGCTGGCGGGAAAGCGTGCTCTGGATGGAAAAGGCCGGGGTGACGGAATTCTGGGAGATCGGCGCGGGCAAGGCGCTGTCGGGCATGATCAAGCGCATCGCGCCCGGCGCGGCGACACGCGCGATCGGGACGCCCGAGGATGTGGCCGCGGCCAAGGGATAGGAGAGACCAATGTTCGACCTGACAGGCAAATCCGCGCTGGTGACCGGCGCATCCGGCGGCATCGGGGCCGAGATCGCCCGCGCGCTGCATGGCGCGGGGGCCACGGTGGGGCTTTCGGGCACCCGGACCGAACCCCTGGAGGCTCTGGCCGCCGAACTGGGCGCACGCGCGCATGTCCTGCCCTGCAACCTGTCGATCCCGGCCGATGTCGAGGGCCTCGTGAAGCGCGCGGCCGAGGCGATGGGCGCGGTCGACATCCTGGTCAACAATGCCGGCATCACCCGCGACGGGCTGGTGATGCGCATGTCGGACGAGGATTGGCAGGCAGTGATCGACGTGAACCTGACGGCGACCTTCCGGCTGTGCCGCGCGGCCGTGCGCGGGATGATGAAGGCGCGCTGGGGGCGGATCGTGAACATCTCCTCGGTGGTGGGCCAGACCGGAAATGCGGGCCAGGTGAACTATGCCGCGTCCAAGGCGGGTCTGGTGGGCCTGTCGAAATCGCTCGCCGCCGAGGTCGCCAGCCGGGGAATCACCGTGAACTGCGTGGCGCCGGGCTTCATCGAGACCGCGATGACCGACAAGCTGAACGCGCAGCAGCGGGAAGGCATCCTGGGCGCGGTTCCGGCGGGCCGGATGGGCACCCCGCAAGAGATCGCGGCCGCCGTCCTGTATCTTGCGGCACCCGAAGCGGGCTATGTCACCGGGGCGACGCTTCACGTCAATGGTGGCATGGCGATGGTGTAACCGGCGCCGCCGCGCAAGGTCGGGTTAAAGGGTTTGCCATGCGCCCCGACCCTTGCTATAGGCGCGGGAATTCCGACCGGGCGGCTGTCCGGGACGACAACCGCCCGGCAACGGGCAGATACTGTAAGGCCGGGGCAGCCCCGCCAGCATAGAGGAACGGACATGAGCGACATCGCTGATCGCGTGAAGAAGATCGTCGTCGAGCATCTGGGCGTCGAAGAGGACAAGGTGACGGAATCGGCCTCGTTCATTGACGACCTGGGCGCGGACTCGCTGGATACCGTGGAACTGGTCATGGCCTTCGAGGAAGAGTTCGGCATCGAGATCCCGGACGACGCCGCCGAGACGATCCAGACCTTCGGCGATGCGGTGAAGTTCATCTCGGAAGCCGCCTGAGGCAATTTCCTCCCTTCACGGGACGGCAGGGCATCCTTCGGGATGCCCTTTGCTTTTTCAGCCGGGCGGTGGGCGCATCGCCCACCCTACTGTCCAGGCTTACCCGCACGTAGGGTGGGCAATCCTGCCCACCCTACCCCACAAGAAAAAGGCCGCCCGGTCGCCCGGACGGCCCCTCTGCACCATTACCTTGAACTCACTCGGTAACCATGGCCTCGAAGCTGATCTGCACCTGCACTTCATCGCTGACGAAGGGGGCAAAGGCGCCGACATTGAAATCCGACCGCAGCAGGGTGGTCGTTGCCGAGAAGCCGACCGCCGGCTTGCCCTCGAAGGGCGGGAAGGGATAGGGCTCGGACTTGTTCAGCGTGGCGTCCAGCACGACCGACTTGGTCACGCCGTTCAGCGTCAGGTCGCCGGTGATCTTGCCGGTGGTCTCGCCGGTCACTTCCACCGCGGTGGAGGTGAAGGTCACCATCTCGTCCTCGGCCGCGTCGAAGAAGTCGGGCGACATGAAATGCTCGAAGCGGGCTTCCCAGCCGGTCAGCATCGAGCGCACCGGGAAAGTGACGGTGACCGACGAGGCGGCCGGATCCTCGGCGTCGAACTGGACCTCGCCACCGAAGCCCGAGAACATGCCATAGCCGGTCGAATAGCCGACATGGTCATAGGAGAAGATGATCTGGGCGTGGCTCTGGTCGATCGTGTAGGTCTGCGGCGCGGCCAGCGCGGGGGCGGCGGCAAGAGCGGCCACGGCGGCCAGGGTAGCGAAACGGGTCATGAGGTCACCTTAGATCTGGGCCGCGGGGGCCGGTTGACGGTATGGACCATGACCGCAGATGCCGCGCCGCAGCAATTCGGAACCTTCGAAGGTCTGCTGTTCGAAAACGAACAGGCCGGGGGTCTTGCGCCGGGCCGCGGCAGCCGTGCGCCCGCGGGCGCACGGCTGCCAGGATAGGAAGGCCCGGCCTCCCAGGCGCGCGGCAGGCGGTCCGCAGCTGCCCGCCCCGCCGTTGGCCCTTGCGCCGACAGCCGCAATCTGTATAAGACCGCATCCTTTCCGCTTATCCATGAACCGGCGATGCCTCTCGTGGACGGGCTGCGGAAAGGGGTTCGCCCGTCCTGTGAAGCCGCCCCGACACGAAGGAAGCCCGCATGCCTCTTTACGAGCATGTCTTCATCGCGCGCCAGGACCTGTCCAACGCGCAAGCCGAAGGCCTCATCGAACATTTCTCCACCGTCCTGGCGGACAACGGCGGCAAGGTCGTTGAAAACGAGTACTGGGGCGTCAAAACGATGGCCTACAAGATCAACAAGAACCGCAAGGGCCACTATGCCCTCCTGAAGTCGGACGCGCCCGCCGCTGCCGTGCAGGAGATGGAGCGCCTGATGCGCCTGCATGACGACGTGATGCGCGTGCTGACCATCAAGGTCGACAAGCACAGCGACGGCCCGTCGGTCCAGATGCAGAAGCGCGAAGAGCGTGACCGCGATGGCGAGCGTTCGGACCGTGGTGACCGCGGCGGCTTCAGCGGCGAACGCCGCGAGCGTCCGTCCTTCGGCGACCGGGGCGATCGTCCCTCGTTCGGCGCGCCGCGTCGTTGATCTGAGAAAGGAATAGACCATGGCGAACAAGCCGTTTTTCCGCCGCCGCAAGGTTTGCCCCTTCTCGGGCGACAACTCTCCGGCGATCGACTACAAGGACACCCGTCTGCTGCAGCGCTATATCTCCGAGCGCGGCAAGATCGTCCCGTCCCGTATCACCGCAGTCTCGGCGAAGAAGCAGCGTGAACTGGCCCAGGCCATCAAGCGCGCCCGCTTCCTGGCCCTGCTGCCCTATGCCGTGAAGTAAGGAGCGACCCCCATGCAAGTCATCCTTCTGGAACGTGTGGCCAAACTTGGCCAGATGGGCGAGGTCGTGAACGTCAAGGACGGTTACGCCCGCAACTTCCTGCTGCCCCAGGGCAAGGCCCTGCGCGCCAACGACGCGAACATCAAGTCGTTCGAGGCGAAGAAAGCCCAGCTGGAAGCCACCAACCTGGAAACGAAGAAAGAGGCCGAAGCCGTTGCTGCCAAGCTCGACGGTCAGTCCTTCATCGTGATCCGCTCGGCTTCGGACGCCGGCGCGCTTTACGGCTCGGTCACCCCGCGTGACGCCGCCGACGCCGCCACCGAAGCCGGCTTCACCGTGAACCGGACCCAGGTCGTGCTGGACAAGCCGATCAAGGACCTGGGGCTGCACACGGTCTCCGTGCGTCTGCACCCGGAAGTCGCGGTGAAGATCAAGCTGAACGTCGCCCGTTCGGTCGAAGAGGCCGAGCTGCAGGCCTCGGGCAAGTCGATCCAGGACCTCGCCGCGGAAGCGGAAGCCCAGGCCGAGTTCGAGATCGCCGAGCTGTTCGACGACGTCGGCGCGGCCGCTTCGGACGAATAAGCTTCTCCCGTCAGGGATTTGCAGGCCGCGCCCGGGTGACCGGGCGCGGTTTTTCTTTCGTAGGGTGGGCGGTATCGCCCACCCTACCCTGCTTCGGCCATAGACCACAGCCGAAGAACCCAGGGCTTGGCGTCGGCCAAACGCGCATCCTCACGGGAAGGGCCCTTGCCCCGGGCGCGCAACCATCCGCGTCGCCCACGCCCCGAACCACACCCCGGTCTCGACCGCACCCCAAATGAAAAGGCCGCACCCGAAGGCGCGGCCCGATCCTGTCCGGTGAGTCTGGAATTACATCTCGTCCAGAGCTTCCACAGCCTTCTGCAGGTCGTCCTTCGAGACTTCCTTCTCGGTCACCTTGGCCTGAGCCACGATGTGATCGACAACCTTGTCCTCGAAGATCGGCGCGCGCAGCTGCTGCTGCATCTGGGCGTTCTTCTGCACGAATTCGAAGAACTGACGCTCCTGCCCCGGATACTGGCGGGCAGCCGACAGCACGGCCTGGGTCATCTCGGCATCCGAGACGGTCACCTCGGCCTTGCGACCGATCTCGGCCAGCAGGAGGCCCAGACGGACCCGACGCTCGGCCAGTTGCTTGTGCTCCTCGGTCGGTTCGATCGCGCCGTGGTCGTGGCCGTGATCCTCCGGGTGCTCTTCATGGTAGAGCTGGTGGGCGATCTGGTTCGCCTCGGCATCGACCAGATTCGCGGGCAGGTCGAACTTGACCAGCCCGTCCAGCTGATCCAGCAGCGAGCGCTTCAGGACTGCGCGGGCAGCGCCCTTGTACTCGGCTTCCAGACGCTCGGCGATCTGCGACTTGAGCGCGGCCAGGTCCTCGGCGCCGAACTTCTTGGCCAGCTCATCGTCGATGGTGGCAGGCTTCGGTTCCTTCACCGCCTTGACGGTGCAGGCGAAGACCGCGGCCTTGCCGGCCAGATGGGCGGCACCGTAGTTCTCCGGGAAGGAAACGTTCACCGAAACCTCGTCGCCAACCTTGGCGCCGACCAGCTGGTCCTCGAAGCCGGGGATGAAGGACTTGGAGCCCAGCACCAGCGGATAATCCTCGGCCGAGCCGCCCTCGAACAGCTCACCATCGACCGAACCCTTGAAGTCGATCACGATCTGGTCGCCGTCCTTGGCCTTGGTGCCCTTCTTGCGGTCGGCGAAATCCTTGGCCGAACCGGCCAGGTTCTCCAGCGCCTCGTCGATGGCCTTGTCGTCGGCCTTGACGATCAGGCGTTCCAGCGAGATGGCCGAGGCATCGACCTCCGGGATCGGGGGCAGCGCGTCATAGGTCATTTCGACCACGACATCCTGACCCTCTTTCCAGGTCTCGCCGCCGACCATCTTCACCTCGGGCTGAAGCGCCGGGCGGTCGCCGGTCTTGTCGAAATGGTCGCGCATGGCGGTGTCGATGGCTTCCTGCATCGCATCGCCCAGAACGCGCTGGCCGAACTGCTTCTTCAGGATTGCCAGCGGCACCTTGCCCTTGCGGAAGCCCTTGATCTCGACCTCGGGCTGGGCCTCCAGCAGTTTTTCCTGGACCTTCGCGTCCAGTTCGGCCGCCGTCACCGTGATGGTGTAGCCGCGCTTGAGGCCTTCGTTCAGGGTCTCGGTGACCTGCATGCTGGGGTGTCCTTCCTCGATCGTTCGGGCGCCGGGGCGCAATAGTACACGGACGCGAAGGCAAGGCCCCGCGCTTTGTCGCGCGCCTTCTAGCAAAGGTTTTCCGCCGGTGTAAGGGGTAATCCGCCGCATCCGGGCAGGTCGAGTGGTGCGGGTGAAGGGACTTGAACCCCCACGCCTTGCGGCGCCGGAACCTAAATCCGGTGCGTCTGCCAGTTCCGCCACACCCGCACTCAGCCGCCTTCTAGCAAAGCCGCGCGCCGGGGGCGAGAGGCAATTGCTGCGCCAGTCCCGCCGCTTCGCCCGGCCCGGTTGCGCCCAGCTGCCGCGAAAAGGATCGAATTCGGGTCTGCAAACAGGGCCAGGTGTCATTCCAGGACAGGGGTGAAGTGACGATGGCAGGCAGGGCGCGTGGCCTTGAGCGGGACGAGGATCGCCTCCTGCCGGGAGAATGCTGTCGGAAACGCCGGTACGCGTCCTAGTTGCCGTTCGGCCGGTGGAGTTTCATGAGCCCGGCGATGGAACGCGAAAGCCTCCGCCCCCAGGCCCTAGCGCCCCCAGACCACGGCACTTTCATGCCGCTTGATCAGGTGCTTCAGGTCCTCGAAAGCTGCGGTGATGTGGTGCGCGAAGCGGTCCGCCGCCTGTGACCGCACCCCGCCCGCCCGGCGCAGGATGCCAAGGCTGCGGTTCGGCTGCGGAATGTCCAGCGGCAGGACGGTGATCCGGTTCTCCTTCCGCTGCGCGAAGACGACCGAGAAGGGCAGCACCGCAAGCGCATTCGTCTCGGACATGTAGTTGATCACGCTCATCAGACTGCCGCCGGAATAGCGGATCGTGACCTCGGGCAGACCAATGGTCAGCAGGATCGAATGCAGATCCGACATGAGCGGCGAGCCGGGCAGCGGCGCGACCCAGGGATAGTCCGACAGGTCCGACATCTGCATCCGCCGCTTGCGCGTCAGCGGATGGCCTGCGCGGCAGGCGACGATGTTGCGGCCGGGCAGGATCTCAAGGAATTCAAAGCCCGGCCCGGCCTCGATCAGGCCCATCGGCACGATGCCAAGGTCGATCAGATCATCCTCCAGCGCCGCCGTGAGGTCGGGCAGGTTGCCATAGCTTTGCTGCACGGCGACGTCCGGCTCGAGGTTCTGGAACTCGGCGATCATCCGGCTGATCATCGCGTCCATGAAAAAGGGCACCCCGCCCACCCGCACCAGACCCTTGGTCCCGGACAGGAACCCTTTCACCGTATCCGTTGCCCGGCGCGAGGCGACGAGCATTGCCCGCCCATGCGCGGCAAGCTGCGCGGCCAGCGGAGTCGGCTGCAAGGGCCGCTTGCCCTTGACGAAAAGGGGCTGGCCGATCCGCGCCTCCAGCATCGCAAGCGACCGACTGACCGCAGGCTGGGTCTGCCCCAAGGCCTGCGCGCCGCCGCTGATCGTGCCGGCATCCAGCACCGCCGCCAATTGCATGAGATGGGATTCGTTCAGCTTCATAACAGGATGATATGATAGGCTGCGCAATTTTCATTCAAGATCCTGCAAGCCAGCCTCATCTTCCTGCTGCGGGAAGGGAGGCCCGCGGCAGGATGGACGGAACCGCAGCCGATACAGCGCAACAGGATGTCCTGGTCGAGATCGGCCAGCGCCTTGCGACCAGCGCCGACGGGCGGCTTGGCGGGGCCTTTCTGGCGATTGTCTCCCGGGTGCATCAGCTCGTCGACGAACTCCAGCCCTCGGCGGCGGAATTCCAGGCGCTGGTCGAATTCCTGACCGAGATCGGCCATGCCTCGGATGCGCGGCGGCAGGAATGGGTGCTGCTGGCGGATGTGATCGGCGTCTCGACCAGGGTGGAAGAGCTTAACGCCCCCTGCCCCGAAGGCGCCACGCCCGTCACGCTGCCCGGTCCGTTCTGGCGCGACGACGTGCCCGAGATCCCCGCCGGAAGCGACCTGTCGCGCGACGGGGTGGGCGAGCCGCTGCAGGTCTCGCTGACCGTGACCGATCTTGCGGGCAAACCCGTCGCCGGCGCGCTGGTCGATGTCTGGCAGGCGAATGCGCATGGCCGCTACGAAAACCAGGATCCCGACCTGCAACCCGAATTCAACCTGCGGGGCCGGATGCGTACTGACGCCGCGGGGCGGCTGGCCTTCCGCAGCGTGAAGCCGAAGGGCTATTTCCTGCCCGAGGATGGCCCCGTCGGCCGGCTGCTGAACGCGCTCGGCCTGCGGCTGGAACGGCCTGCCCATGTCCATTTCCGCGTGACCGCGCCGGGCTACCGCACGCTGGTCACCCATGTCTTCGACCGGGACGACCCGGCGATCGGCCGCGATGCGCTGTTTGGCGTCCGGCCCGAACTGCTGGCCGAGTTCCGCGCCCTGCCCCCCGGCTCGGCCGCGAAACACGCGCTGGAACTGACTCTGGTCCTTGTCCGCGATGGCCACGCGGACGGGGCGACCCCCGAAACCCAATCGTGAAAGGACACAAGATGGCCAAGGCACTTGTCAGCGGCTACCACCACCTGACCCTGTCCACCGACGGCGCGCAGGAGGATTTCGACTTCTACACCAAGACGCTCGGTCTTTACTCGATCAAGCGCACGGTGCTCTTTGACGGGACGATCCCGGTCTATCACCTTTACTACGGTTCGAAGTCGGGCGATGCCTCGACGATCATCACCACCTTCCCGTTCCGCAAGCCCGCGATCTATGGCCGGCGCGGCACGAACCAAAGCCGGACGATCATGCAGTCGATCCCGGTCGGGTCCTCGGACTACTGGGTGGACCGGCTGAACGGCAAGGGCATCCCGGCGCAGAAGACCAGCCGCTTCGGTCTGACCCGCGTGGTCTTTGCCCATCCCTGCGGCATCCCGCACGAGCTGGTCGAGAACCCCGCCGACACCCGCCTGCCGATCGTGAACCCGGCCCAGGGGACGACCGAACAGACGGCGATCCGCGGCATCTACGGCGGCGGCATCGCGGTCTTCGACCTCGACTCGATGAACGAATTCATCGAGGGCGGCGTCGGCCTGACCCTGGAGGCCAGCAGCGACGAGGGCCGGATGTATTCCGTCCCCGACAACCTCGGCCCCCATTCCGTGGTGGAGATCCTCGAGGATCGCACCTCCAAGCAGGGCACCTGGATGCTGGCGGGCGGCACGATCCACCACCTCGCGCTGAACACCGGGAACGAGGAGAACCAGTACGCCCTCAAGGCGCGGCTGGAAGGCATGGGCTTCACCGACGTCTCCGAACAGAAGGACCGCAACTACTTCAAGTCGATGTATGTCCGTTCGCCCGGCGGCGCGCTGTTCGAGATCGCCTGGACCGTGCCGGAAGGCTGGGCCAAGGACGAGGCACCCGACGCCATCGGCAAGTCGCTGGTCTTCCCGCCGTGGTTCGAGGATCGCCGGGCCGAGCTGATGCAGGGTCTTGAAGAGGCCGCGTTCCAGTGAGCCTTGACCTGCTGCATACGGGGGCCGATCTGGCGGGGGCGCGCGTGGTCTGCGTCCTCGTCCACGGCCGGGGCCAATCGCCCGAGGCGATGCTGGATCATGTGGTCCGGCATCTTCCCCTCGACGGTGTGGCCTGGGTCCTGCCCCGCGCCCCCGGCGGCAGCTGGTATGCCGCCCGCGCCGTCGATCCCCTGACCGAGGCCACGCGGGCCGAGCTTGGCGCGGCGCTGTCGGGCCTGTCCAACGCGATCAATAGCGTCCGGGCGCAAACCGACCGGCCCCTGGTGCTGGCGGGGTTCTCGCAAGGGGCCTGCCTGTCGCTTGAACATGCCTGCACCGGCCACGCCCCCGCCGACGTCGTGGTCGCCTTCACCGGCTGCCGCGTCGGTGAGCCCGCGGATGACCGTCCCCGCGCCCTGCCCTTCGGTCTCCCGGTCTACCTGACCGGCGGCGATGCCGATCCCTGGATCCCGGTCGCGGCCTTCGCCGAAGCCGCCGCCGACCTTGGCACCCAGGGCGCGGCCCTGCGCGCCGACCTCTTCCCCGGCCGCCCGCATGAAGTGTCGGCCCCCGAACGCGCCATGCTCGCCTCGGTCCTGACCGCGCTTGCCCATGACCGCCCCGTCACCATGGAGGCCCCGCGATGACCCGTGCCTTCACTTTCCCCGGCATCACCACCCGCGTTGTCTTCGGCTCTGGCACCCTCGCCCGGACGGGGGAGGAACTCGCCCGCCTCGGCCATTCCCGCGCGCTGGTGCTGTCCACCCCGAACCAGGCCGAGGACGCCCAGGCCCTGGCCGCCCAGCTGGGCGACAAGGCCGCCGGCGTCTTCTCGGGCGCGGCGATGCACACGCCGACCGATGTCACCGATCAGGCCGTCCAGGCCTTCCACAGCCTGAACGCCGATTGCGTGATCTCCCTCGGCGGCGGCTCCACCACCGGCCTCGGCAAAGCCATCGCCGTCCGCACCGGGGCCGACCAGATCGCGATCCCCACGACCTATGCCGGCTCCGAGATGACCGACATCTTGGGCGAAACCGCCGGGGGTGAGAAAACCACCCGCCGCGACCCCGCGATCCGGCCCGAGGTGGTGATCTATGACGTCGACCTGACGCTCTCGCTGCCCGTGGGCCTGACCGTCACCTCGGCGCTGAACGCCATCGCCCATGCGATGGAGGGCTTCTACGCCCCCGACCGCAATCCGGTGATCGAGGCTTTGTGCCGCGACGCGATGCGCGCCTTCAAATCCGCGATTCCGCGACTGGTGCTGGACCCGACCGACCGCCACGCCCGGGGCGAGGCGCTGTTTGCCGCCTGGTGCTGCTCCACCACCCTCGGCCAGGTCACGATGGCGCTGCACCACAAGCTCGCCCATGTCCTCGGCGGCAGCTTCGGGATGCCGCATGCCGAAACCCACGCGGTCCTTCTGCCCCATACCACCGCCTTCAACGCCGTGGCCGTCCCCGACCTTCTGGCCCCCATCGCCGAGGTTTTCGGCCACCCCACCGGGGCGGGCCTGTGGGACTTTGCCCAAGCCACCGGCGCGCCCCTGCGGCTGGCCGACCTTGGTCTGGCCGAGGCCGATCTCGACCGCGCCGCCCAGATCGCGATGAAGAACAAGTACTGGAATCCGCGCCCATTTTCGGAAGCCGACATCCGCAACCTCTTGCAGGCCGCCCATCAGGGCACGCGGCCCGCAAGCTGACCAACAAGGGAGGAAGACCATGCTGACCAGACGGAAATTCCTGCGCACATCCGCCGCGACGGGCCTCACGCTCGCCGCCTCGGGCCTTGCGGCACCCGCCATCGCACAGGGCGCCAAGATCAAGCTGGGCTATGTCAGCCCGCAATCCGGCCCGCTCGCCGGGTTCGCCGAAAGCGATGCCTACAACATCAACGCCTTCCTCGCGACCGAGGCCGGGGCGAATTTCGAGGTCATCGTCAAGGACAGCCAGTCGAACCCCAACCGCGCGGCGGAAGTGGCGAAAGAGCTGATCGTCAACGACGAGATCGACCTGATGCTCGTCGCCTCCACGCCGGAAAACACAAACCCCGTCGCCACCACCTGCGAGGCGGAAGGGATGCCCGTCATCTCGACCAAGGCACCCTGGCAGCCCTGGTTCATCGGCCAGCAGGGCAACCCCGGCGCGCCGGACACCTGGCGGCCCTTCGACTTCGCCTTCCACTATTTCTGGGGGCTGGAGGATGTGATCGCCGTCTTCCTCAACATGTGGAACCAGCTTGAGACCAACAAGCAGGTCGGCGGGCTTTTCCCCAATGACGGCGACGGCAACGCCTGGGGCGATCCGGACGTGGGCGTCGGCCCCGGCTTCGCCGCGCAGGGCTACAGCCTCACCGATCCCGGCCGCTACCAGAACCTGACCGACGATTTCAGCGCCCAGATCAACGCCTTCAAGGCCGCCAATGCCGAGATCGTCACCGGCGTGGTGATCCCGCCCGACTTCACCACCTTCCGCAATCAGGCGATCCAGCAGGGCTTCAACCCCAAGATCATTACCGTCGCCAAGGCCATTCTCTTCCCGCAATCGGTCGAGGCACTGGGCCAGGCCGGCCATAACCTGTCGTCCGAGGTCTGGTGGTCCAACACCCATCCCTTCGCCTCCTCGCTGACCGGACAGTCGGCGGCGGATCTTGCCGCCGATTTCACCGCCCAGACCGGACGGCCCTGGACCCAGCCCATCGGCTTCATCCATTCGCTGTTCGAAGTGGCGACCAACGTCATGGGCCGCGTCAGCGACACCAAGGACGCCGAGGGCGTGGCCGCCGCTATCGCCGCGACCAGCATGGACACGATGGTCGGCCGCATCGCCTGGGACGGCGCGGGCCTGCCGCCCTTCGCCGCGACCAATGTCTGCAAGACCCAACTCGTCGGCGGCCAGTGGCGGCGCAAAGAGGACGGCACCTTCGACCTCGTCGTCGTCGACAACCAGACCGCCCCGAACATCCCGACCGGCGGCGTGATGGAGGCCCTGGCCTGACCCGAACCGCCCGGCCCTCGGGCCGGGCACCCACCTCCGGACGTGATGATGCCCGATATCCTGACCCTTACCGACGTCTCCCGGTCCTTCGGTGCGCTGAAGGTGACCGACGGCGTGTCATTCTCGGTCCCGAAGGGCCAGGCGCTTGGCATCATCGGCCCGAACGGCGCGGGGAAATCCACGCTCTTCAACCTGATCACCGGCAACATCCTCCCCGACGCGGGCAGCATCACCCTGATGGGCCGCGACGTGACCCGCCTTCCCGCGCGCGCACGGGTGCGGATGGGCGTCGGCCGCAGCTTCCAGATCCCGCAGCCCTTCGAGGGGTTGACCGTCTTCGAAAACCTCGCCGTCGCCGCGAGCTTCGGCCAGAACCGCTCCGAGGCCGCCGTGACCGCGGACTGCGTGGCCATCCTCAGGGATTGCGAGCTTCTCCACCGCGCCAATACCTTCGCCGGCGCGCTCTCGCTCCTTGACCGCAAGCGGCTGGAGCTCGCCCGCGCCATGGCCACGGGACCCGAGCTTCTGCTCCTTGACGAGATCGCCGGCGGACTGACCGAGGGCGAATGCCAGGCGCTGATCGCCACGATCAAGGGGCTCCATGCCAAGGGCACGACCATCATCTGGATCGAGCATGTCCTCCATGCCCTGACCGCCGTCGTCGAACGCCTGCTCGTCCTCGACTTCGGCCGGGTGATCGGCCTGGGCGAACCCGAGGCGATCATGGCCTCCCGGGAGGTCCGCGAAATCTATCTGGGGATTGAGGTCTGATGCTTCTGGAAACCCGCGCCCTCACCGCCGCCTACGGCCAGTTCCGCGCGCTTTTCGGCGTCGACATCACCCTCGACAAGGGCGAGACCGTCGCCGTGATCGGGGCAAACGGCGCGGGGAAGTCCACGCGTCTCCGCGCCATCGCCGGGGTGCTCAGGAACGGCCCCGGCATGGTCCTGCACCGTGGTGAACCCATCGGCGCGCTTCCCGCCCATCTCGTCCTGCAACGCGGCATCGCCATGGTGCCCGAGGGGCGCAAGCTCTTCCCCTCGCTCACCGTCGAGGAGAACCTCCGCATCGGCGGCCAGGTGCGCCGCGCCCCCGGCCCCTGGTCACTCGACACGATCTACGACCTCTTCCCGATCCTGCGCGAAAAGCGCCGGATGCCCGGCACCGCGCTCTCCGGCGGCCAGCAGCAGATGGTGGCCATCGGCCGCGCCCTCATGTCCAACCCCGAAGTCCTCCTCTGCGACGAGATCAGCCTCGGTCTCGCCCCCGTCGTCATCCGCGACATCTACGCCGCCATGCCCCGGATCAAGGAACAGGGCACCGCGATCATCGTGGTCGAACAGGACATCGGCCGCGCCCTCTCCGTCTCGGACCGGGTCTACTGCATGATGGAGGGCCGGGTGACCCTGACCGCCCGCGCCGGCGAGGTCAGCCGCTCCGCCATCCACGCCGCCTATTTCGGAGAGGCCGCATGACCCCGCGCCCCTGCTCGTCCCCTTTCATCTTTGCACAAATATCCTCGGGGGGTCTGGGGGGCGAAGCGCCCCCAGCGGCCGAGCCGTTGGGCGCCCCGCGCGCCCAGAAGGCGGGAGGTAAGG
>JARFTV010000022.1:60744-66624 GCA_029289325.1 Alphaproteobacteria bacterium
CCCCCCCCTGCCCCTACTTTCTATACGGGGCACTGGGGGGGGGGGGGGGGGGGCGCCCCCCCCCCCCCCCCCCGGCCGAGCCGTTGCGCGCCCGTCGCGCGCATAAGGCGAGAGGAAAGGCTTGCGCGGAACGCGCTCATTCCAGCAACCGCCCCAACCCGCGAGAGGCCCGATGAACTGGCTTGATATCCTCGTCCAGGGCGTGCTCCTTGGCGGCCTCTACGCGCTTTTCGCCGCGGGGCTCAGCCTCGTCTTCGGCATCATGCGCCTGGTGAACCTCGCCCATGGCGACCTGATCATCTTCGCCGCCTTCGCGATCCTGCTGGTGGTCTCGACCCTCGGCCTCAATCCCTTCTTCGCCGCCCTCCTCACCGCGCCCCTGATGTTCGCCCTTGGCTGGGCCCTGCAACGCGTCGTGCTGAACCGCGTCCTCGGCAAGGACATCCTGCCCCCGCTCCTCGTCACCTTCGGCCTTTCCGTCGCGCTGCAGAACGGGCTTCTGGAGGCGTTCAGCGCCGACACCCGCCGCATCCCGGCCGGGCCGCTGGAAAGCGCCTCGCTGAACCTCGGGCTCGTCACCGTGGGCTGGATGCCGCTTCTGACCTTCCTGTCGGCGGTGCTCGTCATCCTCGCGCTTAATCGCATCTTCTATGCCACCGCCCTTGGCCGCGCCTTCCGCGCCACCAGCGACGATCCCGTCACCGCCAGCCTCATGGGGATCGACCCGAAAGGGATCTTCGCCATCGCCACCGGCCTTGCCATGGTCGTCGTGACCGTCGCCGCGCTCTACCTTGGCATGCGGGCGAACTTCGACCCCTCCATCGGTCCCGCCCGACTGATCTACGCCTTCGAGGCGGTGATCATCGGCGGCCTCGGCAGCCTCTGGGGCACGCTTGCGGGCGGGATCATCATCGGCGTCGCCCAGACTCTTGGCGCGGCCATCAACCCGGAATGGCAGATCCTCTCGGGACATCTCGCCTTCCTCCTTGTCCTTCTGGTCCGCCCGCGCGGCCTCTTTCCCAGGGCGGTGGACTGAGATGCAACCGACCGTCACCACCCGCACCCGCGCCGGAACCCTCACCGGCCTTTTCGCCCTTCTTCTCATCGCCGCCGGCCTCGCCCTGCCCGCCTTCGCCTCGCGCAGCCTGATCCAGGACCTGTTCTTCATCCTGACCATGCTGACGCTGGCGCAGCTTTGGAACCTTCTCGCGGGCTACGGCGGCCTCGTCAGCGTTGGCCAGCAGGCCTTCGTCGGGATCGGAGCCTATGCGATGTTCGCGGGCGTCATCCTCTGGGGGATGGACCCGGTCCTCGCAATCCCGCTTGGCGGTCTCGCGGCCCTCGCGCTTGCCATCCCCACCGCCTTCTTCGCCTTCCGCCTGGCTGGCGCCTATTTCGCCATCGGCACCTGGGTCATCGCCGAAGTGACCCGGCTTCTCGTCGCCCAGTGGAAGACCCTCGGCGGCGGCACCGGGACCTCCCTCCCGCGCGAGGCGACCTCGAACATCATCGGGGTCGAGACCATCCGCGCCCTCTTCGACGTCCGTGAGGCGGCGGCGCGGGACATCCTCGCCTACTGGCTGGCCCTCGCCCTCGCCGTCCTGACCATCGCCGCGATCTATGCCCTGCTCAGGAACCGCCTCGGCCTTGCGCTGGCGGCCGTCCGCGACAATGCCGAGGCCGCGAATTCCGTCGGCATCGACGCGGGCCGGATCCGCTGGGCCGTCTTCCTGATCGCCGCCGCCATGACCGGGCTCGTCGGCGCGCTGATCTATGTCCAGACCGCCCGCATCTCGCCCGACGCGGCCTTCAGCGTCACCGACTGGACCGCCTATGTCATCTTCATCGTCGTCATCGGCGGCATCGGACGGATCGAGGGCCCGATCCTCGGCGTCCTCGTCTTCTACGCCCTCCAGACGCTGCTCGCCGATTATGGCGCCTGGTATCTCCTGACCCTCGGCCTCATCGCCATCGCGGTGATGCTGTTCGCGCCCCGGGGCCTCTGGGGCCTGATCTCGGACCGCACCGGGCTCCAGCTTTTTCCCGTTCAACGCCGGCTGACCGGCATCAGCTTCAAGGGAGGACAGACATGACCGACAAGACCGACCTGACCCGTCGCGGAGCCCTTGTTGGGACCGCCGCAGCCCTCGCTGCCGCGCCCGCACTGGCGCAGGACGATGCGGAAGCCGCGCGCAAGGCGGTGGCCGAAAGCTATCTGAAATCGCTCGACGCGGGCGGCGTCTCGCCCACCACCGGCCTTGGGCTTTTCGACCACTTCACCGACGACGCCGAGGTCTTCTTCCCGAAATGGGGCGTCGCGCGGGGCAAGGAGGAGGTCATCCAGATGTTCTCCGACGTCGGCGGCACGCTGAAGGCGATCAAGCACCATTACGACGGCTTCACCTGGCACATGACCGGCACCGACAGCTTTGCCGTCGAAGGCACGTCCGAAGGCCAACATCGCGACGGCCCCTGGGTGGCTGGCCAGCCGAAATGGGGCGCGGGCAGCTTCTGCGACTGCTTCACCCTGCGCGATGGCAGGATCGCCCGGCTCTACATCTATCTCGACCCCGATTATGCCGGCAAGGACACCGCCCGCTACGGCTGGATCCCGGCCTAAGGTTTTCGCACCATGCCCCTAGCCGCGACCGCCGCCCCTCGCGCTGATGTCTTTGAAGACATCGGACCGGAGCCTTCAAGGGCTCCGATGCGGAGTTCTCGAAAGCTCCGCCGGCCGGCCGCAGCTACCCCCCTCATCTGATACCCGTGGAAGGACCCCCATGACCGCCGACATCACAACCGACGTTCTTGTCATCGGCACCGGCCCCGCCGGCTCCGCCACCGCTGCCCTGCTCGCCTCCTACGGGGTCGATGTCCTGGTCATCAACCGCTACCGCTGGCTGGCCAACACCCCCCGCGCCCATATCACCAACCAGCGCACGATGGAGGTCCTGCGCGACCTTGGCCCCGAGGTCGAGGCCGAGGCGATGCTCCACGCCACACATCAGGAGTTGATGGGGAACAACGTCTTCTGCGAAAGCCTCGCCGGTGAGGAACTGGGCCGGATGCAATCCTGGGGCACCGCGCCCGAGTCGAAAGCCCGCCACCTCCGCGCCTCCCCCTGCGAGATGAACGACCTGCCCCAGACCTTCATGGAGCCGATCCTCTTCACCACCGCCTGCCGCCGCGGCGCGCAGTCGCGGATGTCGACCGAATACCTGTCCCATGTCCAGGATGACGACGGCGTCACCACCACCTGCCGCGACCGGCTGACCGGCAAGGACTTCACCGTCCGGTCGAAATACCTCGTCGGCGCGGATGGCGGGAACAGCCTCGTGGCCGAACACCTTGGCCTTCCGTTCGAGGGCAAGATGGGCGTCGGCGGGTCGATGAACATCCTCTTCCGCGCCGATCTGTCGAAATACGTCGCCCATCGCCCCTCGGTCCTCTACTGGGTCATGCAGCCCGGCGCGGATGTCGGCGGGATCGGCATGGGCCTCGTGCGCATGGTCCGGCCGTGGAACGAATGGCTGATCGTCTGGGGCTATGACATCAACCAGCCCGCCCCCGTCGTCGATGCCGCGCTTGCCACCCAGGTCGCGCGCCAGCTGGTCGGCGACCCGGAGCTGGAGATCGAGCTTCTCGGCGCCAACACCTGGACGGTGAACAACTGCTTCGCCACCCATATGCAGAAGGGCCGCGCCTTCATCATGGGCGACGCCGCGCACCGGCACCCGCCGTCGAACGGCCTCGGCTCGAACACCTCGATCCAGGACGGGTTCAACCTCGCCTGGAAACTTGCCGCCGTCATCAAGGGCCAGGCCACCCCGAAACTTCTGGACAGCTACAGCGCCGAACGCGCCCCCGTCGCCCGCCAGATCGTCACCCGCGCCAACCAGTCGATCGCCGAATTCGGCCCGATCTTCGAGGCACTGGGGATGGACGGCGGCGTCGACCACGAAAAGATCCAGCGCAGCATGGCCGCGCGCTGCGACGCCACCCCGGCCGCCGAACAGCAGCGCGAGGCGCTGCGCAAGGCCATCGCCTTCAAGAAATACGAATTCGACGCCCACGGGGTAGAGATGAACCAGCGCTACACCTCCTCTGCCGTGGTGCCCGATGGCACCTCCGCTCCGGTCAATGACGACATGGAGCTTTACTACCAGCCCACCACCCACCCCGGCGCGCGCCTGCCGCATATCTGGCTTTACGACCGTCAGGGCGGCAAGCATTCGACCCTGGACCTCACCGGCAAGGGCCGCTTCACCCTCTTGACCGGGATCGGCGGCGAAGGCTGGATCGCGGCGGCCGCGAAGGTCTCGGCCGAACTCGGCCTGCCGATCAATGCCGTGAAGATCGGCCCCCGCTGCGGCTATGAGGATCACCTTGGCGACTGGGCCCGGGCCAGCGAGGTGGCCGATGCCGGCTGCGTCCTCGTCCGCCCCGACCACCACGTCGCCTGGCGCAGCGCGGCGCTGTCCTCCAACCCGCAGGCGGATCTGACCCGCGCCCTGCGCCAGATCCTGGGGCACTGACATGACCGAACAGGGATTCTTCACCGAAGCCGACAGCGCCGAAGTCGTCATCAGCCGCAACGCCGCCGCCAAGGACGCCCGCCTGGCCGAGGTGATGGCCGTCCTCATCCGCCACCTCCACGCTGCCGTGAAAGAGATCGAACCGACCGAGGAGGAATGGCTGAAAGCCATCCTCTTCCTCACCGAAACCGGCCACATGTGCACCGACTGGCGGCAGGAATTCATCCTTCTGTCCGACATCCTCGGCGTCTCGATGCTGGTTGACGCGATCAACAACCGCAAACCCAAGGGGGCAAGCGAAAGCACGGTCCTTGGCCCCTTCCACGTCGCCGATGCGCCGGAACTGCCGATGGGCGCGAACATCTGCCTTGACCAGAAGGGCCAGCCGATGCGGGTGCATGGCCGGATCCTCGATACCGAGGGGAACCCGATTCCGGGTGCCAAGATCGACGTCTGGCAGGCGAATGACGAAGGCTTCTATGACGTCCAGCAGAAGGGCATCCAGCCCGATTTCAACCTGCGCGGCGTCTTCCGCACCGGGGCCGACGGCAGCTATCACTTCCGTGGCGTGAAGCCGAAGTTCTACCCGATCCCCGATGACGGCCCGGTCGGCAAGCTCCTCCGCCAGCTTGGCCGCCACCCCTATCGCCCCGCGCATCTGCACTACATCATCGAAGCGCCCGGCTTCGACCGGCTGGTGACGCATATCTTCGACCCCGACGACCCCTATATCCGCTCGGACGCGGTATTCGGGGTAAAGGAAAGCCTGATGGCCCAGTTCAAGCCGATGACCGACCCGACCTCGGGCTTCGAGGGCGAATTCCTCGACCTCGAATTCGACTTCGTGCTCTCGCGCAGCTGAGTTTCGCTTGCGCCATCCCGGCAAGGGCCTAAGCTCCTCCCGCTGGACGGGAGGACGCCTTGGCACGGACCGGCGATCATGTGGCGCGGGTGATCGACACGCTGGCCTCGGGCTCCGAGGCGGCGCGCTCGCGGCTGGCAGCCTCATGGCAAAGGTCCTGGCTGAAGCACGGCCTTGACCCGGCGACCGCCGCCGCCGCCCGCGCGCCCGACAGCGACCGTCTGCGCGACCGGCGGCAGGCGCTGGACCATGTCCTTGCCGTCGCCGCTCCCCGGCTTGACGATCTTTACGCCATGATCGGCCATTGCGGCTGCGGCATCCTGTTGACCGATGCCGAGGGGCTGGTGATCGACGCCCGCGCCGGCTCGGCCGATGTCGACATCTTCCGCGACTGGGGCCTGACGCCGGGGGTGGACTGGTCCGAGGCCGCGCAGGGCACCAACGGCATCGGCACCTGCCTGGCCGAACGCCGCGCGCTGACCA
>JARFTV010000114.1 GCA_029289325.1 Alphaproteobacteria bacterium
GTGGCCGTCCCGGCAGGCTTTGTGGGCCAGGGCGCAGGCCAGATAGCTCTTGCCGGCGCCGGTCGCCCCGGTGATCAGGATGTTGCGATGGCTGCGCACCCACTGGTTGTGGGCCAGGGAGAGGATGGTGGCGCGGTCGAGCCCGCGGCCGCTGTGCATCTCCAGATCCTCGACCGAAGCGCCCAGGCGCAGCCGGGCCGCTTTGAGCCGGTTTTTCAGCCGGCGGTTGTCCATCTCCAGCAATTGCTGGTCGACGATCAGGCCGAAGCGCTCCTCGAAGGGAAGCTGCGCCATCTCGGCGTTGGCGCATTGCTCCTGGAAGGCGCGGGCCATGCCGGGCAGCTTCATGGCGTGCAGCTTCTCGACGGTCGGTTGGGTGAGCATGGGATCTCCTTTCATCGGTTGAAGTAGCCGTTGCCGCGCAGGTTGTCATGGGCGGGCGCCGGCAGCTCTAACGGGCGGGGAAGCGGTTTGGCGTCGAGGTTATTCTCCAGGATCGACTTGATGCTCTTGTAGCTGACGCCCCGGATCGCCAGCGCTCGGGCGCAGGCCGCCTCCAGGCGCTCTGGGCCTACGCGCTTGGCGAGGGAGAGGACCCCAAGGCAGGAGCGGTAGGCGTGCTCCGGATAGGCTCTTCGCCCGAGGATCTCCTGCACGGCGGCGGCGGTGGCCTCCCCCGTCCCGGCGGCCCAGTCGATCAGGCGCTGCGGCGACCACTCGGCGTACTCCCGGTGAGCTTTGGGCATGTGTTCCGGGGTGGTGGTGTGCTTCCCCTTGACGCTTGATCGCAGGTGGGATGCGACCCGCTGGCTCTTGTGGAAGCACTCGACGGTGGTCTCGGTAAAACGCACGTCCAGCGGCTCGCCGCGCAGGCGGTAGGGGGCGCTGTAATAGTGGCCATCGAGGTCGAAGTGGTAGTCGATGCCGAGGCTGGCCTTTTTCCACTGAGCGAACTGGTAGGGGGCCTCGGGCAGAGGCAGGAGCGCCGGGCGGTCGATCTCCAGAAAGTGGCTTGTCCGGGTGCCGGGCAGCTTCTTGAAGGATCGGTTGTTGAGTAGTTCCAGACGCTCGCGGATGGCGGCATTGGCCTCGGCGAGAGAGAAGAACGTGCGGTTTCTCAGCGCCGCCAGGACGAAGCGCTGCACGATCTGCACCCCGACCTCGGCCTTCGCCTTGTCCTTGGGTTTGCGCACCCGGGCCGGCACCACGGCGGTGCCGTAGTGGGCGGCCAGCTCCGCATAGGTGGGATTGAGGTCCGGCTCGTAGCGGCAGGCCTTGTTCACGGCCGAGCGCAGGTTGTCCGGGACGACGGCGCGGGGAACCCCGCCGAGGAAGGAGAAGGTGCGCACATGGGAGCCGATCCAGTCGGGAAGCGACTGGCTCCAGGTCGCCTCGGCATAGGTGTAGTTGCTGGCGCCCAGCACCGCCACGAACACCTGCGCTTCGCGGATCTCGCCTGTTGAGGCGTCGACGATCGGCACGGTGCGGCCGCAGTAGTCGACGAACAGCTTCTCGCCGGCGCGGTGCTCCTGGCGCATGGCGATATCCAATTTCCCTTGCCACTGCCGGTAGAGGTCGCAGAAGTAGCTGTACTGATAGCCGTTTGGCTCACCCGCCTTATACTCCTGCCACAGGAGCATGAGGGTGAGATCCTTACGAGTGACCAGTTCCCGGTGCAGCGAGCTCCAGTCAGGCAGGGGGGCTTTGCGAGGGGTGAAAAGGGGGACGGGCGGATAGAGCCGCAGCTCCAGCGCGTCGTCGTCCAGAGGCGGCAGGGGCCAAGCAAGCCCGGCGGCGGTGGCCCGGGCGATGGTAAAGGTTACAGTGGTCTTGCCGACGCCGCACTGCTTGGCGATGGCTTTCCTGCTCTGGCCGCAGGACCAGGCAAGGCGCAGAATCTCACGAATTTTTCGCATGGTAACCCTTTGTTGCGGCATCCCTTCCTCCTCGAAGAAAAATCAAGGAGGGGAGGATACCTGAGGTTACCTCGCGACGACATCACATCGGTCGGATGGCTCCGGAACCGCGGTCGGCTTCACACCGGAATGCCGGTCGGCTTGCCAGCGGAACGACGGTCGGCATCAGAACGGAATCCCGGTCGGCTTCGACCGGAATACGCAATTGATGGAAAATTTCGAATCCATTTCTCCCAGGCCGATCCTCTTCATCATTGGCGAACATGC
>JARFTV010000071.1 GCA_029289325.1 Alphaproteobacteria bacterium
GGCCGAGAACGAAAACCCCGAGCTGGTCGACCGCGACGACGAGATCCCGTTCTGAAGAGAACGGGGTCTCCCCCTCGGGCCCGGCGGGGAAACCCGCCGGGTTCGGGCGATCTCGGCTATAAGCCGACCATCATCATGCTCGGTCTCGCGCGCCCGAGACCGGGCATTCGTTCATGCCGCAGTATGCCGCGGCTCACTGTGTGATGGGAGCCTCTGGCTGAGAGCCTCGCCTCCGCTTCTCCATCCGGAGCCTCGGATTGTCGCAGGACAAGTCGGTCCGAGGAGGGGTGACGTTCGACCCTTGGCCAGTCTGGACAACGGAACCCCCTACGCCCTCGGCGCGAACAGGATGACGGCGGCACCGGCGAGGCAGATTGCGACGCCGGTCATGTCCCAAGTGTCCGGGCGTTGCTTCTCCACTGCCCAAAGCCAGACGAACGACGCGGCAATGTACACGCCACCGTAGGCCGCATAAGCGCGCCCTGCGAAATCGGAGGGGGCCAGGGTCAGGAGCCAAGCGAAAACGGCGAGGCTGAGGAGGCCCGGGACCAGCCAAAGCGGGCTCGCCCCTTGCCGCATCCAGGCCCAGACGGCAAAGCAGCCCGCAATCTCGGCCAAAGCGGCACCGATGTAGATGGCGAGTGTGCCCGGCGCTGTCATGACTGCACCTCGCTTTCCGGATGGCGGTGATCAGTTGCGCAAAGGGAATGGTCGCTCAAAACCTCGATCACCCGGCAATCGGCAATGCTCCCGCCCGCACATTGCACGACCATGCGTTCCAGTTCGGTCTTGAGGGCGGTCAGGCGCGCGAGCCGGCTTTCGACCTCGGCCAGTTGCGCCTTGGCGATGGCATCGGCGGCGGCGCAGGATTGGTCAGGTCTGTCGGACAGGCTGAGCAGGTCGCGGATCGCCTCCAGCGTGAAACCCAGATCGCGGGCGTGGCGGATGAATGCCAGCCGTTCCTGCGCCTTGCGGCCGTAGAGCCGCTGGTTGCCCGCGCTGCGTTCCGCCTCGGGCAAGAGGCCGATCTGCTCGTAGTAGCGGATCGTCGGAACCTTCACCCCCGCGGCCTCGCCCAGTTTTCCGATGGTCAGCATCAGATTCCCCTTGAAGCTATAGTTGCTAGAGACATTAGGTTCCTGATTCGATGAAAGCAACTGCCCGCACTGCGGCAGGAGGAATGACGATGTCGGAAGCTGCACGCGAAACGTCCTGCGACTGGACTGTGACGGGCATGGACTGCGGATCCTGCGCGACCAAAATCAAGGATGCGGTGGCTCGCCTGCCGGGGGTGAGCGGCGTCGAGGTCGGGATCATGACGGAACGCCTGCGGCTGACGCTGGATGAGGCGCAGACCGGGCGGGACAAGATCGAAAAGACCGTCCGGGCACTTGGCTACCAGATTGCGCCGCGCGCTGCCGGTGCGAAGAAGGATTTTGTGCTGCCTGATGCCCACGATGGGCATGACGATGACCATGCGACACATGAGGGCCACGATCACGCCGGGCACGACCACGGCCCCAAGGTCACCAGCGCAAAGCGCGATGACAGTGGCCACGGCAGCCCCGGCCATGTCCATGATGACCCCGCTGACCGGGGCAAGCGCTGGTATCAGACGGCCAAGGGCAAGCTGGTCATCTTCACCGCGTTGTTGCTCGGTGCCGCCTGGGTTATCGAGTATCTTGCACCCGAGATCGGCAAATGGGCCTTCGTCGCTGCTTGTCTGATCGGGGTAGCCCCAGTAGCGCAACGCGCCTTTGCAGCGTTGCGGATGGGTCAGCCCTTCACCATCGAAAGCCTGATGACGATTGCAGCCGTCGGGGCCTTGTTTATCGACGCAGCCGAAGAGGCGGCGTTGGTCGTCTTCCTGTTCGCCGTGGGCGAGGTTTTGGAAGGCGTGGCCGCAGGCAAGGCGCGCGACGGCATCAGGGCCTTGGCGAACCTTGTCCCGAAGACCGCGCAACTGGTCACCGGCGACATCACGCGCGAGGTGCCGGCCGCAAGCCTGACCATCGGCCAGACCGTGCTTGTTCGCCCCGGCGACCGGATTCCGGCCGATGGCGAGATCGTGGATGGCACCTCGGGCGTGGACGAAAGCCCGGTCACCGGCGAAAGCGTCCCCAAAACGCGCGGGCCGGGGGATGCGGTCTTTGCAGGCGCAATCAACACTGAGGCGGCGCTGCGGGTGAAGGTCACCAAAGGCGCGGAAGACAACACCATCGCGCGCATCATCCGGCTGGTCGAAGAGGCCGAAGAGGCCCGCGCGCCGACCGAACGCTTCATCGACCGCTTCAGCCGCTGGTATATGCCCGCCATCGTCGCGGTTGCCGCGCTGGTGATCGTGGTGCCGCCGCTGGCATTTGGTCAGCCTTGGGACACGTGGATTTACCGGGGGCTTGCGCTTCTCTTGATCGGGTGCCCCTGCGCGCTGGTCATCTCAGTCCCCGCCTCCATCGCCTCTGCCATGTCCACCGGCGCGCGGCGCGGGCTCTTGATGAAGGGTGGTGCGGTGATCGAAGCCGCAGCGAAGGTCGATGTCGTGACCTTCGACAAGACCGGAACGCTGACGCATGGCCGCCCGCAGGTGACGGATGTGGTGCCGTTCGGGTCAACGACCGAGGCCGAGCTTCTTGCCGTTGCTGCGGGCGTAGAAACAGGGTCGAGCCACCCGCTGGCGATTGCGATCCTGAACAAGGCCAAGGATGCGGGCGTTTCCGCGCTGCTCTCGCAAGACGCCAAGGCGCTGATGGGCAAGGGCGTTGTTGCAACCGTGGGCGGCGCTGCGGCCTATGTGTCCTCGCCCCGTTATGCGATGGAGCATGGCGGGCTCGATGGCTTCGGTCTTCGGCAGGCCACGATTTTTGAGGAGGACGGCAAGACCGCCGTCGCCGTGTTCCGCGAAAAGACCCCGCTTGGCCTGATCGCCATGCGGGACGAGCCGCGCGCGGATGCCAAGGACGCGGTGCGCCAGTTGACGGCGATGGGGGTGACTTCGGTGATCCTGACCGGGGACAACCCGCGCACGGCCGCCGCCATCGCCGGAAGCCTCGGGCTGAAGTTCGAAGCCGACATGATGCCCGAGGACAAGCTTGCCTACATCCGCGAGATCGGCACCCAAGGCGGCGTAATGATGATCGGCGACGGTATCAACGACGCCCCCGCGCTGAAACAGGCGAGTGTCGGCGTGGCGATGGGATCGGGCACCGACGTGGCGCTGGAAACCGCCGATGCGGCGATCCTGCGCGACCGGGTGACGGACATTCCGGCCACGATCCGCCTGTCGCGCGCTGCGATGGCCAATATCCGCCAGAACGTCACTATCGCTTTGGGGCTGAAGGCGGTTTTCCTGGTGACCTCGGTCTTCGGCTTGACCGGCCTCTGGATCGCAATTCTGGCCGATACCGGCGCGACTGTGCTGGTGACGCTGAACGCCCTGCGCCTGCTGCGGTTCAATCCGGAACGGGAGGCGTAAGGCCATGATCTCCGGTTTCGGCTGGGCAGCATTGGCCCTTCTCTTCGGCTATCTGGCTCTGTTCTTCTGGGGCAGCGCGCTGGCCGCGAAAGCGGTGGGTCGGCCGGTCTGGCTGTTCGCCCGTGCGACCGGACGCGACCGGCTGGCGGCAATCGGGTTCCGCGTGGCCTTTGCGCTCGCCTTCTTCGGGCCGCTTCTCTGGCTCGCCGTGCCTATCCTGCACAAGATCGATCCGCTTTGGACCGAGGGGCGCGCCGTACTTCTTGGCTTGGTCGGGGTCTTTGTCGCAGGGCTCGGCGCGATGGTGGCCTTTGCCGCGCAGATGTCGATGGGATCCTCCTGGCGCGTCGGCGTCGTCGGCGGCGAAACCGGCGATCTGGTCTCCGGCGGGCTTTACCGCTTCAGCCGCAACCCGACCTTTGTGGGGCAAGCGGCGCTGCTGGCGGGTGTTACCCTGGCAGTGCCCTCTGTCCCGACGGTCCTAGCCCCACTCCTGTTTCTCTGGTCCGCCACCACGCAAGTCCGGTCAGAGGAGGCTGCCCTGCGCATGGCAATCGGGCCGGACTATGACCGCTACACCGCATCGGTTCCTCGCTGGATCGGCATGAAGAGCAAGGCTGCGGAATGACCAAGATGACGCTGATTTCGCTGATTGCTGCCGCAGTGGTGGCAGACCAGTTGACCAAGGCAGCGGCACTATCGCTGCTGTCGCAAGGGACGGCTGTCCCTGTCTTTCCGAGTTTCAACCTCTCCCTCGGGTTCAACACAGGCGCGAGCTTCGGCATGATGGGCGGGATAATGGCGGGTAAGCCCCTTCTGATGGCCGCGCTGACGGGCGCACTGACCATCGCCTTCGCCGTCATGGCATTCCGGGCGCAGCACGCGCTGGAACGTGCCGGCTTTGCACTGGTCGTGGGCGGGGCGCTTGGCAACATCATCGACCGGCTGCGACAGGGTGCCGTGACTGATTTTCTCGATTTCTATTGGCGTGACTGGCACTGGCCCACGTTCAACGTCGCCGATATTGCGATCACCCTGGGCGCGGTCCTGATCCTCGCCGCATCTCTTCCCGTTCGCCGCCGCAAGGAGCCGGTTCTTGACCAAAGCTGACTCGGAAACCCTGTCGCGCGACGACCTTGCCTTGACTGCGGCCTTCCTGATTGCGCTGGCGGCCACACTTGGCGCGCTTTTCATCGGTGAGGTGCTGGGCCAGATGCCCTGCACGCTCTGCTGGTATCAGCGCATCGCCATGTTCCCGCTGGTGCCGATCCTTGGCTTGTCACTCTGGCGGGGCGACGGCGTGGCGCGCGCCTACGGCTTGCCCCTGGCCCTCGCCGGGCTGGCGCTGGCGGCGTGGCATTCGGGCCTTTACGCTGGGTTTTTGCCCGCGCCAATCGTGCCCTGCACCGAAAATGGCCCCTCCTGCACCGGTGAGGCGCAGATGATCCTTGGCCTGCCGATCCCCTATCTTTCCGCGGTCGCCTTTGCAGCGATCCTTGCCTGTCTCATCCTTCCGAAAGGACACCGCCCATGAACCGCCGCACCCTTCTGATCGGAGCCTCTGCGCTTGGCCTTGCCGCCTTCGCGGGTGGCGCCTACGTGCTGAACCAGCGCCGCGCCGCCGAGGCAGAAGTGGCGGCCGCTGCCGCGCCAACAGCCGATCAGGCACTACTGATCCGGGACTACTCCCCCAGCTTCGGTCCTGCCGATGCGCCCGTCACACTGGTTGAATTCTTCGATCCGTCCTGCGAGGCCTGCCGCGCCTATCACCCGGTGGTGCAAGAGATCCGGCGGCAGTTTCCGACTCAGGTCCGGGTCGTGCTGCGCTATACCGTCTTCCACGAAGGCTCGGACGAAGCCGTGCGCATCCTTGAGGCTGCACGGATGCAGGACAAGTTCGAGCCGGTACTGGATGCGCTGCTGGAACAGCAACCGGGCTGGGCCGTGCATGGTTCGCCGCAGCTGGACGTGGCCTGGGAAATCGCCGGGGCCGCGGGGCTCGATCTCGAAAGGGCGGAAAGCGACAAGCTCTTTCCGGGGATTACTGGCATCCTCAACCAGGACGCAGCCGACGTCGAAGCCTTGGCCATTCGACAGACGCCGACCTTCTTTCTGAACGGCAGGCGGCTGGAGAACTTCAGCGCAGACAGCCTGATCGCAGATGTGCGGTTTGCAATCGAGAACAGCTGATGCCGATCAGGACCGATTGGCGAAGGCCGCGAAGAGCGCCAGCGTTCGTTCGCTGACGTGATGCTCGATGCCTTCGGCGTCGCGCTCTGCCGTCTCGGGGTCAAGGCCAAGGCTGATCAGGAACCGCAGCACGATCTCGTGCCGCCGCCGACATTCCTTGGCCAGCGCGCGGCCCGTGTCGGTCAGAAAAACCGACCGATACTTTGCGCGGGTGATCAGCCCTTCGCGCGCCAGCCGGTCGAGGGTCTTGCTGACCGTCGGCACCTTCACGCCAAGGCGGGTGGCGATGTCCACCGGGCGCGCCTCGCCCTGTTCGTGGATCAGCTCAGCGATCAGTTCGACATAATCCTCGGCCAGTTCATTCCGCCGTGCCTCGCGCACGCCCTGAAACGCTTCGGTGCGCGGGTCTGCGGGGCCGTCGAGCGGCGCGGTGCGGGTGTCAGGGTGGAACTCGGTCATCTGCAGAGTGTCGCATGGGATGGATTGACAAGTAAAGTCGCGGGGCAGATTGTTAGCACTGTCTAACTTTATGCGCCACGTCTTGTCGGGATCGTGACGAAACCCGGGAGCGCCCTAAACCATGTCCATCCCAGCCTGGCGACAAGAGCGCGAGACGCCCTCACTTTCCGAGGTCTTCCGCACCATTGCGGTCGGCAACGGCGGCACCAGCCGGTTCCGCCGGTTCCTCGCCTTCATCGGCCCCGGCTATCTGGTGGCCGTGGGCTACATGGACCCCGGCAACTGGGCGACCTCGCTCGCCGGCGGGGCGGCCTTCGGCTACACGCTGCTGTTCGTAGCCCTTCTGTCGAACATCATGGCGATCCTCCTGCAATCGCTCTGCGCGCGGTTGGCGGTCGCCTCGGGTCGCGATCTGGCGCAGGCCTGTCGAGATGCCTTTCCGAAATGGATGTCGGTGCCCCTTTGGGTTTTCGCCGAGCTAGCCATCATCGCCACCGATCTGGCCGAGGTGATCGGCACCGCCATCGGCCTGAACCTGCTGTTCGGCATCCCGCTGGAGATCGGCATCTTCATCACCGCCGCCGACGTGTTCCTGATCTTGTGGCTGCAGAACAAGGGGTTCCGCTGGATCGAGGCGCTGATCATCTCGCTGATGGCACTGATCGCGGCCTGTTTTGTCGTGCTGATCGCGCAGTCCGATCCGGTCTGGGGCGACGTCATCGCCGGGTTCGCCCCGAGCCGTGAGATCGTCAGCAACCCGACCATGCTCTACCTTGCCCTTGGCATCATCGGAGCCACGGTCATGCCGCATAACCTCTATCTGCATTCGGGCATCGTGCAGACCCGCGCCTTTGGCATGGACCTGCCCGCCAAGCGCGAGGCGTTGCGGTTGGCGACTTGGGACAGCACCATTGCGCTGATGTTCGCGTTGACGATCAATGCCTCGATCCTGATCCTTGCCGCTGCCGCCTTCTACACCGTCGGCGAAAATGACGTGGCCGAGATCGACAAGGCGCACCTGTTGCTGGAGCCGCTGCTGGGGTCGTCACTGGCGCCGGTCCTGTTCGGGGTGGCGCTTTTGTGCGCAGGCCTGAACTCCACTGTCACAGCCACGATGGCCGGGCAGATCGTGATGGAAGGCTTCATTCGGCTGCGCATCGCCCCCTGGGCGCGGCGGCTGATCACCCGCGGCCTTGCCATCATCCCGGCGGTCTTCGTGATCCTGCTCTACGGCAGTGAGGGCGTGGGTGAGCTGCTGATCCTGAGCCAGGTGGTGCTGTCCTTCCAACTGCCCTTCGCCATCGTGCCTTTGGTCATGTTCACCGCCAGCCGCGCCAAGATGGGCGAACTGGTCGCCCCACGCTGGCTGACGGGCCTCTGCTGGTTGATCGCCGCCGTCATCATCGTGCTGAACGTGAACCTGTTGTCGACCGTGCTTTTGGGCTGACCCTTCACCCTTCGGTGAGAGCACGAATTCGGGCTTGAACCTCAAGCGGCTGGAGGTTTTAGACAGAGAGCAATAAACAGGCAGGTTACGGATGCGGTTGACAAGGTTACAGAAAATCCTCTGGGCGGCGGCGGGACTGGCCACGCTGGCCTATGGGCTGCTCGTGCTGTTGCCAAACCGCGCGTCGGAGGCTGTCCCGCAAGCCGCCTTCCGACCGACCTTCACGCTGCCGGATGCCGAGGGTCGGGTGCGCACCCCTGCCGAGTTTGCGGGCCAGCATCTTCTGGTCTTCTTCGGCTTCACCAACTGCCCGGACGTCTGCCCGACAACACTTTCCGAAGTGGCGCAGGTGATGGACGATCTGGGCGACGACGCTGCCCTTGTGCAGCCTCTGTTCATCTCGATCGATCCCGAGCGGGATCGCAGACTGGGGCTGGCCGAGTTCACTGCGGCGTTCCACCCGTCGATCATCGGGCTTGCCGGGGACGAGGCACAGACCCGCGCCGCGGCGGACAGCTTCCGCATCTTCTACGCGCGCGAGGGTGATGCCGCCGCCCCCGACGGCTACACCATGTCGCACAGCCCGGCGCTCTACCTCATCGGGCCCGAGGGTGACTGGCTGCGTCAGTTCACCTACGGCACGCCCGCCACCGATATCCTTGCCGACCTTCAACCCAGATTGTGACCGCCATGAAATCCCTGATCCTCTCGGCCCTCCTCACCCTATCCGCCGCCCCCGTGCTGGCCTGCGAAACCTTCACCCTCGGCGATCTGAATATCGAACACGCCTGGTCCCGCGCCACCATCGGCGCGGACCGGCCGGGGGTATTCTATGTCGAGATCACCAACAACGGCAGCACAGATGATGCGCTGATCGGCATCGCGACCCCGGCTGCTGGCATGCCGATGCTGCACGAAACCGTGGTGACCGACGGCATCGCCTCCATGCCACACGCCATGTCGATCCCGGTTCCGGCTGGCCAAACCGTCGAGCTGGCGCCCGGCGGCTATCATGGGATGCTGATGGGCCTGACCACGACACTGGCCGAAGGCGACAGCTTCCCGGTGACACTCTCCTTCCAGAATGCCGGGGAAGTCGTCGTCAATGTCGAGGTTCTGTCGCTACGGGCGGAGGGTCCGGATTGCGACGACGCCAACTGATCCTTGGTCTGGGAGGCGCGAGCGGTGCATTGGCCTTCACGCTCGGCCTCGGCTGGTTGCAAAGCCGCGGCCGCGCGCAGCCGCCCGCCGCGCTTCTGCCACTGCCCATCGGCGAGATGGGCTTTGCCCTGACCAACCATCGCGGTGAACCGGTGCGCCCGGCAGACTGGATCGGCCGCCCGACCATGGCCTTCTTCGGCTTCACTTGGTGCCCCGATGTCTGCCCAACCACCCTCAGCGACATCTCGGGCTGGCTGGATGAGCTCGGGCCCGACGCCGACCGGCTGAACACCGTCTTCATCACCGTCGATCCCGAACGGGATACACAGCAAGTTCTGGCCGACTACCTGGCAAACTTCGATCCACGGATCACCGGCCTGACCGGCCCGCTGGCCGAGGTCGAACGCGCCGTCGCAGGCTTCCGCGCCCGGTTCGAAAAGGTGCCCCGCGACGGGGATTACACCATGGACCACACTGCCGGTGTGTTCCTGTTCCGCGCCGATGGGCGCTTTGCCAGCATCATCGACTACCACGAGGACCGCCGCTTCGCCCTGCCGAAGATACGCAGGGTTCTGACCTGACAGCCACACCTGTTCCGGAGAGCCACATGACCAACACGCCCCTTCTGACCCGCCGCACAATGCTGCTGTCCGGCCTCGCCGTCGCGACTTTCGCGGCCAGTCCGGTGCGCAGCGCGGGCCCGTCGATCCATGTCGTAAAGGGAACCGGCTGCGAATGCTGCAACGCCTGGGTCGCCTATCTTCGGGACGAGGGTTTCACCGTGACGGACGAGGAGCGCTACGGCACGCTCCTGATGACCTACAAGGCCGAAGTGGGTGTGCCTCAAAGAATGATCTCCTGCCACACAGGGATGATCGAGGGCTATGTGCTCGAAGGCCATGTCCCTGCGGCCGATATCCGGCGCCTGCTCGAGGAGCGGCCGGACGCGATCGGGCTTGCCGTGCCTGGGATGCCCTATGGATCGCCCGGCATGGGACCGGAGGACAGCCGCGAGGCCTACGACGTCCTGCTGATCGGCCGCGATGGCTCAACCGAGGTCTTCACCCGCTATCTGGCCGCCTGACAATTGTGTCGCCCGTGCTTCATGCCGCCTTCGGCCAACGGCGATGCAGGGTGTCGATGAAGACGGCATGGGTGTGGTGGGGCCCGTGTTCCGACAGGTGGAGATAATCGGCGGACAGGTCAGGAAGGTCGTGCCGCAAGAACGTCTGATCGTTCGCGGGCCAGAGGCGCAGCACCGCAACGAGGCCAGCCGCGCCGATGAGCGCCGTGACGCACAGACCGGGCACCGGCGCCGATCCCGCCGGCCAGCGGGTAGGTGACCAGCCAGCAGGCGCGCGAGAGGGCGAAGCTGCCATTCATGATGACCTTAGCGACTGACCGCCTTCTAGAGTGAGAGGAGTGCCGGTTTCCCGGTGACGGGTTAAAGGCTCGGGAGAGTGGCTCCCGGCGCCTGTCACGGGAGATAGCCGATGGGCGTTGTGGAAGTTCTGGATCCGGTCGCGCCGGCGCGAGCCGGTGGCTGGAAGGTGGATGTGAGCCGGGGTGAGCGGAACGGGCGAGTGTCGTCCGAATGGTTCAACCGCCCCGACGACGAGCGGTATCTGTCGCTCGACGATCTCTGGGCCAATGTGAAGGGTCGGTCCGAGCGCAGCCGCAGCCGGGTGGTGCAGACGGCGGACATCCGAGTCGAGGCCGCGCGCGACAGCGCCGAGCGGCTACATCTGGTCCTGCCGAAAGCACATGAACCGGTGGCACCTACGCACTGGGCCTTCGGCCAGCTTGCCAGCATCGTCGGCGCACCGGCCTCCTACCTGCGGCAACTGCCCGCGCCACTGGCGGGGATCAACCTGCAATACGGCCTAACCAACCACCGCGCAGAGCAGGTGAAGACCTTCGAGACCGAGGATGGCCGCACTGAATTGCGCGCGGTGACTGGCCCCGACTACGGCCGCATCCATGACCACGAACTGGTCGAGGCGGTGCAGCGCATCGCGGGCAATGGCACCGGCGACACGCGCTGGAAGGTGCCGGGCGTGCTCGACTGGTCGACCGGGGTCTACAACCCAGATGTCGAGATCAGCCGCGACACGACCACGCTTTATGCCTCTGACCGCGATGTCTTCCTGTTCCTGGTCGACGATCACAATCCGATCGAGGCGGGCCGCCTGCCTGATGGCTCCCCTGATCTCTACTTCCGGGGCTTCTATTGCTGGAACTCCGAGGTCGGGGCCAAGACACTCGGCATGGCGAGCTTCTACCTGCGGGCCGTCTGCCAGAACCGCAACCTCTGGGTGCGCCGTGTCGGCGCGATCAATTGAGTGAAGGAGACTTCTCAGG
>JARFTV010000023.1:0-25575 GCA_029289325.1 Alphaproteobacteria bacterium
ACCTGCAAAGGTTGTCCGGCGGCGACAGCAACGGCGGCTCGCGTGCGCATAGGGTATCCTCCATCAGTCCTTCAGCACGCCGCTGGCGCGGGCCGTGAAGGTGGCGATATAGTCCATCAGCGCCGGCGACAGCGCGTCATAGGGCGGCAGGCCCAGTTCATTCAGCCGCGCACGGATGCCGTCCATCGCCTCGGGTCGGGTGCCGCCTTCGATCACCGAGGAGACGAAGGCCGCGAAGGTCGGCGCGGCCCAGCCTTGCTCGTCCGACAGTTCGGTATGAATGAAGCTGAGGCCGGTGAACGGGTGGTTCTCGCGCGTCACCGGACCGTACAGGTGGACGCCGCAGGACGTGCAGGCGTGACGCTGGATCAGGGCCGAAGGATCGACGACCTTCAGCTTCTGCTCATTCTGCACGACCCGGACCTTGTCCGTGGGCACGACCGACACCATCGAGAAGATCGCGCCTTGCGGCTTCCAGCACTTGGTGCAACCGCAGACGTGGTTGTGCAGGCAATCCCCGTCGATCTCGACCACCACGGGATCGCTTGCACAATGGCAGACAAGCGTACCGCCGGAAAAGCCGGGCTTGCCCGGTTGCACCCCATTGTCCACCGCCGGGTGGATCTTGACCGTCGCCATTTCACGCCCTCCCCCTGAACCAATCTGTGGAAGCAGCGTCGCACCCTTGGCCCGGTGGGGCAATTCAGCCAAAAGGTTGGGATTCAGGGGGCCGCACCACCGATGGCCTGGGTCAATTCCACCGCTGCCGCGATCACCGGGCGTGACAGGCCGTCCAGCTGGCGCAGGCTGATCCGGCTGGTCGGGCCCGAGACGGAAATCCCTGCCACGGCCTCGCGGTTCACGTCGAAGACGGCGGCCGCGATGCAGCGCATTCCGGGATTGCGCTCCTCATCGTCCAGAGCAAAGCCCTGGGCGCGGACCTGGGCCAGGCTTTCCACCAGCGCCGCGCGGTCGGTGATCGTACGGTCGGTAAAGGGCTCCAGCACGCGCGCCGCGATCCAGCGGTCAAGCCGCTCCGGCTCCATCTGCGCCAGAAGCGCCTTGCCGATTCCCGAGGCATGCATCTGCGAGAGTGTCCCCGGCGGAAAGAAGGCGCGGATGCTGGCATGGGTCTCGACCTGGCTCAGGAAGAGGACCGCCCCGTCCCGTTCGATCCCCAGATTGGCGGTCTCGCCCGTCGCTTCCATCAGCCGTCGCAGAATCGGGCGGGCGCGGTCGACAAGGCTCGTCCGCCGCAGGAAGCGCGCACCGATGATGAAGGCGCGGGGGCCGATGTGCCAAAGCTGTTCGGTCCGGTCGAATTCGACCAGATCCTTGCCCTGCAGCGTCGTCAGGATGCGATAGACCGTGGCGGGGGACTGGTCGGTTTCCTCGGCCAGCACGGTCAGTGTCTTGCCTGGTCCCTGGCTGAGATGGTCGAACACCTCCATCGCGCGGTCGAGCGACTTGATGACGTTCTGGTCCGATTCCACCCAGTCGCGGGGACGGCCACGGGCGCGGCGCGTGGCGGGAATGGTTGAATCGCGGGGGGGCATGGAATGACGCTCCATAATCAGCGGATTTCACTTCGCGGGATGAAAAATCTCATCATCCTGTTTTTCATACGATATTTCGATCTCGCATCAAAATGAAATATTTTTTCAAAAAAATGGCCTCTGGTGGCGCGGGCCGTTACACTGGCCCAAAGGACAGGAGACCCGCCATGAGCTTCCAGAACCCCGTGTTCATCCCCGGCCCGACCAACATCCCCGAGGATGTGCGCAAGGCCTGCGACATGCCGACGATCGACCACCGCTCGCCCCTGTTCGGCGCGATCCTGCAGCCCTGCATCCAGAACGTCCGCAAGGTGCTGAAGTCCGAGGGCGCCAGCATATTCCTTTTCCCCTCGACCGGGACCGGCGGCTGGGAAACGGCGATCACCAACACGCTTTCCCCCGGCGACACGGTGCTGGCAGCGCGGAACGGGATGTTCAGCCACCGCTGGATCGACATGTGCCAGCGGCACGGGCTGAAGGTGCGGATCGTGGAAACCCCGTGGGGCGAGGGCATCCCTGCGGCCCGGTTCGAGGAAATCCTGACCGCCGACAGGGGGCACGAGATCAAGGCGGTGCTTGCCACCCACAATGAGACGGCGACGGGCGTTCGGTCGGATATCGGAGCGATCCGCAGGGCGCTGGACGCGGCTAAGCACCCGGCAATGCTGTTCGTGGATGGCGTATCCTCGATCGGGTCGATGGATTTCCGCTTTGATGACTGGCGCGTGGACGTGGCGGTGACCGGAAGCCAGAAAGGCTTCATGCTGCCGGCGGGGCTGGCGATCCTTGGCTTTTCCGACCGCGCCGTGCAGGCCGGGCGTACCGCCACCCTGCCCCGCACCTTCTTTGACATCCAGGACATGGCCAAGGGCTATGCCAGCAACGCCTTCCCCTATACCCCGCCGGTCAGCCTGATGAACGGGCTGCGCTACTCCAGTTCGCTGCTGCTGGACGAGGGGCTGGAGAACGTCTTTGCCCGCCATCACCGGATCGCCGAAGGTGTGCGCCGCGCCGTAAGCGCCTGGGGGCTGGAGCTCTGCGCCGTGGACGCCACGGTCCAGTCCGACACGGTCAGTGCGATTCGCACGCCGGAAGGCTTTGATGCGACGCGGATCGTGACCCATGCCGCCGAACGCTATGGCGTGGCCTTCGGCACCGGCCTGGGCGAGGTCGCGGGCAAGGTATTCCGCATCGGCCATCTGGGTAGCCTGACCGATGTGATGACGCTGGCGGGCCTTGCCACGGCCGAAATGGTCATGGCCGACCTTGGGCTGAACATCCGGCTTGGCTCGGGGGTGGCGGCGGCGCAGGACTATTACCGCGCCCATGCCCTGCAAGCAAAGAAGGCGGCTTGAGATGCTGATCCCCACCTATGACGACATGCTGGCCGCGCATGACCGGATCCGCCCGCATATCCGCGTGACGCCGGTCCGCAGCTCGGATTATCTCGACGAACTCACGGGCGCGCGGCTGTTCTTCAAATGCGAGAACTTCCAGGAACCCGGCGCCTTCAAGGTGCGCGGCGCGGCCAATGCGGTCTTTGGCCTGGACGAAGATCAGGCCCGGCGCGGGGTGGCGACCCATTCCTCGGGCAACCATGCCTCGTGCCTGTCCTATGCGGCGATGTTGCGCGGGATTCCCTGCAACGTCGTCATGCCCCGCACCGCGCCGCAGGCCAAGAAGGACACCGTGCGCCGCTACGGCGGGGTGATCACGGAATGCGAGCCGTCCACCTCCAGCCGCGAGTCGACCTTTGCCACGGTACAGGCCGCGACCGGCGGCGATTTCGTCCACCCCTACAACGACCCGCGCGTGATCGCCGGGCAGGGCACCTGCTCGCGTGAGTTTATGGAGCAGACGGGTGGTTTGGACATGGTCGTGGCACCGATCGGTGGAGGCGGCATGATCTCGGGCACCTGCCTGACACTGGCTACCCTGGCGCCGGAGACCAAGGTCATCGCGGCGGAACCCGAGACGGCCGACGACGCCTATCGCAGCTTCAAGGCCGGGCATATCATCGCCGACGATGCGCCCAAAAGCATCGCCGACGGGCTTCTGGTGCCGCTGAAGGACCTGACCTGGCACTTCGTCTCCTCCCACGTCAGCGAGATCTACACCGCCAGCGAGGAGGAGATCGTCGCCGCGATGAAGCTGGCATGGAAGCACCTGCGGATCGTGATGGAACCCTCCAGCGCCGTGCCGCTGGCGGTGGTCCTGAAGAACCCCGACGCCTTTCGCGGCAAGCGTGTGGGCCTGATCGTGACCGGCGGCAACGTCGATCTGGACAAACTTCCCTGGATGAAAGGGTGACACCATGAACAAGCAGACGAATTTTCAGGGCCTCGAAGTGGGCTATGACATCCCCGCCCTGCCCGGCATGGATGAGGCCGACATCCAGACGCCCTGCCTGATCCTCGACCTGGACGCGCTGGAGCGGAACATCATCAAGATGGGCGACTATGCCAAGGCCCACGGGATGCGGCACAGGGTGCATGGCAAGATGCACAAGTCGGTCGATGTGGCCAAACTGCAAGAGCGACTTGGCGGCTCGGTCGGGGTCTGCTGCCAGAAGGTATCCGAGGCCGAGGTCTTTGCCCGTGGCGGGATCAAGGATGTTCTGGTCTCGAACCAGGTCCGCGACCCGGCCAAGATCGACCGTCTCGCACGCCTGCCGAAACTGGGCGCGCGGACCATCGTCTGCGTCGACATGCTGGACAACGTGGCCGATCTCTCGGCGGCGGCGGTCAGGCATGGCACCACGATCGAATGTCTGGTCGAAATCGACTGCGGCGCGGGGCGCTGCGGGGTCAGGACGACGCCCGAGGTTGTGGCGCTGGCCAAGGCCATCGACGCAGCACCTGGGCTGAAGTTCACGGGCATCCAGGCCTATCAGGGCGCGATGCAGCACATGGACTCCTACGCCGACCGCAAGGCCAAGATCGACGTGGCCGTGGCGATGGTGAAGGACGCAGTCGACGCGCTGAAGGCCGAAGGGCTGGACTGTGACATCGTCGGCGGCGGCGGCACGGGCAGCTATTACTTTGAGAGCACCTCGGGCGTCTACAACGAGCTTCAGTGCGGCTCTTATGCCTTCATGGACGCGGATTACGGCCGCATCTTGGACAAGGACGGCAAGCGGATCGACCAGGGCGAATGGGAAAACGCGCTCTTCATCCTGACCAGCGTGATGAGCCATGCCAAGCCCGACAAGGCCATCGTCGATGCCGGCCTCAAGGCGCAGTCGGTGGACAGCGGCCTGCCGGTCGTCTTCGGACGTACGGATGTGAAGTACGTCAAGTGCAGCGACGAGCATGGCGTCGTCGACGACCCGCAGGGCGTTCTGAAGGTCAACGAGAAGCTCCGCCTCGTACCAGGCCATTGCGACCCGACCTGCAATGTCCACGACTGGTATGTCGGCGTGCGGAACGGCAAGGTGGAAGTGCTCTGGCCGGTCTCCGCCCGCGGCAAGGCCTACTGACCATGTGGATTGTTCCCGAGGCCCAGATCGCCGGCCTGATGACCCGCGAGGCCGCCTTCACCGCCGTCGAACAGGTCTTTGCCGCCATGGCCCGCGACGAGGCGCGTAACTTCCCCGTGGTGCGCGAGGCCCTGGGGCATGAGGACGCGCTCTACGGCTTCAAGGGCGGGTTCGACCGGGCGGGGAAGGTCCTTGGCCTCAAAGCCGGGGGCTACTGGCCGCACAATCTCGAACGGCGGGGGCTGATCAACCACCAGTCCACCGTGTTCCTCTTCGATGCCGACACCGGCCAGCCGGTGGCAATGGTCGGCGGGAACCTTCTGACGGCGCTGCGCACCGCGGCCGCTTCGGCCGTGTCGATCCGACATCTGGCACGGACCGATGCGCGCGTCCTGGGTATGGTCGGCGCCGGGCATCAGGCGAAGTTCCAGCTTCGCGCGGCCTTGGAGCAGCGGCCATTCGAGCGGGTGATCGGCTGGAACCTCCACCCCGAGATGCTGCCGGGCCTCGCTGCCGTGGCCGAGGAGGCCGGCCTGCCCTTCGAGGCGGTGCCGCTGGAGGGGCTGCGCGCGGCGGATGTGATTGTCACCATCACCTCGTCCTTCGCACCAAGCCTCATGGCCGACCATGTCAGCCCCGGTACGCATCTGGCCTGCATGGGCACCGACACCAAGGGCAAGCAGGAGGTCGACCCCCAACTTCTGGCCCGCGCCCGTGTCTTTGCCGACGAGGTCGCACAATCGATCAGCATCGGCGAGGCGCAGCATGCGATAGCTCAGGGGCTGATCGCCGAAAGCGATGTCGTGCAATTGGGCAAGGTGATCACCGGGGCCGACCCCGGACGCCGCTCGGCCGACGAGATCACCTTGTTCGACGGGACGGGGGTCGGCCTGCAGGACCTCGCGGTCGCGGCGGCGGTGGTGGAGCTCGCAGTAACTCAAGGCACGGCGATCCGGGTCGAACTTTAGGCTCGATCCGGCCCAGCGGGAAAAAACCCGCAGTCAGGGGGTTGACCTTACCATCATGGGAAGGTCCATATGGGTCGGGTCCCACGCAAAGGAGCGGACCGCCATGACCGACCAGACCCCGATTTCCATGACCCTCCCCGTCGAGGGGATGACCTGCGCTTCTTGCGTCGGCCGCGTCGAACGCGCGTTGAAGGCCGTGCCGGGGGTGACCTCGGCCAGCGTCAACCTTGCCACCGGCCGGGCCGAGGTGACGGGAAGCGCCCCGCCCGAGGCCGTGATCGGCGCAGTCACCGGCGCAGGCTATGACGTCCCCGCCCAACGGGTCGATCTGGTGGTCGAGGGGATGACCTGCGCCTCTTGTGTCGGCCGCGTCGAACGCGCCCTGAAGGCCGTGCCCGGGGTGACTGCGGCCAGCGTCAACCTCGCCACCGAAAGCGCCCATGTCGAAGGACTGGCAGGGGTTCCGGCCCTGGTCGCCGCGATCAAGGGCGCGGGCTATGACGCGCACGAGCGCACCCCCGACACCCCACGCGACGATGCCGAGACCCGCGCTGCGGCGGAAGAGGCCGGGCTGCGGCGCGACGTGATCCTTGCGGGCGTCCTGACCTTGCCGGTGTTCGTGCTGGAGATGGGCGCACATCTGGTCCCGGCCTTTCACCACTGGATCCTTGGCACCATCGGCCAGGGAACCAGCTGGCTCATCCAGTTCCTGCTGACCACGATTGTCCTGGCCTGGCCGGGGCGGCGCTTCTTCCTCAAGGGCATTCCTGCCCTTCTGAAAGGCGCGCCCGACATGTTCAGCCTCGTCGCCCTCGGGGCCGGCGCGGCCTGGGCCTATTCGACGCTGGCGACCTTCCTCCCCGCCCTTCTGCCCCCCGGCACGGTCGCAGTCTACTTCGAGGCTGCGGCGGTGATCGTGACGCTGATCCTCCTTGGGCGGCTGCTCGAGGCCCGGGCGCGTGGGCGCTCCTCCCAGGCGATCCGGCGGCTGGTGGCGCTGCAACCGCAGCTTGCCCATGTCCGGCGCGGCAGCGCTGTGCAGGACCTGCCCGTGGCCGAAGTGCGGCCCGGCGATTCTCTGGAGCTTCGGCCTGGCGAAAGGGTCCCGGTCGACGCCACCGTGACCGAGGGCGCAAGCTGGATCGACGAAAGCATGGTCACGGGCGAGCCTGTTCCAGTCGAAAAGCACCCCGGCGACAAGGTGATCGGCGGCACGGTCAACCAGGCCGGCGCGCTGGTCCTTGAGGCCACCGCCGTCGGCGCCGATACCGTCCTCGCCCGGATCATCCGCATGGTCGAGGCCGCGCAGGGCGGGAAACTCCCGATTCAGGCGCTGGTCGACCGCGTGACGCTCTGGTTCGTCCCTGTCGTCATCGCCGTGGCGGTGCTGACCTTCCTCACCTGGCTCGCCATCGGCCCCGAGCCTGCGCTGCCGATGGCGCTGGTCAATGCCGTTGCCGTCCTGATCATCGCCTGCCCCTGCGCCATGGGCCTTGCCACGCCCGTCTCGATCCTTGTCGGCACCGGACGCGGAGCCGAGCTTGGCATCCTCTTCCGCAAGGGTGAGGCGCTGCAGGCCCTGCAAGGTGTGGAGATCGTCGCCTTCGACAAGACCGGCACCCTGACCGAAGGGAAGCCCCGGCTGCTGGCCTTCCACCCCGCCCCCGGCGAAACGCGTGAGTCGCTCCTGCCAATCATCGCTGCCGTCGAGGCACGGTCCGAACATCCCGTCGCCCGCGCCATCGTCGAGGCGGCCGAAGGTCTGGACCTGCCGCAGGCCACCGGCTTCCGCGCCTCGCCCGGCCATGGCGTTTCGGCCACCGTCGACGGCCAGGAGATCGTCGTAGGCGCCGCGCGCGAGATGACGGCGCGCGGGATCGACCTTGCCCCCTTCGCCGAGCAGGCCGCCACTCTGGCCGACCGCGGCGAAAGCCCGGTCTATGCGGCGCAGGACGGAAAGCTGGTGGCGCTCCTGTCGGTCGCCGATGCAATCAAGCCCACCACGCCCGAGGCCATCGCGGCCCTGAAGGCGCGGGGACTGACACTTGCCATGATCACCGGCGACGATGCCCGCACCGCCCGCGCCATCGCCCGCGACCTCGGTATCGACGAGGTGGTGGCCGAAGTCACGCCCGAGGGCAAGGTCGAGGCCCTTCACAGGCTCAAGGCGCAAGGGCGTCTGGCCTTTGCCGGCGACGGGATCAACGACGCCCCTGCCCTGGCCGAGGCGGATGTGGGCATCGCCATGGGCACGGGCACCGAGGTCGCGATCGAGGCGGCCGAGGTCGTGCTGGTCGCAGGCCGCCTGCCCGCCCTTGCCCAGGCCATCGGCCTGTCGCAGGCCACGCTCCGCAACATCCGGCAGAACCTGTTCTGGGCCTTCGCCTACAATGCGGCGCTGATCCCGGTCGCGGCTGGGGTGCTCTACCCGGTCAACGGCATTCTGTTGTCCCCGGTCCTTGCTGCCGGGGCGATGGCGCTGTCCTCGGTCTTCGTGATCACCAACGCCCTGCGGCTGAAACGCTATGGAGCCCGCGCATGATGAACATCGGCGAAGCCGCCGCCGCATCGGGCGTGTCGGCCAAGATGATCCGCTATTACGAGGAAACGGGCCTGATCCCGCCAGCAGGACGCACGGGATCGGGCTATCGGACCTACGGGCCGAAAGAGGTGCAGGTCCTCCGCTTTGTCCGCCGCGCCCGGGACCTCGGCTTTCCGATGGAGAAGGTCGCGGATCTGCTTGCGCTCTGGCGCGACCGGGGCCGGGCCAGCGCCGAGGTCAAACGTCTGGCCGAGGATCAGGTGGCGGTGCTGGCGCAGCGCATTCGCGAGATGGAAGAGATGAAGGCGACGCTGGAGCATCTGGTCCATGCCTGCGCCGGGGACGAGAGGCCCGACTGCCCGATCCTTGCCGACCTTGGCGGCGGCCACTGCCGGACATGACGGCGTAGGGTGGGGTTCATCCCCACCCGCCCGCGGGTCAGGTATTGGACCAGCCCCCATCGATCACATGCGCCACGCCGGTGGTGAAGCTCGACTCGTCCGACGCCAGATAGACCACCAGTGCCGCGATCTCTTCTGCGGTTGCCATGCGCCCCGTGGGCTGCCGCGCCAGAAAGGCCTTTCGCGCCGCCTCGTAATCCCCCGACGCCTCCATCCGCTGGCGCAGGGATGGCGTGTCCACCGTTCCCGGACAGACCGCGTTGCAGCGGATGCCCTTGGCCACGAAATCCGCGGCGATGGCCTTGGTCAGCCCGATGACCCCCGCCTTCGTCACCCCATAGACAGCCCGATTGGGCGCCGCGATGATCGATCCCGCGACCGAGGCCATGTTGATGATATTGCCATGGCCCCGCTCGATCATGCCCGGCAGCACCGCCTTGCACATGCGGAACATCGCCGTCAGATTCAGGTCGAGGCTGAAGGCCCAGGTCTCCTCGTCGCAGTCGAGGATCGTGCCATTCGCCACGAAGCCCGCGCAGTTGAACAGCACGTCCGGGATACCGACCTCGGCAAAGGTCGCGCGGATCGCTTCAGGGTCGCGCACGTTCAGGACCCGGGTCTCGCAGCCCTCCAGTCCCGCCAGAGCCGCCTCGTTCACGTCTGTCGCGATGACCTGCGCGCCTTCCCGCGCCATGGCGATGGCCGAGGCCCGCCCGATCCCCGCCCCCGCCGCCGTCACCAGGATCGTCTTGCCGTCCAGCCGCCCCATTCCACCCTCCCTGCTTCGCGGCCAGACTAGCGCCGGGCCAACTGACATGCCAGTTCCCTTTGCAGCCCCCCGGCGCTAGGCTGCGGGGAAAAGGACCGCCGATGCTTCATCCGATCACCGCCCAGGGCATCACCGCCGACTTCGCCCCGCAGGGCGGGGTCCTGCGCCAGTTCACCGTGACCGATGAGGGCCACGAGATCGCGCCCCTGCACCAGGCGCCCTGGGCCGCCTGGGAGGTTCCGGCCGAGGCGCCGCCGCACCAGTCCTGGCTCGCCGGGGATTTCCTTGCCGCGCCAATGGGCGCAGGACCGGACGGACTGCACGGGCTGGCCGCCAATGGCGACTGGCAGGTGCTGCCCTGCGGCGCGGGCCAGCTGCGCGCCGTGCTTCAGGGCGCGGTGCAGGGCGCGACTGTGGTCAAGGAACTGTCGGTCACGGATGGTCAGCCGTTCCTATATCAGCGCCACCTGTTCATCGGGGGCCAGGGTGCGCTGCCGGTCTCGAACCACGCCATGGTTCATGTCCCGAACGGCGCGAAACTCTCCTTCTCGCGCAAGCGCTGGTGGGAAACCCTGGCCGAGCCTCTGGAAACCACCCAAGGCCGCTCGGCCCTCGCCTATCCTCGCCGGGCCGAGGATGCGGCCGAATTTCCGGGGGCAGACGGCGGCACGGTGAACCTGCACCGCTACCCCTGGGGTCCCGCGCATGAGGATTTCGTCGCGGGGGTGGAGGACCCGTCCTCCCACCTCGGCTGGACCGCCGTGGTCCGGCCAAAGGAGGGCGACCTCTTCCTCTCCCTGAAGAACGCGCGCAGCCTGCCGATGACCATGCTCTGGCATTCGAACGGCGGCAGGGATCATGCGCCCTGGAACGGTCGGCACTTCGGCTGCCTGGGGGTAGAGGAAGGCGCGGCCCTGCCGGTCCTGGGCCTCTCCTCGCGCGAAGAACCTGATCCCCTGACCGCCGCGGGCCAGCCCGCGCTTCTGCGCCTTCTGCCGCATGGCACGGCCGAGGTGCGGCATATCCTCGGTGCGATCCGCTGGCCTTCGGGGCAGTCGGTGGCGGGCATGATGCTGGAGGGCGATATCCTGACCGTCACCGGCGACTGGGGCGCAGAGCGCAAGCTGCCGATCCGGGGCGACTGGCTTGGGCTTGGCGAACCCGCTGCGGTTAAGGCAAGGAAACCCCTAGACTGGGACCTCTGACCCGACCGGAACCGGACGATCGCCGTCGCGCCCCGGTCAGGCGGCAAATCCTTGCCTCTGTGCCCAGGCCCAGGCATCGCCGATCATCTCGCGCAGCGTTGAACGGCGCGGTTCCCAGCCCAGCTCCTGCACCGCAAGGGAAGAGGAAGAGACCAGCGTCGCCGCATCCCCCGCACGTCGCGGGCCGATCACCACCGGCACCTCGCGGTTGGTGACCAGCCGGCTCGCCTCGATCACCTCGCGGACCGAGAAGCCGCGCCCGGTGCCAAGGCAGAACACGCCATTCCCCTTGCCGTCCAGAAGCCGCCGCAGCCCCAGCACATGCGCCTCGGCAAGGTCGGTCACATGGACATAATCCCGCACGCAGGTTCCGTCCGGGGTCGGATAGTCTGTCCCATGCAGCGTCAGCGCCGGGCGGCGCCCCGCCACCGCCTCCAGCAGCAAGGGGATGAGATGCGTCTCGGGACGATGCTGCTCGCCGATCTCGCCCTCGGGGTCGGCACCCGCCACGTTGAAATAGCGGAAGATCACATGGCCGATGCCGAACGTCCGGCCAAAGTCGCGGACCATCGCCTCGATCGCAAGCTTCGACCCCCCGTAAGCGTTGATCGGCCGCTGCGGCGTCGCTTCCGTCAGCAGGACCCCGTCCTGGTCGCCATAGGTCGCGCAGGTCGAGGAAAAGACGAAATGCGCCACCCCCGCCGATGCGCAGGCCTCCATGAGGTTCAGCGCCCCGCCAAGGTTCACCCGCCAGTAGCGGGCCGGGTCCTGCATGGACTCGCCGACCAGCGAGAGCGCCGCGAAATGCATCACCGCAATCGGCCGATGCTCGGCCATGGCGGCGTCGATCGAAGCGCGGTCCATCAGGTCGCCCCGGACCAGCGGCCCCCATTTCACCGCCTCGGCCCAGCCGGTCGAGAGGTTGTCGAAGGCCACCGGCTCGAACCCTGCCCGGGCAAGCGCCTTGCAGGCATGGGACCCGATATAGCCCGCACCACCCGTCACCAGCACCTTGGTCATCATTCACCCCGTCAGACGAACTGGATGTCGTCGGCCAGAAGTGATGTGTCGAAAATCCCCCGGATGTCCAGACTGCCGGCAGCACCCATGTCGATCACCACGCCGGTCTCTGTGACACGCGCATTGGCCAGAAGATCCGCGACCCCGGGTGGTTCGCCCTCCCACAGGTCGGCCGATACGAGGATCCGGTCGATCCCGTCGGTGAAGTCCCCCAGGACGTCGTGCCCCCCGGCAAAGACGAAGGTATCGGCCCCGATCCCGCCCCAAAGCCAGTCATCCCCCGCGCCACCGTCCAGCCAGTCGTCGCCAGCCCGCCCCCAAAGCGTGTCGTTCCCCGCCCCGCCCAGCAGCCGATTGTCCTGCCCGTCGCCGCTCAGGGCATCTGCAAAGGCCGATCCGATCAGCCCTTCGATCCCGATATAGATGTCGCCCCGCGCGTCGCCCTGGTTCAGGCCGGGGCTCGCCAGATCCGCCACCACCCCGGTCGCGGCATCGGCATAGCTCGCAAAATCCAGCCCAGCGCCGCCATCCAGCCGATCCGCCCCCGCCCCGCCGATCAAGGTATCCGACCCCTCGCCGCCCAGAAGCGTATCGTTCCCCGCCCCGCCGGACAGCCAGTCATTCCCGCCGCGGCCGTCGAGCAGGTCATTGCCGGAAAGCCCGCTGACCCGGTCCGCCTCGGCGCTGCCGAAGAAACGGTCGTTGAAATTGCCCAGCTGGAACTCCTCGATCCCGAAATAGACGTCCCCCTGCGCATCGCCCGTGTTCGCCGAGGGCCTCGTCAGGTCGACAACGACTGCCGCCGTCGCCGTGCGATAGCTGACCAGATCATGCCCAGCGCCCCCGTCCAGAAGGTCGCGCCCCGCACCGCCGATCAGCACATCGTCGCCATCCCCGCCATACAGGCTGTCGTTCCCTGCCCCCCCGTTCAGGACATCCCGCCCCGCGCCGCCATCCAGAAAGTCATTCCCGGCCTCGCCTTCCAGACTGTCGTCGCCTCCCCGCCCGGACAAAAGATCGTTGCCCGCCCCGCCCAGCAGCCGGTTGCCCAGATCGTCGCCGTAAAGCGAATCCGCGGCGGATGAGCCGGTGAGGTGTTCGATCTCCACCAGCCGGTCCAGCGCCGCATCGCCCCGGTTGCGCGTGGGATCGGCCAAGTCGACCAGCACCGCTGTGGTCAAGTCGGCGTAACTGGCCATGTCCTCGCCCGCACCGCCGATCAGCAGGTCCGCCCCAGGCCCGCCCAGCAACGTGTCGTCGCCCGCGCCCCCGTCCAGCGTGTCGTCCCCGGCCCGGCCGACAAGGCTGTCGGCCCCAGCAAGGCCAAGGATCAAGTTCCCGGCAGTGTTCCCCACCAAAGTGTCACCATGGACCGAGCCTTCCAGATCCTCGATCCCGAAGTAACTGTCCCCGCGCGCATCACCGAGATTGGCGCCCGCGTTGGAAAGGTCCGCCCTCACCCCCGTCGTGGCATCGGCATAACTGGCCATGTCACGACCTGCCCCGCCCTCCAGCCGGTCGGCCCCGGCGCCACCGACCAGCGTGTCATCCCCGTCGCCGCCGTAAAGACTGTCGTTGCCCGCGCCGCCCGCCAGCCAGTCCGCGCCGCCTTCGCCGCGGAAGCTGTTGGCCAGGCCGTCGCCGGTGATCCGGTCGGCGAAGGCCGTCGCCACGATCACCTCGACCCCGACCACCGTATCGCCCAAGCCAGCCCCTGCGTTCCTACTCTGGTCGGTCAGGTCAAGGACCAGCCCCTCCTCGGCGTCCAGCCAGAAGGCCATGTCCAGCCCCGCCCCGCCATCGATCAGGTCCGCCCCGACCCCGCCGTAAAGGCTGTCGTTGCCATCGCCACCGAACAGACGGTCATCGCCCGCCTCGCCATAAAGCCGGTCGCTCCCCGCGCCACCCGACAGGCTGTCCGCGTCAGCCCCACCCCAGAGACTGTCGTTGCCCGCCCCACCGTCCAGCGTGTCATTCCCCGCCCGGCCATGGATCTGGTCGTTCCCAGCCCCGCCGAACAGACGGTTCGCCCCCCCGTCACCGCCAATGGTGTCCGCCGCGCTGCCGCCGATCAGCCCCTCGATCCCCTGATACTGGTCCCCCGCCGCCTCGCCGGTGTTGAGCCAGGGCTCGGCAAGGTCCAGCCGCAGCGCCGCCGTGACCTCGGCATAGCTGGCCATGTCCACCCCCTTCCCGCCGATCAGAAGATCCGCGCCAAGGCCCCCGGTCAGCGTGTCGTCGCCCGCGCCGCCATCCAGCGTGTCATTCCCGCTCCGGCCCCAAAGGCTGTCGGCCCCGTCCAGTCCAAGGATCAGGTTCGCCGCATTGTCCCCGATGAGCGCATCGCCATGGGCCGAGCCCTCCAGCCCCTCGATCCCAAAATAGGTATCGCCCCTGGCATCACCCAGATTCGCCTTGGGATTGGCAAGTTCCACCCGCACCCCGGCCGCCGCATCGGCATAGCTGGCGATATCCCGCCCTGCGCCGCCGTCCAGCCGGTCGGCCCCCGCGCCGCCGACCAGCGTGTCATCGCCTTCGCCGCCGTAAAGACTGTCGTTGCCTGCGCCACCGGACAGCCAGTCCGCGCCAAGGCGTCCGTCCAGCAGGTCGTTGCCCTCCATGCCAAAGGCCAGATCCTCATTGTCCGAGCCGTAGAAGCGATCGTTGAAGGGCGACATCAGGAAGCCCTCGATCGTGATGAAGACATCGCCCAGCGCATGACCCGTCGAAAGGCCCGGCGTCTTCAGGTCCAGCGTCAGCCCGGTCGGGCTGTCGGCGTAGCTCGCGAAATCCAGCCCCGCGTTGCCCTCAAGCCGATCGGCCCCGGCCCCGCCGACCAGCGTGTCCGACCCGTCGTTGCCGTAAAGCGAATCGTTGCCGTCACGTCCCTCGATCAGGTCATTGCCGCCGACGCCGTAAAGGATGTTCGCCTGATGATCGCCAAGGATCGTGTCGGCATGGGTGCTGCCCTCGAATTCCTCGATCGAAATGAACAGGTCGCCGGCCGCCTCGCCGGTGTTGCGGTCCGGCGCGGCCAGGTCCAGCCGGATGCCCTGCGCCGCCTCGCGATAGCTGGCCCGGTCGCGTCCCGCGCCGCCGTCCAGGATATCGGCCCCCGGACCGCCGGACAGGGTATCGTTCCCAGCCCCGCCATACAGGCTGTCGTCTCCGGCAAGCCCCCAAAGCCGGTCGGCCCCATCGCTCCCGTACAGCCAGTTTGCCCCGCTGTCGCCCGTGAGGCTGTCATTGAAGCGGGAGCCGATCACCCCCTCGATGCTTCGGTAGACCTGCCCCTGTGCCGCCCCGGCGTTCTGGTTCTGGCTTTGCAGGTTCACCCGCACCGCCGTCAGCGCCTCCACAAAGGACACCCGGTCGAAACCGGCCCCGCCCGAAAGCGTATCCGCCCCCGCCGTGGCGATGAACATGTCGTCGCCATCGGTACCGATCAGCGATTCCGTCTGCGCGGTGCCGCGGATCACGTCGTCGACAAAGGTCGGATCCGGTAGCGCGTGCCAGAGGCCGATGAAATCCGACAGCCGGAATGACTGCGGCAGGATCGGCAGCCCGTTCGAGGACAGGATCTCCAGCACCTCGTCGCCATAGGTGATCCGCGCGCCGGTCGCGGTGGCGGTGATCGTCAGGCTGGCCAGCGAATGGATCGGCCCCCAGGCCGAAAGGTCGATCCGGTCAAGCCCAAGCTGGAAGTCGGCGATCGTGTCCAAGGCACCGTCGGCAGACAGGACGAAAAGATCCGCCCCCGCCCCGCCGTAAAGGACATCGCTCCCGCCACCGTCCGCAAGGATATCCGCCCCACCCTCCCCGCGGATCGTCTCATCCCCGTCGCCGCCCAGGATCATGTCGCCCGCGGCTCCCCCGGTCAGGCTGGCCGCCTCGCCCCCGCCCAGGATCATCGGGGCCAGCGGGCCGGGATCGATCTGCAACCGGGTGATGCCGGCACCCTCGCCCGCGACGAAGAGGTCGATCCGGCCGTCCACCACCCGCGCGGCCATCGCCGTGATGTTCTGCAGCGCAAGGCCCGGCAGCTGGAGGTGCTGACCCACCTGCAGAAGCTGCCCCTCCGGCGTCAGCAGCATCACCGTGATCCCGCCATCCGCCCCGCCCGCGATCACCAGAACCCGGTCGCCGATCGCCAGCGTCTCCACCGCCTGCACGCCTTGGAACCTTGTGTCCAGCGTGTCGATCACATGGTCCGCCGCGCGCATGATGCCCCCGGCCGCGATCTCGATCACGCTGACCGAGGACGACCCCGATGAGGCGACGACCAGATAGCTGCGTCCCCCGACCTCGACCACCTCGACGTCCGAGGGGTTCGCCATCCCCAGGCCCTGCGGCACCCCCAGCATTGTCGGCGCGCCCAGCGTCCCATCCGGCAGGATGCGGAAGGCGCGGACCACATCCGCCGCCAGCGACAGGCTGATCAGATAGGTCTCGCCGCCCACGGTGACCGAGGTCATGGCGGAAATGTCGATGCCGTTCTGCGCCCCGGCGATGACGCGGGGCGCAAGCTGGGTCATCGCGCCGCCGGGCGCGACGGAATAGACATGGATCGTCGCCTCGCCCGGTCGCGCCGCGTAGAAGAAAGTCGCGCCGCCCAGGTTCACCACGGTCTGGGCGCAGATCGTGCCGGACAGGCTGCCCGGCAGCTGCAGGCCCGCGACCAGCGCCCCGTCGGCCTGCAGGGCCAGCGTCCGCACGCCCGCCTGGTTCGCCCCCGACACCACCAGATGCGGCGCGCCATTGATCGTCAGCAGGTCCAGACCCGCCGGCGCCGGCAGCGTCGTGCCCGCCGCGATGCTTTCCTGGTCCAGCAGCGTCATCGCGCCATCCACGTCCAGCGCAAGGACGCCCCCGCCCGCGCGCGTCGCCGTGTACAGCACGAGGTTCCCGCCCCGCACCACCAGTTCCATATCGTTGATACCGGAGACAAGGTTCAACGGCGCAGCCGTGAACGTCTCCACCACCTGGACTTTGAACACCCAAAGGCCCCACACAGACCCGATTTACCCAGGGATCAGGCTGGCAGGATGGCGTTACCGCAGGCTGAAGACTTCCGGGCAGAAATCCGGCCTTTGCGCGCGATTTTCGGAAATTGCGACCTAGCGCCCGACCCCGATATGCGTGGTGAACCCGGCCTCAAGCACTTCGCCCCGGTCATAGACGTTGCGCAGATCGGCCATCCGTGGCACCGCCATCTTCCGCGCCAGCCTTGACAGGTCCAGCCCGCGGAATTCGTTCCACTCGGTCAGCAGCACCACCAGATCGGCACCGGCCGCGGCCTGATAGGGGTTGTCCAACCACTTCACCCCCGGCAAGAGCGCACTGCCCTCGTGATGGCCCTGCGGATCGCAGACCCGCACCTTCGCACCCGCGCCCACCAGCGCCGGCACGATGGTCAGCGAAGGCGCGTCGCGCATGTCGTCGGTGTTCGGCTTGAAGGTCACGCCCAGCACGGTGATCACCTTGTCGCGCAGGGATCCGTCGCAGGCGTCAAGGATCTTGTCGATCATCCGCCGCTTGACCTCGTCATTGACCTTGATCACCGCCTCGACGATCTGCAACGGGACCGAATGATCCTGCCCGATCCGCGCCAAAGCCTTGGTGTCCTTGGGGAAACAGCTGCCGCCATAGCCCGGCCCCGCGTGAAGGAACTTGTCGCCGATGCGACCGTCCATCCCCATCCCCTTGGCCACCGCCTTCACATCCGCCCCCACCCTCTCGCACAGGGCGGCGATCTCGTTGATGAAGGTGATCTTCGTCGCAAGGAAGGCATTGGCCGCGTATTTGATCATCTCGGCACTTTCCAGCCCGGTATAGACCACCGGGAAATCGCGCAGCGACAGCGGGCGGTAAAGCTCGGCCATCACCTTGCGCGCCTTCTCGCTTTCGACGCCGATCACCACCCGGTCAGGACGCATGAAATCGTCGATCGCCGCGCCCTCGCGCAGGAACTCCGGGTTCGAGGCGACATCGAACTTCGCGGCCGGATTCGCGGCGCGGATCGTCTCGGCTACTATCCGGTTGGTGCCCACCGGAACCGTGGATTTGGTCACCACGACCGCATAGCCCGTGAGGGCCTTGCCGATTTCCTCTGCTGCCGCCGTCACATAGGTCAGGTCGGCATGGCCATCGCCCCGCCGGGTCGGGGTGCCGACCGCGATGAAGATCGCCTCGGCCCCGTCCACCGCCTGCGCCAGATCGGTCGTGAAGGACAGCCGCCCGGCCGCCGTGTTCTTGGCGATCAACGCCTCCAGCCCCGGTTCGAAGATCGGGATCTCCCCCCGGTTCAATCGCTCGATCTTGCCCGCATCCTTGTCGACGCAGACCACATCATGTCCGAAATCCGAAAAACAGGCCCCCGAGACCAGGCCCACATAGCCCGTGCCGATCATCGCAATACGCATGACGAACCTCGCTCTGAATACGATCTGTCTCGGCAGGCACTCCCCACCTGTCAAACTTCAGCGCGACGCCCGGACCGCCACCCCCGCGGTCCGGGCGGGCGCGGCAAGAGGAGGGGCCACCCCGCCGCCGCGCCTGTCCGGGAAGGCCGGGTCAGTAATCCGTCTCGATGTAGACGCATTTGATCGACAGCCCGATGACCGAGGTGGCGCCCCCGACGCTCAGCGCCATATGCGGCGCGATCAGCGTGCTGGCCGACGGCAGGTCCGACGTGACGGTCCCCGTCGCCTCGGCCCCGGTGGTCAGGTTGCGCAGCCGGTAATGCACCAGCTGCACCAGCCCCGGAGGCGAGAACAGGACCAGTTCATAGACATCCTGCGCATCCATGCCGGGCTTCGGGAAACCTGCCCCGAGACTGACCTTGGTCGCGGTGCCCGAGGCATCGTTGCTCAGGACATGAAAGGTCGTGTCAGCCGCATCATAGCCCACGCCCACCAGGTTCGTCAGGGTCGAGGGGTTGACGTCGGTCGGCGCCGCGGTCGGTCGCATCCCGACAAAGCAGCGGTGGCTGGCATTGGTCATCCCCAGGTCGCCGCCCCAGCGCAGGATCATGTGGAACCCGCCAAGCCCCGCCGCCGAGCCGCCCACCGAATACTGGTTCACGCCGCCCCGCCAGCCCACGACCGCATTGCTCGCGGCCGTGGCGACCCGATAGCTGATCCGCCGCATCATGCCGAACAGCGACCCTGCGGTCACGTTCACCGCCGTCGCCGTGCCGGTGGTGACGGCCGTGATCCCCATGCTGGTCAACGCCGTGTTGCTGTTGCCATGCGGAATCCACCAGACCGCCCGGTTCAGCCCCAGATGCGGCTGCAACGGCGAATCGAGGCCCGAGGGCCCCATCGCCACCGGCAGCATCCGCCCGCCGACCGACCGCGCGTATAACGCCAGCTGGTCCTCTGCGGGCGGGCTCGGCACGCTCGCCAGCGGCAGGGTCAGGACGCCATCTTCGCTCAGCGTCACGGGGCTGGACCGCAGCAGCTTGCCGGTCGCGCCGTCAAACCGGGCCAGCGCGCCGTCGGCCGCCGCCGCCGGCCCCACCACATCGCCCGCCCCGCCGCCGCCACCCCCCGCGACCGAGATCGTGACCTGCCGCGTCGCGCCCGATCCGCTCGGGGTCAGCGTCACATTCGCCCCCGCGACCAGCATCCCCTCCACCTGCCCCCGGGCCGAGGCCGCGAAATCGCTGATCGTCACGGCCGCCTGCGTTCCGGTATGGCTCGCCCGGTCGCGCAGCGCGGCGTCACTGGCATTGGCGGTGGCTCCCTCGGCGACGTTCAGGATGCCGCGCACCTGCTCGGCGGTCAGGCGCTCCGTCGCGCCCGACCCGGCCGCGACGCGGCCAAGGATCGTCCCGGTCGGCGAGTTCGCCAGCTTCGCCAGCGACAGCGCGCCATCGGCGATCCGCGCCCCCGGCAGCGTGCCCGTCGCAAGGTCCGAGGCGCTCCCGCTGGTCGCCACGGCGGCCAGCCCGGTGATCGTGCTGGCGGCCTGGGTCCCGGTATGCGTCGCCCGGTCGCGCAGCGCGGCATCCGTCGCATTCGCCGTCGCCCCGTCCGCGACATTGATCAACCCGCGCAACTGCGCCGGGCTCAGATCCTCCGGCTCCCCCGCCCCGGCCGAGGCCCGGCCCTTGACCGTGCCGCTGGCCATGGCGCCCAACTTGGCATTGCCGATCGCCCCGGCATCCACCGTCCACACCGCCCCGCCGCCCGAGACGGTGACATCCCCCCTGTCCCCGTCCGCGATCCCGCCACCGCCCCCCAGCGGCAACGTCACCCCACCCGACCGCACCCGCACCTCGCCCGAGGTGGCGTCCAGCCACAGCGTCCCATCCGGCGGCGCGACGGGATCCGCCGCCTGCCCGCCCAGATGCATCGGCTGCGGCAGCGTGACCTCGCCCGAGGCCCCCTCCACGACCAGCCCGCTCCGCCAGACCGACCCGTCCGGGCTCACCTTGATCCCGAAATCATCCGACCCGGCCGTCCCCATCTCGGCCCGGCCAGCGAAGCCGGTCTGGAACAGCAGGCTCGCCGTGTCGCTCGCGGCAGCCTTGTTCAGCTTCAGCTGATGCCCCGCGCCGGCATGGTTCAACAGCGTCGCCGGAGCCGAGACCGCCAGCCGGTTGGTGGCATCCGCCGTGGCCGAGATCCCCAGCCGCCCGACGCTGAACGGCCCGTCCGACAGCGCAACCCAGGTCAGGCCGTCGAAGAAGGCCATCTGCTGCTCGATCATCACATAAGCCTGCCAGCCCGGCAGCGGCTGGGTGAACTGCCAGCCGGTCTGGGTGTAAAGTGCGATGCGCCCCGCATGCCCGGCCCAAGGCCCGGTCGCAGCCGCCGCGACGATATGCCGGTCGCCCACCGCGGGAAGGGCTGGGGGCGTCGTCCGCACCCGGTCGATGACCGCAAGCTGGACGATCAGGTCCAGCCGGGCCAGCGCCTCGTTATGCGTGACATGTTTCTGCGCCTGCGCCGGAAGGATCAGGGGCAGCGACAGGATCGTCGTTTCGTCGGGCATGAAAACCTCCGCAGGATCGCCGTGGCCCGCGACCATAGGGAAAGGAGGTCAACAGCGGCTGACCGGGGCGCGCGCTGGCCCTGCCACCGCGCAACAGCGGTAGGGTGGGCGATATCGCCCACCCTACGATCACGGCTCCGGTTGCGGCGGAATGCGCCCCTTCCGCGCCTCGGCCCAGGTGTTCAGGCTTACCGCCGCCACGATCAGCGCGCCGCCAAGGATCACGTACCCGTCCACCGCCTCGCCAAAGACCATCGCCCCCAGCAGCGTCGCCCAAAGGATCTGGAGGAAGATCACCGGCTGCGTCACCGCCAGCGGCGCCGCCCGGAAGGCCCGGGTCATCGTGTAATGCCCCACCGTCGCCAGCGCCGCGACCGCCGCGAGCCAGGCAAGCTGCACCCCGCTCACCGGCTCCCAGACCCAAAGCGCGATCGGCAGCAGCCCCGCGGCCACCGTCACCGACAGGATCCCCACCACGACCGAGGGCGGCGCCATCCCGCTCAGCCGCTTGGCAAAGATGTAACTCACCGCGAAACAGACCGTCGCCGCCAGCTGCGACACATGTCCGGGGCTCACCTCGCGCAGCCCCGGCCGCAGCACCACCAGGGCCCCCAGCAGCGCCACCAGGACCGAGACGACGCGCCCCTTCCCCAGCCCCTCGCCCAGAAGAAGGCCCGCGATCACCAGCACGATCACCGGATTCAGGAAGCCGATCGCCGCCATCTCGGCCACCGGCACCCGCGCCATTGCCCAGAACCAGAAGATCACCGCCGCCACATGCAGCGCGCCGCGCCAGAGAAACAGGGGCCAGATCCCCTCGGGCAGCCGCGTCTGCCGCATCGACAGCAGCGCCGGGGCCAGAAAGACCAGACCGAAGGCGAAACGGAGGAAGGCCGATTGCGCCGCCGGAAGGTCGGTCCCCAGATGCCGGACGATCCCGTTCACCCCGACGAAGGCCAGCGTGGTGGCCAGCATCCACAGAACCCCCTCGACGGGGCGGCCAAGATCGGTCAGCGCGCGCATGGCCGGGACAGAACCCGAATGCCCGGCGGAAGGCAAGCCGTCACGACCTCACAGCCTGTTGCGCCACAGGCTGCGGGGATGGCACGCGCCCCAAGCGCTTGGGCACCTCACCCGCCAAGGGCCAGCCCCGCCGCGATCGCCCACATCACCAGCCCGACCCCGACCTCCAGCCAGACCCAGGCCACGGGCCGCGCGAAGACCGGGGCCAGCGCCCGCGCCCCGAAGCCCAGCGCCGTGAAGAAGCTCAGCGAGGCCCCGGCCGCCGCCACCCCGAAGACCACCTGAGAGGGGGCATTCTGGGCCGAGATCGACCCGATCAGCACCACTGTATCCAGATAGACATGCGGATTGGCCCAGGTCAGCACCAGGCAGGTCGCCAGCACCTTGCCAAGGGGCGCCGCACCCGCCTCTGACGGCCGCAGCGCCTCGCCCCCCTTCAGCGCCGCCTTGAACCGCAGCGCCCCATAGGCCAGCAGGAACGCCACCCCCAGCCAGCGCATCGCCTCGCCGAACCACGGCAGCCTCGCCGAGATCGCGCCGAACCCGGCCACCCCCGCCCCGATCAGCACAGCATCCGAGACCGCGCAGACCGCCACCACCGCCGCGACATGCTCGCGCCGCAGCCCCTGCCGCAGGACAAAGGCATTCTGCGCCCCGATCGCCAGGATCAGGCTCAGCGCCACCAGATAGCCACTGACCGCCGCCTCAAGCATTCGCCAGCCCCCGCAGCGCCGCCATTGCGTCCCCGCGCCGGTCCCAGGGGACGAAAAGATGGTCGTGATACAGCCCTGCGATCACATTGCAGCTGATCCCTTCGCGCGCCAGAGCCGTCGCAAGGGCCGCCGTCAGCCCGACCGCCGCCAGATCCGAATGAACCGTCAGACTGATCCGCGCCCAGGGCTCCCCAGCGCCCAGCCGGTCCAGCGGGGCCACCACCGTCAGCCCCTCCGCCTCGGCCACGGTCGCGAAGACCTCCTCGGGCAAGGCGCCTTCCCAGACCGCGAAACCATAGGGCAAGTCATGCAGCACCGGCTCCATCCCGCGCAACAACACCGTCAGATCCCGCTCTGCCATCGTCCCTCCAAAGCGCGCAGCTATCCCGCCTGCCGCCATCCCGCGCAAGGCTCTCGCCCGCGGGGCCCGGCCGTCCAGCCTTGACCTACGCCTGGGAAAGCGCACACTCCAGTTAATCTTCTTACTCCGGATTAAGCGCAGCTAATGTATGACCCCGCCCAGCTCGCCGCCATTGCCGCCGTCCACCGCCGCGGCGCCTTCGACCTTGCCGCGGCCGAGCTTCACGTCACCCCCTCGGCCATCTCGCAGCGGATCAAGGCGCTGGAGGAAGAGACCGGCACCCTTCTCATCCGCCGCGGAGGGCCCTGCCGGGCCACCGAGACCGGCCTGCGGCTGATCCGCCATCATGACGAGATAGCGCTGCTTGAACGCAGCCTTGAACAGGACCTCGGCCTCACCCCCGGCCCCGCGATGCTGCGGATCGCGGTCAATGCCGACAGCCTCGCCACCTGGATCCTTCCGGCGCTGGCCCGGACCGAGGGCTTCCTCTTCGACCTTGTCATCGACGATCAGGACGTCAGCCAGGACTGGCTTCGGCGGGGCGAGGTCGTGGCGGCCATCACCTCGCATCCCGGCCCGCTGCAGGGCTGCGACACGCTGCCTCTTGGCGCGCTGCGCTACCGTGCCACCGCGTCGCCCGGCTACATGGCCCGCTGGTTTCCCGAAGGCGTCACCCTTGAGGCGCTGCGGCAGGCCCCCACGCTGACCTTCTCGGACAAGGACCAGTTGCAGGCCCGCTGGGTCGCCCGCTACCTCCGCCCGCAGCGCCAGGCCCTGCCCACGCATCGGATGGCCTCGTCGCAGGCTTTCGTCGATGCCTGCCTCACCGGCCTTGGCTGGGGCATGAACCCCGAAGCGCTGGTCCGCCCGCACCTCGCCTCGGGCGCGCTGCAAGAGCTTCTGCCCGACACGCCGCTGGATGTCCCCCTGCATTGGCAGTTCACCCGCCTTGCCGCGCTTGCCCTTGCCCCGGTAACCCAGGAAATCCGCCGCGCCGCCGCGGGCACGCTGGTCTGAAAAGGAAGACGGCAACGGCTTTCGCCGGACACATCCGGCTTGCAGGACAACGCAAGCGTTGCAGGCGAAATCGGCGCCCAGCCGCGTACCGTATTTCCCTCCCGGATCGACCTCAGCCGCCCGGCGTCGCGGCCGATCCGGCGAGAATGCCGCCATCGATCGTCAGCTCCGCGCCAGTCATATAGGCCGCCTCGTCGGAGGCCAGCATGACGGCCAGCGCGGCAACCTCGGCCGCCCTGCCGAAACGCCGCATGGGCGTATCGGCTACCATCGCCGCCTCGCGCTCGGCACGGTCCGCCCCGTGGCCCAGCACAGGATCCCACATCGGCGTCATGATGGCCGCCGGATGGATCGAATTGCATCGGATCGCAAGCCCCTGGGCAGCACAGTAGAGCGCGACCGATTTGGTGTGGTTGCGGATGGCGGCCTTAGATGCCGCATAGGCAGCGGCAAACGGGATACCGACAAGTCCCGACCGCGACGAGATATTGATTATGCTACCCGCACCCTTCGCTCGCATGGCGCGGATTGCATAGCGGCAGCCAAGGAACGTGCCGTCATTGTTCACCGCATGAACTGCGCGCCAGTCGGCGAGGGAGGCGTGCTCGGGATCCTGCGCGGGGGGTGCGCCGTCAAACAGCCCCTCGAACCCGGTGATGCCCGCATTGTTCACCAACACATCAAGCGCGGGGAAGCGCTCGGCCACCGCATCCCAGTCACGTTCGCAGGCCACGTCGAGCCGCATGAACGTCGCGCCAATCTCGTCGGCCATCGCACGCCCCGTTGCAGCGTCGATGTCTGTAAGGATGACGTCAGCGCCTTCGTTGCGGAAAGCGCGGGCGATGGCGGCCCCGATGCCGCGCGCTCCCCCGGTCACGAGGGCAGTCTTGTCCTGTAGTCTGGGCATGGAAGCTCCGAAAGGTTCACGTTCGTTGGAAATCGGGCGAAGCTCGCCCTGATCGCGCCTGGTTGCTGTGGCCAAAAGGCCGGATTACCGGCGGCGCTTATCCATCGTCGTTCACTCCTCTACGGATGACCGAGGGATATGAGAGGCTGTTTTCCCGGTCAAGATCCCGCAAAGCCGTCGTCGGATCGTCTCGCCACGTCTGCCCAGCAAGACTCTCTGGTCGCTCCGCTGCACATGCCCAACCGCGATCCCAGGATTGCATATGTGCAAAGGCGGGCATCGTGGATGCCCGCCTTGATGTCTTTCGTTTCCGAACCCCGAAGGGATAAGGCTTACGCCAGAGCCAGGTTCACAGCCGATTCACGGCCGTTGCGGTCCTGCTCGATGTCATAGGTCACGGCCTGCCCATCGGGCAGCGAGCGGATGCCCGCACGCTCAAGCGCGGTCACGTGGACGAACACGTCCTTCGAACCGCCTGCGGGGGCGATGAAGCCGAAACCCTTGGCGTCGTTGAACCATTTCACGGTGCCATTGGCCATCGTGATGTCTCCTGTCATGTATGCCACCCGCAGCGTGCGGTGGCCTGGCCCAGTGTCGTCACGATCGAAGCTGAAG